>CAWBTF010000021.1:0-57510 GCA_963791595.1 uncultured beta proteobacterium | reverse complement strand
AAAGCCGGATACTCGAATTCAGAGGCCAAGCGGATGAAACGACCCCGGGAAAAGGACCAACCTGCCGCGCCGGGGGCCGTGGGTCCACATCCAGGTTAGCCCGCAACACAATGAACTCGCGATCGGTCCTCGACATATTGGGTTGGTGTCTATTAGGCGCTGCGGTAGCCGTTCTAGGCGGTGCCCTGTTCTTCGAATCGAGCGTGCAAAAGGCCCTTCAGAGCGCACTGCCGGCTGGTGTCCTGCTGGCGCTGGCCGGCCACCTCTTCACGCAGTCAAAGGCACGTGCTGAAGCCGAAGAGAAGCGATCTGCGTTCAACCTTGAAGGCTTCGCCAAGGCCTTTGACCACGCTCAGTCATTGCTATCAGACGGGAACAACGATCGTGCCAAGTGGATTGAGGCCGCGAGAAGCCTCGCCCATGGCCAGGCGTTGGCTGATGCTGTAACCATTGACGAGCACAAACTCGTACTGGAGGTTGACCGACTGAAGTATCGCGGCTTCTTTCACCAGGCTCTAGTGTCAAAGCAATCCACGTTCTTTTATGGAGTACCGCCGCTGTATCCCACGCTTGATGAAGCCGCGAAAGCAGCCTCGGTTCGGTCGGAGAAGGACGGACGACCTGTGGTCCCACCTGCACGGGAACTTGACGAAGCGTCGATTCGTATGGTTTGGCTGGCGGCTGGGTGGCCAAAACTACTACAAGGATCCAAGAGGTAGTCGCTTTCAGTCAGAGGAGCTCGGTTCTCTGCAGCTTCTGTTTCCCGAACTGCATCTCTACCTTGAGCACAAACGCGAGTGGTCATCTATCGGCGGACAACTTCATCGCGTGGGAGCGAGTGCGGGCTAACCTTGCGTTCCAGCCGACCCCTTCCGGGCTGCGCCCTCCAGCGGCAGCTGAACTTTATCGTTAGGCCGCAAATTTGGAGCACCGGGAAGAGATCGTCTACAAGTTCAAGAGCCTTGAACCCTTTGAGAACGTTGTGGATCTTCTCGTCAACGAACGAGCCTATTGCCCTACGCCGGAGCAACTAAACGACCCACTGGAAGGAATGCTCGGAGTCAAGGGGCCGGGGCAAGCTCCTCACTCTAGTGACGAAGACCAACTCGCTCATCTCTTTGACTACTGGGAGAGGCAGCGTATAGAACTGAATACCAATCGGGTCTGCTCGTTCTCAAGAGGCTTCGATAGTCCACTCATGTGGTCCTACTATGGCAACGGTCACAGCGGCATGTGCGTTGAACTCGATATCACCCCGTATGCGAATGACATCATCAATGTTCGCTACGTGGAAGATCTCGCTGAAGTTGACCATTCATCGGCCTCCTCACGTCTCCACTACAAACTCAAGTTTTGGGAGCACGAGCAGGAGGTCAGGGTTGTGGTGCCACCGGATAACTCAGGGCAGTACTTGCGTATCAAGATTGTTCGAGTGCTAGTTGGAACCCGTTTGGCTGAGAAATACATCAAACCACTCATCGAGCTATGCCGCCTCAAGGTGATCGTTGTCAATATCGTTGCGTTCGACACGTCTGGAAAGGCGACCTGTGTAGGTTGGAATCTGAGTGGTTCGAAACCTGTCTTAGAAGCGAAGCCTTGAACCCAATATCTTCAGCTGCTTCGAGTTGCGGCCTAACCTGTCCTTGCAGCGGCATGCCTTCGGCAGCCGCTGACCTCCACCGTTAGCCACCTGAAGCCACCCATGAAGTGCCATCAGTGCGAAAAGCCCGCGATCTACCACCTCGGCGAGCCCAGCATCCTGTTGTGTCTCGATTGCTACTTTAAGTTCTCCCAGATTCAGCAGCAGCAGCTCGAGAATCACGAGCGAATGTTGAACTACATAACCGACGAGATGGGGGCCTCAGTCGGGATGCCAGCGACGGGTCCAAAATTTCCACCTCGACCCCACCCCTTGGTTATTGCAGGAACAAGAATGCAGAACATCCATGTCAGCAACAGCGTAGTGGGAACGCTCAACACAGGCTCCATCGGCACAGTCGATCAGTCCATAAGTGCACTCTTGCAATGCGGCGAGCCCGGGCTTGCCCAGGCGATCAAGGACTTGTCAGAGGCCATTCTCCAGAGCCGTGATCTCACGGGAAACCAGAAGAACGAACTCATTGAAAGCCTGAGTGTCGTTTCCAAGGAAGCCGCCACGCCGAAAGGAGCACGGCAGAACACCGTAGCTCTCTCGTTACTTGAGAAGGCCATGAAGATCACTGCGCTGGCAAATGATATAGCCGACGTTTGTCAGAAGTCCTGGCCGGTCCTCGTCGCAGCTTTCACGCTCGTCGCAGGCGGCTAACCATTACTTCAAGCGGACCGCCTCCGGCGGCCGCTGAATGCAAACGTTAGGCACCGCCGCGGTCTCAGAATTGAAGTGCAACGCCATGGCTCAGATCATTTGCATGCTCACGAATGGAACGATGCCTGCCCTCGTAGAGATTGGCATGACAACTGACAGTGTCGAAGGCCGCCTATCACAGCTCAGTCCGCATTCAGGCGTTCCACTTCCTTCTAACGAAGACCCGCATGGAGGCAGAGCAACTCGACGCACCGGCGGATGAAGAGTCACTCTTAGGTCGAGCCGCTGCGCTGCCACGGGCCTCGAGGTGCCGCGCCAACGACCTTGCTCAGGGCGGTGGTGGTGCCCCCGGGCGGAGGCCCCATTCGCGGTGGCCCGCAAACGGCTCCAGGGCACTGGCGGTGATGACGAGAATGGCCGTGATGCTGCTCGGTGGTACCCCGCGAGCGTGGGCCGGAGAACGGGGGCGCCGCCATCGCCCTGCCGCTCGGACCTTGGGGCGAACTGGGCGAACTATCGTTTTGGCGCCTCCCACCCTCCACCCAATGCCTTGATCAGCGCCACACTCGCCTCGAGCCGCGCCTGGCGCACGCGAACCAATGAAAGTTCGGCGTCTTGCACGCCGCGCTGCGCTTCCAGCACATCCAGAAATCCCGAGTAACCCGATTCATAGCGCCGGTTCGCGATGCGCAATGCCTCGTTCGCCTCACGCCGCTGCGCTTCGACTTCCACTTCCTGCAATGCGCCCTGCTCCACGCTCACCAGCGCATCGGCGGTTTCGCGAAACGCCGTCAACGCGGCCTTCTGATAGCCGATCGCCGCCTGCTCGGCCTGGGCCCGTGCCTGGTCGGTGCGCGCGACGTTGCGCCCGGCGTCGAACAGCGAAACCAGCATCGACGGGCCGATCGACCAGATCTGCGCACCGCTCTTCAGCAAGTCGGTGAGCGACGCGCTTTGCGCCCCCAACGAACCGGTGAGTGAGATCGTCGGCCAGACCGCGGCGCGGGTCACGTCGATCTGGATCTGCGCGGCGCCGAGCTGCGCCTCGGCCTGGCGCACGTCGGGCCGGCGCTCGAGCAGTTGTGCGGGCAGCCCCGGAGGCGGCGTGGCGGGCAAGGTCAGCGACTGCGCCATCGGCGTCGCGGCCGGGTCCACACCCACGCCCGGCCGGCCGGTGAGCTGCGCCAGCTGGTGTTCGAGCAGCGCACGCTGGCGCTTCAATTCCGGGCGCTGCGCGCGCACCGCCGCGAGTGCGGTGCGGGCGAGCGCGGCGTCCAGCGCCGACGCCACGCCGCCGGCCGCGCGCCGCTCCACCAGGCGCAGACTCTCGCTGCGCGAACGCATCTGCGCCTCGTTCACCGCGAGTTGCGCGTCGAGCGAACGCAGGCCGAAGTAGAGCTGCGCGGCGCTCGCAGTCAGCGCGAGCTGCACCGTGTCGCGCGCGTACACCGCCGCGAGCATCTGCTGCTGCGCCGCGGCGCTCGCGTTGCGCAATTTGCCCCACAGGTCGATCTCGAACGATGTCGACAGCGCGGCGCGGTGCGTCGTCGATTCCGCACCCCCCGGCGGCGCCGGCTGACCGTTGAGCGTGCTCAGGCGCGAGCGCGTGACCGACGCGCCCAGGTCCACGCTCGGCCACTGCGCGGAACGCGTGAGGCCGAGCACCGCGGCGGTTTCGTCGACGCGCGCGACGGCCAGCGCGAGGTCGGTGTTGTTCTTCAGGGCCGCGGTGACGATTTCGCTGAGCGCTGCGTCGCCGTAGAGCGTCCACCAGTCGCTGATGATCGACGTTGCCGGCGCGGGCGCGGATGCGGCCGGGCTGGCGGGCGTGAACTGCGCTGGCAGCGCGACTTGGGGCCGAGCGATCTTGGGCTCGGTTGCGCAGCCCGCCAAGGCAATCACGCCGAACAGCACCGTGACCGACCCCACGTTCACCCTCACCCCGACCCTCTCCCGCCAGCGGGAGAGGGAGAAGAACGAACCCGAAGAAATGCGCGCGCTCACGACTTGTCCTCCAGCGCAGCGCCAGGATGCACCGGCGACACCGCGTGCCCATGCGAATGCACCGGCCGCGCCTTGCGCGCGAGCAGCGTGAAGAACAGCGGCACGAAGATCGGCGCGATGAAGGTCGCGACGATCATTCCGCCGAACACGCCCGAGCCCATGCTCTGCCGCGCCGCCGCGCCCGCGCCGGTGGCGAGCACGAGCGGCACGACGCCGAGAACGAACGCCAGCGAGGTCATCACGATCGGCCGAAAGCGCAGCCGCGCCGCGTCCGCCGCCGCTTCGCGCGCGGTGGCGCCGGCCTCCATGCCCTGCATCGCGAACTCGGCGATCAGGATCGCGTTCTTCGCCGCCAGGCCGATCAGCACGATCAGGCCGATCTGGAAATAGATGTCATTTTCCATTCCGCGCAGCAACACGAAGCCCAAGGCACCCAGCAGCGCGAACGGCACGGCCAGCACCACCGCCAGCGGCACGCCCCAGCGCTCGTAGAGCGCCGCGAGGATCAGGTAGACCATGATCAGCGCGAAGCCGAACGCGAACACCGAGGCATTGCCGGCGCGCTTTTCCTGGAACGCCTGGCCGGTCCATTCGATCTGGTAGCCCGGCGGCAGCACGGCGCGCGCGGTTTCCTCGACCGCGCGGATCGCCTCGCCCGAGCTGAACCCGGGCTTCGCGCCGCCCAGCACCTTGGCTGCGATGTAGCTGTTGTAGCGCTCCACCTGTTCGGGGCCGACGATGTCGGTCACCGTGATCAGCGCCTGCAACGAAACCATCTGGCCGCTGGTCGCGGAGCGCACGTAGATGCGGCCCAGGTCGTCGGGCTTGGCGCGGTACGCCGCGTCGGCCTGCATCGTCACGCGGTAGGTGCGCCCGGCGAGGTTGAAGTCGTTGACGTAGAGCGACCCCATCTGCGCCTGCAGCGCGGCGAACACCTCGTTCACCGGAACGCCGAGCGCGAGCGCCTTTTCCCGGTCGACTTCAACGCGAAGTTGGGGCACGCTGGCGCGGAAGAACGATTGCGCCGGCGTCAACTCGGGGCGCGCCGCGATCGCCGCGGTGAAGTCCTGCGTCACCTGCGCCAGGCGCTTGGGATCGGGATCGTTGCGGCCTTGCACGTAGACCTCGTAGCCGCCGGCCTGGCCCAGGCCCAGGATCGGCGGCGGGTTGAACGCGAACACGACGCCGTCGCCCAGCGCCATGAAGCCCAGGCCGCTCACCTGCCCCGCGAGCTGCATCGACGTCTGCGTGCGCTGCTCCCAGGGCTTCATCGGCATGAAGATCGTCGCCGCGCTGCTCTTGCTGCCGCCGCTGATCAGGTCGAAGCCGTTGACGATGAAGATGTTGGAAATCGCCTGGTTGTCCTTGAGCATCAGCCGCAACTGTTCCGTCGTCTTGGCGGTGCGCTCGAGCGTCGCGCCATCGGGCAACTGGCCGATCGCGATGATGTAGCCCTGGTCTTCCGGCGGCACGAAGCTGCCCGGCACGCGTTGCAGCAGCCACGCTACGGCGCCGAGCATCAATGCGAACAGCACGAGCGAAGCAATGCGCTGGCGCAGCGCCAGATGGACCGCATCGATGAAGCGCCGCGTGATCCAGCCGAACACCGCATTGAACGGCTTGAACAGCTTCACGCTGAAGGCGCCATGCTCGTGCTTCAGCAGAATCGCGCACAGCGCCGGCGTCAGCGTGAGCGCGACCACGCCCGAGAGCACGACGGCGATCGTCACCGTCACCGCGAACTGCCGGTACAGCTGGCCGGCGATGCCGCCCAGAAACGCGACCGGGATGAACACCGCGCACAGCACCAGCACGATGCCGATCACCGCGCCCTGCACTTCGCGCATCGCTTCCAGCGACGCCGCCATCGGCGACATGCCTTCTTCGCGCATCAGGCGTTCCACGTTCTCCAGCACGACGATCGCGTCGTCGACCACGATGCCGATCGCCAGCACCATCGCAAAGAGCGTGAGCGTGTTGATCGAGAAGCCGAACATGTACAGGCCCGCGAACGTGCCGATCAGCGACACCGGCACGGCGAGCATCGGGATCAGCGTGGCGCGCCAGGATTGCAGGAACACGAACACGACGGCCAGCACGATCAGCGCGGCCTCGAGAATCGTTTCCAGCACCGCCTTGATCGACGCCTGTACGAACAGTGTGGTGTCGTAAGGGATCAGGTAGTCGACGCCCGGGGGAAAGCGTTCGCGCTTGAGTTCCGCGATGCGCGCCTTCACGCCCGCCGCGGTGTCGAGCGCGTTCGCGCCCGGTGCGAGCAGCACCGCCAGCGCGATCGCCGGCTGGCCGTTGACCGAGTTGTCGGCGTCGTAACTCTGCGCGCCGAGCTCGATGCGCGCCACATCGCGCAGCCTCAGGGTGCCGCCGGTGGCCGAGGAGCGCAGCACGATGTTGCCGAACTCCTCGGGCCGCACCAAGCGCCCGCGCGCAGTGACGGTGTACTCCAGCTGCTGTCCGGGCAGCGAAGGCGGCGCGCCGATCTTGCCCGCCGCGAACTGCGCGTTCTGCGCGTTCACGGCCTGCGCGATGTCGTTGGTGGTCAGCCCCAGGCTCGCCATGCGGTCGGGCTGCAGCCACAGGCGCATCGAGTAGTCGCGCGCGCCGAACACGAACACGCCGGCGGTGCCGGGAATGCGCTTGATCTCGTCGACCACGTTCTGCGTCGCGTAGTTCGACAGGAACAGCGCGTCGTGCGACTGGTCCGGCGAATTGATCGCGATCACGAGCAGGAAGTTGGTCGAGCGTTTCGCCACCTGCACGCCGTTGCGCCGCACTTCGTCGGGCAGGCGCGGCGTGGCGAGCTGAACCCGGTTGTTGACGTTGAAGGTGGCCTTGTCGATGTCAGTGCCCGCCTCGAACGTGGCGGTGATCGTGGTCTGGCCGTTGGAGGCCGACGTCGAGTTGATGTACAACAGGTTCTCGATCCCCGAGAGCTGTTCTTCGATCGGCGCGGCCACCGTGAACGCGAGCGTTTCGGCCGACGCGCCGGGGTAGACCGCGGTGATGATCACGGTGGGCGGCGCGATTTCCGGGTACTGCGCGATCGGCAGCGAGCGCGCCGCCATCAGGCCGGCGATCACGAGCACCAGCGCGAGCACGCTGGCGAACACCGGGCGTTCGATGAAAAAGCGGGACATGGTCAATCAGCGCGCGGGCTTGGTGGGAGCGGCCGGCGTGACCGCGCCACTGGCCGATCGCGCCGCCGACGCGGACCCGCTCGGCGCCGCCGCCCCCGCAGCAGGCGCGGACGCACCAGGCCCGCCAGCTGGCGGCGGCGCCACCTGCACCGGCGCGCCAGGCCGCATCTTGATCAGGTTGCTCACGATCACCTGGTCGCCCGGCGCGAGGCCGGAGCGGATCACCCAATCGCTGCCGAGCCACGCCCCGGCCTGCACCGGCCGGGGCGTCGCCTTGCCTTCGGGTCCGATCAGCCACACGAAGCGGCCCTGCTCGCCGCTCATCACGGCAGCCTGCGGCACCAGATACGCGTCTTGCTCGCCGGTGCTCACCTGCACGCGCACGAACTGCCCAGGGAGCCAGGTACCGCCCGAATTGTTCAACTCGGCGCGCAATTGCACCGTGCCCAGGCGCGCATCGACGATCGACGACGCGAAGTCGATTCGGCCGACTTCTTTCGCGACTTCTCCGGTGGGCAACTGCAGGCGCACTTCGCGCGTGCGCCCGTTGGCGCCCTTGCGCACCTGCGCCGCTTCCGCTTCCGTGAGCGCGAAGCGCACCCGGATCGGGTTCGTCTGCACGATCGTCGCGAGCACACCACCGTCGATCGCCGGCGACACGTACGAGCCCACGCTCTTGATCGAGCGTTGCACCACACCGGCGATCGGCGCCGCCACGTCGGTGTAGCTCAGGTTCAGCGCCGCCTCGCGCTCCTGCGCGCGCGCCGCGGCGAGCGTCGCTTCACTGGTCTTGAGCGAGCTGCCGGCTTCATCGGCCTCGCGCTGGCTGATCGCCTTGTCGGCAATCAGGTTGCCTAAGCGCGCGCTTTCGCGCCGCGACTGCTCGACGCGCGCTTCCATCTGCGCGACGTTGGCGCGCGCCGCGTCGAGCGCGATTTCGAACGGCGCACGCTCGATGCGGTACAGCGGCGCGCCCGCTGCCACCGGCGCCCCTTCGCGGAACAACTGCTGCTGCAAGGTGCCGGCGACACGCGCGCGCACCTCCACCTCTTTCAGCCCTTCGAGCGTGCCCACCGCTTCGATCGACACCGGCACTTTCTGCAGCGCCGCCACGACCACGTTCACGGGCATCGGCGGCATGCCGCCGCCGGGCGGGCCGCCGTGGCCGGCGCCGGGCGGCGGACTTGGGCTGCACGCAACAAGCAGTCCAGCAAGGCCGACGGCGGCGGTGGCACGAAGAACGAGACTCGGCGCCACGGAGCGCCGCGCCGACATCAAATGCAATGGATTCAAGGGTCTCTCCTGGGCTTCTTGCCGCGCACCTCGTGCGGCACGGCCTTGTGCCGCAAGCATAGCCGCCCCAAAGTCCGACAGGCTCCTATGCGCCCAGGTCGCGGTAGAAGAACGTCGTCGCGCACAGTCCGCCGTGCGGCAGCAGGGCGTAGCCCGGCACCGAGCCACACGCTTGCCAGCCCAGGCGCGAATACAACCGTGCGGCCTCGATGCTGGCGGTGTCCAGCACGAGCAGCGTCTTGCCGCATTCGCGCGCCACTTGCTCGGCCGCTTGCATCAACATCGCGCCCAGGCCCGCACGGCGCGCGCGGCGGTGCACGAGCATTTTCGA
This sequence comes from uncultured beta proteobacterium, assembly GCA_963791595.1. Lineage (GTDB taxonomy): Bacteria > Pseudomonadota > Gammaproteobacteria > Burkholderiales > Burkholderiaceae_C > JAEMQF01. The sequence continues at coordinate 48,422 of CAWBTF010000021.1, read as the reverse complement.
CAGGTCGGCGCGGTGCGGCTGGTTCTCGGGCTGTGCCAGGACCAGTTGCACGGTGCCGACGATGCCGGAAGCGTCTTCGGCGACGAGCAGCGCGCGCTCGCCGCGGGCGGCCTCTTCGGCGACACCGCGCCAGAAGGCAATCGGCCTGTCGATCGACAACGGGTGCATGAAACTCACCGACGCGCCGCCTTCAACGCAATCGACCAAGACTTCGGCAAGGCCTTGCAGTTGCGCGGGTGTCGTGTCTCGAAGGCGGTAAATCCGCATGGCTGAGTTTTCAGGTGTCATGTCGGCCGAGTGTCCGGGCCACAATCGCCACGGGCAACCGGGACTTCCCGGTGCCTGCCGCGCAAAACATCGCCCCGCACCGAATCGCATCGTGACCCTCACCGCCCTGCTCGATCTCGCGAAGATCGCCTGCATCGTCGCCGGCGCCTACCTGGCGTTCGCGCTCTACGTGCGGCACCGCCAGCCGTCGTGGACGCCCGCGCTGCAACGGCGCCGGCTGGCGCTGCTCTGGGCTTTCCTTGTGGTGGCCGGCGCGATTCAGGTCACGGAAGACGTTCTCGGCGGCGAATCGGCGCCGGTGGACAAGGCGATCCTGCTATTTGTGCGCGAGTCGGTGCCGCACAGCTTGAACCCACTGTTCGACGCGATCACCCTGACCGGCTCGGCGATGGCGCTGGTTCCGATGGCGCTGCTCGCGGTGGCGGCGCTGCTGCTGCGCCAGCACCGCTTCGAAGCCCTGCTCGTCGCCGCATCGACGATCGGCGGCGCGAGCATCGTCTACGTCGTGAAGATGCTCGTCGGCCGCGAGCGCCCCCAGCTCTGGGCGACGCAGTGGTACTGGGGTTCGAGTTTTCCGAGCGGCCACACGCTGGTGGTTGCCGCGTTCGCGACCGCGCTCTCGCTGAGCCTGGCGCGGCTGCGCCCCGCGGCGCGCGAGACCGTGGTGGGCATCGCACTCGTCTGGATCGCGCTCGTCGCGCTGTCGCGCCTGGTGCTGGGCGTGCACTGGCCGACCGACGTGCTGGCGGCGGCGTGCATCGGCGCGGCGGTGCCGCTGCTGATCAGCCTGGGCGTCGAGTTCAGCCGAAGCCGCTGAGCCGGACGCACGAGCCGAACGATCGGCGGCGCAAACGCCCTGGTGCCTCAACCCGGCACGAAGCTGTAGTTGAAGGTGGGCAAGAAGCCGCTGTAACTGCCGCTGCGGTTGGGCAGTTGCAGGGCGCCGGGCGGAAAGCCCTGGTTGCTGATCGAAGGCAGCCAGATGAAGGTGGCGTTGACGCCGATCTCGGGCAGGCCGTTGCTCGTCCACACGCCTGGGATCGGCGTATTGGCGTCCAGCACTTCGAGGCCGATGCGATCTTGCACGATGATCGTCGTGAAGTCATTGGCCGGGGGCGGCGGTTCCCAGGCCATGCGGAAGTTCAGCGCCACCTGGGTGACGGAGTTGGGTGTCGGCACGAACACCGCCCCGTACTCCTGGATGGCGCAGCACTGCGGGTTGCCGTTCGTCCCCGGTTGGTTGTTGAAGAAATTGCGCAGACGCACGAAGCGCATGGGGCCGCTGGTGGAGCCGACGCGCACGCGCGCGGTCGTCACCGTTCCGAGGCTGGCGTTGCCTGGGTCCTGCGGTGAGAAGGTGAGGATGGTGCACGAGCCCGCGCCGGCGAAGACGAAGGGAATGTTCGGAAACTGGGTCACCCCATCCTGCAGCGGATACCCGTCGAAACAGCGCGCCCCGCTGTTGGGCGCGACGTTGCTGTCCAGACCGATCGTGCGTTCGGCGTTGTTGGCGCCGCCGGCGCCCCCACCGCCTCCGCCACACGCGGCAAGGCAAAGCAACACGGTGAAGCCGATGAGGGAACAAACGAGGCCGCGCGCGGCCCGGCGCGTGTGTCGAATCGAAGTGAGCATGAAAACCTCCTGGCGTTGCAATGCCAGAAGCTTCGCGACTCACCGTTAGGCAAGCGCTAGCCATCGCGGCCCGAATCTCGGACACCGTGGCGAATTCCGGGTCCAGGTTAGAGTTGGCCATGCCTTTTCGTCAGCTGACCCGGGCGGCTTGGCACCGCTGGGCGGCGCTTGCTGCCTGCGCATTCCTGCACCTGCCAACGCCGGCGCAGGACCCGCCTGCCCCTGCCCCTGCTCCTGCCCCTGCCCCTGCTCCTGCCCCTGCCCCTGCCGCCGAAGGGGAGCCCGAGGCGACGGAATCCCCTTCCCAAGTGGTCGAGGACATCCTGCAAACGACGCGGCGCACGCTGCGCTCCACGACGGAGTGGCTGGCGCGCGCGGTGGACGGCAGCTTCGGCAACAAAGGGTTCGACGAAGGCGGCAAGGTGAGCGATGGCCGGATCGACTTGATCGTGCACAAACGCGAGCGCCAGCCACATGAATTCGACCAACGCTTCAACGCGCGCTTTCGCCTGCCCAATCTGGAGCACCGGGTGCATGTGTTCATCGGCAACGACGACGAGCGCGATGTCGTGACCGACAACCCACAGGCGTTCACGCAGCAGCAGCGGCTGCGCGAGTCACGGCCGATCGAGCGATCTTTCTTCGCCGGCGTGAAAGTGCCGTATCTGGAATCGTTCGAATTCCGCGTCGGCGTGCGCGGGCCGGTCAAGCCATTCGCGCAGGCGAGCTACGACCGCGCCTGGGCCCTCAGTGACGCAGACACGATCGCGTTTCGAGAGACGCTGTTCTGGACGGTGGCCGACCACTTCGGCTCCACCACGGTCGGCTCCTATGCGCACACACTGTCGCCCAGCGTCGCGGTGCGCTGGCTCAATTCGGCGACGATCACCCAGGTGAGCCGGCGATTCGAATGGAACAGCCTCGTCGGCGGCTACAAGACCTTCGGCACGGAGCGCGTGCTCGCGCTCGAGGCGCTGTTCAGCGGAGCCGAAGGCACGGGCGTGCCGGTGTCGGAGTACGGACTTCAGGTGCGCTGGGAGCAACCGCTTTATCGCAACTGGCTGCTCGGCGAAATCGGCGTGGGCCACTTCTGGCCGCGCCCGGATGCGTTCAGCGAGCGCGACCGCGTGTGGGGGCTGGCTGCGGCGTTGAAGTTGAAGTTCTGACGGGTTGTCGCGGCTTGCGCCATCGCCTCCACGCCGGCATCAACCACACTGCCCGACGTAGCCGCACGCGGTGCAGAAATCGCAACCGTCACGGTGGATCAGCGTCGGGTTGCCGCATTCGGGGCAGGGCTTGCCGGCGAGCAACTGACTCTTCGCGCGTGCAGCAGTCCCCGAGGCGGCTTGCGGCGATTCGAGCACACCCATCTCGCGCAGCGGCAGCCCTTCTTCGTTCAGAACGCCGAGCATCGCGTAGCGATGGATGATGAGCCGCGCCACATACGCCACGGTCGACGGCCACACCTGTTGGCGCCGCTGGCTGTGCGGCAGCCCCGGGACGAAGGCCATGAAGTGGCCCAGCGGCTCGGCGTAGTTGAGGAGTTTGCGCAGCTTCATGCCGATCCACGCCGGGTCGATGACACGCATGTCGAGCGACAACAGCCGTGCCAGCCCGTCGAGCGCGCGCGGGTAGTTGCCGGAGAACGCCACCGCGCACGGCCTGGTGGCGACGCTGCCGTCCGGCCCGGCCAGGCTCACTTCCTTCAGCGTCAGCGTGAAGGCGTCGCTGCTGGCCGGGTTCTGGATGTCGACCGCCCAGGCCAGCGTGCCCGAGGTGCCGGTGAGCGGCTCTTCCACGCTGAACATCGAATCGAGCACAGGCGTGGCCGCGCCCTTGCGCGCCGGCAGCGTGCCGAGCTGTTCGCAGCGCCAGCGCACCAACGCGGCTGTCGCGGCGACCACGCCCGGGAACAGGCGCCGTTCGCCGCTCGGCGGGAACGGCATGTCGAAGGATCGCTCTTCGGCGACGGTGGCGAGCGCGTCGAGTTTGAGTTGCAACCAGGCGGCGTCATTCGCGCGCAGGTCCATCGACAGCGTCTTCGCCAATGCGCCGAGGGCCCGCGGCTGCTCGGCGCCGTTCACCCAGACTTCGAAGGCCTGCGGCGCGCCGCCTTCTTCGCCGGCAAGTTCTCCGACGAACAGCGCAAAGTCGCCGAACGGATGGTTCACCATGAAGGTCCACGCCGGGTTGCCGGCGGGCAGCTCGGGGCGGCCGGGCCAGCGCAGCGATGCGAGCACCGGTGCGCTGGAGCGATCCAGACGCAGCCGCAGGTTCGCTGCCGGCTCATGCGCCGCGGGCACGTCGGCGATCTGCAACGGCGCCGCTGTGTCCGGGCCGAGCGGCGTGGGGCTCAACACCGCGCCCATCACGGAGTTCGGCCTGTACGTTGCCAAGCCCTTCAGCCCCGCTTGCCAGGCTTGCATGTAGAGGTCTTGGAAATCGGCGTAGGGGTAGTCGGCGGGCACGTTGACAGTCTTGGAAATCGCCGTGTCGATATACGGCGCGACGGCGGCCACCATCTCGGCATGCGCGCCGGCGCTCATCTCGAGCGCGCTCACGAACGCCGGCGGCAGCGGCGTCTCGGCGCCGCGCAGGTGGCGAAACAGCCGCCACGCATGGTCTTCGACCGCAAACTCTTCCAAACTGCCGTCGGCGCGGCGTTTCTTGCGCGTGTAGCTCCAGCTGAACGCGGGCTCGATGCCGTTGCTCGCGTTGTCGGCGAACGCCAGGCTGATCGTCCCGGTGGGTGCGATCGACAGCAGGTGCGAGTTGCGCAGGCCTTGCGCGCGGATGCGTTCGCGCAGCTGCTGCGGCAGGCGCGATGCGAACGTGCTGCCGCTCAGGTACAGATCGGCATTGAACAGCGGGAATGCGCCGCGTTCACGCGCGAGCTCGATCGACGCTTCATACGCCGCGTCGCGCATCACCTCGGCGATGCGCGCGGCGCGGCTGCGCGCCTCGGGCATGTCGTAGCGCAGGCCGAGCATGACGAGTGCGTCGCCCAGTCCCGTGAAGCCCAGACCGATGCGGCGCTTGTTGCGTGCCTCCTCGTGCTGCTGCGGCAGCGGCCAGACGGTCACGTCGAGCACGTTGTCGAGCATGCGCGCCGCCACCTTGGCGAGCGCGGCGAAACCGGCTTCGTCGAAGCGTGCGTTCGGCTCGAACGGGTCGCTCACGAATCGCGTCAGGTCGATCGAGCCGAGGCAGCAGCAGCCATAAGACGGCAGCGGTTGCTCGCCGCAGTTGTGAACGAACAAACCGTTCGCGTCGAAGGCGTGCACGTCGGCGATCGTTGCATCGAAGACTGGTTCCGGGCCTTCTTCGGTGAGCGACTCGACGCTGGCGACGAATCGCTCCCGGTTCAATCCGCGCCGATAGGCGTGCAACAGTTCATCCAGACGCTGCGCCTTTGCGGTGTCGGCGAATCCCACGCGCTCGGAGAACCACTCGAGGTTGTCGTTGCTGACGACCAGCTCGTGCACGGGTTGGGTGGGGTAATCGCTGACACCCCCTTTGCCGTTGGGCATGGCCTTCAGACCGGCCGGTTTGCGATTCGTGTAGATCGTCGCCACGATCCCCAGGCGGAGCAGCAGGCGCTGCGCGGATTGCAGCAGGCCGAGGTCCGATTGCGTCAGGCGTACGCTGACGCCCTTGTCTTGCGTTCCTTGCACCGAGCCGTCGGAATCGAACAGTCCGCGCAGCAGTCCCACACAGAATTCCGACGCTGCGCGCTCCATCGCCGGCGTGATGCGCTTGTTCCCGGGCTCCATGCCAAGTTCGAGCGCGAGGTCACGCAACGGCGCGCTGGCCAGGCGCGACTCGCCGCGACCGGCAATCGGGCGCTGCCAACCGCGAAAGTCGGCACGGTGCCGCAGGGTCTCCACCGCCGCTTGCGCAGCCTGCATGATCCCCCGGGCGCCAGGGTCGGCGACGGGCGGCGCCGAAGCACCCGCGTTGCCCACCAGCTTGAGCTCGGGCGCCCACACGGAGAGCACGGCCTTGTCCGCCTTCAAGACTCCGTCACCGATGAGCAAGCCGATCAGGTAACCCTGCGCTTCGGTGTAAGGGCCTTCCCAGCCCAGCAGCTGGCGGTGGTTGTGCAGCAGCAGTTCGTCACCGGGAACGAGCTGATCCGCTCGCACCCACTCGGGTTCGATCGTGTACGGCGTCTTTCGGCGCACACGCCGCACTCGGTGGTCGGGCGTGAGGCGCAGGTCATGGCCGGCGCGGGTGCGCAGGCGAAACACGGGCTTGGTGCCGGTGGCGAAGAAACCCGTCGATTCGCTCGGATAAGCACGCCCTTCGACGATCGCCGAAAAGGGCTTGCCGATCAGGTCTTGCACCTGGCGCGCGCCTTCGCTCGTCATGACCCAGGTGTCGGCGGTGACGCAAGGATTCGAAGCCGCGATGCTTTCGCAATACGCCAGGTTGTTGTCGCGGTTGATCGCATCGAGGAACAGCACGCCGGGTTCGGCGTGGTCGTAGGTACTGCGCATCACCTGTTCCCACAGGTCGCGCGCGCGGACCTTGCGGTACACCCACAGTCCCTGACCGCTCGACTGACGGTAGGCACCAGCGGCCTTTTGCGCCGCGCCCGGCTCGGCCCGGTGCACCAGTTCGAACTCGGCGTCGGCGCGCAGCGCCTGCATGAACGCATCGGTCACGCCCACCGAGATGTTGAAGTTCTTCAACGCGCCGTGGTCCTTGGCGTGGATGAATTCCTCGATGTCGGGGTGGTCACAGCGCAGCACGCCCATCTGCGCACCGCGGCGCGCACCGGCCGATTCGACCGTTTGGCAACTCTGGTCGAACACATGCATGTAGCTCACCGGGCCCGACGCGCTGCTGCGCGTGCTGCCGACCCACGCACCGCGCGGGCGGATGCGCGAGAAGTCGTAGCCGACGCCGCCGCCGCGGCGCATCGTCTCGGCCGCTTCAGTCAGCGCCGTGTAGATGCCGGGGTGCCCGTCGTCCACTTGCGAGATCGAGTCGCCCACCGGCTGCACGAAGCAGTTGATGAGCGTCGCCGCGAGATCGGTGCCCGCCGCTGACTGGATGCGCCCGGCCGGAATGAAGCCGCCGGCCAGCGCCTGCGCGAACCGCTCTTCCCAGCGCTCGCGCTGCTCGGGAGCTTCAGCCTGCGCGAGCGCGCGCGCGACGCGCCGGTTCACGTCGGCAATGCAATGCTCGTCGCCCTTGGCGTACTTCTCCAGCAGCACGGCTTCGCTGATCGTCTGCGCCGGCAGGTTCTCGAGCGTGGCCGGCGGCGCTGCCACTTCATTCATGGCGATCCCTCCTGATGAACCGCGTATCCTAGTCCCGCCGCGCGCCACCGCCGCAGCGCCGGTGGCGCCTGCTCTCAATGGATTTGCGTTGCGACAAATCAATCGGCCTTGGCTCACCCAGCCGCACCCGGCCCGCATGCCCTATCATCGCGCCATTCATTCGGGACCAGCCAGGCTAACAGGCTGACGCAGTGGTACGTTCGCGCACGGAGACACGCATGAAATATCGCAAGGTCGAAATCTTCACCGGCAAATCGTTTCGCGTTCCGGAACACATCCAACGCATCGACCATGAGTCGACGCACGGCTGGCAGCTGCGCTACGGCAAGCACACCAAGATGTTTTCCGACTTCACGCCCGACGGCAAGGGCGCGAAGGCGGCGCTGGCGCTGGCCGAGGCCGAGCTGCTCAAGCGCATCGACAAGCTGCCGGCGCCCTCGCGGCTGCGCCGTGATGTTTCAGCGAACAAGAGCAACGACCTGCCGGTGGGCGTGAGCGGCCCGATCGGGCGCCAGCGCGCGGGCCGCAACTTCGCCGAATACAGCTTTGGCGTGACGATCCCGCGCTACGGGCAGAAGCCGACCAATCGCAGCGTCTACATCGGCACGGAATCGACGTACTCGGACGAACGCGTCGAGGCCGCGCTGGCCAAGGCGATCGACTTGCGCAATAAGGCGATGCGCGCGTACCAGAAAGCCGCGACGATCGACAAGCGCGCGACGAGCCGCACTCGCGAGCGCGCTTGAGGCGCTGACTGGGGGGTTCAGCGGACTTCGTAGCGCACGTGCGGTGCGCTGCGAAGTCCGACAATCAGGTCGGGCTCGGTGCTGAACCAGACATCACTGTCGGGGGCGATGCGGCTGAACGTCTTGCGAAAGGCGGCGGCTTCGCGGTCCTGAAATGCGGTGACAAAAAGCAGATGGCGGGCGTCGATGCCGGACCCGTCTGCGATCTTGGTCAGCGAAGCCTTCCGCTCGGCGGTCACCGGGCTGTCGGTGGCGACGATCTCGCAGAAGACGAAGCGCACAGGGTCATCGACATCGGCCAAGATCAAGTCGGGCAACTCATTGCTCGGGTCGAATGCAAGTCCGACCGAGCGCGCACGCTCCACGAACACTGGATGGGTCTTTTGGTCGCTGGCGCTGATCCACAAGACAACCGGCTTGCGCAGCCAACGCGGTGCAAATTCCTCGACCATCGCTTTCAAAATCGGCGCCGAAGGGCCGGCGGCCACGCGCATGCGCGTGCCGTCTGGCAGGTCGATGAACACATCGCCAAGCCGCTCCAAGACGCCGCTCGCCTTGAGCGCCATGCGTTTCAGCGTGCCTGAGTCGAGATGCACCCTACGCCAAGCTTCAATGGATGCATGCAGCGCAGCGCCGCTCAGCGCGGGGTCGAACAATGCGGCGAATGTCGACCGCAGAAAGTACACCGGTGCGCTCGATGTCGTCGGCACACCTTCCTTGCGGCCCAGAATTCCCATCGGGATCAGGCGGTTACGCATCAAGTCGTCGCGAATCGATTCGCGGCTCGTATCGGCATACCAGCTTTTGCCGGCGGGGCGATAGCCCGGTCGAAAAGCCTGCGCAAGCCACGCCAGCCGCTCGGTGCGCTTGACGCGTCTCGCCTGCTCGGCAGTGAAGAAGTAGACCAGACTCGGGCGCAACAGACGGTCACTGCCCTCGATGAAACCGCCGTACAAGAAGACGAAGACCACGTGAGCGGCCATCTTGCCGACCAGGATGCCGCGGTCGGGAAAAGCTTCCGGGAAAATCACCGCTAGGCGCTCGCGTACGGCCTCGACGCCAATCAGGCTCGGCAAATCTAGTGTGGAGCCAGAGGCCGAATCAGGCATGCCGCACCGGCCGTGGCGTAGCGACGCCTTGCACGGCCGAGTCCACCGCTTCGTCGAGCGAAGCAGCGCAGGCCAAGCCACGCCCAATGCATTCCAGCGCCGCCATATCGGGCACCGGCAAATTGCGCAGCTCGACCGCGTTGACCTGGGTGCTCCCGAGAAGACTGCGCAGGTAGCGATCCACCGGCAACGAGCTCAGGTACGCGGCCAGCCCTTGGACGGCGGTACGGCTCAGTCGACCGGCCAGCGGATGGATCACATTGAGGTGGTTCTCCAGGCCGATGCGCTGCCCCGGCAGGCCACCGAGATAGGGTGCGGCGGTGATGCGCCTCGCATCTTCCTTCGGGCTGAAGCGTCTGACCAACACCATGGGCTGATTGGGCAGCAACATCCAGGAGCTGGCATCGTTCGCGTCGATGTGTTCGGCGCGATGCCGACGTGGCCATTCGATGTGCATGCTGCGCACGTGCGGCATCCACAGCATTGGCACAGTGGAGGGCCCGGCCGTCGCGCGCAAGTGCGCGGCAGCGCGAAAACCCACCACGGGGCCGGTGCTGACCGTCAGGCCGAGGTCGCCCAAACTCAAGTGCAGGCCGCCGAGGGCGTGCGTCGACTCGGCGTCCGGAACGATCACGATTCGGTCAGGCGCCGGGCCGAGCACCTGGTCTGCCGGCCAGATCGGCGCATGGGCATTGTTCAGGTCGGCACTGCCATGGCTCTTCGACACGGCAATCGCCGCCTGCGGCCGCCCCACGGAGGCCCAAACGATCATCGCTTCTTGCAGCACGGCATCGGCTTGGAAATGCGCTTCGCGGCTTTCGAACAAATGCAATGCGTCTACCGTCAAGCGACTGAGCAGTTGCGCGCGCAATGCGCGGAAGTAGGCGCCGTTCGTCCACGAGCGCGGCGTGATGAAGCAGAACGCGCCGCCGGGCCTGAGCAACTGCGCGCAACTGGCCATGAATAGCGCATAGATGTTCGGCTGGCCGTGCACGGCGTGCGCGAATAATCGCGCGCGCTCATCCTCTCCGGAGAGCTTGAAATAAGGAGGGTTGGCAATCACTGCATCGACCGTCGGCGCTTGCGAACGCGACAACTCGGACAGCAAGAAATCGCCCTCCTGCACCCGGCACTCGAATCCGACGCCCAGTGCGTTGCAAAGAGATTCGAGTTCGCTCGCGCAACTTCGCAGTAGCGACAACATCGAAGGGTCAATCTCGCACAGCAGCAGCTCGATGCGCGATGGCCGCGCTGCGGATGACAACACCGCCTCAACGAGCGCCGCGGCGAGCACGCCACTGCCGGCCGCGGGATCGAGCAGGCGAATCGCCCGGCCGCCCCACACGCGCCCAGCCACCGCCTGGGCGGCCATCATGCGGGCAATCGGCGCCGGCGTGATGAACTGACCGAGCTGCTTTTGTTCCTGGCGAGACTGGGATCGGCTCGCGAGACTGCCGCGCCAGAACGCCGATTCCGTCGGCCGCGCCGCAGGCTGCACCGCTAGCGATTCATCCCACAGGGGCAGTTGGGGCTGTGTCGTGCGATGCATTCGGTGACTGTACAAAACACCAGGCACGAGATCAAGCAATATCCATGCGGCGCGCCGCTACTCGTCCCCGTCATTCGCCAACCGCGGCAGCCCCACACCCGAGCCCGGCAACAGCAACCCGGCCTTGCTGTAGACGATCAACTTCTCGCGCGTGTCGGCGATGTCGAGGTTGCGCATCGTCAGCTGGCCGATGCGGTCTTGCGGCGAGAAGCTCGACGCGCCCTTTTCCATCGTCAGGCGTTCGGGCTTGTAGGTGAGGTTGGGCGACTCGGTGTCGAGCAACGAGTAGTCGTTGCCGCGGCGCAATTCGATCGTCACCTCGCCGGTGACCGCGCGCGCGACCCAGCGCTGCGCCGTCTCGCGCAGCATGATCGCTTGCGGGTCGAACCAGCGACCCTGGTACAACAAGCGCCCGAGCTTGCGGCCGCTGTCGCGGTACTGCTCGATCGTATCCTCGTTGTGGATGCCGGTGACGAGCCGCTCGTAGGCGATGAACAGCAGCGCCAGGCCCGGCGCTTCGTAGATGCCGCGGCTCTTCGCTTCGATGATGCGGTTCTCGATCTGGTCGCTCATGCCCAGGCCGTGGCGGCCGCCGATGCGGTTCGCTTCCAGCAGCAGCTCGACGGGATTCGCAAACTCACGGCCGTTCAGCGCGACCGGCTGGCCCTCGATGAAACGCACCCGCACCTCCTCGCGCTTCACTTCGACATCGTCGCGCCACGCGGCCACGCCCATGATCGGCTGGACGATGCGCATGCCGCTGTTCAGATGTTCCAGGTCTTTCGCTTCGTGCGTCGCACCGAGCAGGTTCGAGTCGGTGGAGTACGCTTTCTCGGCCGACATCTTGTACGCGAAGCCGCACTCGCGCATGAACTCCGACATCTCGGCGCGGCCGCCGAGCTCGTCGATGAAGGCCTGGTCGAGCCAGGGTTTGTAGATCTTCAGCTCCGGGTTGGTGAGCAAGCCGTAGCGGTAGAAGCGCTCGATGTCGTTGCCCTTGTACGTGGAGCCGTCGCCCCAGATGTTCACGTCGTCCTGCTTCATCGCGGCGACGAGCATCGTTCCCGTCACCGCGCGGCCGAGCGGCGTGGTGTTGAAGTAGGTGACGCCTGCGGTGGAGATGTGGAACGCGCCGCTTTGCAGCGCGGCGATGCCTTCGGCGACGAGCTGGGCGCGGCAGTCGATCAGGCGCGCGATCTGTGCACCGTAGGCGAGCGCCTTGCGCGGGATCTCGTCGTAGTCGGGCTCGTCGGGCTGGCCCAGGTTGGCGGTGTAGGCGTAAGGGATGGCGCCGTGTCGGCGCATCCACAGAAGCGCGGCGCTCGTGTCCAGGCCACCGGAAAAAGCGATGCCGACCTTCTGGCCGGCGGGGAGGTTTTGCAGAATCGTGGCCATGCGTGGGTGGGGATGCAGTGGAAATGACGGGCTGCCATCGGCTCGCGATGAGCCGGACCGGCGCATTCTCGGTCGAAATTGACAAGGCCCGATTTCGAACCGCCGCGGCAGCCAAGCCAGCGCGACCTTAGCATCGCACTTTCTCGCCACGGAGGATATTGATGAAACGACTCGAACAAACGCTGACCTGCATCGCGTTTGCGGCAAGCACGGCTGCGCTGCCGGCCATCGCGCAGACTATCGTCAAGGAGCCCTGGGTGCGCGCCACCGTGGCGCAGCAAAAGGCGACCGGCGCCTTCATGCAACTGACTTCCGCGCAGGGCGGTCAACTGGTCTCGGCGAGCTCGCCGGTCGCGGGCGTCGTCGAAATCCACGAGATGGCGATGGACGGCAGCGTGATGAAGATGCGCGCCGTCAAAGGCGTGGAGTTGCCAGCGGGCAAGGCGGTGCAGCTCAAGCCCGGCGGCCTGCACGTGATGCTGATGGACCTGAAGCAGCAGGTGAAGGCTGGCGACAGCGTGCCGCTGACGCTCGTCTTGCTAGGCAAGGACGGCAAGCGCGAGACGCTGGAAGTCAAGGCCACCGTGAAGGCGCTCGGTGCGGCAGAGCACAGCGAGCACAGGAACTGAAGCGGGCCGTCGCGAGCCCCTCAGCGCGGACGCAGCCGCTCCACGATCACCTGGCCCTGCTCGCCGACCCGGCCGCGCACTTCGACATCGTCGCCCGGCGCCGGGCGCTTGTCGATCCGCGTGCGGCCGGTGACGAGCAGTTCCAGCCCATCCAGGCGCGAGCCGGCACCCAGCGTTCCGTGCAAGCGCAGTGCCGCTCCCACGGGCGGATTCGCCTGCGTGCCTTGGGCGTCGCGCGCGCCTTGCGCGACCCAGTCTTCGATCAGCTTGACCTCTTCATCACTGAGGCAGGGCGGCCCATCGAATGGCATGCGCGGGCGCGCCTGGCCGCGGATGCGCCGCACCGGTTCGCTCGCGGCGCTCTGGCCGGGCACGACGCGTGCGCGGTCGTTCGCCGCGAGCGTGGCGGCGTGCGAGGTTTGCTCGTCGGACAGAAACGGCGGCCCGGTCATCGCCAGCGGCGGCGCTGTCCTCGGAGTGGCACAGCGTGCAGCGCCGCGCGAGGTTCGCTTCAAGCTCGCGAGCCTGAACCTCGCCGGGGCGAGGCGCGCCCGGTGCCTGAGCCCCCACCTGCGCCGCCGTGGCGGCCGGCGCGGCCAGCGCGGCCAGCATCCATCCGCGCATCCCGCGGACTGCATTCAAACCCGTCATTCGCGCAGCGGCTCGGCGACGCGCCGCGCGATCGCGGGCGGGTCGGATCCGGCATGCAGCGCCAGGCGCCGCTCGCGCAGGCCAACGTCGGCCTCGGTCATGCGGTCGAAGCGGCGCAGATGGTCGGCCCAGGTTTCGTCCATGAATTGTTCGACATAGACCTGCGGGTCGACGGTGTCGCGAAACAGCTCCCACGACAGCACGCCCTGGCGCAGCCGGCTGCGCCGCGTTTCCTGCATCACCTCCAGGAACGCGGCCACGTTCTCCGGGGCGATGCGGTACTCCACCGTCACGATCACCGGTCCGTCGTCGGCGGCGATCTCGAACGCGGTCTGCGCCGACTTGATGCGGTCGGTGGGCGTCAAGTCCTCCGGCGTCGCCGCCTCCAGGCTGAGGCGGTGCGTGAAGAGCAGGCACACCGCGGCCACCAGCGCGGCGCAGACGATGCTCGTGCGCACTTGCGTCAGGCTCGCCACCTGGCCCCAGAACGCGGCACCCGCCGCGCCGCTGCCGAGCATCGCCATCTGGTAGATCGACATGCCGCGCGCGCGCACCCAGTCGGGCAAGGCGAGCTGGGCCGACAGCGTGATCGTGTTCGCCGCCGTGATCCACACCGCGCCGAGCAGCATCATCGCGGGCGCAGCGACATAGATGTTCGGCGCGAGGCTCACCGCCACCATCATCGCCGCGTGCACCGATGTGCACACCGTGACCAAGGTGTCGGGCCGAACCGCGGCGCGCAGCCGCGGCAGGGCGAGCGCGGCACCGATCGCGCCCACGCCCATGCACGCCAGCAGCAGCGTGAAGGTGCGCGCGTCGCCCCCGCCCATGCCCTTGGCGACGAGCGGCAGCAGCGCGGGCAGCGCCGCGCCCTGCATGAAGAACAGCGCGATGCGCAGCAGCGCGGTGCGCATCGCTTGCGACTGGCGCACGTGCTGCATGCCGACGCGGATCGCGCCCAGAAAGCGCTCGCCCGGCAGCGCGCTGACCTTGGGCGCGCGGCGCCAGCGCGCCAGCGCGACTGCCGCGCCGAGCGACAGCACGGCGTTGAGCATGAACACATAGGCGCTGCCCACGCCGGCGATGAGCGCGCCGGCCACCACCGGCCCGGCAATGCGCGAGACGTTCATCGCGATCGCGTTCAACGCCAGCGCCGACGACAACTGGCGCCGCTCCACGAGCTCGGGCACCAGTGCCGCATAGACCGGCCAGCGCAGCGCCAGGCCGATGCCGTTCGCAAATGTCAGCACGAGCAGCAGCGGCGGCGTCAGCGCGTCGGCGAAAGCCACCAGACAAGTGGTGAGAGCCACGCCCGCGACCCACACCTGGTTCACGAGCATCAGCCGGCGCCGGTCGACGATGTCGGCCAGTGCGCCGCTCGGCAAGCCGAGCAGGAACACCGGCAGCGACGACGCTGTCGCCACCAGCGCCACCATCACCGGCGAGGTGGTCAGCGTCGTCATCAGCCAGGCCGCCGCCACGTCGTTCATCCACAGGCAGACGTTCGCCGTGACCCACACGCCCCACAGCATGCGAAATACCGGGTTGCGCAGCGGCGCCAACGCGGACACCGGGGTCGCGAGCGGGTTGCTGCTGTCGGGGATGGGGCTCGTCTCAGGCGCGGACATGCGGCGCACATCATCGCAGGTGGCTCAGGGCATGGCGCGGCGACGCCCTGCGCGCGGGGCTCGACACTCGTCAGGGTCGGCGCTCCCGGCCCACGTGAGAAATTGCCGTCAATGGCACATCTCTTACATCCGGCAACCCTCCAGTTTGGTTTCAGCCGCGCAGACTGCGCCCTCTCGTCAGCTCGACATACCCAGGCCAAAGCGCTTCAGCGGCGCGCGCGAGGAAAATCCATGGGCAATATGAGTGCAGCGCGGTCGCACGCCACCGTCGCGTCTTACCGCGCACCGGCCGCTTCGTACACGAGCTTTCTCGGCGCCCTGTCGCGCAAGACTTACGCCATGGTGCTGGCCGGCGGGCGCGGCACGCGGCTGATGAACCTGACGAACTGGCGCGCCAAACCGGCCGTGCCATTCGCCGGGACGCTGCGCATCATCGACTTTCCGCTCAGCAACTGCATCAACTCCGGCATCCGCCGCGTCAGCGTGCTCACCCAGTACAAGGCGCAGAGCCTGATCGCGCACATCGAGCGTGGCTGGGGTTTCCTGGAGTCGTCGCTGAACGAATTCATCGACGTCGTTCCGGCGCAGCAACGCATCGGCGACGACTGGTACCGCGGCACCGCCGACGCGGTGTACCAGAACCTGGACATCCTGCGCGAAGCCGACCCCGAATACGTGCTCGTTCTCGCCGGCGACCATGTGTACAAGATGGACTACGGCGTGATGCTCGCCGAACACATCGAAACCTGCGCCGACATCACCATCGCCTGCATCGAGGTTTCCGTCGAGCAGGCCAGCGCCTTCGGCGTGATGGAAGTCGACGCGATGGACCGCGTGGTCGCGTTCCGCGAGAAGCCGGCGCACCCGAAAGGCATCCCCGATCAACCCGATCGCGCGCTGGCGAGCATGGGCATCTACATCTTCAAGGCGAGTTTCCTGTACGAGGTGCTCGGCCGCGACGCCGCCGATCCGAACTCGGGCCACGACTTCGGCCACGACGTGATCCCGCATGTGCTCGAGCACTCACGCGTGCACGCGCACCGCTACTCGCGCTCCTGCGTCAACATGGTCGGCGAAAAGCCCTACTGGCGCGACGTCGGCACGGTGGACGCGTACTGGGAAGCGCACATGGACTTGGTGGAGGTGCAGCCGCAACTCAACCTGTACGACGACGACTGGCCGGTGCTCAGCCTGCAACGCCAGCTCGCGCCGGCGAAATTCGTGTTCGACGACTCCGGCCGGCGCGGCATGGCCACCGACTCCGTCGTGTGCAGCGGCTGCATCGTCAGCGGCGCGACAGTGCGCCGCTCCTTGCTCGGCTTCAAGGTGCGCGTCGAGGAAGACAGCCTGCTCGAGGAGTCGGTGATCCTGCCCAACGTTCGCATCGGCCGTGGCGTCACGCTGCGGCGCTGCGTGGTCGACAAGGACTGTCAGCTGCCCGACGGCTTTTCCGCCGGCATGAACCACGCCCACGACGCGACGCGCTTTCACGTCACCGAGCGCGGCATCACGCTGATCACGCCCGACATGCTGGGCCAGGGCTGCCATTCGCGCAGCGACGCGGTGGGCCTGCAGTAGCCGGTGGCAGCTGGACGACGACGACCTTCAGCAAGACTCGCGGCGAAAATTCTGTCCGGCACGAGCCGCCGCGTCGTGTTCGCCTCCAGCGGCGCCGAGGCGCTTCATCTGGTTTCGAAAATCCGGCCCGACCTCCTCTTGATGGCGATCAGGCCAACTGTTTACCGAAGAAGCCGAACGTGCGGTCCCAGGCGATCTGTGCCCAAGCCGGGTCGTACTGTGTGATCGGCAGGCGGTGCGGGCCGAGCGCGGTTTCGTTGGCGAAGCCATGCTGTGCCAGATAGCGGTGACCGGCGTAGGCCACGCCAGCGGCGCGCAATTTTTCTTCCAGCGCGTCGACGCCGGCGATCGCGAATGCGCCGTCCTGCGTCGCCCAATGCGCGAGCATCGGTGCCTTGATCTTCGACGCATCGACGAATTCGAGCGGCGGATAGCCATACCACACGACTCCAGCGCTCGCTTCGGGAACCATCGTCAGCGACAGCACGGTCAACGCGCCGCCCATGCAAAACCCTGTGACGCCGACTTTGAGAGCGCGCTCCTTCAGGTACTGAACCGCACCGCGAATGTCCTGCGAGGCCGCGTCGCCGAAGTTCAGGCCTGTCATCAGATGGTGCGCCTCTTCGGCCTGCACCGTCGACTTGCCTCGGTACAGGTCAGGCACCAGCGCCAGGTAGCCGGCCGCGGCAAGGCGCTCGGCGACGCCTCGGATCTGGTCGTTCAGACCCCACCACTCCTGAATCACGACCACGGCGCTCGTGCTTTTGGTGTTTTCCGGCTCGGCCAGATAGCCTTGAACGGCCTGCCCGTCCGGGCGCTTGAAGCTGATCGTGGTTCCCATGTTCCCTCCTGGCCGATGCCACGGGTCGAAGTAGAGGCCAGGCGCGGCACCGCGTCAAGCGGGCTTGCACCGAAATCAACCGGGCGGTCGGTGCCGCGAGGTTCGGACCCCGTGTGCCACCAGCCTCAATCGCCGGGGATGTGCGGTGGGTGCAGCTGCACCGGCTTGGCAGAGCGGCGCCGCAGCCGGATGTTGAGCATCTCCACCGCCACTGAAAATGCCATCGCGAAGTAGACGTAGCCCTTGGGCACATGGTGGCCGAAGCCTTCGGCCACCAGCACTGAGCCGACGACGATGAGGAACGACAACGCCAGCATCTTGATCGTCGGATGGTCGGACACGAATCGCCCGATCGGGCCGGCGAACAACATCATCAGCGCCACCGACGCTATCACCGCGGCGATCATCACCGCCAACTCGTCGACCATGCCCACTGCGGTGATGATCGAATCGAGCGAGAACACCAGGTCCACCAGCATGATCTGCACGATCACGGCCGTGAACGTGGCCTTCGCAGCGCTGGCCGCATGGCCCTCGTCGCCTTCGAGCGATTGGTGAATCTCGCCGGTGCTCTTCCAGATCAGGAACAGGCCGCCGAGGATCAAGATCAGATCGCGCCCCGAGATCTCTTGGCCAACGACCGTGAACAGCGGCTGCACCAGACCGACGATCCACGCCAGCACCAGCAGCAGACCGATGCGCATGAACATCGCCCCGAACAGGCCGATTCTCCGCGCGAGTTCGCGCCGTTCCTTCGGCAGCTTGTCCACCAGGATCGAGATGAAAATGATGTTGTCGATACCCAGCACGAGTTCGAGCGCGGTGAGCGTCGCGAACGCGATCCAGGCTTGTGGGTCGGTGAGAAGTTCGAGCATCGGTCGGCTTTTCAGGTGTGAATGGAAGGCACGGCAGGCACGCCGGCGGACTGCCGCGGCAGCGTACCAGAGCCGATTCTTTCCGACGCGCGCGAACGCACGATCGCGGGACAATGGCGCTCCCAGGCGCCGGCTGGCATAGAGTCGGGCATCGGCACCCGGACAAGCTCAATGAAAACCTATTCGATCGCGACGATCCCCGGAGACGGCATCGGCAAGGAAGTGATTCCCGCCGGCCGGCAGGTGCTGGAGCAGCTCGCGCAAGTCAACCCCGGCATCACCTTCGAATTCGAGAACTTCGACTGGGGCGGCGACTTCTACCGCGCGCATGGTGTGATGATGCCCGAGCAGGGCCTCGACGCCTTGCGCGGCAAGGACGCAATCCTGTTCGGCTCGGCCGGCGACCCGGGCATTCCCGACCACATCACGCTGTGGGGCCTGCGCCTGAAGATCTGCCAGGGCTTCGACCAGTACGCGAACGTTCGGCCGACGCGCATCTTGCCCGGCATCGACGCGCCGTTGAAACGCTGCAGACCGCAAGACCTGGATTGGGTGATCGTTCGTGAAAACACGGAAGGCGAATACGCCGGCGCCGGCGGGCGCGTGCACCAGGGCCAGCCGATCGAGGCCGCGACCGACGTGACGCTGATGACGCGCGCCGGCGTGCAGCGCATCCTGCGCTACGCGTTCGCTCTGGCGCGCTCGCGACCGCGCAAGCTGCTGACCGTCGTCACCAAGTCGAACGCGCAGCGCCACGCGATGGTGATGTGGGACGAGATCGCGCGCGAAGTCGCTTCCGAATTTCCCGACGTGAGCTGGGACAAGGAACTGGTGGATGCGATGACGGCGCGCATGGTGAACCGGCCGGCGAGCATCGACACCGTCGTCGCGACCAACCTGCACGCCGACATCCTGAGCGACCTCGCCGCGGCGCTGGCCGGCAGCCTGGGCCTCGCGCCCACGGGCAACATCGACCCCGAGCGGCGCTATCCGAGCATGTTCGAGCCGATCCATGGCTCGGCGTTCGACATCATGGGCCAGGGCCTGGCGAATCCGCTCGGCACCTTCTGGTCGCTCGTGATGCTGCTCGAGCACCTGGGCGAGGCCGCCTGCGCCCAGCAGGTGATGGCGGCGATCGAAGCCGTGACCGCGAACCCTGCCCTGCACACCCGCGACCTGGGCGGCAGCGCGACGACTGCGCAGGTCACCGCCGCTGTCTGCGCCTGGCTGCGGGCGAACCCGCTGGCACGATTTCCCGCATGAGCGCACCATCTGTCATCCCGGCGAAAGCCGGGATCCGCCGCTGGTCGCGGCGCCGTACGAACAATGGATCCCGGCTTTCGCCGGGATGACGAAATCGATGGAGATGCAACAATGAACCCAACCCTGATCACCCTGCTGGCCCTGGCGGCCGGAACGCTGGCCGGCGCACGCTGCGCTCGCCCAGCCCTGCCCCGACAAAGCGCTGATGTACTGGCAGGCGTTCCCGCCGGGCGGAGAGTCCGACCTGTCGGCCAGGCACCAGCAGATCGTGCTGAAGAGGAAGTGCCCCGCCATCGACACCGTCATCCAGTACAAGGCTGGCGCCGGCGGCGCGCTGCTGTGGAGCACGATGAACACGCTGCCGGGCGATGGCGTGAACATCGTCGGCGTGAACCTGCCGCACACCGTGCTGCAGCCGATGGAAGGCCAGGTGCAGTACAAGACCGAGGACGTGACCCCGGTGTTCTGGTTCCACTACACGCCCGACGCGCTGGTCGTCCCCGACGCGAGCCCGCTGAAGAGTTTTGCCGACTTCGTGAAGGCGGCGAAAGCCCAGCCCGAGAAGATCAACCTCGGCGGCTCCGGGCTGAACTCGGCCAACCACGCGGCGCACCAGCGCATGAACCAGGCGTTCGGCGTGAAGACGACTTACGTGCCGTTCAAGGGGACGGGCGACATGACGATGGCGGTGCTCGGCGGCCATGTCGACGGCAGCATGACGTACACCGCGTTCGCGATCAACAACAAGGGCAAGGTGCGCGCGCTCGCGGTGGCGATGGACGCGCGCCACCCGCTGCTGCCCGACGTGCCGACGTTCAAGGAACTCGGCGTCGACTGGGTCGACGGCGCGTACCGCGGTATCGGTGTGCCGAAGTCGACGCCGCCCGAGGCGCGCAAGCGCTTGTCGGACTTGTGGGCCGCGTTGAACGCCGACCCCGAGATGAAAGAGCTGGCCGCGAAGAGCGGCTTCGAACTCGTGAACGTGGGCGTGGAGCGCATGGACGCGTTCATGAAAGAACGCATCAAGGTCTACACCGACGTCGGCAAGCAGATGGGCCTGGGCAAATAGAGGCTCGCCGGCAAGGGTCCTGGGCGGAACAGGGTCCGGGCCGCCTGGGCCAATATCACTTGCGAAAGCGATGCGCCAATCGGGGGCGCGGCGCTCGACAGCAAGTTCCGGCACTTTTCGGCAGCCTGTGCCGCTGCGCGCAGTTGCCGCGCCTTCTTGAATCCATCCTGACCTTTGCTGACAGTTTGTAGCGCTTCGCGCGCCCATCATGGGCGCCGCTGTCGCTCAGGCCCGTCCGGCGGCGCACTCAACTATTCCCACAGGTGCTCCATGTCATGGATGTTGTTCCCCGAAAACCCTGCGCTGTCGGCGCTCGTCCTGGGCCTGATCGCGGTGGTCTTTCTCTATGCGGCGCGCACGCCGGTGCACGGCATGTTGACCGCCGTCTCGCGCATCGCCGCGGGCAGCCTGCGTGTGGGCGGCCAGTGGCTGTCGCGCGCCGCCGATGGCTTGCGTGAGCGCAACAAGCTGGTGCTGCTGTCGCAGGCGCGCAAAGGCGTCGAGCAGGAGATTCAGCGCGAGTTCGAGCGCATCACCGTGATGGTGCGGCGCGACCTCGGCGGCTACCCGGTGCTGCAGCGCCGCCTGCTCGATGAGATCACACGCGTCGAAGACGACTACAAGAAATGCGGCGAAGTGCCGCCGCCGCCGCCCGACTGGGTGAAGGCGACCGAGACGATCGCCAACATCAAGAACATGGGCGACCCGCTGACGCAGAAGATCCTGGAAGACATCGCGAAGTCGCTGGGTCCGATCTACGAGAAGGTGGTCGGCGAGTACCGGCGCTCCTACGAATCGCGGCACAAGATCCTCGCCGGTTTCATGCCGTTCTGGCGCTCGCTGGAGCAAACGCTCGCCAAGGTGGACGCCAACATGGCGGGCATGCAAGACGGCGCGGCGCGCATCGACGGCCTGATGGACAAGTATCAGGAAATCCAGAAGAAGTCGGAGAAGGTCGAACACGCGCTCACCGCGTCGGCGTCGAGCCAGTTCTTCATCGCCGGCATCGTGCTCACGATCGCGCTGGGCGGCGCGTTCGTCAACTTCTGGCTGATCCAGCGCCCGATGTCGGCGATGGTCGGCGCGGGCGAATATCTGGTGGGCAACCTCGAGGTCTCGCACATCGCCGCGCTCGTGATCATCCTGATCGAATCGGCGATGGGCCTGTTCCTGCTCGAGGCGTTGCGCATCACGCACCTGTTTCCCGGCATCAACGCGATGCACGACAAGATGCGCCGCACGCTGGCGTGGATCTTCTTCTCGATCCTGCTCATCCTGGCCGGCGTGGAGGTGGGCCTGGCGGTGATGCGCGACCAGATCATCCTGGCCGACCTGGCGTTCAAGGCGAGCCTGGGCAACTCGGCGGGAGGTGTCGTGGCTCAGGCTGCCGCCGACCTGGGCTGGGTGCAGAAGGTGCCCGTCGCCGGGCAGATGATCCTCGGCTTCATCCTGCCGTTCGCGCTGGCCTTCGTCGGCTTGCCGCTCGAATACTTCATCCACTCGGCGCGCACCGTGATTGGCGCGCTGCTGGTGTTCCTGCTGCGCATCTTCAGCATCGCGCTGCGAATTGCCTCGAACGTGTTCCGGCACACGGGCAAGGCGTTGACGATGCTGTTCGACGCCTTGATCTTCCTGCCGCTGAGCGTGGAGCGGCTGATCAAGTCGCGCGGCGCCTTGCCGGCACCGACGCCGACGCCGCGGGCCCAGGGGCGGGCATCATGAGGCCCGGGTTCGGAATCGTCGTTGGGCGCGCTGTTCAGCCCGGGGGCCGGGCCTTGCGGCCTTGGCTCGCGGCTCTCGCCGGGATGGCGCTGGCATTGTTCGCCTCGGGCTGCGGCGAGCAAGGCGGCCAGCAGCGCGCCGTCTACATGCTGCTCGACACTTCGGGCACCTACTCGAAGGAAGTCGACAAGGCGCAGTACGTCGTGAACTGGCTGATCGGCACGCTCAACCCGGGCGACACGTTCGCTCTGGCGCGCGTGAAGAGCCGCTCCTTCAGCGAGAAAGACATCATCGCGAAAGCGACCTTCGTCAAGGACCCGCTGCAGGTGAACCAGCAGAAAAAAGCGCTGCGCGACAAGCTCGCGATGCTGCGCGAGCAGACCAAGGGCGGCAGCGCCTACACCGACATCACCGGCGGCCTGCTGCAAGCGGCCGAGTTCCTGCACGAGACCGGTGCCGGGCGAAAGACGATCCTGATCTTCTCCGACATGCAGGAAGAGCTCGACAAGCAGACGCTGCGCAACGTGCCGCTGAACCTGGGCGGGATTCGCGTCGTCGCGCTGAACGTCACCAAGCTCGGCACCGACAACATCGACCCGACGCGCTACACCGGGCGCCTGGACGCGTGGGAGAAGCGCGTGATGGCCGGCGGCGCCGGCAGCTGGCGCGTCGTCAACGACCTGGACCGCCTGGAACGCATGTTCAAGGATTGAGCGATCCGGCGCGGCGCCGGTACGATCCCGCGCCGGCCGCCGCTGGCTTCGCCTTCAAGCGCTGCGCTTACGGCCCACGAGAGATGTCGCGCCCTGCGGCCCGTAACGCTCGGTGTGCGGGCGGTGCGCATCGAGCGTGAAGATGTCGCCGGCGCGCAGCAGCTTGCTCTTTCCCATCGCAGCCGAGCACGAACTCGCCCTCGAGCACGAGCGCGCGGACTTCGAAGTCGTGGGTGTGGGTGTCGACGAACTGGTTCGCCGGCCAGACGCGCGTCAACACCTCGGTAAAACCGAGCTCGCCGAGTTCTCGTTTGAAAATTTCTGCATCCATGGGGGCCTCGGAGATGCCGGCGCTACAGCGCGCGAATTTGCACCTTGCGGAACTTGACCGTCCCGGCCGCGTACTGCAGGGCGACGGGGCCGCTGGCCAGCGTTCCATCTTCAAAGTCGACCGTCGTCGCACCGTTCAACACGAGCGTGATGCGTTTGCCCTTCACCGTGATGTCGTAGGTATTCCACTTGCCGCCGGCCTTGGGCATCGGCGAGATCGCCGCGAAGTTCACCACCGCGCCGGTGCCGTATTTCGGGTCCGGGCGCTGATCGAAAATGTTCGCTTCATAGCAGTTGCGGTCGGTCACTTCGTAGACGTTCTGGCAGCGCATGAAGATGCCGCTGTTGGCGTCTGTCGCTGGCCCAGAACTCGGCGCGAATCTGGAAATCGGTGTAGCTGTTCTTCGTCAACAGGTAGCCGTTCGCCGGCCCCGTTTTGCGCTCCGCTTGAATGGCCCCGTCGGTCGCCTTCCAGTCGGCATTGCCGACCGCGAAGAAGTTGTCCATGCCGTTCGTGCCGTCGATCAGCGTCACCCAGCCGGGGGCGGCACCGCCGGCGGATGGAGTCGCGCAACCCGATAGCGCGAGTGCGCCCGCGGTCATGACCAGTGAGGCGGCCCAGATCAGAGTCGATCGTTTCATGTTCTGTCTCCTGTTGTGAGTGATGTGCGGCCCAAGCATAAAGCAAGCGGCGAGGCCTCACCATTTCGGTGCGATGCGCGCGCCGGGCAACACCTCGTAGGGCGGCGCCCAACCCGGAATCGCTTTCACGCGCTCCAACCAAGCCGCGATGTTCGGGAAGCGGGCCGCGACCTCGTAGCCGCTCTCTTCGACCGGATAGAACAGGTAGCCGCACAGCGAAAAATCGGCAATCGTCGGGCTCGTACCGACCATGAACGGCTGCGCCGCAAGGTGCTTGTCGACGATCGCGTACGCGGCGTCGATGCGCCCCTTCAGCCACGCCATCACCGCCGGGTCGGGCGCGTTCGGGCCGAAGGCCTTGGCGAAGCGGTAGCTCGCGAAATAGCTCGTGAACTTGTGGTTGTCGAAGAACAGCCAGCGCTGCACTTCGCGTTTCTCGTCGTCGCTCGCGCCGGCGTAGCGGCCATGCCGTTGCGCAAGGTAGGTGAGGATCACGCCGGACTGCGTCAGCCTGCGCGTGCCGTCTTCCAGCACCGGCACCTCACCCATCTCATTGGCCTGTTCGCGCCACGCCGGCGTGCGCGTCGCGCCGCTCATGAAGTCCACGAACACGGCCTCGTAGGGAACGCCGAGCGCGCGCAGCAGGAATGCCACCTTGAATGCGTTGCCGGACTGGCTGAAGCAATGCAGACGAATCATGCTGTTTCTCCTTCAAAGCCCGGCTCTCATGCATTTCGGCCCGCGGACGCCGCACCCGAACCCACCATGGTTTCGTCGACGGCCGACACCGCCACGCGGCTGGGCACGCCGAAGTCGAGCGTCATCACGCCGGCCAGGCGTACGCACGAGCCCGGGCGGATCGGCACTTCGCGATCGCGCTCAACCGCGACACCGTCGACTTCGGTGAGCTGCGCCGATAAGGCTCTGAGCACATACCCCCCGGGACGGCTGCGCAACTCGAAGTGGCGGCGGCTGATCTGCTTGCACGCCAGCGGATCGGGAAGCGTCAAAGCGACGTCGATGGGTGCCGCCGCCTCCGAGGTTTCGCCGCGACCGAACGCGACCGTGTCGCGCCCCGGCAGCGCAATGCGTTGGCCGGTTTCGCGGATCTCCACCTCGCTCGGGAAGCGGCTCGCGTCGCGCCACTGCAGGGCGAGGGCGTCGACGCTGCGCGTGAGGCCCTTCAGCGTCACGCTGGCGAGCGCACGGCTGGCACTGCGATGCGGGGCGCCGAGCTGCTGGAACAGCTCGCGCGACAGCCGAACCTCGCCAGGAATGGCAGTCGCGGCCAAGCGCGAACAGAGGTTGACTGCGTCGCCCGTCACCTGCACGCCGTCGGTCAGCACCGGACCCCAATGCAGGCCGATGCGCAGGCACAGTTGGTGGGGGCGCGGCCGGTCCACGTTCTCGACCGACACCGCGTTTTGCAGATTGATCATCGCGCTCGCCGCCGCGTCGGCGGACGCGAAGATCGCGAACGCGCCGTCGCCGGCGGTGTCGACAATGCGCCCGTCGGTCGCCGGCAGGCAGCGTTCGAGCAAGTCGAAGTGGAGTTGCTGCAGGCGCCGCCCGGCTTCGTCGCCGAACTGCGCGAAGTAGGCGGTCGAATCGACGATGTCGGTGAATGCCAGCGCCGCGTGGCGCTCGAAGCGACGCGTCAATTCCTGCGACAACAGCGTCTGCAGACGGATGATTTCCGTCATCGTCAGGCGCGAAGGGTCGAAGCTTGTGGTCATGGCGAAACCTGTCGATGGTAATGGAGCGACTCGGGCATGATGAGGGTCTCTTCTGACCAGAGCAGCAACAGGCCCGCCATGGCAAATCGAATCCGAGCGCCCCACCAGCCCCTTCAGCCAGGATACCCACTGTGCGCAGGGCGCCCGCGCGATGCACGGGCAGGGGGATTCGGCGATCGTCCCGCCGATCGTCTACAGCGCCACCTTCAGCGCCGCCGACGCGCAGGAATTCGCCGAGATGGCGGGCCAGCCCCGCCACAGCCGCTACTACACGCGCTATGGCAATCCGCTGCACGAGCAAGTGGCGGCGCAGCTGGTCGCGCTGGAAGGCGGCGCGGCGGGAACGCATGACGCGCTCGTCACCGCTTCGGGCATGGGCGCGATCAGCCTCGTGCTGCTGGGCCTGCTGAAAGCCGGCGACCACGTGATCGCACAAAGCAACCACTACATGGGCAGCGCGAAACATTTCTCCGAACTGCTGCCGCGCTTCGGCGTGCATTGCACGCTTGTCGACCAGACTGACTTGACGGCCTGGGAGCGTGCCTTCGAGCCGAACACGCGCCTCGTGATGACCGAAACGCCGGTGAACCCGACGTGTGCGCTGACCGATCTGGCCGCGGTGGCCGCTCTGGCGCGTGCGCGCGGCGCTTTCAGCGTGTGCGACAACACCTTCGCCAGCCCGCTGAACCAGCAGCCGCTGGCGCTCGGCATCGATATCGTCGTGCACAGCGCCACCAAGTACCTCGGCGGGCACCACGACATCACGGCCGGCGCCGTGCTGGCGCGCAAGGATCTCGTGGACACACTGTGGCAGACGCAGATCTGCCTGGGCGCGACGCTCAGCCCGATGGACGCGTGGCTGCTGCTGCGCGGCATGCGCACGTTGGCGCTGCGCGTGCGCCAGCACAACGCGAGCGCGCTCGCGCTGGCGTCGTGGCTCGAGCGGCAGCCCCAGGTGGAGCGCGTGTTCTATCCCGGCCTCGAGTCGCACCCGCAACATGCATTGGCAAGGGCGCAGATGCAGGGCTTCGGCGGCGTGATGAACATCGCCATCCGAGGCGGCTATGAAGCCGCGAGCCGCTTCGTGCATGCGCTGAAACTGCCGCGCCAGGCGGTCAGTCTGGGCGGCGTGGAAAGCCTCGTCGTGCACGCCGCGGCGATGTGGGCGGGGACGATGAACGACGAACAAATGCGCGTGGCCGGCATTTCGCCCAATGGCGTGCGGCTGTCGGTGGGGATCGAAGGCGTCGAGGACCTGAGGGCCGATCTGGCTCAGGCGCTGGGCGCGGTGTGAGCCCGGAAAAAACAAACCCCTCCCGGCCTTGACGGTGGGAGGGGCGGGTGGCTGGCGCCACCGTTTGGAGCTCCGGAGGAAGAAGGTCCGGGGCTCCTGGAGCGCAGTGACTGCGCCCACGAGGTTGCCTGAATCCAGGCAAGGCAAGGATAGGGGATCGATGCCCGCAGTTCAAGCCGTTTTTGCGAATCGCTTCGCCGGCCGATTCGTTCACCGCACCTGGCAGTGTCAGCCGGCACCCACGCTCGCGACGCTCGGCACCGGCTCGCCGGGCAGCCAGTACACGATCGCCGATGTGCACGCCGCGATGCCCGCCATCAACAGCATCAGCGTGCTGAAGCCACCGGCCTTGACCAGCGGCCCGAGCGCCCACACCGCGGCCGAGCTGATGCCGATCGTCACCGTCAGGCGCATGCCGGCGACGCGCGAGCGCATGCGGTCGTCGACATAGCGCACGATCATCGCGTCGGTGAACGGAATCGCGCCGAAGATCAGGATCATCACGCCGGTCAACGCGAGGTACAGCCACCAGCCCTGCGCGTGCGCGGCCAGCGCCAGCAAAGGCACCTGGGCGCAGGCGATCGTCAGGTACAGGCGCCGCATCGGAAAACGGTCGATCAGGCGGCCCACGACCAGCTGCGCCGTCGAGGCCATCACATACACGGCAGCGAGCAGTGCGCCGAGCCACGCCGGGTCGTCGACGACGCCGCGCATGCGCTCGCCCAGCAACTGGCCGTTGCCGTTGGTCGTGAGGTTGAACAGCAGGCTCGCGGTGACGGCCGCCGCCGTCATCACGAAGAACACGCGCGCCAGCAGCGCCGCCGGCAATTGCCTGGCGCTGTTCTTGCGGCGCGCGGCCGGTGCCTCGAGTTCCGGCGGGGCGACCCGGGCGAACAGCACGCCGCACGCAATGCACGCCAGGCCCGGAACGACGAACGCGGCACGCCAGCCGAAGCCCTGCACCAGGAAACCGCTGAGCACCGCGGCGATGGCGATGCCCAGGTTGCCGGCGAAGCCGTTCACACCGATCGTCGCACCGGGGTTGGGCGAATGCTGCACGAGCATCGGGATGCCCACCGGGTGGTAGATCGCGGCAAAGGTGCCGAGCAGCGTCAGCGTTACGGCCATCTGCCACGCGTTGACCGTGCAAGCCGCCAACAATGCCGACGCGCCCAGGCCGAAGAAGAACACCAGCATCATCGGCCGGCGGCCCCACAGGTCGCCCAGCCGCCCCGAAGGCAGCGAGCCCAGGCCGAACATGATGAAGGCGCCCACGCCGAAGGGCATCAGGTCTTCCCAGCGCGCGAAGCCGAATTCGGCGGCGATCGCGCCGACCGCGGTGGCGAAAATGAGCAGGAACAGATGGTCCAGCGCATGCGCCACGTTGAGCAGCAGGCCGACGGCGCGAGACGGAGGGGACATGACCGGGGCGCACTCGGCGCGTAGTGAGCCCCTATTTCAGCACGCCGGGCGGAGCCGCCCGGCGCCGGAGTCAGCGCTTTGCGCCGGCGCCCGCCTCGATGGTTTGTTCGTGGCGATCAGCCGCCGCGTACAGGTCGCTCGCAAAGCCGGGGTCGACTTCACGATAGCGGTACGCCAGCGCGCGCACCTTGGCGGCGTCTCGGGCCACATGTTGCTCGGGCGAAAGTAGCGGGGCGCCGAGGGCGTCGCGCAGGAAGCGGCTCGCCGCGGCAAGCCAACTCGGTCGGTTCGCGGCTGTCGAGGTCAGGCCGTATTCGGCGGTCGTGGAGTAGTTCATTTCGGTCCTTCGCTTGCGATCGCCGGCCCCGCGGTGCGCGGGTCCAGGTAGGCTCCTGCCAGACGGAGCTTGCGCGCCAGCACCGGGTCTTGGCCCTGCCAACGCCGTGCGGCTTCGTGCAGGTCGCGCGCGGCGCGGCGCTGGCCCTGTTCTTCGAGCGCGCGCCAAATCGCCAGGCCCAGCGTGCGCAAGCCGCGCACCAGCCAAAGCGCCGCCTGCGCGGCCCAGGCCGCGCCTGGTGGCACCGTCACGGCGACGGGCTGGAAAACTCGAATCTGTTCTGCGGACATGGTGAATCTCCTTTCAAACTTGCCGAGTGCGTGGTTCGAAATCGAACCCACAATCCCCTCGGCAAAGCAATCCTAGGGTTTTCCCTTATCCTTGGGAAATTCCGAGCCCGAATCCGGCCATCACCAGAACCAATACACGAGCCCGCTGCTTCCATGAACTTCCTCACGCTCGACCTGAACCTGCTGCGCGTCTTCGATTTCGTGATGGTCGAGCGCAATGTGACGCGTGCCGCGGCGAAGCTGGCGATGACCCAGCCTGCGGTGAGCAACGCGCTGCGGCGGCTGCGCGAGGCCATCGGCGACGAGTTGTTCGTCCCCGGCCCCGGTGGCGTGACGCCCTCGGTTCACGCGCAGGCGATCTGGCCTGCAGTGCGTGCCGCGATGGACAACCTGCGCGAAGCCTTTGACCCTCGCGAGTTCGACCCGACGCGCGATGAGCGTTGTTTTGCGCTCGCGATGGCCGATGCCACCGCCGCGGTGCTGCTGCCGGCGGTGCTGACCGGTTTCGACGCCGCGCAAGCGATCACCAGCGCGCGGATCGAACCGCTGACGAACCGCGACCCGCGCCCCGAGCTGGAGAGGGGCGCGGTCGACGTCGCGATCGGCTTTTTCCCCGACGTGGCGCGTGCGCTGGCCGCGACGGGCTCGCAAAGCGACTGCGAGCTCGACGCCTTGTACGAGTGCGAATACATGTGCGTGATGCGCCCGGGCCACCCGCTCGCGGCCGCGCCGACCCTGACGATGGACGACTATTGCGGCGCGCGCCACGTGCGCGTCAACTTCGCCGGCCGGCCGCGCGGCTTTGTCGACGAAGCGCTGGCGCGACTCGGACGTTCGCGCCGCACGGTGCTCACCGTCAACCATTTCGCCACCGCCGCACGCGTGGTGCAGGAGTCGGACCTGCTGAGCGTGTTCCCGCGCAGCTACGTCCCCGTGTGCGGCGCGCCGTTGATCATGCGCCCCTTCCCTTGCCCGCTGCCGCGCATCGACGTCGGCCTGCTCTGGCACCGGCGCCATGCGCGCGACCCAGGCCATCGGTGGCTGCGTCAGATGGTCGCGAGCGCCGCGGCGGCGGCTCGAACAGGCGTGGCGCAAGGCATGCGCGAGGCTGCCCTCGAAGTGCCCGCGTAGCGCCCCCGCAGCCGCGCCGCGGCCCATGCGCGCCGATGCCGCGACAAGGGAAATTTCGCACATCGAACCTGGGCCGAATTCACCGCTTCTGTTTGGTGCTCGTTCATAAGCTGCGCCATGCCCCCGTGGGGAGAGATCGGCAAGGTGAGGACCGCAATGGACCGGATTGGCATGGCAGCGCAAAGCCGGACAGGCACCGCGCCGGGTTTGGAACGCATGGGCGGTGCACCGCGGCAAAAGGGCAGCGTCAACGCAAACCTGCTTCAGCACTTGCTCGATGAAGTCGACTACGGCATGCTGATCTCCAACAGCGCCGGCGTACTGCGTTATGCGAACCAACTGGCCTGTCGGGAGTTGAGTCGGCCCGGCCCGCTGTACATTGATCGAGATCGGCTCAAGTCGCGGCGCAAGATCGACCGGGAAAATTTGACCGACGCGTTGGCCGAAGCGGCACGCGGGTTGCGCCGCCTCCTGAGCCTGCAATACGGCGGCAATTCGATCGATATCGCCGTCTTGCCGCTGACCCAGGGCGACCCAGACCTGCCGAGCGGCGAAGGCTTGGCGCTGCTGACGCTGGGCAGGCGCGCATCGTGCGCGCCGCTCAGTGTCGACTTCTATGCGCGCGCCCATGGATTGACCGGGGCCGAAGCGCGCGTCCTGCAGGCCCTGTGCACCGGCGCGAAGCCGGCGGACGTCGCCCAGCTGTGCGGCGTCGAACTGTCCACCGTTCGCTCTCACATCCGCAACGTTCGAGCGAAAACGCAATGCGGAAATCTGCGCGAGCTCGTGCGTCGATTGGCCCTGCTGCCATCGATCCCGTCGATCGGGAGATCGGCGCTGGGGCACTGAGGCCTGGCCGCAGTGGCGCCCTGCGGGCGCGGGGCGCAGTCAGGCCGACGGACAGCGTGAATTTCACACAAGTGGGGGTGTGAGGAATCACCCTTCTTGGGTTCGCAATTTTTCTATCGTCATACCAGTCTCGCGCTTGCTGAGACCGAACCGTCGACCGATCGCCACAGCCCTTGGTCATTCAACCCAAATGGAGCATCCGAATGAAGACCGTTACCTCAAATCAAAAGGTAGTTCCGCAATCCGTTGCAACTCTCGACAAGAGCCTGGTTCGATACGGCGCGTACATGCTTCCTGCCTCGCTGGTAAAACGCGTCGATCCGAAGACGAAGGACACGGAAGCGGTTCGATACGGCGCCTACATGATTCCCCAAGGCTGCCGGCGTTGACACTGAAGTGCACTAGCCGTCGCTATCTTGCTGGACGTGTACCATGAGCGTTCACATCGCAAATGCTGAAGGACGGCCTTGTGGAAGTCGACAATCTCATCACGTTCTACCGTGCGATTCCCGATTGCCGGCTTCCCGTCCGCGCTGATCGATCCGCCCTGGGAACGATCCCGGTCGCCGCGTACAAACATTGCGAGGCATTGACCACGGCATCGGCGCTGGGCTGGTACGTCTTCTCCCCGCTGAACTTCACCGTTCAATGGGACGGCGCCGAGGTGATCTGGACCTACGAGGGCGCCGACGCCTGGTTTCCGCTCACCTCGGCCCAATACCCGGGCTTTGCCGAGTATTTCGACCAGAACGTCCCCGAGGCGGTGCGTGGCTATTCGCCACCCTTTCTGGCGAATACCGCGATCCCGGGCCTGCTGCAGGTCTGGACCGGCCTGTTCGTCAAGACCGCACCCGACTGGAGCCTGCGCATCCGCCCGCTGGTGAACCTGCCGGTGAACCGGAACTATGAACTCTTCGAGGGCATCGTCGAAACCGACCGATGGTTCGGACCGCTGTTCACCAACCTGCGCCTTTCCCGCCAGGATTACCCGATCACGTTCTCCACTGAACTGCCGCTGTTTCAGGTGCAAATCCTGCCCCGTTCGTCGTACGTCGAGGAATCGCAGAGGCGCTGCGCGATGGTCGAACAGCCTCTGTCCTTGTCAGAGGCCGACTGGGACGCGTTCGCCACGACCATCGTGCGCCCCAGCGCCAACCCGCACCGCCCAGTGGCCGAATACGCGGTGCGCACGCGAAAGCGCGCGCGTGTCTAGGCACGAATCGGCGCTGGGTAGGCTGTCCGAGAAGCCCCGCCCGCCAAGCGAGCGGGGTTCGTTGCCGGCTTGCGCTGGCGGATGAGGGGCACACCGGCAGTGCTGCAGCGCGAGCTGGTGCGGCTTGGCTCCCGCACCTTGCTGATGCTGGCCGCGCTCACGCTGATCTGGGGGACGAATTGGCCCCTGTTTCCGCTCGCCGTGCGCGAGGTTTCTGTCTGGACCTTTCGCGCGAGCAGCGGGCTGATCGCGGCCCTCACGCTGTTCGCGATCGCGCGCTGGAGCCAGCTGCCGCTGGCGCTGCCGCGTGCCGCCTGGCTGCCGGTAGGAATGTCGGCGTTGTTCTACATGACGCTGTGGAACGTTGCCGCGACCCAGGCGGCAAACCTGATTCCGTCCGGTCAGGCGGCGATTCTCGGATTCACGATGCCGCTCTGGTCGGCGCTGATCGCCTGGGCGGTTTTCGGCGAGCGCCTCAGTCGCCGCATGCTGGTTGCGGTGCTCCTCGGGGCGGCGGCAGTGACGCTGCTGATTCGCCCCGGATTCGCCAGCTTCGCGCAGGCCCCGCTGGGTTTCGGGCTCGGCCTGCTGTCCGGGCTGGGTTGGGCCGTCGGCACGCTGATTCTGAAGCGCTAGGTCTGGACGGCGAATCGATCCTCGTGTTGACTGCCTGGCAACTGCTGCTGAGCACGCTGCCGACGGCGCTTGGCGCCGTTCTGATCGGTGACGGGCAATGGTTCGTTCCGTCCTGGACCACCGTTGCCGTCATCGCCTACATCGCGCTGGTGCCGACATGCCTGGGCAATTGGTGCTGGTTTTCCATCGTCGCCGCAGTGCCGGCCAACGTCGCGGGGTTGGCGTCGATCCTCGTGCCCATCGTTGCGATGGTCAGCGGCGCAGTCGTGCATGATGAGCCGTTGGGCGCGATCCAATGGCTTTCCATGCTGTGCTGCGCCAGCGCCCTGTGGCTGGCACTCGTCAAGCCGGCTCGAATGTCTTAGCGTCGCGCCATGCTCGCAAAAGTTTCGCGCAGCGCCGGCCAGGCCATCGCGGCACTGCGCCTGGCGCAGGCCCTGGCGGCATTGCCGCCCGCACTGGCCGATCTGGCCTCGCGTGGCGAACCGCGCCGCTATCGCAAGGGTACGCTGCTGATCCAGGAAGGCGACCATGGCGACACCATGTTCATCGTGCTCGCCGGCCACGTCAAGGCATTCTCTTCCGACGACCGTGGCCGCGAAATCGTCTACGGCGTTTACGGCCCCGGCGCTTATTTCGGGGAGATGAGCCTGGATGGAGGGCCGCGGTCGGCCTCGGTGATGACACTCGAAACGACCCACTGCGTCGTGATCACCCGCACCACGCTGCGCGCCCACATCGTCGCGCACCCCGAATTCGCGTTTGAGCTGCTCGCGCGCGTGATTCAGCGCGCGCGCTTGGCGACACAAAGCGCGCGCAGCATGGCGCTGCTCGACGTCTACGAACGTGTCGTCATGCTGCTCAATGAACTCGCGATCGAGCAGCCCGACGGAACGCGCCTGATCTCGGGGCCGCTGACGCACGCCGAGATCGCGAGCCGGGTCGGTTGCTCGCGCGAGATGGTCAGCCGCCTGGTGAAGGACCTGGAGCGCGGCGGGCACATCGTCCGGCGAGAGCGACAATGGCTACTCGCGGGGCGCTTGCCCACGAACTGGTGATTGCTGCGCGGATCAGTCTTCCGGCACGCCGGCTTCGCGCAACGCATCGAAGTGCAATGCCGCGTGTCGGCTGCGCGCGCCCGGATACGCCGCCCGGAACTGGCGAAGCCGGAACCCTGGCTCGACTGCCAGCATTCGCTTCGCGCTGAGTCTGGCTTCTTGCATCTGGCCAGAGAGGGCCTGGGCAATTGTCATCGATCGAAACGTTGGCGAATGCGTGCAGTTGGCCTTGATCGACTGCGCGGCCAATTCGGTGGCTTGGCGGTACTCGCCGGCAGCAATCGCCGCATTGGCGGCGAAGCTCAGGTAGAAATAGCGCATAGGATCCAACGGCGAGAGGCTCAGCGCCGTCATGGCCGAATTGATCGCCTCGTCACCCCGATCTTCATAGGCATGCCGCGCCGAAGCGAACAGCCAAGCCAGCGATTCATTCGGGTTCGCGGCCAACGCGGTCTCGTAGCGATTGCCGGCGGTGTCGAGGTCGCGAAACAGGTAGCCGCTGATCAGCCCATCGATCGCCAAGCCGATCGAGTGATCGGGTTGTATCTCCAGGCCACCATGCACCCAGGATTGCGCGAGTTTCGCTTCAACCTCGCGATGCGAGCTCCAGCCCTGGGCGACTTTCATCACGTGCCACTTGGCCATCCAGATGCGCGGCGCCGGCGAGCGCGGGTGGCGCTCCACGAGGTGCTGGAGCATGGCGCGCGAGCGCTCGAAGTCGCGAATCGACAGCCGGTGCATCAAGGCAATCGCCGCGAACAGCAAGGTATAGCTCTCGAGCGTCGGCATGGGCCGGGTGCGGGCGCGCTGCAATTCGTTCGCGAACATGGCTGCGCCGATTTGTTCAACGATGCCCGCCGTGAACTCGCCGTTCGGCGCGAGCAGGGCCGCGACGCTGTCCGATGCCGTGCCCGCCCACACCGCGATACCGGTGCGCGCGTCGGCCAGCTCCACCGAGGCGTGCAAGCGATTCGACGCGACGCGGCACGTGCCCGACACCACATAGGCGGCATTCAAGTGATCGCGCAGCGCCGCCGGATCGAGCTCGCGGCCACGCAGCGCCGACGACGACAGCCGCGAAATCACGCGCCAGTTCGCGGAGGTGGACAACGCGGCGATGATGTCGTCGGCAACGATGTCGCCGATGAAGCCCGCGCTCGACTCGCTGGAAACCACCGTCAGCGGAATCACCGCGATCACCGGCAGCGCCTGCGCCGCCACGCTCCGATGCGCAATCACCGGGTCGGCGCCCGGCGCGCCTACCCGGTAGGCGCGTACCGGCCGGGACATGTGTTTCAGGTGGCATTCGCCCAGGTCTTCGATGTCGGCGTCGAGGTCTGGCGTGAGCTGGTCGCGTACATCCGACGAGACGACAATCTCGCCCGGACCGGCAAGCGTGGTCAGCCTGGCCGCGAGATTGACGCCGCTGCCGTAGATGTCGTGCTGATCGACGATGACATCGGCGACATGCGCGCCGATGCGCAGGCGCATGCAGCGGTCGTTCGGGCGCCCGCGGTTGCCCTCGGCGATGGCGGCCTGCATCTCGATCGCGCACTCGATCGCCGCCAATACCGACTCGAACTCGAGCATCAGCCCGTCGCCAAGGCTCTTGACGAGCCGTGCTGCGTACCGGGGGACCAGCCGGTTCACGACGTCGCCGACGAAGATCTGCCAGCGGTGCACCGTGTCCTCTTCGTTCTGCTCCATGAGCCGAACCGATTCGACAACGTCCACCACCACCACCGTGCGCGCCGCACGGCGGTACAGTGGCCAGTCCGCCTCTGTCAGGTTGCGCGGCATCGCGTCGAATTGAGACTAACCCATCGGGCCATGCTCAATGATCACCGATTTTCGCTCGCACGATTCGATTCTGGCAGGCGCTGCAACAGGTTCTCGATTGCTTGAACCACCCCCCGCGGCTGCTCCTCCGGCACAAAGTGCCCGCTGTCAAGCGCCACGCCGCTCACGTCGTGCGCAACCTCGCGCCAATCGGCCAGGCAGTCGAACATCTTGCCGACCACGCCGCGCGTGCCCCAGATCGCAAGCACCGGCATTGCGAGCTTGCGGCCGGCGTCGGCGCGGTCGTGTTCGAGGTCGATGCCGGCCGAGGCGCGGTAGTCTTCGCAACTCGCGTGAATCGTCCTTGCGTCGAAGCAGCGCCGGTACTCCTTCAGCGCCGCGGGCGCGAACACAGCGCCGCCGCGGCTGCCCATCGCGGCATTCATGCGGCCGAAGATGCCCTCCAACCCCACCGCGGCAACCATGCGTTCCGGAAACGGCGCGGGCTGGATGAACAGGAACCAGTGGTAGTAGGCGCGCGCGAACGCCATGTTGGTCGACTCGTACATCTTCAGCGTCGGGCAGATGTCGATCACCGTCAGCGAGCGCACGCGTTCACCGTGGTCGCGCGCGAGCCGGTGCGCGACACGGCCGCCGCGGTCGTGGCCGACCAGGTGAAAGCGCTCGTGGCCGAGCGCGCGCATCACGCCCAGCATGTCGAGCGCCATCTCGCGTTTGCTGTAGTTGCCGTGATCGGGCAGACCGCGCGGCTTGTCCGAATCGCCGTAGCCGCGCAGGTCAGGGCAGACCACGCTATGGGTCCGCGCGAGTTCGGGCGCGACGCGGTGCCACATCGAATGCGTTTGCGGATAGCCGTGCAACAGCAGCAGCGGCGGGCCCTGACCCGCCACGGCGCACTGGATCGTGACGCCGTTGCTGCGGATGCGCCGGCGCTCGAACAAGACGGTCTCGGTCATCGTTGGCCTCCTGATGGTGTGCATCATGCCCGCTTCGCTTCGCGGGCCCCTTGTCCGGGCTTGTCCGGGGTTTCCCGCAATGGCACCCGGCATGATGGCCGGGCGCTTGGGGTGCGAATACATTCAGGGCTCCTCATTCCTGTCGGAGACACCCTTGACCTCGAGACAGAAGGCACGCGCCTTGTGGCGCACATGAAGCTGGTCGGCACCTTCTCTGAACAGGCGAACCAACTGCTGCGCCGCGCCTGCGAATCGGGCAGCGTCCCCGGCGTCGTGGCCATGCTGGCGAACCGCGACGGCACGCTCTTCGAGGCGGCGTTCGGCGAGCGCAGCGTCGGCTCGGGCGCGCCGATGACGCTCGATACGGTGGTCTGGATCGCGTCGATGACGAAGGCCTTGACGACGACCGCCGCACTGCAACTCGTCGAACAAGGCAAGCTCGATCTGGACGCACCGGTGGGCAACGTCGTGCCGCAGCTCGGGCAGGCGCGCGTCCTGACCGGCTTCGACTCGAGCGGCCAACCGCTGACACGCCCACCGCAGCGCCCGATCACGCTGCGCCACTTGCTCACCCACACGTCCGGCTTCAGCCACGAGGTCTGGAGCGCCGACGTGCGCAAGGCGCAGGCCGCGTGGGACCTGCCGCGCATCGGCACAGGCCGCAAGGCGGCATTGAACGTGCCGCTGATGTTCGACCCGGGAGCGCGCTGGGAGTACGGCATCGGCATCGACTGCACCGGCTTGGCTGTCGAGGCGGCAAGCGGCCAGACGCTCGGCGCCTACCTGCACGAGCATGTGTTTGCACCGCTGCGCATGCACAGCACGGCGTTTCGGCTCACGCCGGAGATGCGATCGCGCCTGGCCAAGGTGCACCAGCGCGGCAGCGACGGCGAGCTGCGCGTCACCGACTTCGAAGTCGTGCAGAACCCTGAGTTCGAACTCGGCGGCGGCGGCCTGTATTCAACCGCGGGGGACTATCTGCGCTTCGTGCGCGCCATCCTGAACGGCGGCGCCCTCGATGGCCAGCGCGTGTTGCGCAGCGACACGGTGCGCGAGATGGCGCGCAACCAGATCGGCGCGTTGCGCGTGGCGCCGATGAAGACCGCGTTGCCGGCGATGTCGAACGACGCCGAGTTCTTTCCCGGAATCGCCAAGACCTGGGGCCTGGGGTTTCAGATCAACGAAGCAGCCCTGCCCACGGGGCGCCCCGCCGGTGGCCTGATGTGGGCCGGCCTGGCCAATACCTACTACTGGATCGACCCCCGCGGCGGCGTCGGCGGGGTGCTGCTCACGCAGATCCTCCCGTTTGCCGACGCGAAGGCCGTGGCGGTGTTCGGGGCGTTCGAGACCGCGGTCTACGACAGCCTGCGCTGACGCGCCGGCGCCCAAAAGGGTTGACGCCGACGCGTCGGGCTCAGGGCTCGCCGAGCAGGCTCGCATCGTTCTGCGTGCCGCCAGTCTGGCCGCTCTCGCTCAGCACGATGCCTTCGCTCAGCACGATGCCTTCGCTGAGCACGATTCCTTCGCTGAGCACGATGCCTTCACTCAACACGATGCCTTCACTCAACACGAGGCCTTCACTCAATACGATGCCCTCGCTGAGGACGATTCCCTCGCTGAGCACAATGCCGCTGCCCGAGGCCAGCCAGCCGCTGAGCGTGGCGGTCGGGATGAAGGTGCCGGTCTTGCCGGTCTTCGAGCTGAATCCCGCGAGCGGCGTGGCGTTGACCACACCGCCGGTCACCAGCGACTGGTTCGACGCCGGCGCCGCGACGATCGACTTGACGAAGGTGTTGGCGGGCACGCCGGTCGCGGCCGGCCAGTAAGTCACCGTGCTGGCGGCGCGCCAGCTTGCCGGCCCACACCAGGCGGTGGTCCCAGATCGGCTGGAACTTGGTGAACAGCGCGTCGCCGCTGACGAGCTGGGTGCCACCGACGATGACGACGCGGCTCCAGTTGAAGGCCTGGCCGTTGAGCGTCGAGGTCTTGGCCGGCATCGTCTTGCCGGTGGCGAGCAGGTTCGCGCCCGAGGCGATCGTGCCGGCCTCGACCGCGGTCTTGATGTCGGTGCGCAGCGCCTTGGCGAGTGCAACCGCGCCGTCGACGTTGAGCAGGCCGGCGCCCTGCTGCACCAGGCTGGCATTGGCGATCGGCTGCGCGCTGTACTGCAGGATCGCCTTGATCAGCGGCGGCGTCAGGCCGGGGTTGGCCTGCAGCAGCAGAGC
This sequence comes from uncultured beta proteobacterium, assembly GCA_963791595.1. Classification (GTDB taxonomy): domain Bacteria; phylum Pseudomonadota; class Gammaproteobacteria; order Burkholderiales; family Burkholderiaceae_C; genus JAEMQF01. Next base: position 9,527 of record CAWBTF010000021.1, on the reverse strand, counting down.
CACTGCGCCCGAGACCGCTGGCGCAGCGATCGAGGTGCCGCTCAGGTTCATCAGCGCGGTCTTGCCGTCCTTGTTCGGCAGTGTGTAGGCGCTCGACAGCACGGTGTAGGTCTTGGCGAGGTAGTTCCAACCGCCGCCCGAGCCGGCCTTGTCGGTGGCCAGCGCGCCGACGATTTTGTTGCCGGGCGCGACGAGGTCGGGCTTGAGCAGGTTGTCGATGCGGCGCACGCCGGCGGCGTCGATGTACGAGCCGCGGGTCGGGCCTCGCGAGCTGAACAGGTTGACCGTGTCGTCGTTGCGCACCGCCGTGCCCTTGGTGTTGGCCGAGCCGACGGTGATCACCGACGGGTCGTGGCCGGGCGAGCTGATCGTGCCGAAGCGCTCGGCGCCGCCGGCGTTCTGGCCGAAGTTGCCCGCCGCCACCACCACCGTGATGCCTGCGGCCACCGCGCTGCGCGCGGCGCGCGCCAGCGGGTCGGTCTGCCAGGTCTCGGTGGAATCAGCCGCCAGGCTCAGGTTCATCACCCGGATGTTGTATTCCTTGGCGTGGTAGATCACCCAGTCGATCGCGGCGAGCACGTCGGACATCTGGCCGACGCCGTTGGCGTCGAGCACCTTGACGTCGTAGATGTTGGCGTTCGGCGCGACACCGGTCGAGTCGGTCGCCTGGTAGCAGCCGCGGCCGGCGGCGATGCTGGCCACGTGGGTGCCATGGCCGTACAGGTCGGGCTGGTTGATCGGTTCCCAGGTAGTTGATGTCTGGTCTCGTAGGTCGCCATCGTTGCGCTGCCCGGGTACAGGCCGGCCGAGGCGTCGATGCCCTTGGTCCAGTCCTTCACGCCGAGCGCGCGTGCGTCGCCGACGCGCTGGAAGTCCACCGCCTTCTTCACGCGCTGCGTCTTGCCGTCGCTTGCCGAGCATGTTCGGTATGGTGCTCAAGCACGCCCGAGTCGAGCACCGCGATGCCGACGCCGGTGCCGTCCAGGCCCGAGTAGGTCGTCGCGCTGGAATAGGTGCGAACATTGGAGGTCAGCGTGCCGGTGGCGTATTCCAGCGTGCTGGCGGTGCGCGCGGTCAGCCGGTTCGGCGAGACGCCGAGCACGTCGGCGCGCGCGGCGATCGCGGCGACCTGGCTGGTCGGCAGCATCACCGACAGCGCGGCCACCGAGACGTAGCGCATGTAGACCGTGCCGCCGCTTGCGCCATCACGTCGGCGCGCAGCGCGACGAGGTTGGGGTCGGCGCTGTTTGCGATGACCAGCGCCTTCACGTAGCGGATGTCGTTGATGTCTTTGGCCCAGCTCACCTTGGGCGTGGTTTGAGCGGCGATCACCTGCTGCAGGTCAGCGGCGATCTTGCTCGACACGGTCTGAGCATGCGCGCCCTGCAGACTGAACAACCCGGCCAGCAGCGTCAACGAGGCCAGCACCCACGCCAGCTGCCCGAGGCAAGCGCCGCCTTTCGATCAACACGATGAACTTCGAGACTGCATTCATTTTGTTTGCTCCCTGCGTTGCGAACCAGCCAGGCCACCCGTTCGGTGGCCCATCGACTGAGGTGTGATGGATTGACATGTCCGGCACACCATGGATGCAATTGTTGTGAAGCGCGACCTCCTGTGCCTGCCCGATTTCGCGAATTGGGGGGTAGTCACGGTGCAAATCCGCGCTTCGAAAGTCGACCAACTGCGCGCGACAAATGCACGCCGAGGCATCGATTCACGGGGGTGGACGCAGGCTGTTTGCGCGCTTGCGCAGGGCGGCCGGATTCCGGCCGTTACACGCCTGGACACCCGGTCACCGGTGGCGATTCAAAGTGCGGTGCCGCTTGCGCCCTCCACGGACCTCGATCGCGCGCAGATCGGCAACGGTTGCCGCGTCGTGGTGGACGGCCAGAGCGGCCATTCGGTCGTCGGCCCAGGGAGGCCGCCTGCCGCGGGCCGTCTCAGTGCAGCAACGCTGCGCGCTCCGAATGGCGCATGGCCGGGGCGGGGGCGTCCGCAGCGATCATGCTGTCGAGCAGCTTGCCGATCAGCTCCGCAGCGAGCGGGCGCGACAGGTGGTAGCCCTGGCCGACCTCGCAACCCATTTGGCGAAGTTGCTCGAGCTGTTCTTCGGTTTCGATGCCTTCGGCGATGATCGCCTTGCCGAGCGACTTGCCCAGCAAGATCACGGCGCGCACGACAGCGGCTTCGTTGGAACCGATGTGCAGCTCGGAAATGAACCCGCGATCGATCTTCAGGCTGTTCACGGGCAGGCTCGACAAGTGCTGCAAAGACGAGTAGCCCGTACCGAAATCGTCCACGCTCAGGCACACGCCGAGCCGACGCAGCTCCTTGAGCATCGGCAGCGCAGCCTCCAGCCGTTTCATCAGGATGTTCTCGGTCAGCTCGAGCGTGAGGTATTGCGGCTGCAGGCGCGCATCGACGAGCGCCGAAGTGACGCGCGCAACGAACCCCGGATGCGCGACGTCAGCGCCCGACACGTTGACGTGCATGTTCAGATCTGCATAACGGGCGTCGTGCTGCTGCCACTCGCGCACTTGCCGGCACGCGCTGCGCAGAATGAAATCGGTCAGCGCCACCATCAAGCCGGCGTCCTCGGCCACGCCGATGAACGTCAGCGGGCTGATCAGGCCCAGCTCCGGGTGGTCCCAGCGCGCCAGCGCTTCGAAGCCGCGGATGCGCTCGGTGTTCAAGTCGAACAGCGGCTGGTAGGCCACCGCCAGTTGGCCGGCGGCCAGCGCGCGGCGCAAGTCGCCTTCCAACCGCAGCCGGTGCGCCACCTCGGTGTGCAGCGCCGTGTCGAACAGCGCGTAACGCGCCTTGCCGGCCGTCTTGGCCTTGTACATCGCGGTGTCGGCGTCGCGCAGCATGTCGGCGGGCGTGGCGTAGCCCATGCCGCTGAACGTGATGCCGATGCTGGCGCTGGTGGTGATTTCGGTGCCGGCGATCTGGAACGGCAGACGCAGCGCTTCGAGCAGCCGATCGGCCAGCGTGACAGCGTAGCGCGGGTCGTCCATGTCTTCGGCAAGGATCGCGAACTCGTCGCCTCCCAGGCGCGCGACGATGTCGCTCGGGCGCAGCTGGTGCTGGATGCGGCGCGCGACCGCGATCAGGAATTCGTCGCCTACCGCGTGACCCAGGCTGTCGTTGATCAGCTTGAAACGGTCGAAGTCGAGAAACATCAGGCCGAAATGTCGCCGCGGTTCGTCGCCGACGCGAGCCAGCGCCTGAACCAGATGCTCGTGGAAGCGGCGCCGGTTCGGCAAGCCGGTCAGGCTGTCGTGAAACGCGATGTGGTGCAGCCCGGCCTCGGCCTGGCGCCGCGCCGTGATGTCCTGCACTTGCAGGATCAGGCACGGCGATGTCGAATCGATTTCCGAGAAGAAGCTGCCGTGCACCGCTGCCCAGACCTCGAGACCTTCACGATGATGCAGGCGCAGCTCGACGGTGAACGATGCGACTTGCTGCGAATTGAGCTGCATCAGGCGGTCGTTGAGCATGCCCGCGTGTTCAGCGTCGATGAAGTCGCCGAACGGGTGGTGCGTGATCGCCTTCGGATCGGCCACGCCCAGCAGCGCGCACAACGCGGCATTCACCTGCAGCACGCGCGCGTCGAATGACACCAGCGCCATGCCGATCGAGGCATGCGTGAACGCGCTGTGGAAGCGCCGCTCGCTGACCTCGAGCGCGCGCACGTGGCCCGCCGCCAGTTCGGCCTCGCGCTCGGCGGCTTCGAGGCGACTCCTGCGCACCGCCTCGTCGGACTCCTGTTGGCGGAAGAAATAGTGCAGCGTGCTCAGCAGCATCGCGATGATCGGTGCGGCGGCCATCAGCACGCCCAGGCCCGACTGCTGAAATGTCAGAAACAGCAGGCAGGCGATCGACGCACTGCCGGCAAACGTGATGCCGACCCAACCGAAGTTGCCGAACATCTCGCGCAGTTGCGGCCGCTGATTGCGTTTGAGGTAGGGAACGGCGGTGATGAGCACCGTATTGAGAAGAAAGTACAGCACCGCGCACAGCATCGTCGCGACCAAGCAGCAAGCGCGGCGCTGTACCAACCCCAGGCGTTCGCGACCCACCGATGACGGCTGTGCAGCAGCGTGCCGACGCTGAACATGGCCACGCACGCCATCGCCGGGCTGGCGATGCGGCTCGTCCAGCGCTTGGAGGTGCGCCACGAGCCGATCAAGCCCTTCGCCCGCGGCGGCCAGCGTCGCCGCCGCCGGACCGTTCAGCAACAGCAGCAGAAAAATGAAGATCTCGCCGGCGGCAAACGAGTTCTTCGAGCGCGGCACGCGCACCGGAAAGAACCCGGCCAGCATCGCGATCCCCGCACCCGCAGCCACTTGCGCCAGATCGGCCAGCGGCAGCTCGAGCAGGGTGCGCAGCGTGTGCGCGAGAATTGCACGCCGCCCAGCAGCACCATGACCCACCAGTAGACCGCCGCCTTGCGGTTGTAGTCGGGCATCAAGGCCCGATGCAGCGCAGCCACCATGGTTGCGCGACGGTTTCGACCGCTTCAGGCTGGGCGGGGTTCATTGGTTTGCGGCTCGCCGATGCGGTTCAGGCTGGAAGGGCGTGGGCGCGCAGCACCTCGCCCAATTGATCGGCGCGCAACGGGCGCGACAGCAGGTAGCCCTGGCCCACCGGCACGCCCAGCTCCTTCAGCGTGGCCAGTTGCTCGACTGTCTCGATGCCTTCGGCGATGACCTTCTTGCCCAGCGAGCGGCCCAGGTTGAGCACGGCGCGCACGATCTCGACGTTCTGCGGCCCGTCGTCCATGCGGCTGACGAACGAGCGGTCGATCTTCAGGCTGTCGATCGGCAGCGTGCTCAGGTAGGCCAGCGACGAGTAGCCGGTGCCGAAGTCGTCGATGCTGAACTTGACGCCGAGCTCGCGCAGCGCCTGCAGCGTTGCCAGCGCCGCTGCCATATTGCGCATCAGCGTCGTCTCGGTGATTTCCAGCGTGAGCGTGCGAGGCGCCAGGCAATGGCGTTGCAGCACATCGCGCACCAGCGGCACCAGGGCGGCATTGCCGAGGTCGCGACCGGAGATGTTGACGTGCATGTCGAGATGAATCGTGTGCGGATGCGCCTGGTGCCACCGCGCCAATTGGCCGGCAGCCTGGTCCATCACCCAAGCCGTGAGCGCCTCGATGTGGCCGCTCTCTTCGGCCAGGCTGATGAACACCAACGGGCTGATCGGCCCGCGCTCGGGGTGCACCCAGCGCACCAGCGCCTCGAAGCCGCTCAACCGGTGGGGCTCGAGGTCGAACAGCGGCTGGTAGACCATCGACAACTGGCCTTCGCCGATGGCGCGGCGCAGATCACCCTCGAGCTTGAGCTTCTCGGCGATCCGCTCGTGCATCGATTGGTCGAACAGCGCCACCCGGCGGCGGCCCTCGGCCTTGGCGGCGTACATCGCCAGGTCGGCGTCGCGCAGCACCTCGTCGGCGGTGCGGTAGCCCAGGTCGCTGAAGGTGATGCCGATGCTGGCGTCCGGCACCACCTCGGTGCCCATGATCACGATCGGCACCGACAGCGCGCCCAGCAGCCGCTGCGCAAGTTGCATCGCGTCGTCGGGGTCGTGGACCTGGTGCAACAGCACGGCGAATTCGTCGCCGCCGAGTCGCGCGACCAGGTCACCCGGGCGCACACTGTCGGACAGCCGGCGCGCCACCTCGCACAGCAGCATGTTGCCGCCGATATGGCCCAGGCTGTCGTTGACCACCTTGAAACGATCCAGGTCGAGAAAGAGCACGGCGAAACGCAATTCGGCGTCGGTGCGGCTGCGCTCCACGGCCACGCTCAGCTGCTCGTTGAAGCAGTTGCGGTTGGCCAGATCGGTCAGGCTGTCGTGGTACGCGATGTGGTGCAGCTTGCCCTCGGCCAATCGGCGCGAAGTGATGTCGTGCAACTGGTAGATCAGGCCACTGAGGTGATTGGCCGGGTCCGCGAAGCGCCCGCAGTGCAGCGAAACCCAGATCTCCTGACCCGCGGCATGGCGGCAGCGCAACTCGATCGACAAGGGATTTCCTGCGTCGACTTCCACCCGGTTTGCACGGCGCTGGAGCAGATCGGCATCGCCGGGGTGCAGCAACGCGTCGAAGGGCCGGTTCAGCAGCGACCCGTCGCTGTGGCCGAGCAGCGTACACAAGGCCTGGTTCACCTGCTGGATATGGCCGTCCGGTCGAACGATGGCGATGCCGATGGCGGCGTGTGTGAAGGCCGCGGTAAAACGCTGCTGGTTGAGCTCCGCCTCGCGCTGTGCCGCGGCGATACGGGCCTCCTGTGCCTGATGCTCGGCCTCATGGCGCCGCAGCGACAGGTGCAGCAGCACCACCACCGTGGCCGCCACCGCGGCGGCGACCGCGATCACCGTCGGGCCGAACTGGCGCGCGTTGATCGCCAGCACACCGGCCACGGCAGCCGACAGAAGTTGGATCGCGCCGAACCAGCTGTAGTCCAGGGCCCAGTTGCGCAGCGACAGGCGCTGGCGGTTCTTCGCCGCCACGACCGCCAGCAGCGGCAGCGTGGTGCCGGCAAAGTAGGGCAACGCCACCACGCATAGCGCGACCAGGGTGGCCACGGCGGCCGAGCCGCCCATGCTCACCAACGCGTGTTGCACGGCGTCGAAGCCGAGGCCGCACAGGCCCATGGCCACGACGGCCGCGGCGGGCGTGCTGACCCGGCTGGTGAGCCGCTTGGAACTTCGACACGCGCCCACCAGACCTTCTGCGCCGGCGGCCAACGCCGCGGCCGGCGCGCCATGCAGCGCGAGCATGGCGAAGACGAACACATCGGCCACGCCGATCGAATACTTGGTGCGCGGCAGGTGCAGCGGGAAACAGGCCGCCAGCATCACGAAACCGATGCCCAGCTGCACCTGCACCAGCACCGTCGACGACAGCGTCGCCAGCTGCGCCAGCGCCCAGGCTGCGGCCAGCACGCCCGCCGCCGCCAACCCCAGCCACAGCCGTGTGGCTGCCGGGCTGTAGTCGAACAGATGTCGCAGCGCGAAGCGCGCCCACACGCCTGGCGGTGGGCCATGGACCGGGTCGGACACCGCTGGCGGCCGGTCGGCGCGATGAGGGTTCATCACGCGGATATCGGCTGCCGGAGGGTCAACTTGAGCCCTCGGGCGGTGTCCGACCGCCGATCAGGGCTCGCCGAGCAGGCTCGAATCGTTGGCCGAGGACAGGTTGGGCTGGCCGCCCTCGCTGAGGATGAAGCCCTCGCTGAGGATGAAGCCCTCGCTGAGGATGAAGCCTTCGCTGGTCGCCAATCCCTCGCCGATGATCACGCCTTCGCTGAGGATGAAGCCCTCACTCAGGATGAAACCCTCGCTGAGGATGAAACCTTCTCTGAGGATGAAGCCGCTGCCACTGGCCACCCAGCTCGATACGGTGGCCGTCGGCAGGAAGGCACCCGTCTTTCCGATCCGTGAACTGGTTCCGGTCAGCTCGTTCATCGAAACCACACCCGGGGTGACCAGCGGCATGTTCGGCGCCGGCCCGGCCAGCACGGCCATCGGCCAGGTGTTGTTGCTGTTGGGCCAGTAACGCACGCTGAGCTTGGTGACACCTTTCTTGACCCACAGCAGGCGCGGGTCGTAGAACGCCTGCCACTGCTTGAACAGCGTCTCGCCGCTCAGGATGCGGTTGCCGCCGGCGAAGATGATGCGGCTCCAGTTGAAGGTCTGGCCGTTGATCGTCGAGGTGGGCGCCGGCAGCGTTGCGCCGGAGTACCAGAACAGCGACTCGCCGGCCGCAATGCTGGCGCCGGACTGGATGCGCGAGTTCATGTCGTTGCGCAGCGCTTGCGCCAGCCGCACCGCGCCGTCGATGTTCAACGCGCCCGCGCCCTGCTGCAGCAGGTTCGCCCCGGCCAGCGGCTGCGCCGTGTACTGAAGAATCGCCTTCACCATCGGCGGCGTCAGGCCATGGTTGGCTTCCAGCAGCAGTGCCACCGCGCCGGCAACGACGGGTGCGGCCACCGAGGTGCCGCTGAGCATCATCAGCGCCTTGTCCTGCGCCTGCGTCGAGCCCGATACCGAGACCAGCGACGGGTATTTGGCCGCCAGCGCGTTCCATGCGCCGCCCGCCGCTGCGGTGTCTTCGGCCAGCGCCGCGACGATGCGGTTGCCGGGCGCGACGAGATCGGGCTTGAGCAGGTTGTCGATCTGCACGCCGGCCGACGTGGTCACCCGGCCGCGCGTCGGGCCACGCGAGCTGAAGTTGGTCACGACATCGTCGCTGCGGCCGGTCGTGCCCTTCATGTTGAGCGCGCCGACGGTGATGACGCTGGGTTCATGCCCGGGCGAACTGATGGTGCCGTAAGCCTCCTTGCCGGCGGCGTTGACGCCGTAGTTGCCGCCCGCGACGACGACGACGATGCCCTGCGCCACCGCGCTGCGCACGGCGCGCGCGAGCGGGTCGGTCTGGTAGGACTCGGTCGAATCGCCGCCCAGGCTCAGGTTCATGATCCGGATGTTCTTGTACTTGGCGTAATACATCACCCAGTCGATCCCGGCCAGCACGTCCGACAGCTGGCCGAAGCCCTTGTCGTCGAGCACGCGGATGTCCCACAGGTTGGCGTTCGGTGCGATCCCGGTCGCGTCCTGCGACTGGAACCCACCGCGCCCGGCGGCGACCGCGGCCACATGCGTGCCGTGCCCGTAGCGGTCTTCCTTGGCGGCGAAGCCGTTCTGGATCGCCGACAGGTAGGTTTGCATCGTCGGGCTGCCCGGGTTCAACGTGCGCGACACGTCGACGCCCGTCGTCCAGTCCTTCACGCCCGCGCGAACCGCATCCCCCACCTTGGTGAAATCGACCGCCTCGCGCACCCGGCTGGAGCCGCCGTCGTCCTTGAACGCGGCGTGCTGCCACGAAATGCCCGAGTCGAGCACGGCGATGCCGATGCCCTTGCCGGTCATGCCGGTGATCTGCGCATAGTTGGTGCCGCCGGTGCTGCGGATCGCGGCGGTACCGGTGACGCTTTCGATCGTGCTCGCCGAGCGCGCCATCAGGCGGTTGGGCGAGATGCTCTGCACGTCGGTGCGCGCCGCGATCGCATTCACCTTGTTCGCCGGCAGCAACGCCGCCAACGCCAGCACCGAGCTGTAGCGGTAGTAGATCGAGCCACCGGCGGCCATCACCGCGGCGCGCAGCGCCGTCAACTCGGCATCGTCGGCATTGCTGACGATCAGGACCTTGACGTAGCGGGCGCCGTTGACGTCCTTGGCCCAGCTCAATTTCGGGGTGCTGGACGCGGCGATCGCTGCGCTCAGGTCGGTGGCGATCTTGCTCGAGGCGGTGGACTGAGCCCACGCAGGGCCGCCGGCCAGCGTGGCACAGGCGATGACCATGGCGCCGCTGAGCGCGCCCGCGCTGGTCAGCCGCAGCAGTGCACGGCGGGTGGCGTCAAAAAATCGAGCGTTGTTCATTGCGTGACTCGCTTGGGTTGAAGTGGATGGTTGGGCGATGGGAATCTGGGGCAGGCTTTGCGCATGGCCCGACTCAC
>CAWBTF010000020.1:0-31656 GCA_963791595.1 uncultured beta proteobacterium | reverse complement strand
CGGTTGTTGCGTTCACTCAGGTGCGCGGCGACGAGATGGCGCAGGGTCGGCCCTTGCAACTGGGCGAGGATTTGCGCTGCGGTGTGGTTCGCGAGGTGGCCATGCCGTCCGCCGATGCGTGCCTTCAATGATGCGGGGTAGTTGGACTGCGCGAGCATCGCTTCGTCGTGGTTGCACTCGAGCAGCAGGGCGTCGCAGCCGCGCAGGCTCTCCAGCAGGTGCGTCGTGATCGAGCCGACATCGGTGAGGATGCCGAAGCTCGACGCGCCGTCGCTGCAACGAATTTGCAGCGGCTCCATCGCGTCGTGCGGTACGGTGAACGGGTGCAGCTCGAGATTGCCGATGGCGATCACCTGCCCGTCGCGCGCGAAGTTCGGTGGCCCCGGAAGATCTGGCGCACCGATCGCGCGCCAGGTGCCATGGCTCATCCAGAGCGGTGTTCCATGGCGCTGCGCGAGTGTGGTCGCGCAGCCGACATGGTCGCCATGCTCATGCGTGATGAACACGGCGTCGAGCTGCTCGACGGCCACGCCCGCGCGTGCCAGGCGCAGCTCGAGCTCGCGCAGCGAAAATCCGCAGTCGATCAGAACCCGGGTTGTCGTGGCGCCGCTGCTCGCCTCGACCAAGGTGGCGTTGCCGGTGCTGCCGCTGCCCAGGCTGCAAAAGCGCATCGACGGGGCCGCGCGCGAAGCTGCTTGCGAGGGCCGGTGCGAAACTCGAGCGCGCGGCGCCGCTGCTTACTTCAGGTCTTCGACCAAGAGCGCGATGATGCGCTTGCCGGTCTCGCCGCTTTCCGCGAGGCCTTGCGAATTCAGCACCGAGACCGTGCTGCCTGCGCCTTCGGCCTTCACCGACAGTCTGAACTTCTTGGGGCCGGTATCGGCTTTTTCGTTGCTGAACAGCTTGGCGAAGAATCCGGGCTCTTCCTGGCCGGCCAGCGCCGGGTCGATGTAGCGCACGAAGTACAGGCCTTGGGCGCGGTCGCGGTCTTCGACGGTGAAGCCGCTGCGGTCCAGCGCCAAGCCGACGCGGCGCCAGGCGCGTTCGAAGTTGTCGTCGACCTGCAGCGTCGCAGCCGGTCGGCCCTCGAGCACACGGGCGCGGGCCGTGGGCACGGCGGCGGACGGCGTGGCCACGGCGGCTTTCGCCTGTTCATCGGGCAGGCCCAGCTTGACCATCAGGCGAGCCAGCATCGCGGCCTCGAGTTCGGGGTCGTTCGGGCGGCGGCTCCATACCGTCGATTGGGCCTGCAGGGGCCCGGTGTAGGACTCGAGCAGGCCGCGGTGGCTGATGAACACGTCGGTGCCGCCGGTGCTGCTGCGCTCGATGCGCGTGAGGTACTTGTCGCGCTCGCCGGTGGAGTAAAGGGAATCGACCAGGCGTCCGAGCGCGCGGCGCAGCAGGTCGTCAGGCAGCTTGGCGCGGTTCTCGCTCCAGTCGGTTTCCATCAGGCCGAGCAGCGGCTGGTCGACCACCAGGGTCATGCCGTTGTCCTTCCAGAATGTCTGCAGCTGCGGCCAGAGTTGCTCGGCCGGCAGCGGCGTGCTGAGCCAACGCTGGTGGCCGTCGCGCTCGATGCGGACCTTGCCCAGCGCCTGTGGCGCCACCAGCGCCGTGGCCGTCGCTGTGCGGGGTGCCGAGGTTCCGGCCTGGAACGCCGCCGCGCTCACGGCACCGCTTTGCGCCTGGTAGCGCGAGTCGCGCGCGAGTTGCGTCAAATCGGGTGGCACGTCCAGTGGCACCGCCTTGGCGGGGGCGGTGCGGTAGTCGACCCGGTCGCCTGCGGCGAAGTTCTCCACCGACGAGCAGCCGGCCAGGGCCAGCGAGACAGCGAGGGCGGTCACCGCCGGTGCGCGCGAAAAAACGGAAGGGGTCACGGGCAGTATCTCCAGAGGAATTGCACGCCGCGCTTCGCTGGCGCGGCAAGGGGTGGCGGCGCCAGCGCGATTCGCCTGCCGGATCGCGGCACGTGGCCCAGGGCGGCGAGCCTGCGCGAGCGACCGAACCGAAGTGAACGGAGCAGGCTTCGCGCTCAGAGCAGTTCCGCCTCACGCATGGCTGCTTCCACCAACGTCTGCCCGGCCGGCGAGAGCGGCGTGATCGGCAATCGCAACCCGGCGCCGCACAGGCCCAGGCGTGCCATCGCCCATTTGGTGGGCGCCGGGCTGGGTTCGATGAACAGGTTCTTGTGCAGGCCGAGCAACTTGAAATGCAGGTGCGCGGCTTCGCGCGCCCTGCCTTCGATGGCGGCCATGCAGAGCGCGTGCATCGCGCGCGGCGCCACGTTCGCGGTGACGCTGACGTTGCCCTGGCCGCCGAGCAGCATCAGCGCGACTGCCGTGCCGTCGTCGCCGGAGTAGATCGAGAAGCCCTTCGGCGCGCCCTTGATCAGCGCGCAGGCGCGTTCGATGTTGCCGCTGGCTTCCTTGATGCCGACGATGCCGGGGATCTGCGCCAGCCGCAGCGCCGTGTCGGGCTGCATATCGGCCACGGTGCGGCCGGGCACGTTGTAGAGCAGCATCGGCATGTCCACCGCTTCGGCGATGGCCTTGAAGTGCCGGTAGATGCCTTCTTGCGACGGCCGGTTGTAGTAGGGCACGACAGAGAGCGAACAGTCCGCGCCGACCTTGCGTGCGAAGCGCGACAGTTCGATCGCCTCGGCGGTCGAATTCGCACCGGTGCCCGCCATGATGGGGACGCGCCCCTTCGCGTGCTCGACGCTGACGCGGATGATCTCGCAGTTTTCCTCGATGCTGACGGTGGGCGATTCGCCGGTCGTGCCGACGACGCCGATGCAGTCGGTGCCCTCAGTGATGTGCCAGTCGATGAGCCTGCGCAGCGCGGTGTAGTCGACGCTGCCGTCATCATGCATCGGCGTGACCATCGCGACGATGCTGCCGAGAATGGGTTTCATGGTCGGTTCCCTCGTGAATCGGGCGATTTTACGGTGCGCGCGAATCCGCCTCGGCGCGCGCTGCGCCATCGAGCCGGTAGCGCGGTGGCGCGGCATCGGCGACCGCGGTGGGCTCACGCACGGCGACGATGCGCTGTATGTAGCGATCGGGTGGCGAGACGAAACCGTCCTCGAAAGCGACCACCCTCAGGCCCTGCACGGCGCTGAGCAACTCCCCCGGGCGCAGCAGGAAATCGGGGTTTGTTGGTTTGCCCACCGACGCGTGCCCCTGCGCAAAGGTTTCGTAGATCAATACGCCGCGCGGCGCCACACTGGCGACGAGGGTCGGCAACAACGCGCGCCACAGGTAGTTGGTGACGATCACGGCGTCGAAACCCTGTCCCGCCAATGGCCACGGCCCGGCTTCGATGTCGGCGACGATCACGTGCGCTACCTCGCGCAACGGCTCGAGCGCGGCGGCGTCGAGGTCAACGCCGGTGACGCGGCAGCCGGCCTTCGCGAACCAGCGCACGTGGCGCCCGGGCCCACACGCCACGTCGAGCACGCTCGCGCCCGGTGCCACCAGGTGCGACCAGCGCCGCACCCAGGGCGAGACTGGCAGCTCAGCGTGGTTCGACACGGTGGCCCGGGTTCAGAAGCAGTTCCACAACTGCAACGCCAGCGTCATCGCGACGTCGGGACGCAGGTAGGCCAGGAACACGAGCAGCAGCGACAGCCCGGCACCAGCCCAGATCGCGACTCGGCGGGCCTTCAACTCAGTTGCTCCACCACGTTTCGCGCGACCCGGTACGAATGAAACGCCACCGCATCGTGAAGGGCTGCTTTCGGCGCGAAGCTGACCTTCGCTGCGCGCCCCGTGCCAGCATGGTCCGGGGCAGGTGGCTTGGGGCACGTTCTCCGGCCCACGCTCGCGGGGCAGCAGATCGGGTGCACGAGCGCCGGCTCGTCATCGCCAGCCGCTGCCCCGAACCGTCCAGGACACCGCGAATGGGGCCTGCGCCCGTGCCCCAAACCACCTGCCCCGGGCACGACCGAGGTGGGCGAAGACGTGGTGCGCCACCACAGGTGCCAGCAGGGCGGTGGTGGTGCCCCCGGGCGCAGGCCCCATTCGCGGTGTCCTGGCTGTTCGTGCGCTTGGATGGTGATGATGCGGCTGTGCGTGGTGGGCCTCGGTGGTGCCCCGCGAGCGTGGGCCGGAGAACGGGGGCGCCGCCGCCGACCTGCGACCATGAACGCTGGCGCGCCGGCTGCAGGCCGAACGGCAGCAATGGGCCGAAAGCGGTCAGCTCCCCGCTGAAGGCTTGACGCAAGTCGACGCACACGAGTTTCACTTCAAGCTCAAGCCGGGGCCGGGCGAACAATCGTGTGCTCGCGAATCGGGAAATTCACGACCGCGCCGAACACGCCCAGCGCGATCGCGATCCACCAGACGATGTCGTAGCTGCCGGTGCTGTCGTAGAGCTTGCCGCCGAGCCACGCGCCCATGAAGCTGCCGAGCTGGTGGTTCACGAACACGATACCGCTCAACATGCCGAGATACTTCACGCCGAAAATTTGCGCGACCATCGCATTCGTCGGTGGAATCGTCGACAGCCACAGCAGCCCCATCACCGAGGCGAAGATGTAGACGCTCCATGGGGTGAGCGGCGCGCTGATGAACACCAGGATCGCCAGGCCGCGCAGGGCGTAGATGGCCGACAGGATGTAGCGTTTGGGCATGCGCCCGCCGAGCACGCCGGCGGCGTAGGTGCCGATCACGTTGAACAGGCCGATCAGCGCGAGCGCGGTCGTCGCCACGTCAGGCGTGAGGCCGTTGTCCTTGAGGTAGCTCGGCATGTGCACGCCGATGAACACGACCTGAAAACCGCAGACGAAATAACCGGCGGTGAGCAACTGGAAGTTCGGGTTGCCGAAGGCTTCGCGCAGCGCGGCGCCGATGCTTTGCTGGCTCGGATGCGCCGGGGCGTGCGCGGGTTCTTTCAGGCCGATCGCCAGCGGCATGATCGCCAGCGCCATGCACGCCAGGATGAACAGCGCCGACTGCCAGCCGAAGCCGCCGATCAGCCAGTTCTCCACCGGTACCATCAGGAACTGGCCGAACGAGCCTGCCGCGGCGGTGACGCCCATCGCCCAACTGCGCTTGTCCGCGGCCACGTTGCGTCCGATCACGCCGTAGACGACCGCGTAAGTCGTTCCGGACTGCGCCATGCCCAGCACCAGCCCGGCGCTGCTGGTGAAGCCCAGGCCCGACGTGGCCAGGCCCATCCACACCAGCCCGAGCGCATAGAGCAGCGCACCGACGATCAACACGCGGTACGCGCCGAAGCGGTCGGCCAGCGCACCGGCGAAAGGCCCGGCGATTCCCCAGGCGAGGTTCTGGATGGCGATCGCGAACGCGAAGGTCTCGCGCGTCCAGCCGCGCTCCAACGTGATCGGCTGCAGCCACAGGCCGAAACCGTGGCGGATGCCCATCGACAGCGTGACGATCATGGCGCCGCACAGCAGCACCTGCGTCATCGAAAGCGGGACTCGGGAGGCGGGTGAGGAAGTGGCGGACATCGACTCACTGTAACGGAATCGATGCCACCGCCTCGCGGCGCTGCGCGGTAGGCGCCGGCTTTCAGGGGGATTGCGCGCGGCTCGCAGGCCGCCGCGCTTGGCGCAACGTCAGAAGCGCAAGCCGAACTTCATGCCGTAGCTGGTGGCGTCGCCGGTCTTGTCGCCCTCGAACGCGAGGTTCAGCAGACCCAGGCTCAAATTCAAGCCGCCGAACACCTTGCCCTGGCTGAACGACTCGGTCACCAGACCGCCAGTGCCTTTCGGGTCGCTCTTGACGCGCACGGTGCCGATGCCCGCATAGGGCGTGAGCATCGCAAAGCCCTTGGAGATCGACACGTCCAGGCCGGTCGTGTTGAGTTTCAATTGGTCTACGCCGCTCAAGCTCGTCATGCTGGCGCGCAGCGCCACGGCCGGGGTCGCGACGCCGCCCGCGAGCACCGCCCAGCGCAGCTCGCCACCGATGAGCCGGATGTTGCTCGACGGCACGGCCGCATACGACACGCCGAGGTCGATGTTCAACGGCAAGCCCTTGTGCAGGCGCAGCGTGGGCACCGGTAGTGTGGCCGGCACGTTGGCGCCGCTGGCGGCGGTCTGGAACGTGGCGCGGTTCTGCAGCTTGGTGCCGGTGACGGCGAAGCCGATGTCGAACCCGGTGATGCCCAGCGGCTCGGCCGGAACCAACGGCTTGTACGACAGTGCCGCACCGAGGTCTTCCGACAGGCCGCGAAACGCCGGTTGCGCCAAGGCGCCCAGGTTATTGATGTCGGCGGCGTACGCGCCAGCGGCAGTGCACAGACCAGCAGCAATCAGCAATGCGCGCAGGGTCGAGGGTGAATGGATCATGAGACAGGGCTCCTTCAAAGCAGATCAAATGCAAAAGCCGCGCGAGCGTACTCCGGGGCCGCGCAGCTTCTCATGTCAATCGCGTGGTTTGCGTGACGCTTGTCTCGCCACGCCAACTCATTGCGACCTTCTGTAAGCATGGCCGCCAGCCGAGCCGACGCAAAGGCGATGCCTAGAATGCGCGCCCATGGCAAGCAAACCCACCGGCAAGTACGGCGAAGAGTCGATCCGCGTTCTCAAGGGCCTCGAGCCCGTGAAGCAACGCCCCGGCATGTACACGCGCACCGACAATCCGTTGCACATCGTGCAGGAGGTGATCGACAACGCTGCCGACGAGGCGCTGGCCGAGCACGGAAAACGCATCGACGTGACGCTGCACGCCGACCAGTCGGTGTCGGTGGAAGACGACGGGCGCGGCATCCCCTTCGGCCTGCACCCGGTGGAGAAGGTGAGCGTCGTCGAGATCGTGTTCACGCGGCTGCACGCCGGCGGAAAGTTCGACAAGGGTTCCGGCAACGCCTACAGCTTCTCCGGCGGGCTGCACGGCGTGGGCGTGAGCGTGACGAATGCGCTCTCCAAACGCCTCGAAGTGACGGTGTGGCGCGACGGCCAGGTCGCGACGATCACCTTTGCCGGCGGCGATGTGGTCGAGCCGCTGAAGCTGCGCAAGGCCGGTGCCGCCGACAAGAAGAGCGGGACGCGGGTGCGCGTCTGGCCCGATGCGAAGTATTTCGAAAGCGCCGAGTTGCCGCGCCCCGAGCTGACGCACCTGCTGCGCAGCAAGGCGGTGCTGATGCCCGGTGTCACCGTCACGCTCACGTCAGAGAAAGGCGGCGAGCCGCAGAGCTGGCTGTACCAGGGAGGCTTGCGCGACTACCTGAACCAGAGCCTGGGCGCCGACCCGGTGATTCCGCTGTTCGAAGGCGAGCACTTCGCCGACGCGGGGGAAACCGAAAACTTCGCCGAAGGCGAGGGCGCGGCGTGGTGCGTCGGCTTCACCGAGGACGGCGCGACGGTGCGCGAGAGCTACGTGAACCTGATTCCGACAGTCGCCGGCGGCACGCATGAATCCGGCTTGAAAGACGGCATGTTCGGCGCGATCAAGGGCTTCATCGACATGCACAGCCTGTTGCCCAAGGGCGTGAAGCTGATGCCCGAAGACGTGCTCTCGCGCGCCAGTTTCGTGCTCTCGGCCAAGGTGCTCGACCCACAGTTCCAGGGCCAGATCAAGGAGCGCCTGAACAGCCGCGACGCGCTGCGCCTGGTCTCGGCGTGCGTGAAGCCGCTGCTCGAGCTGTGGCTGAACCAGCATGTCGAGTACGGGCGCAGATTAGCCGAGCTCGTGATCAAGCAGGCGCAGACGCGCCAGCGGGCGTCGCAGAAGGTGGAGAAGCGCAAGGGCTCGGGCGTGGCCGTGCTGCCCGGCAAGCTCACCGATTGCGAAAGCCGCGACCTGCTGCAAAACGAAGTCTTCCTCGTTGAAGGCGATTCCGCCGGCGGCAGCGCGAAGCTCGGGCGCAACAAGGAAACGCAGGCGATCCTGCCGCTGCGTGGCAAGGTGCTGAACGCCTGGGAGGTCGAGCGGGACAGGCTGTTCGCGAACAACGAGATCCACGACATCGCCGTGGCGATCGGCGTTGACCCGCATGGCGCGAACGACGATGCGGACCTGTCCGGCCTGCGCTACGGCAAGGTCTGCATCCTGAGCGACGCCGACGTCGACGGCTCGCACATCCAGGTGCTGCTGCTCACGCTGTTCTTCCGCCATTTCCCGAAGCTCATCGAAGCCGGTCGCATCTATGTGGCGAAGCCGCCGCTGTTTCGCATCGACGCGCCGGCGCGCGGCAAGAAGCCCGCGGCGAAGATTTATGCGCTGGATGAGGGCGAACTCGGCGCCGCGCTCGACAAGCTGCGCAAGGAAGGCGCGCGCGAAGACTCGTGGAGCATCAGCCGCTTCAAGGGCCTGGGCGAGATGAACGCCGAGCAGTTGTGGGACACGACGCTCAACCCCGAGACGCGGCGCCTGCTGCAGATCGAATTCGCCAAGCTCGGTTTCGCCGCGACCGGCGACGCGCTGACCAAGCTGATGGGCAAGGGCGAAGCGCAGTCGAGGCGCGAACTGATGGAGCTGCACGGCGACGACGTGGAGGTCGACGTTTGAGCGTCACGCCACCGAGCCACGTTCGCCTGCGCCCGACGATGCTGTCGGACCTGGACTTCGTGATCTCGGTCGAGCGTGACCCGCTGAACCGGCCGTTCATCACGCCGTGGGATCGGACCCAGCACGAAGGCGCGGTGCGCTTTCCCGACTTTCGCCACTTCATCGTCGAGGCCGGTGCCGATTGGTCCGCGGCCGGCTTCGTGATCCTTCAAGGCTGCCGCAACCCGCACCGCTCGATCGAACTCAAGCGCATGGTGCTGCTGCCATCGCGCCAGGGGCAAGGCGCCGGGCGCACGTGTTTGAGGCTGCTCGCGCAAATGGCGTTCAACGATCTGGGCGCGCACCGTTTCTGGCTCGATGTGAAGGCGCTGAATGTGCGGGCGCAGGCGCTGTACCGCAGCGAAGGCTTTGTCGAGGAGGGGCGGCTGCGCGAGTCGGTGCGCACCGACTCGGGATTCGACTCGCTGATCGTGATGTCGATGCTGGAGGGTGAGCATTCGCAGCTGCGCTCGGCTCGCGCTTGCGCCTCGGCGTGACGGGCCGCGCCGTACCCGCCGAGCACGCTCGCTATCATCGCGGCATGCGCGGTAGAAGAACCAGGGTCACGACGCTGCTGAGCGCCTTCGGCTGGCTGGCGCTGCTCGTGGGCTGCAACAACAACCCGCTGCCGAGCAACGCTGCCGGCTCGAACACGCTGTTCAGCGCCGTCATCGAAAGCTCGCCGCGGCATCTGGACCCGACGGCGTCGTACTGGAGCAATGACACTCCCTACACGTACCAGATCTACGAACCGCTGTACGGCTACCACTACCTGAAGCGGCCGTTCGTGCTGGTGCCCAAGACGGCGCAGGAGGTGGTAAAGCCCGAGTACTTCGACAAGGGCGGCAAGCCGCTGCCGGCGGACGCGCCCGGCGAACTGGTCGCCGAGAGCGTGTACAACGTGCGCATCAAGCCCGGCATCCTGTACCAGCCGCACCCGGCGTTCACGCGCGACGCCGACGGCAGGTACCGCTACCACGCGATGAAGCCCGGAGAACTGGGCGACCGGCGCACGCCGCTAGCCTTCGCCGACCCCGACACGCGCGAACTCGTCGCCGAGGACTTCGTCTACGCGCTCAAGCGCCACGCGACGACGCGCATCACGGCGCCAATCTTTCCGATCTTTGCCGAGTACGTGCTCGGCCTGAAGGAGTACGGCGAACTGATCAAGGTCGAAGACAAGAAGCTGCGCGATGGGCTGGACCCGTCGAGCCAGGACAAGCCCTTCCTCGACTTCCGGCGCTGGCCGCTGGCCGGTGCGACAGCGCCCGAAAAGCACCTGCTGCGCGTCCGCATCAAAGGCAAGTATCCGCAGTGGAGCTACTGGATGCAGATGACGTTCATGGCGCCGGTGCCGTGGGAGGCCGACGCGTTCTACGCCCAGCCCGGCATGGCGGCGGTGGGCTTGACGCTCGATACCTGGCCGGTCGGAACGGGCCCGTACATGATGACGGAGTTCATCAAAGACCGGCGCCACGTGATGAAGCGCAACCCGAACTACCGCGGCGAGCCCTACCCCTGCGAAGGCATGCCCGAGGACAAGGCGGCCGGCCTGCTGGACGACTGCGGCAAGCCCACGCCGTTTGTCGACACGCTGGTCTCGACGATCGAGCGCGAGGCCGTGCCGCAGCGCGGCAAGTTTCGCCAGGGCTTCTACGACATCGAGGTGTTCGAGCGCATCGACACCGGCATGGACTACCTGGTGGCGATGCAGGACTCCGAAGACGTTCGGCGCGAGTATGAGGAGAAGGGTTTTCGTCTGCCCAAGTTCGCCGACGTGACGAGCTGGCTGATCGGCTTCAACATGCTCGACCCGACCATCGGCATGGGCGAGACGCCGGAGCAGCAGGCCAGAAACCGCAGGCTGCGCCAGGCGATTTCGATTGCGATCGACTGGGAAGAGTATTCGAAGATTTTTCCGAAGAAGGCCGGTGAGACGGCGATGAGCCCATTGCCAGGCGGCATCCTGGGCTCGCGCCACGGCACGCTGGAGGGGGTGAATCCGGTCACGCACAAAGTGGTGGATGGCAAGGTGCTGCGCCGGCCCATCGCCGACGCGAAGCGCCTGATGGTCGAGGCGGGCTACCCGAGCGGCCGGGACGCGAAGACCGGCCGGCCGCTCGTCATCAACTACGACTTTTATGCGCCGGCGACGCCCGAGCGCAAACCCGAGATCGACTGGGTGGTGCGGCAGTTCGCCAAGATCGACATTCAGCTCGAGGTGCGCGCCACCGACAACAACCAGTTCCAGGACAAGATCCGCAAGGGAACCTATCAAGTCTACTGGCTGGGCTGGCTGGCCGACTACCCGGACGCCGAGAATTTCCTGTTTCTGCTCTACGGCCCCAACGGCAAAACCAAGTTCGATGGCGAGAACACGTCCAACTATGCGTCCCCGGTGTTCGACAAGCTCTACGCCGAGATGAAGCTGCTCGACGACGGGCCGCAGAAGCAGGCGGTGGTCGACAAGATGGTCAAGGTCACGCAGGAGGACGCGCCCTGGAGCTTCGGCTACTTTCCGTATTCGTCGTCGGCGACGCAGTTGTGGGTGCGCAACCACAAGCCCGCGGTGCTGGTGCGCGACCATGGCCGCTATGTGCGCCTGGACGTGGCC
The DNA here is from genome assembly GCA_963791595.1 of uncultured beta proteobacterium. Lineage (GTDB taxonomy): Bacteria > Pseudomonadota > Gammaproteobacteria > Burkholderiales > Burkholderiaceae_C > JAEMQF01. The sequence goes on along the minus strand of CAWBTF010000020.1, from coordinate 20,526 downwards.
GAACGCGTCAAGCGCCTTCGACAGTGGAACGAACCGGTCTGGTGGCCCATCGGCTTGCTGGGCCTGGCCCTGGCGGCCCTGGTCGTCGTGGCGATCCGCAGCCTGCGCCGCCGCGAGCGCATGAATGCGCGCGGCGAAGTGTTGGCGGCCTGACGATCGCGGCGCCCACATGCTTTCATACATGTTTCGGCGCCTTGCCTACGGCGCGCTGGTCCTGCTCGGCGTGAACCTGGTGACGTTCTTCCTGTTCTTCACCGTCAACACGCCAGACGACATGGCGCGGCTGAACATCGGCGGCAAACGCGTCACGCAGGAGTCGATCGAAAAATGGAAGGCCGAGCGCGGCTACAACAAGCCGCTCTACTTCAACGAGCAACGGCAGGGCACGCAGCGCCTCACGCAGACCATCTTCTGGGAACGCTCGATGTCGCTGTTCGCGCTCGACTTCGGGCGCGCCGATTCCGAATCCGCCGGCGACATCGGCCACGAGGTGAGCAGCCGCATGTGGGTGAGCCTGCAGATGGCGCTGCCTCTATTTGTGCTGCAGGTGGTCGCGAGCACGGCGTTCGCGCTGCTGCTCGTAATGTTCCGCAACAGCCGGCTCGACTTCTGGGGCGTCGTCGCGTGCGTGCTGATGCTGTCGATCTCGAGCCTTTTCTACATCATCGTCGGCCAGTTCCTGTTCTCGCGCGTGCTCAAGCTCGCGCCGATTTCCGGCTACGCCGGCGGGCTGGACTTGTTCAAGTTCCTGGCGCTGCCGGTGCTGCTGTCGCTGCTCGCACGCCTGGGCGGCGAGGCGCGCCTGTACCGCGCGATGTTCCTCGAGGAGATCGGCAAGGACTATGTGCGCACCGCGCGCGCGAAGGGCCTGTCGGAAATGGCCGTGCTCTACAAGCATGTGCTGCGCAACGCGCTGATCCCAATCATCACCAGCGCCGGCGCCTACCTGCCTTACGTGTTTCTCGGCAGCCTGGTGTTCGAGAGCTTTTTCGGCTTGCCGGGCCTGGGCGCCTACGTGATCGAGGCGATCACGAAACAAGACTTCGCGATCGTGCGCACCATGGTCTTCCTGGGTTCGTTGCTGTACATCGCGACCTACATCCTGATCGACATTTCCTACAGTTGGGCCGACCCGCGCGTGCGGCTCGCCTGACGCCCAGGAGTGCTGACGATGCCCAAGTTCGTACTGCTGTGGACCGACGCCGCGATCTGGATGCTCGTGGCGGCGCTGATCGTCTACGCAGTTTTCGTGCTTCGCAGTCCGGGCCTCACGGCCAGCTGGCGCAAGGTGTTCCGCGATGCGCCTGCGCTTGCGTCGTCGGTCGTATTGCTGCTGTGCCTGGCGGTCACGCTGCTCGACAGCCTGCACTACCGGCCGCTGCTGCCGCCCGCGCCGGACACGCAGGCCGAAGGGCCGGCCTACGATGTGCGAACACGCTCGGTGCTGGACCATCTGCTGTCCGCGTTGATCGACTCCCGCGAGGCCACCTATTCGCGGCCGCTCGGGTTCGTCGGGTTCACGAAGGAGTCGATCGAGGTCGACAACCAGTTGCGCCGCGTCGCGCCGCGCCTCGTGCACGGCGGCGCACACCTGAAGGACCCGGACAACGATTGGGCCGCCGACATTGCGCAGCGCAGCGCGCTCGGGCTGCTGTTCGGTGCGCTGATCGCACTGGCGATCGCGGCGTTGCTGATCGGCGCCGTCGCACGCAGCCGGCGTCAAGGATGGGCGCCCGTCGCCGCGACGATCTGGCGAGGCGAGGGCGACATTCCCTGGCGCGTCGTGCTGTGGACGATCCTGGCTGCGTCGGTTCTGGTCGGAATCACGGCAGCGTTGCTCGGCCACTACCACGTGCTCGGCACCGACCTCACCGGCAACGACGTGCTTTACCAGGCGCTCAAGAGCATCCGAACCGCGTTCGTCATCGGCACGCTCGCCACGGTGGCGACGTTGCCGCTGGCGGTGGGGCTGGGCATTCTGGGCGGCTACTTTCGTGGTTGGGTCGACGAGGCGATCCAGTATCTCTACACCGTGCTTTCGTCGGTGCCGAACGTGCTGCTGATCGCGGCGTGCGTGCTGATGGTGCAGGTGTTCCTCGACAAGCACCCGGAGATGTTCGAAACCGGCGCGGAGCGGGCCGACCTGAAGCTCTTCTTGTTGTGCGCCGTGCTCGGCCTCACCGGCTGGGCGGGTCTGTGCCGGCTGCTGCGCGGCGAAACGCTGAAGCTGCGCGAGTTGGAGTACGTACAGGCCGCGCATGCGTTCGGCATCAGCCATTGGCGGATCATGCTGCGCCACATCTTCCCCAACGTCGCGCACCTAATGCTGATCGTCACCGTGCTCGAATTTTCGTCGCTGATCCTCTATGAGGCCGTGTTGTCGTACGTGGGCGTCGGCGTCGACCCTTCGATGAACAGCTTCGGCGGCATGATCAACCTCGCGCGCAATGAGATGAGCCGCGACCCCGTCGTGTGGTGGTCGTTTGCCGCCGCATTCGGTTTCATGGTGGGCATGGTTCTCGCGGCGAATCTGTTCGCCGACGGCGTGCGTGACGCGTTCGATCCGCGCGCCGGTGCATTCCGGCCGCGTCGCACCGCTTTGCCGGTGGCCGCTCGCAAGGCTGGTTGAGCCATGCCGCCGCACGCTGATTCACCATGCTGAACGTCGCCGAACTCAAGGTTGCGCTGCACTCCGACACCGGCTTGGTGAAGGCGATCGATGGCCTCAGCCTGAGCATCCAACGTGGCGAGACCTTTGCGCTGGTGGGCGAGTCGGGTTGCGGCAAGAGCATGACGGCGTTGGCGCTGATGCGCTTGCTGCCGGAAAGCGGGCGCGTCGTGCAGGGCGATTGCCAGCTCGCCGGGCAAGATGTGTTCGCCTTGCCCGAATCGCAGATGCGTGCCATCCGCGGCGGCAAGATCGGCATGATCTTCCAGGAGCCGGGCACGAGCCTGAACCCGGTCATGCGCGTGGGCGACCAGATCGTCGAGGCGATCGAGGCGCACACCACGCTGCGCGGCGCCCACGCCCGCGCCAGCGCGATCGAGTGGCTGGGCAAAGTGGGAATCCCCGAGCCCGAGCGGCGCATCGACGACTACCCGTTCCGCCTTTCCGGCGGACAAAAGCAGCGCGTGATGATCGCGATGGCGCTCGCCTGCGAGCCCGACTTCCTGATTGCCGACGAACCGACGACGGCGCTGGACGTGACGATCCAGGCGCAGATCCTCGACCTGTTGAGGGACCTGCAAAAGCAGCAGGGCATGGGCCTGCTGCTGATCACGCACGACCTGGCGGTGGTCTCCAGCATGGCGCACCGCGTTGCGCTGATGTACGCCGGCCAGATCGTCGAAGTGGCGAGCAGCGCCGAGTTCTTTGCGAACCCGAAGCATCCCTATGCCCGCCTGCTGATGCGCGCGCTGCCCGACGCCGCCAAGCGCGGCGAGAAGCTCGCAGCGATTGCCGGTACCGTGCCCGCGTTGAACCAGGAATTCAGCGGCTGCCGCTTCGCGCCGCGCTGCGACCGGGTCCTCAATGCCTGCCACGCCACGCTGCCCGAACTGCTGGACATCGGCACGCGCAGCGTGCGCTGCCTGCTCTACGCCGACGGCAACACCGCGCCGGAAGTTCAGGCCGCGGGCGCCGCAGCCATGGTGGCCGACGCACAGCCGAAAGAGTCGAAGGAACCCGAAGGGCCGATTCCGCTGCTGGAGGTGCGCAAGCTCAGCGTCAGGTTCCCCATCCGCAAGGGCCTGCTGCAACGCGCCCGCGGCGCATTCAACGCTGTCGAGGACGTGTCGTTCACCATCCGCGCCGGCCAGACGCTGGCGCTGGTGGGCGAGTCGGGCTGCGGCAAGACGACGATCGGCAAGGCCATCGTGCAGCTGCTGCGCGGCCAGGCGCTGATCGACGGCGAAGTGAAGTTCAACGGCCACGACCTGTTCGCGTTGCAGGGGCGCGAACTGCGCAAGGCCAGACGATCCGTGCAGATCATTTTCCAGGACCCGTTCGCATCGCTGAATCCGCGCATGCGTGTGCTCGACATCCTGGAAGAAGGGCAGATGGCGCTGCTGCCTGGCCTGAGCGCGCGCACGCGCCGCGCCACCATCGACAAGCTGGTCGACCAAGTCGGCCTGCGCAAGGATTCGCTCGAGCGCTACCCGCACGAATTCTCCGGCGGGCAGCGCCAGCGCATCGCGATCGCCCGCGCGCTGGCGGTGAAGCCCGACCTGATCGTCTGCGACGAACCGACCTCGGCGCTCGACGTGTCGGTGCAGGCGCAGATCCTGAATCTGCTGCGCGACCTGCAGCGCGAACTCGGCGTCGCGTACCTGTTCATCACGCACAACATCGGCGTCGTCGAATACATCGCCGACCATGTGGCGGTGATGCAGGCTGGGCGGATCGGCGAGGCGGGAATTGCCGAGGCGGTGCTGCGCTATCCGCGCTCGGAATACACGAAGAGTTTGTTGGCGGCGGTGCCGAGGATCGCCCGACGGTCGGACAGCGAGTAGTTGCGACAGCGAGCCAAGCCGGCCGCGCGCTCAGTGCCTCTCGCGGTGACCTCGTAGGAACCGCCGGTCGATGTGCGCCGTACCGCTACTCGAGCTCGGTTCAGTGCGATAGAACAACTATAGGTACTTCACTACTTTGAATCCGATCCATGAAGACCGTGACGGCGGCCGAGGCAAATCGGCAATTCTCGGCGGTGCTGCGCGAGGTGGCGCAGGGTCAAAGCGGGCTGGTCACGTCGCGTGGCAAGCCCGTTGCGACCATCGCACCTGCGAACCGAGTGCGCGACCGCTCGCGGGAGCGAGCGAAGAAGCATCTGTTCGAACGACTTGCCGCGATCAAGCCCAGCGGCAGGGTGCGCGAGTGGAGCCGCGGACAGTTGTATGACTGAAGCCAAAGGCCTGGGTGTCGCGGTTGACACGAATATCCTGGTGTATGCGGAAGGCGAAGGCGACGTGCCGCGCTGCTCTGCCGATATGGGGCGCGCTCGTGCTTGCCGTAGCTGCCGAGCAACGCTGCCGAATCCTGTTGAGCGAGGATTTTCAGCATGGGTTCACCTGGGGCGGCGTCACCGTCATCAGCCCATTTGCAACGCAGCGGCACCCGCTGCTCGACCAGGTGTTGCCGAGTTGACGGTGGCTCGCGCGACTCAGCGCTGAAGCGCGACCTCAATACGCCCGAATCAACACCTGCCGAGGGTTCAAACTGAGCAGTACCGCGAGACTCCGCGAGACAATGGGGAATATGCGACAGGCGGGGCAGGATTCGATTGCCGACGAAATGGCCGCGCGCCATCAATTTGAACGCGCGAAAGCTTTGGCTCAGAGCGGTCAGGCGCTGCAGGCGGAGTTGTTATGCATCGAATTGCTGACGCGATTTCCCGGTCACCCCGATGCATCGATGCAGGTCGCCGAGTTGGCGCTGCGGCGTGGCGACGCAGGGCGCGCGGAGGCGTTCCTGGACCAGGCGGTTCGAATCGGCGGTTGGACCGCGTCGCTCGGATTGAACCTGGCCGTCGTGCAGATGAACCTCGGGCAAACAGCCCTGGCTGCAGCCTCGCTTGAGGCAACGGTCGCGAATGCACCGGAAAGCGCGGTTGCCTGGCTCATGCTCGGGCAAGTGCGAGAGGAAGAGGGCAAGTCCGCAGCTGCACTGCGGGCGCAGTTCAATGCAGTGACGCGTGCCCAACGCAGCGGGCACTGGGTTGATGAGTCGAGCACGCCTGCGCAACTCCTCCCCTCGGTCCTGCATGCAATCGACCGTGTTCGCCGAGGGCGCCGCGAATTGCTGAGACGGGATTGTCGACGAGGTGCGGCAGGCCCACGGCCAAGCCTCCATGACGCGTGTCGACCATGCCTTGTCCGGATACCTGCGCGACTGGGACTCCACGCCGAGCGATCCGCGCCAGCGGCCGAAGTTCTTCTTCTTTCCGGACTTGCCGAACACCGCGTACCACGACCCGTATCTTCAACCTTGGGCGCGTCAGCTCCAAGCCGCGTTTCCCGACGATTCGCGAGGAAGCCATTCGAATCGTCGAAGAAGACCGGCGACTGCCGAATTTCATCCCCGACAGCCTTCGTGTCGAAGACTTCGTTTCAGGTGTGGGCTCCGCACCATCGTGGGAGGCATTCTTCTTCTATCGGCATGGCGAGCGCTACGATGCCAATCACGCGCGGTGCCCGAGGACCAGCGCAGTGCTCGAGTCGATCGACCTTTGCCGCATCGAGGATCAGGCACCGGAAATCCTGTTCTCGGTCCTGAAGCCCGGTTCGCACATCAATGCACACCATGGCGTCACGAATGTTCGGCTCGTGATGCACCTGCCCTTGGTCGTTCCGTCCGACTGCGCCCTCAACCTCGTCGATCACGGCGAACACCATTGGCGCGAGGGGCAACTCGTGATGTTCGACGACACCTATCTGCACGAGGCATGGAATCGGTCGGCAATGACGCGGATCGTGCTTGCTGATGGACTGCTGGAATCCGCATCTCACCAAACCGGAAAGGGTTGCGGTACGGCAGATCATCGAGACGATTACTGCGATTCAACTGGCCGATCGGGCAGCGCGCGCAGCATCGGAAAGCGAATGAACTCGGGGTGGGATCAGTGTTGCGCCAGACCAACGCGCCACTCCAGCGGTGCATTAGGAGAAGTCCCTACTTGATAGAAGGGCACGGCTCGCCGCGAAGGCTGCGACTTGCGCGCACCAGCAATGAACTCGTATCTCGGGATTGCGCGTACCGGAGCGGCAAAGATGCGGGTCACGGGAAGCTTCGCCGACACGCTCAAGGATTACCCTAAACGCGTTCTCCTCCCGCCTGATCACAATTCTCCTGCGTGTCTGCGCAGACAGGCCGCTGCCGACTTACCCGTCCGGCGGTCGCGTGCGCGCGGACTAGGTCTATCGATCAACTTTCGCATTTTGCAGGAGACAACATGTTCAAAAGAACCAAGGTATGTTCGGCGACCCTGTTGGCGCTTGGCGGCTCACTCACACTCGGCAGCGCCCCAGTGTTTGGCCAGCAGCAGCTAGAGCGGGTCGAGATAACGGGATCTTCGATTCGACGTATCGACGCCGAATCGGCGCTGCCGGTTCAGGTGCTGAAGCGAGCCGACATCGAGCGCACCGGCGCAAGCACGGTCGTTGATCTACTTCAGCGACTTCCTGCCATTCAGGGCTCCTTCGGCGAGTCCGGCGGCGTCGGCGGGACAGGCGGCTTCTCGAGCGTTTCGATTCACAACGTCGGCGACACACGTACCCTGGTGCTACTCAACGGCCACCGCCTCGCGATGTGGGGCGGCCAGTTGCTGACCGGGTTTGGCGCAGGCATCGATCTAAACACGCTGCCGATTTCGGCCATTGAGCGCATTGAGATCCTCACGGATGGTGCCTCTGCGCTTTACGGCTCGGACGCAATTGCCGGTGTGGTGAACTTCATTACGAAGCGCAATGTCGATGAAGGTGACGTCACACTCGGCTACTCGGCTCCGCGGGGCGGTGGCGCGCGAGACGCGCATCAGCGCGACGAAGGGCCTCGGCTCCATGGAGAAAGATGGTTTCAATGTAATGCTGTCTGTCTCGCACGACGAGCGCACGAAACTTGACGCCGCACAACCGCAATTTCGGGAAAACGGGCAAGATTTTCTTCAATCACGATGGCCAGAGTTACCGCATCCAGCAGTTTTCTGCGAGCCCGATTCCCGCAAACGTGCTCTCCGACAACGAGCTCGAGTTGCGCAATCCGACTCTGCTCGCGACGGGCGCCTGCCCTGCCGAAGACTTTTCGTGTGACTGCGCCATTCACGTTCGATGCCGATAACGACGGCGTCGACGAGAACTATGTCGACGACTACTGCGGCTTCGATTTCGTCGGAGAGCTCGAAATCTATCCGGTCCGCAAGCGCGACGTTTTGCTTGTTTCGGGGGGCAAGAAATTTGCCGACCAGGACTTGTTCGTCGACCTCCTGTACTCTAAAACAAAGCAGATCGGCCGCATCGCGCCGGTGCCGGGAGCCATCAATATCCCAACAACCTCTCCCTTGCATGCTCAGTACCTCGCCGCCGGCTTCAACGGCTTCGATCTGGACGGCTCCGGCCCCGGAACGGCGCTCGGTAACACAGCTTTCTATCGCATCTACGACCTTGGCAAGCGCGAGAATCAGGACGAGGCGAAGTTCTACGACATCGCTCTTGGCTCGAAGGGAATGCTGTTCGGCTGGGACTACGCCGCGACCTACACCCACTCGCAGAGCGATGCGAGAACCTCAGTATCCGGCTATCCCGGCGCTCTGGCGGTGTCGCGACTGACGGAGAGTGGGTTGCTCAATCCCTTCGTTGGCCCGGGGCAACAGACCGGGGCCGCGCTGGCAGCGATCAACGCCGCCAACTTCAAGGGTTACTGGGATGGTGGTGTCTCCAAGCTCGACACCATCTCGTTGCGTGGTTCTCGCGAGTTGACCAATCTACCTGCCGGCCCGTTGCTACTGGGAACCGGCGTCAACTTCAACATCGAGAAGTTTCAATCCAAGCCTAGTTTGTTCGCGCAGGCGAAGCTCGCGGACCCGGTTGCTGGAACTCTTTGTGACCCATCAATACTGGACCCGACGAACCCGCTTACATGCGATGCGCGCTTCGGCGACGAGTCGGACACGAAGCCCTATTCGGCCGACCGCAAGTCCTACGGCCTGTTCGGCGAACTGGTAATTCCGGTCATCAAGTCACTCGAGGTGACGACTTCGCTGCGCTACGACCACTACTCCGACTTCGGCAACGCGACCACCGCCAAGGGCTCGTTCCGCTGGACCCCAATGCCTGAACTGCTGATTCGCGGCTCACTTGGAACGGGTTTCCACGCGCCGACGGTGCCCCAGGTAAAGGCATCGCCTCAGCTATTTGGCGTGACAAGCGACAATTACACTTGCTCGGCCGCGCTGGGACAGGTCGCGACCTCGCTGAATGCGGTTTGCCAGCCTGGCAATCGCCAGTATGACGTTCGGGCAGCAGGCAATCCTTCGCTTCAGCCTGAAAAGTCGAGGCAAGCGACGCTCGGGTTCCGCGCGGAGCCTTCGAGCCAGGTATCGGTGGGTGCGGATTTGTGGCATGTCGCGATCCGAGACGCGTTCGGCCAACTCGGCGAAGCCGAAGTCTTTGCGAATCCGCTGAACTACCCCAACAACTGGGGCACTAAACGCGATACCGGAACCGGTACCATCTATCTAGCCTTCGTCGCGCCGAACCAGAACTTGGGCAAGTCCTATGCGACTGGCATCGACTTCGACGGTACTGCAAGGTTCAAGACTGAGATTGGTGACCTGACTTCAAACGTACAGGTGACCTACATGATCCGCGAGGATCAGCAGACCGCGGTGAATGGCCCGTACTACTCGGCGATCGGCAACCATGCCGAATTGGCATCGGTCACATTTCGCTGGCTTGGCAAGTGGACGAATGTGCTCAAGATGGGCGATTGGGCGCACACCATCGCAGTCAACTTCCGCTCGGGTTACACGGACGCAATGACTGAGGTCGAAGTGCTCGATGCGGCCGGCAACGTTACCTCCGTCGAGGACCTCCGCCTTCCGGTGAAGGAGTACGCGACTCTCGATTGGCAGACCCAGTGGGCGCCGATGAAGAGCCTCTCGTTTACCGTCGGCCTACTCAACGTGTTCGACACTAAGCCGCCCCTCTCGATCTCGACTGGCGGACTGAATCGCGGCCAGCAGTTCGGCTATGACGATCGTTACTACGATTCGCGCGGACGTACGATTTATATCAACGGTTCGTACAAGTTCTAGGCCAAAGGGCTGGTCGGTCTTTCTGGTGCCCGCCGGTCAAAAGCCGGGCGGGCACATTGTTAGGAGCTGCACTTGGGCAGCGAGCGAGGTGTCTATGGCAACTCGCCGCCTGATTGCGCCATCACTGGACACCCCAGAACATGGATTTCTCGAAGAGGCACGCCGACCCGAGGCGCCACTTGGTGGGCTTCACGTTCGTCGTCCTGTTTCACGCGGCGATCGTCTATGCATTGGTGACAGGTCTGGCGAAGAAAGTGGTCGACGTGGTTCGCGCCCCGATCGAGACCAAGGTCATCGAAGAAGTCAAGAAGCCGCCACCGCCGCCAGAAGTTGTGGTGCCTCCGCCGCCCAAACTCGAGGCGCCGCCGCCGCCTTTCATTCCGCCGCCGGAGGTGCAGATCGCGACTCCGCCGCCCCCGGCACCTACGATCACCGTGGTGACGCCGACTCCACCGCCGGCGCCGGTTGTCATCGCACCGGCGCCGCCGCCTCCCCCTGCGCCTGTGGTCGTCGAAGCTCCGCCACCGCCTCCCCCTCCGCCACCTCCGGCACCGCCTGCGCCAAAGCCGGTGACGATTGGAGTTCTCTGTCCGAAGCAGGTGAAGCCCGAGGTGCCCGGCGTGGACTTCACCGGCACCATCAGCTTGCTCGCCAAAATCACGATCAAAGGCGGCAAGGTCGCTGGCGTCGAGGTTCCTTCGGAAACGATCAAAGGCACGCGCGACAGGAAGATCCAGCGCGCCTTTGCGAATGCCGTGACGGCGTCGATCATGCAGTACAGCTGCACGACCGATACCGGCGGCGCCGGTGACAGCATCATCGCGACCCAGGAGTTCAGCTTCACAATCAACTGACACCCGACCCAGACGTCACCCATTCATATCGCATGCGTCCAGCCACAAGCCGTGCGCGTGCCATTCACACAGACCTCGCTCACCGCAGGAGACAAGCCCCATGAGCAAAAGAATGATCACCTTAATTGCGGCGTTTGCTTTAGCCGCTGGCTATGTATTCGCGCCCGCCTGGGTCGCGGCACAGGCTTCCAAGCCGGCCGAGGGCGCAGCGGCAACGGCGCCTGCGGCACCCGCGGTCGGATCCACCGGCATCGTCACCAAAGAAACCGTCGACAACCCCTATGGCCTGGCCGCGCTCTGGGCCCAGGGCGACTTCGTTTCCAAGGGTACGCTGATCATCCTCGTCATCATGAGCATGGGCAGTTGGTACATTCTGATCACGAAGCTGTATGAGAGCCTGAAGATGAGCGGCGAGGCGCGCAACGCGAACCGCAAGTTCTTCAAATCCGCGTCGCTGACCGAAGGCGTGCAGACATTGAAGAAAGGCAGCGCGTTTCGCTACATCGCCGAGACCGGCGTCGAGGCGGGCGAGCACCACGAAGGCACGCTCACCGAGAACATCGATCGCAACACCTGGGTGACGATGAGCGTGCAACGCAGCGTTGAAGAGGTGCAAAGTCGCTTGCAGGATGGATTGGCGTTCCTTGCCACGGTGGGTTCGACGGCGCCGTTCGTCGGGCTGTTCGGCACCGTCTGGGGCATTTACCACGCGCTCACGGCGATCGGCATCGCGGGGCAGGCGTCGATCGACAAGGTCGCCGGCCCGGTGGGCGAGGCGCTGATCATGACGGCCATCGGCCTGGCCGTCGCCGTGCCGGCAGTGCTCGGCTACAACTGGCTGGTGCGGCGCAACAAGGTGACGATGGAAAAGGTGCGCAGCTTCGGTGCCGACCTGCACGGCGTGCTGATGGGCGCGAAGACGAGTTCGGCGATGTCGGCGCGCTGAGCGTGGCGAGACAACCAGGAGCAGCAACATGGCGATGAACGTGGGTTCATCCGGCGACGAAGACGAAGTCGTCTCGACGATCAACACCACGCCGCTGGTCGACGTGATGCTGGTGCTGTTGATCATTTTCCTGATCACAATTCCGGTGGTGACGCAGTCGATCGCGATGACGCTGCCGAAGGAAACCAACATTGCGCGCCAGACGCGGCCGGAGAACATCGAAATCTCGGTGAACAAGGACGGCGACATCTTCTGGAATGCGCAGCTCGTGCCCGACAGCGAGGCGCTGTTTCAGCGCCTGAAGAAGATCGCCGTGATGGACCCGCAGCCCGAGGTGCACATTCGCGGCGACGAGAAGGCGCGCTACGAGTCGATCGGACGTGTGGTGTTCGCGTGTCAGCGCGCGGCAATCGCGAAAATCAGTTTCGTCACCGAGCCGCCGCCGCGTGGCTGAGGCGATGCCGACTGGGAGTACATCATGGCAATGAACGTCGGTTCGGGTTCGAGTTCGGGTGAACCGGACGTGATGATCGACATCAACACCACGCCGCTGATCGACGTGATGCTGGTGCTGATCATCATGCTGATCATCACGATCCCGATTCAGCTGCACACGGTGAACCTGAACATGCCGCAAGGCGCACCGCCCCCATCGGCGACTGAACCCGTGGTGGTGACGCTCTACATCGATTTCGACGGCACCGTGTTCTGGAACGACGAGGCGCTGGCCGATCGCAACGCGCTCGAGGCACGCTTGAGCAACGCAGCGGCGATGGCCGACCAGCCCGAGTTTCACATCAAGCCGAACAAGCTGGTCGAGTACAAGTCGGTGGCGATGGTGCTCGCCTCGGCGCAGCGCCTGGGCGTCACCAAGCTCGGCATGGTGGGCAACGAGCAGTTCGTCAAATGAGGGTCCTGTTGCTGGTGCTCGCGCTCGCTGGTGGGGCGCACATGGCATTCGCCCAGGATGCCGTGCGCCCCGAAGTCGGCAAGCCGCTTCAGGCGGCGCAGGAAGCCATCAAGGCGCAGAAGTTCAAGGACGCGCTGGCGCGTGTGAGCGAAGCCGATGCGGCGCCGAACAAGACCGCCAATGAAAGCCTGCTGATCGAGCGCATGCGCATCGCTGCGGCTTCGGGTGCGGGTGATCTCGAAACAGCGGCCAAGTCCTTCGACGCGCTGACCGCGACCGGCAAGGTGTCGGGCGCCGAGAAGATCCGCATGGTCGAATCGATTGCCGTGGGCCACTACCGCGCGAAAGACTATGCCAGAGCGATGCTCTGGTGCCAGCGCTACCTGAAGGAGGGCGGCACGAGCCCGTCGATCCGCACGCTGCTGATCCAAAGCCAGTACCTGAGCGGCGATTTCGCTGGCGCGGCGCGCGAACTCACGACTGAGATTCAGGCGGCCGAAAAGGCCGGCACGCCGCCGGCGCAGGAGCGTTTGAATCTGCTGCTCAATGCCGGCACGCAGATGAAGGATGCGAGCACCACGGTTTACGCGCTCGAGCGGCTCGTCACCTATTACCCGAAGAAGGAATACTGGCTCGACCTGCTGAGCCGCATGCAGCGCAAGCCCGGATTCTCTGACAGGCTCACTCTCGACACGTACCGGCTGAGCATGGCCATCGGCAGCATGAGCGCGGCGAACGACTATTCAGAGATGGCGCAACTGGCGTTGCAGGCGGGCCTGCCGCATGAGGCTCGACAGGTCGTCGACAAGGGTTTCGCGAGCGGCGTGCTCGGCAAGGGGGCCGACGGCGAGCGCCACAAGCGCCTGCGAGACCTGGTCAACAAGCGGCTGGATGAGGCGGTGGCGGCGCGAGCTGAAACCGAAAAGCAGGCGGCGGCGGAAAAGGACGGAGGCGCTCTGGTGAACGCGGGTTTCGATCTGGTGTTCGCCGGCCAGGCCGCGAAGGGCTTGCCGATGATGCAGCAGGGCCTGGCCAAAGGCAACCTGAAGCGCCCCGATGACGCCAAGCTGCACTTGGCGATTGCCTACCTGATGTCGGGCGACAGCGCCAAGGCGCAAGCCACGTTGAAGACGGTGGGCGGCACCGACGGCACGGCCGACATGGCGCGACTCTGGGAGCTGTACGCGAAGCGCAAGGCCTGATCAGGAATGATCGGCCGGCGCGGATGGCTTCTACTTCGGCGCCATTCGAATCGCGCCGTCCAGCCGAATCACCTCGCCGTTGAGCATGTCGTTGGTGACGATCTGGTGCACCAGCTTCGCGTAGTCGGCTGGAGTGCCCAGGCGGCTCGGGAAGGGCACACTGGCGGCCAGCGCGTCCTGCACTTCCTTGGGCATCGTGAACAGCATCGGCGTGCCGAAGATGCCCGGCGCGATCGTCATGTTGCGGATGCCGTTGCGCGCCAGGTCGCGCGCGATCGGCAGCGTCATGCCGACAATCCCGCCCTTGGACGCCGAATACGCGGCCTGACCGATCTGGCCGTCGTACGCGGCCACGCTCGCAGTGGAGATCAGCACGCCGCGCTCGCCGGTCGCTTCGGGCGCGTTCTTGCACATCGCTTCGGCAGCGAGGCGAATCATGTTGAAGCTGCCGATCAGGTTCACCGAAATCACCTTGGAAAACAGTGCGAGCGAGTGGGCGCCTTCCTTGCCCACCGTCTTCGCTGCCGGCCCGATGCCGGCGCAGTTCACCAAGCCCATCAGCTTTCCGAGCGAAACCGCTTTCGCCACGGTGGCCATCGCGTCGGCCTCCACGCTGACATCGCACTTCACGAACGTCGCGCCGAGTTCCCTGGCGAGTGCCTCGCCCTTGTCGGCCTGAAGATCGGCGATCACGACCTTGCCTCCGTTCGCGGCGAGCATGCGTACCGTGCCTTCGCCCAGACCCGATGCGCCGCCGGTGACGATGAAGACCTTGCCTGAGATTTCCATGGTGGGTTCGCTTCCGAAACGTAGGGTGGGGTACGTGCTCAGGCCAGCGCGGCCATCACACGCTGGGTGATCTGGTCGACGCTGCCCGTGCCCAGAATGCGCAGGTAGCGCGGCGCGTCGGCGCTGCCGGTCTTCGCCCATTGGGCGTAATAGTCGATGAGCGGGCGCGTCTGGTCCTTGTAGACCTGAAGGCGCTTACGCACCGTCTCTTCCAGATCGTCGACGCGCTGGATCAGGGGCTCTCCGGTGGCATCGTCGCGGTCCGGCACTTTCGGCGGGTTGAACTTGACGTGGTAGGTGCGCCCCGACGCCACGTGTACGCGGCGCCCGCTCATGCGCTCGATGATCGCGGCGTCGGGCACGTCGATCTCGAGCACGACGTCGAGCTTCACGCCAGCCGCCTTCATCGCGTCGGCCTGAGGGATCGTGCGCGGGAAGCCGTCGAACAGGAAGCCGGCCGCGCAGTCGGGCTGCGCGATGCGCTCCTTCACCAAGGCGATGATGATGTCGTCGCTGACCAGCGAGCCGCTGTCCATCACCTTTTTTGCCGCAACGCCGAGCGGCGTGCCCGCCTTCACCGCGGCGCGCAGCATGTCGCCGGTGGAAATCTGCGGAATGCCGAACTTGCTGCAGATGAAGCTGGCCTGCGTGCCCTTGCCTGCGCCGGGAGCACCCAGAAGGATGAGTCTCATGCGTCTCCTCGCGCCCTGCATCGCTCCCGCCCGACCGGGCCGAGATGCGTGCGTGACGATATTCGCATCGAGAATACCATGCGCACCCGGGTCCTGACGCTCGCTCGGCCGACCCTCACCCGAACATCGCGCGCACCCGTTCCAGGTCGGCTGGCGTGTCCACGCCCGGGCCGGGGCGGGTGTCGCTGACGTACACGGCGATTCGCTCGCCGTGCCAAAGAGCGCGCAGCTGTTCGAGCGATTCGATCGTCTCGAGCGGGCTGACGCTCAAGGTGTTGAAGCGGCGCAGGAAATCGGCGCGGTAGGCGTACAAGCCGATGTGGCGCAGCGGGGCCGGCGAGGGGATCGCCGCGGTCGAGGGAGAGGCGGCGGTCGCGGCCGTACCGGCGCGCGCACGCCCGTCGCGCCACCAGGGAATTGCAGCGCGCGAGAAGTACAGGGCGCGTCCCGCGGCGTCGAGCACGACCTTCACGACGTTCGGGTCGTCCAACTCGGCCATCGTGTCGATCGGATGCGCGGCGGTGGCCATCACGCAGTCGGCACGTTCGTTCAGCAACGTGGCGCACGCATCGATCAGCGACGCGGCGATGAGCGGCTCGTCGCCTTGCACGTTGAGCACCATGTCGGCGCCGGCCAGCGCGAGAATCTCGCAGGCCTGGGCGAGGCGGTCGCTGCCGCTGGCGTGGTCTTCGCGCGTCAGGATCGCTTCGACGCCGAACGCCTTGCAGACCGTGACGATCTCGGCGTGGTCGGCCGCCACGATCACGCGGCCGGCGCGCGATTGTGCGGCGCGCTGCGCGACGCGAACCACCATGGGCACGCCGGCGATATCGGCCAACGGCTTGCGCGGCAGGCGCGTCGACGCCAGGCGCGCCGGGATCAACACGGTGAACTTGGGGCTCATGATGCCGGCGGCGCCCGCGGGGTGGGGTCAGGTTGACGCGGTCAGGCGGCGGGCTCGAGCGGGCGCGCTTCGCTCTCGAGCATCGCCGGGATGCCGTCGCGCACCGGAAACGCCAGGCGGTCGGCCCGGCAGACGAGTTCGTGCTTGTCTTGCATCGGCGGGCGCAGGTATTCGAGCGGGCCCTTGCAGATCGGGCAAACGAGCAGTTCGAGCAGACGTACTTCCATGATCGGTTCTCGCATCGGTTGTCGCTCATAGGGCCGCTGAGGCGGAGCGCGCGCCGGGCAACAGCGCGAGCAGGGCCGAGTCGAAATCGGGGCCGGTGCGCAAGTCTAGCGTCGCGACCCAGATGCGGGTCGCGACGGCGCGTTCCGGCGCGATCTTCACAGCGTCTTTCTCGGTGAGGATGATGTCCGTTGCATCGGCGGGCCATGGCAACTGTGCGTAGGAAAAGTGGTCCGGCAAGGGCAGGGCATCGAAGCGCAGGCCCTGGGCGCCGAGCATCTGGAAGAAGCGCTGCGGCCGCGCGATTCCCGCGGCGGCGAGCAGGCGCCGGCCGCGCAGCGACTCGATCACCGTTGCCGAGGCGCTTTCGCCACGCCACCAGGCACCGAGTTCGACGATGCCGCCGAAGGCTCGCTGCGCCACGCTTCCCGGCCAAGGCGTGGTCGGCGCCGCGGCGTTGTAGAGCACGACGCTGCGCGCCGGGCATCGCCTGCCGAGGGTTTCGCGCAGCGGCCCGGCCGGAAGCAGGAAGCGATTGCCGGCGCCGCGTTCGTCGAACATGATGACCTGGGCGTCGCGCGCGAGTGCCAGGTGCTGCAAGCCGTCGTCGCTGACGATCACGTCGACCTGCGCGTGCCGGCGCAGCAATTCGCGGCACGCTGCGACGCGATCACGCCCCACCACCACCGGCGCGCGCGTGCGTTGCCACAGCAGCTTGGGCTCGTCGCCGCAAGCGCTGGCCGGCGTTTGCGCGTGCACCTCCGCGATGCCGCCATCGCTGCGCCCATGACCGCGCGACACGATGGCCGGCGTGTACCCATGGCGGCGCAGCAGCGCGACGACGGCGATCACGGTGGGCGTCTTGCCCGCGCCGCCGGCGACCAGATTGCCGACGACGACCACGGGAACGGGCAACTGGTGCGTCGTGAGCCAACCGGCACGGTAGCCGAGCCTGCGCGCGGCGCTCAGCAGCCCGAACAGCACCGCGATGGGCGTCAGCGCCCAGGCGAGCGGCCCGCGGCTCAGCCATGCGGCCTGCAGCGCGCGCGACCACCAGGGGCCGGCGATCTCTGGCACTCGGCCGCGCTCGCTTGCGTTGCGGTCAGCGCGCCTTGCCGGAGCCGCTGCCCTGCGCGGCGAAGGTCAGGCGCGGCAGGCCCGCGCGCCGCGCTGCGTCCATCACGTTGATCACGCTTTGGTGCGGGCTCAGGGCGTCGGCCGAGACGATGACCACCATCTCCGGGTTGCCCTTCGATGCCGCGGCCAACTCGGCGGTGAGCAGCTCGACGCTGCGCCCATCCACCTGCTTGCGGTTCACGGCGTAGCGGCCGTCGGCGGAAACCACGACGATCACTTCGCGCGGCCGGTCGCGCAGTTTTTCGGCGTCGGCCGCCGGCAGCGTGATCTGCAGCTCGGTGAATTTGGAGTAGGTGGTCGAGAGCATCAGGAAGATCAGGACCACCAGCAACACGTCGATGAACGGGATCAGGTTGATTTCCGGGTCCTCGGGATGGGTCTTTCGAAATCGCAGTGACATCGCGGGCCTTTCGTCAACCGCGCTAGCGATGCTGCGCCGTGAAGCGCAGCAGGTGCGGCACCATGCGGTCGGCGGCTTGTTCCATGTCGAGCGTGTAGGCGTCGACCAGCCCGCGGAAATGGCGATACAGCATCAACGAAGGAATCGCGATGATCAGCCCGAACGCCGTGTTGTACAGCGCGACCGAGATGCCGTGGGCCAAGAGCGCCGGGTTATTGCCACCGGTGGGCGCCTGGGAGCCGAAGATCTCGATCATGCCGATCACCGTGCCGAGCAGCCCCAGCAAGGGCGCTGCCGAGGCGATGGTCCCCAGCGGCCCGAGGTAGCGCTCCATCTGGTGCACGGCAGCGCGGCCGGCGGACTCGAACGCCATGCGCAGGCTCTCCTCCGAGATGCGCGGCTCGGCAATCACGGCACGCACGCCGCTGGCCAGCACCTGGCCCAGGATCGAGTTCTTCGCAAGCTTGTTCACCACGTCGGCCGAGGGCAGGTGCGCGCGCGTCACCGACATCACTTCGTCGAGCAGGCGCGGCGGCATCACGCGCGCCGAGCGCAAGCTCGAAAAGCGCTCGAACACGAGGGCCAATGCGACGATGGAACACAAAATCAACGGCCAGATCGGCCAGCCTGCGGCCTGTATGATCGAAATCAAGCGGTGGTCCTCGCTGAACTTTCGGGTGCGAAATCGAAGTCGGCGATTATGGCGCCACGGGTTGATGGATCAATCCGAGCCCCGTCCGGCGGGCTCTTGGTGCGCTGCTTCGCAATCCACTGCAAATGTGGACAACACTGTGGGCAACTCCGTGCGAGACGCTTCAGAACGGCGCAATTCCAACGCCCTGGCTGGTTTGCCCAAACAATAGGCATAAAAAAATGCTTCCAAATCAATGGGTTGCAAAATTATTTCAAGCCAGCGACAGCGCCAACGCCGCGCCGGCCCAGAGTCCGCGCGGGTGTGGACTTCTTGGCCCGCGCCAGCACTGGGTTTGCCGATGATCGAGCCCGTCAACCCCGCATCCACGCGTCTGATCTGGACGGTTGCCAGCCTGCTGCGCGCGGTTTCGGACAACTTGGCCTCGCGCTTCAATCCCTGCGTGCTGCGCGGCGAGGTCACCGGCTTTGCCACTGCCTCGAGCGGCCACAGCTACTTCAGCCTGAGGGACGTCCAGGGCGGCGTTGAGAGCCTGAAGTGCGCGATGTTTCGGCGTGCCGCGAGCCTGCTCGACTTTGCCCCGGCAGACGGCATGAAAGTGGAGGTGCGCGGGCGCCTGGACGTGTACCCGGCGCGCGGCGAGCTGCAGATGATCGTGGAATCGATGCAGCGCGACGGGGTGGGAGCGCTCTATGAACAATTTCTGCGTCTCAAGGCGAAGTTGGAGGCCGAAGGCCTGTTCGACGCGTCGCGCCGGCGCGAGCTGCCGGCCTACCCCCAGGCGATCGGCGTGGTGACGTCGCTCGGCGCGGCCGCGTTGCACGATGTGGTCACCACGCTGGCCAGGCGCGCGCCGCATGTGCGCGTGATCGTCTATCCGAGCAAAGTGCAGGGCGCCGAGGCGCCGGCTGAGTTGGTGGCGGCGGTCGGCTTGGCTGCCGCGCGCCGCGAGGTCGACACCTTGATCGTCTGTCGCGGCGGCGGCTCGATGGAGGACCTGTGGGCGTTCAATGACGAACGTGTGGTGCGCGCCCTGGCCTCATCGCCGATTCCGGTGGTGTGCGGCGTCGGTCATGAAAGCGATATGACGCTGAGCGACCTGGCGGCCGACCTGCGCGCGCCGACGCCCACCGCCGCGGCGGAACTGAGCGTGCCCGCGCGTGCCGACAGCCTGCTGCAACTGGCCGGTCTGGCGGGCCGGGCGGGCCGCGCCACGGCCAACCGCTTGAACGCGGCGGCGCACCACCTGGATCGATTGCGCGCGCAGTTGGGGCGCCCGACGCTGCGTTTGGCGCAGCAGGCGTTGAAGCTGGGTTCGATCGAGCACCGTTTGCCGTCGGCCGCCAGGCGCGCCGCGCACGCCGCCGGCGAGACGCTGCTCAGGCTCGCGAGCCGGCTCGTGCACGGCCTGGAACGCGACCGCGCGAACCGGCGCCACGAGCTCCAGCATCTGGGGACGCGCCTGGCAGCGTGCGACCCGAACCTGGTGGTGTCGCGCGGCTATGCGCTGGTGCAGCTCGGCAACGGCGAGTTGGTGGTCGACCCACGCCAACTGCATGCAGGCGCCCAACTCGGCATCACGCTGGCGCGGGGGCGCGCCCAGGTCAGGCTCGACAGCGCCCAGGTGCTTCCCATCGCCCGAGTCTGATCCGCACCCGGCGAGGGCAGGGGCGCGCAGAGTCTTTAGAGGCCGGCGTTCTGCTGCGCGACCATGCAGAACAGCATCGGGATCGACAGCATCGTGTTCGCGCGCGAAGTCAGCATCGCCACGCGGCCCGCCTTCGCCTTTTCTTCCGGCGTGACCGTCACGATGCCCAATGCCTTCTTCTGGTTCGGCCAGATGATGAACCAGACATTGAACGCCATGATGAGCGCGAGCCACATGCCGATGCCGATGGCGGTGAAGGGCTTCTGCACGGTGAGCGCCGCCACCAGATAGCCGTTCAGCGAGGCGAGGAACAGGCCGGTCACCACGGTGGCCAGGGCTGCCCAGCGGAACCAGAACAGGG
>CAWBTF010000019.1:0-30031 GCA_963791595.1 uncultured beta proteobacterium | reverse complement strand
CCATCTTGTCGACGACCGCCTGCTTCTGCGGCCCGTCGTCGAGCAGCTTCATCTCTCCGTAGAGCTTGTCGAACACCGGCGACGCGTAATTGGACGTGTTCTCGCCGTCGAACTTGGTCTTGCCGTTGGGGCCGTAGAGCAGGAACAGGAAATTCTCGGCGTCGGGGTAGTCGGCCAGCCAGCCCAGCCAGTACACCTGGTAGGTTCCCTTGCGGACCTTGTCCTGGAACTGGTTGTTGTCGGTGGCGCGCACCTCGAGCTGAATGTCGATCTTGGCGAACTGGCGGACCACCCAGTCGATCTCGGGTTTGCGCTCGGGAGTCGCCGGAGCATAGAAGTCGTAGTTGATGACGAGCGGCCGGCCGGTCTTCGCGTCCCGGCCGTTCGGATAGCCTGCCTCGACCATCAGGCGCTTCGCGTCGGCGATGGGCCGGCGCACCACCTTGCCGTCCACCACCTTGTGCGTGACCGGGTTCACCCCCTCCGGCGTGCCGTGGCGCGAGCCCACGATGCCGCCGGCAATGGGCTCATCGCCGTCTCACCGGCCTTCTTCGGAAAAATCTTCGAATACTCTTCCCAGTCGATCGCAATCGAAATCGCTTGGCGCAGCTTGCGGTTTCTGGCCTGCTGCTCCGGCGTCTCGCCCATGCCGATGGTCGGGTCGAGCATGTTGAAGCCGATCAGCCAGCTCGTCACGTCGGCGAACTTGCGGCAGACGAAAACCCTTCTCCTCATACTCGCGCCGAACGTCTTCGGAGTCCTGCATCGCCACCAGGTAGTCCATGCCGGTGTCGATGCGCTCGAACACCTCGATGTCGTAGAAGCCCTGGCGAAACTTGCCGCGCTGCGGCACGGCTTCGCGCTCGATCGTCGAGACCAGCGTGTCGACGAAGGGCATGGGCTTGCCGCAGTCGTCCAGCAGGCCGGCCGCCTTGTCCTCGGGCATGCCTTCGCAGGGGTAGGGCTCGCCGCGGTAGTTCGGGTTGCGCTTCATCACGTGGCGCCGGTCTTTGATGAACTCCGTCATCATGTACGGGCCCGTTCCCACCGGCCAGGTATCGAGCGTCAAGCCCACCGCCGCCATGCCGGGCTGGGCGTAGAACGCGTCGGCCTCCCACGGCACCGGCGCCATGAACGTCATCTGCATCCAGTAGCTCCACTGCGGATACTTGCCTTTGATGCGGACGCGCAGCAGGTGCTTTTCGGGCGCTGTCGCACCGGCCAGCGGCCAGCGCCGGAAGTCGAGGAAGGGCTTGTCCTGGCTCGACGGGTCCAGCCCATCGCGCAGCTTCTTGTCTTCGACCTTGATCAGTTCGCCGTACTCCTTCAGGCCGAGCACGTACTCGGCAAAGATCGGAAAGATTGGCGCCGTGATGCGCGTCGTCGCGTGGCGCTTGAGCGCGTAGACGAAGTCCTCGGCGACGAGTTCGCGCGTGTCGGGGTCGGCGAAGTGCTAGCGGCGTGCGCCGGTCGCCCAGTTCTCCGGGCTTCATCGCGTGGTAGCGGTACCTGCCGTCGGCGTCGCGCGTGAACGCCGGGTGCGGCTGGTACAGGATGCCGGGCTTGATGCGCACGTTGTACACGCTCTCGGCGACCAGTTCGCCGGGCGCGTCCGTCGGGCAGCGGCTTGCCGCCCTTGTCGAAGTACTCGGGCTTTACCACCTCCTGCGCCGTCTTGGGCACCAGCACGAACGGCCGCTTCAGGTAGTGGTAGCCGTACAGCGGTTCGTAGATCTGGTACGTGTAGGGAGTGTCATTGCTCCAGTACGACGCCGTCGGGTCCAGATGCCGCGGCGAGCTTTCGATGACGGCACTGAACAGCGTGTTCGAGCCGGCAGCGTTGCTCGGCAGCGGGTTGTTGTTGCAGCCCACGAGCAGCGCCAGCCAGCCGAAGGCGCTCAGCAGCGTCGTGACCCTGGTTCTTCTACCGCGCATGGCCGCGATGATAGCGAGCGTGCTCGGCGGGTACGGCGCGGCCCGTCACGCCGAGGCGCAAGCGCGAGCCGAGCGCAGCTGCGAATGCTCACCCTCCAGCATCGACATCACGATCAGCGAGTCGAATCCCGAGTCGGTGCGCACCGACTCGCGCAGCCGCCCCTCCTCGACGAAGCCTTCGCTGCGGTACAGCGCCTGCGCCCGCACATTCAGCGCCTTCACGTCGAGCCAGAAGCGGTGCGCGCCCAGATCGTTGAACGCCATCTGCGCGAGCAACCTCAAACACGTGCGCCCGGCGCCCTGCCCCTGGCGCGATGGCAGCAGCACCATGCGCTTGAGCTCGATCGAGCAGTGCGGGTTGCGGCAACCTTGCAGAATCACGAATCCCGCGGCCGACCAATCAGCACCGGCCTCGACGATGAAGTGGCGAAAGTCGGGAAAGCGCACCGCGCCTTCGTGCTGGGTGCGGTCCCACGGCGTGATGAACGGCCGGTTCAGCGGGTCACGCTCGACCGAAATCACGAAGTCCAGGTCCGACAGCATCGTCGGGCGCAGGCGAACGTGGCTCGGTGGCGTGACGCTCAAACGTCGACCTCCACGTCGTCGCCGTGCAGCTCCATCAGTTCGCGCCTCGACTGCGCTTCGCCCTTGCCCATCAGCTTGGTCAGCGCGTCGCCGGTCGCGGCAAAACCGAGTTTGGCGAATTCAATCTGCAGCAGGCGCCGCGTCTCGGGGTTCAGCGTCGTGTCCCACAACTGCTCGGCGTTCATCTCGCCAAGGCCCTTGAAGCGGCTGATGTTCCACGAGTCTTCGCGCGCGCCTTCCTTGCGCAGCTTGTCGAGCGCGGCGCCGAGTTCGCCCTCATCCAGCGCATAAATCTTCGCCGCGGGCTTCTTGCCGCGCGCCGGCGCGTCGATGCGAAACAGCGGCGGCTTGGCGACATAAATGCGCCCGGCTTCGATGAGCTTCGGGAAGTGGCGGAAGAACAGCGTGAGCAGCAGCACCTGGATGTGCGAGCCGTCGACGTCGGCGTCGCTCAGGATGCAGACCTTGCCGTAGCGCAGGCCTGAGAGGTCGGCGTCGTCGTTCGCGCCATGCGGATCGACGCCGATCGCCACCGCGATGTCGTGGATCTCGTTGTTCGCGAACAGCCTGTCCCGCTCGACCTCCCAGGCGTTGAGCACCTTGCCGCGCAGCGGCAGGATCGCCTGCGTTTCCTTGTTGCGCCCGAGCTTCGCGCTGCCGCCGGCGGAATCGCCTTCGACGAGGAAGACTTCGTTTTGCAGCAGGTCGCGGCTTTCGCAGTCGGTGAGCTTGCCGGGCAGCACCGCCACGCCCGAGCCCTTGCGCTTTTCCACCTTTTGCGACGCGCGCTGGCGCGTCTGCGCCTGCTTGATCACGAGTTCGGCGAGTTTGCGCCCGTACTCCACATGCTGGTTCAGCCACAGCTCGAGCAACGGCTTCACGCACGCCGAGACCAGGCGCAGCGCGTCGCGGCTGTTCAGGCGCTCCTTGATCTGGCCCTGGAACTGTGGGTCGAGCACCTTGGCCGAGAGCACAAAACTCGCGCGCGAGAACACGTCTTCGGGCATCAGCTTCACGCCCTTGGGCAACAGGCTGTGCATGTCGATGAAGCCCTTGATCGCGCCGAACATGCCGTCTTTCAGGCCGGACTCATGCGTGCCGCCGGCGACTGTCGGAATCAGGTTCACATAGCTCTCGCGCACCGTCGTGCCGTCTTCGGTGAACGCCACGCACCAGGCCGCGCCCTCGCCTTCGGCGAAATTCTCGGTTTCTCCGGCGTCGGCGAAGTGCTCGCCTTCGAACAGCGGAATCACCGGGTCGGCGCTCAGGCTCTGGTTCAGGTAGTCGCGCAATCCCCCCTGGTAGAGCCAGCTTTGCGGCTCGCCGCCCTTTTCGAATGCGAGCGTGACGGTGACACCGGGCATCAGCACCGCCTTGCTGCGCAGCAGGTGCGTCAGCTCGGGGCGCGGCAGCTCGGCGCCTTCGAAATACTTCGCATCGGGCCAGACGCGCACCCGCGTCCCGCTCTTCTTGTCGGCGGCACCGGCCTTGCGCAGCTTCAGCGGCTCGATCACATCGCCGCCGGCAAAGCCGATCGTCGCGACCTGGCCGTCGCGCCACACCGTCACTTCGAGACGCTTGGAGAGCGCATTCGTCACGCTCACGCCCACGCCGTGCAGCCCGCCGGAAAAGCTGTAGGCGTTGCCGGCCCCTTTGTCGAACTTGCCGCCGGCGTGCAGCCGAGTGAACACGATCTCGACGACGCTCACCCTCTCCACCGGGTGCAGGCCGAAGGGGATGCCGCGCCCGTCGTCTTCCACCGACACCGACTGGTCGGCGTGCAGCGTCACGTCGATGCGTTTTCCCTGTTCGGCCAGCGCTTCGTCGGCCGCGTTGTCGATCACCTCCTGCACGATGTGCAACGGATTGTCGGTGCGCGTGTACATGCCGGGGCGTTGCTTCACGGGCTCGAGGCCCTTGAGAACGCGGATCGATTCTTCGCCGTACTTGCCGGTGGGTTTGTTTGCCATGGGCGCGCATTCTAGGCATCGCCTTTGCGTCGGCTCGGCGTGGCGGCGATGCTTACAGAAGGTCGCAATCAGTTGGTGCGGCGAGACAAGCGTCACGCAAACCACGCGATTGGCATGAGAAGCTGCGCGGCCCCGGAGTACGCTCGCGCGGCTTTCGCCTTTGATCTGCTTTGAAGGAGCCTTGTCTCATGACCCCATCCCCATCGACCCTGCGCGCATTGCTGATTGCAGCGGGTCTGTGCACCGCCGCCGGCGCGTACGCCGCCGACATCAACAACCTTGGCGCCTTGGCACAGCCCGCGTTTCGCGGCCTGTCGGAAGACCTCGGCGCGGCGCTGTCGTACAAGCCGCTGGTTCCGGCCGAGCCGCTGGGCATCACCGGGTTCGACGTCGGCTTCGCCGTCACCGGCACCAAACTGCAGAACCGCGCCACGTTCCAGACCGCCGCCAGCGGCGCCAGCGTGCCGGCCACACTACCGGTGCCCACGCTGCGCCTGCACAAGGGCTTGCCGTTGAACATCGACCTCGGCGTGTCGTATGCGGCCGTGCCGTCGAGCAACATCCGGCTCATCGGTGGCGAGCTGCGCTGGGCGGTGCTCGCGGGCGGCGTCGCGACCCCGGCCGTGGCGCTGCGCGCCAGCATGACGAGCTTGAGCGGCGTAGACCAATTGAAACTCAACACGACCGGCCTGGACGTGTCGATCTCCAAGGGCTTTGCGATGCTCACGCCCTATGCGGGCATCGGCACCGTGCGCGTCAAGAGCGACCCGAAAGGCACTGGCGGTCTGGTGACCGAGTCGTTCAGCCAGGGCAAGGTGTTCGGCGGCTTGAATTTGAGCCTGGGTCTGCTGAACCTCGCGTTCGAGGGCGACAAGACCGGCGACGCCACCAGCTACGGCATGAAGTTCGGCTTGCGCTTCTGACGTTGCGCCAAGCGCGGCGGCCTGCGAGCCGCGCGCAATCCCCCTGAAAGCCGGCGCCTACCGCGCAGCGCCGCGAGGCGGTGGCATCGATTCCGTTACAGTGAGTCGATGTCCGCCACTTCCTCACCCGCCTCCCGAGTCCCGCTTTCGATGACGCAGGTGCTGCTGTGCGGCGCCATGATCGTCACGCTGTCGATGGGCATCCGCCACGGTTTCGGCCTGTGGCTGCAGCCGATCACGTTGGAGCGCGGCTGGACGCGCGAGACCTTCGCGTTCGCGATCGCCATCCAGAACCTCGCCTGGGGAATCGCCGGGCCTTTCGCCGGTGCGCTGGCCGACCGCTTCGGCGCGTACCGCGTGTTGATCGTCGGTGCGCTGCTCTATGCGCTGGGGCTGGTGTGGATGGGCCTGGCCACGTCGGGCCTGGGCTTCACCAGCAGCGCCGGCCTGGTGCTGGGCATGGCGCAGTCCGGAACGACTTACGCCGTCGTCTACGGCGTGATCGGGCGCAACGTCGCCGCGGACAAGCGCAGTTGGGCGATGGGCGTCACCGCCGCGGCAGGGTCGTTCGGCCAGTTCCTGATGGTACCGGTGGAGAACTGGCTGATCGGCGGTTTCGGCTGGCAGTCGGCGCTGTTCATCCTGGCGTGCATGGCGCTGGCGATCATGCCGCTGGCGATTGGCCTGAAAGAACCCGCGCACGCCCCGGCGCATCCGAGCCAGCAAAGCATCGGCGCCGCGCTGCGCGAAGCCTTCGGCAACCCGAACTTCCAGTTGCTCACCGCCGGTTATTTCGTCTGCGGTTTTCAGGTCGTGTTCATCGGTGTGCACATGCCGAGCTACCTCAAGGACAACGGCCTCACGCCTGACGTGGCGACGACCGCGCTCGCGCTGATCGGCCTGTTCAACGTGATCGGCACCTACGCCGCCGGCGTGCTCGGCGGGCGCATGCCCAAACGCTACATCCTGTCGGCCATCTACGCCCTGCGCGGCCTGGCGATCCTGGTGTTCATCAGCGCGCCGCTCACCCCATGGAGCGTCTACATCTTCGCCTCGGTGATGGGGCTGCTGTGGCTGTCGACGATTCCACCGACGAATGCGATGGTCGCGCAAATTTTCGGCGTGAAGTACCTCGGCATGTTGAGCGGTATCGTGTTCGTGAACCACCAGCTCGGCAGCTTCATGGGCGCGTGGCTCGGCGGCAAGCTCTACGACAGCACCGGCAGCTACGACATCGTCTGGTGGATCGCGATCGCGCTGGGCGTGTTCGGCGCGGTCGTGAATTTCCCGATTCGCGAGCACACGATTGTTCGCCCGGCCCCGGCTTGAGCTTGAAGTGAAACTCGTGTGCGTCGACTTGCGTCAAGCCTTCAGCGGGGAGCTGACCGCTTTCGGCCCATTGCTGCCGTTCGGCCTGCAGCCGGCGCGCCAGCGTTCATGGTCGCAGGTCGGCGGCGGCGCCCCCGTTCTCCGGCCCACGCTCGCGGGGCACCACCGAGGCCCACCACGCACAGCCGCATCATCACCATCCAAGCGCACGAACAGCCAGGACACCGCGAATGGGGCCTGCGCCCGGGGGCACCACCACCGCCCTGCTGGCACCTGTGGTGGCGCACCACGTCTTCGCCCACCTCGGTCGTGCCCGGGGCAGGTGGTTTGGGGCACGGGCGCAGGCCCCATTCGCGGTGTCCTGGACGGTTCGGGGCAGCGGCTGGCGATGACGAGCCGGCGCTCGTGCACCCGATCTGCTGCCCCGCGAGCGTGGGCCGGAGAACGTGCCCCAAGCCACCTGCCCCGGACCATGCTGGCACGGGGCGCGCAGCGAAGGTCAGCTTTGCGCCGAAAGCAGCCCTTCACGATGCCGTGGCGTTTCATTCTTACCGGGTCGCGCGAAACGTGGTGGAGCAACTGAGTTGAAGGCCCGCCGAATTGCGATCTGGGCTGGTGCCGGGCTGTCGCTGCTGCTCGTGTTCCTGGCCTACCTGCGTCCCGACGTCGCGATGACGCTGGCGTTGCAGTTGTGGAACTGCTTCTGAACCCGGGCCACCGTGTCGAACCACGCTGAGCTGCCAGTCTCGCCCTGGGTGCGGCGCTGGTCGCACCTGGTGGCACCGGGCGCGAGCGTGCTCGACGTGGCGTGTGGGCCCGGGCGCCACGTGCGCTGGTTCGCGAAGGCCGGCTGCCGCGTCACCGGCGTGGACCGCGACGCCGCCGCGCTCGAGCCGCTGCGCGAGGTGGCGAACGTGATCGTCGCCGACATCGAAGCCGGGCCGTGGCCATTGGCGGGACAGCGTTTCGACGCCGTGATCGTCACCAACTACCTGTGGCGCGCGTTGTTGCCGACCCTCGTCGCCAGTGTGGCGCCGGGCGGCGTATTGATCTACGAAACCTTTGCGCAGGGGCACGCGTCGGTGGGCAAACCAACAAACCCCGATTTCCTGCTGCGCCCGGGGGAGTTGCTCAGCGCCGTGCAGGGCCTGAGGGTGGTCGCTTTCGAGGACGGTTTCGTCTCGCCACCCGATCGCTACATACAGCGCATCGTCGCCGTGCGTGAGCCCACCGCGGTCGCCGATGCCGCGCCACCGCGCTACCGGCTCGATGGCGAAGCGCGCGCCGAGGCGGATTCGCGCGCACCGTAAAATCGCCCGATTCACGAGGGAACCGACCATGAAACCCATTCTCGGCAGCATCGTCGCGATGGTCACGCCGATGCATGATGACGGCAGCGTCGACTACACCGCGCTGCGCAGGCTCATCGACTGGCACATCACTGAGGGCACCGACTGCATCGGCGTCGTCGGCACGACCGGCGAATCGCCCACCGTCAGCATCGAGGAAAACTGCGAGATCATCCGCGTCAGCGTCGAGCACGCGAAGGGGCGCGTCCCCATCATGGCGGGCACCGGTGCGAATTCGACCGCCGAGGCGATCGAACTGTCGCGCTTCGCACGCAAGGTCGGCGCGGACTGTTCGCTCTCTGTCGTGCCCTACTACAACCGGCCGTCGCAAGAAGGCATCTACCGGCACTTCAAGGCCATCGCCGAAGCGGTGGACATGCCGATGCTGCTCTACAACGTGCCCGGCCGCACCGTGGCCGATATGCAGCCCGACACGGCGCTGCGGCTGGCGCAGATCCCCGGCATCGTCGGCATCAAGGAAGCCAGCGGCAACATCGAACGCGCCTGCGCGCTGATCAAGGGCGCGCCGAAGGGCTTCTCGATCTACTCCGGCGACGACGGCACGGCAGTCGCGCTGATGCTGCTCGGCGGCCAGGGCAACGTCAGCGTCACCGCGAACGTGGCGCCGCGCGCGATGCACGCGCTCTGCATGGCCGCCATCGAAGGCCGGGCGCGCGAAGCCGCGCACCTGCATTTCAAGTTGCTCGGCCTGCACAAGAACCTGTTCATCGAACCCAGCCCGGCGCCCACCAAATGGGCGATGGCACGCCTGGGCCTGTGCGGCGCCGGGTTGCGATTGCCGATCACGCCGCTCTCGCCGGCCGGGCAGACGTTGGTGGAAGCAGCCATGCGTGAGGCGGAACTGCTCTGAGCGCGAAGCCTGCTCCGTTCACTTCGGTTCGGTCGCTCGCGCAGGCTCGCCGCCCTGGGCCACGTGCCGCGATCCGGCACGCGAATCGCGCTGGCGCCGCCACCCCTTGCCACGCCAGCGAAGCGCGGCGTCCAATTCCTCTGGAGATACTGCCCGTGACCCCTTCCGTTTTTTCGCGCGCACCGGCGGTGACCGCCCTCGCTGTCTCGCTGGCCCTGGCCGGCTGCTCGTCGGTGGAGAACTTCGCCGCAGGCGACCGGGTCGACTACCGCACCGCCCCCGCCAAGGCGGTGCCACTGGACGTGCCACCCGATTTGACGCAACTCGCGCGCGACTCGCGCTACCAGGCGCAAAGCGGTGCGGTGAGCGCGGCGGCGTTCCAGGCCGGAACCTCGGCACCCCGCACAGCGACGGCCACGGCGCTGGTGGCGCCACAGGCGCTGGGCAAGGTCCGCATCGAGCGCGACGGCCACCAGCGTTGGCTCAGCACGCCGCTGCCGGCCGAACAACTCTGGCCGCAGCTGCAGACATTCTGGAAGGACAACGGCATGACCTTGGTGGTCGACCAGCCGCTGCTCGGCTTGATGGAAACCGACTGGAGCGAAAACCGCGCCAAGCTGCCTGACGACCTGCTGCGCCGCGCGCTCGGGCGCCTGGTCGATTCCCTTTACTCCACCGGCGAGCGCGACAAGTACCTCACGCGCATCGAGCGCAGCAGCACCGGCGGCGCCGAAGTGTTCATCAGCCACCGCGGCCTGCTCGAGTCCTACACCGGGCCCCTGCAGGCCCAATCGACGGTATGGAGCCGCCGCCCGAACGACCCCGAACTCGAGGCCGCGATGCTGGCTCGCCTGATGGTCAAGCTGGGCCTGCCCGATGAACAGGCGAAAGCCGGCGTGGCCACGCCGTCCGCCGCCGTGCCCACGGCCCGCGCCCGTGTGCTCGAGGGCCGACCGGCTGCGACGCTGCAGGTCGACGACAACTTCGAACGCGCCTGGCGCCGCGTCGGCTTGGCGCTGGACCGCAGCGGCTTCACCGTCGAAGACCGCGACCGCGCCCAAGGCCTGTACTTCGTGCGCTACATCGACCCGGCGCTGGCCGGCCAGGAAGAGCCCGGATTCTTCGCCAAGCTGTTCAGCAACGAAAAGGCCGATACCGGCCCCAAGAAGTTCAGACTGTCGGTGAAGGCCGAAGGCGCAGGCAGCACGGTCTCGGTGCTGAATTCGCAAGGCCTCGCGGAAAACAGCGAGGCCGGCAAGCGCATCATCGCGCTGCTGGTCGAAGACCTGAAGTAAGCAGCGGCGCCGCGCGCTTCGAGTTTCGCACCGGCCCTCGCAAGCCAGCTTCGCGCGCTTCCCCGTCGATGCGCTTTTGCAGCCTGGGCAGCGGCAGCACCGGCAACGCCACCTTGGTCGAGGCGAGCAGCGGCGCCACGACAACCCGGGTGCTGATCGACTGCGGATTTTCGCTGCGCGAGCTCGAGCTGCGCCTGGCACGCGCGGGCGTGGCCGTCGAGCAGCTCGACGCCGTGTTCATCACGCATGAGCACGGCGACCATGTCGGTTGCGCGACCACACTCGCGCAGCGCCATGGCACGCCGCTGTGGATGAGCCATGGCACCTGGCGCGCGATCGGTGCGCCAGATCTTCCGGGGCCACCGAACTTCGCGCGCGACGGGCAGGTGATCGCCATCGGCAATCTCGAGCTGCACCCGTTCACCGTACCGCACGACGCGATGGAGCCGCTGCAAATTCGTTGCAGCGACGGCGCGTCGAGCTTCGGTATCCTCACCGATGTCGGCTCGATCACGACGCACCTGCTGGAGAGCCTGCGCGGCTGCGACGCCCTGCTGCTCGAGTGCAACCACGACGAAGCGATGCTCGCGCAGTCCAACTACCCCGCATCATTGAAGGCACGCATCGGCGGACGGCATGGCCACCTCGCGAACCACACCGCAGCGCAAATCCTCGCCCAGCTGCAAGGGCCGACCCTGCGCCATCTCGTCGCCGCGCACCTGAGTGAACGCAACAACCGCCCAGCGCTCGCTCGCGAAGCGCTGTCCCGGGTGTGCGGCGCAGCGGCCGATGACATCGTGGTCGCCGATCCGATTCTCGGCTTCGACTGGCTCGCGCTGTGCTGATTGCAGCGACGGCCCGCGGCCGAATCTCGCCCACAAAAAAGCCGCCCGAAGGCGGCTTTCTGTGGCTGAGGGTTCGAATTACTTCGAAGCGGCAGGCGCCGCAGCGCTGGCGGCGTCGGCTGCGGGCGCGGCGGAAGCGGCAGGAGCCGGCGCGGGAGCGGGTGCCGGAGCGGCGGCCGCGGGTTTGGCGGCCGGAGCCGGCGCGGCAGCTTCTTCTTTCTTGCCGCAAGCGGCCAGGGCAACAGCAGCGACCAGGGAAGCCAATAGAACAGACGTCTTCATACGATCCTCAAAGCGAGTTGGTGGGGGTGATCAAGGGGCAGGGTTGGCGCACCGTGCCACGCTGTGCGCGGCTGGGGCGAGGGGGTATGGAAAATACGAGTCCTTCCACAATCCAGCCCATGAGTATAACGGGCCGGGCCCTCGATTCCTCCCCCCGAACTACAGGCCAAGCTGGGTGGCGGGAAAAGCTTCTTCCGATCGCTCCAGCACCGAGTCGAGCAACTCTCGGGCGAGCACGGCATCGCCCGCATGGCGCGATACGCTGCCTCGGTATTGCGCGGTGTCCACCAGCTTGAGCGTCAACAGCCCAGGGATCAGCAGCAGCGTGGGCAGCTGCCCGGACTCGAGCTCGTGGTTCGCGCGGCATTCGACCGCATGCGCCCAGGTGCGCCGCCATGCCACCCAGCGCGGGTGCAGCCGGGCGATTTCATCGAAACTGCGCGCCAGCACGGTCAGCTTGCGCTGCGGCGACGCCCACTGCACGAAGCTTTCGACCACACCGGCTTCGTTGAGCGGCCAGTCGGCGAAATGCTCGTCGCACATGAAGATCTCACGGCTGCGCTGTGCGGCGGCTTGCGCGAAAGCGTCGCGAAGGGCCTGGTGGTATTCGCCCCGTGTCGTGATCTTCGCGTAGTCCGGCGGGGGGCGTGCGGGCTCCATGCTCTGCTGCTGTGGCTCTTCCATCTCAACGAATCCTCCTCGATCGTCTGTCCGAGTCAACTCGATATCAACCAGCCGCAACGCGCCCAATCTTCGATGAGCGCCTTGGCCTGCAAACTGAATCTGGCCACATCCTTCGGCTCGAGCCATTGTCGATCCGCAAGCCGGCGCAGCAGGGCTGCGTCGGTTCCCGATGCGTCGAACGACTCGCCGTTGATGAACACCTGGCGCGCGTCGTACAGCATGCGGGTACGCCGAGCGAGCCGCAGCCCGCGGCCGCGCCGCAACCCCGGGCCGCGCTCGAACACGACATTCTGCTTCGGCTCGCTGAGCAGTTCACCGAGCACCCGGCCTAGGCGCTGCGGGTCGAACCATTCACGGCGCAGCGCGTCAGCGGCGAATTCGCTCAGCGCGGCAGGGATGCGCCCCGGCGTGGCGGTCGCGCCTTGCTCGCGGTCGCGGTAGCGCGGCTCGGCCTGCTTCGTCGACTGCGCTTCGTCGGCGTCATCGAGCCAGCGCTGCATGAGCGTGCTCGCGAGTTCACGCCGCGCCGGCGCGCGAAACCCGATCGACGCCGTCATGCACTCGCCGCGCGCCACACCCTCGTGCGCCCACAACGGCGGCAGGTACAGCATGTCGCCGGGCTCGAGAATCCAGCGCTGTTCGGCGCGGAAGTTGGTGAGGATCTTCAACGGCGCGTCCGCGGCAAACCGCGGCTCCGCCACGCGGCCGATCCGCCACTCCCGCGCACCATGCACTTGCAGCAGGAACACGTCGTACGAGTCGAGGTGCGGCCCGACGCCGCCGCCGTCGGTGGCGTAGGACAGCATCAGATCGTCCAGCCGTGCATCGGGAACGAAACGGAACTTCGCGAGCAGCTCATGCGCGGCGTCGACATGCAGGTCCAGCCCTTGCACCAGCAGCGTCCAGTTCGGCCTGCTGACCGCGGGGATCGCACGGCGCTTGAACGGCCCATGGCGCAGCTCCCATCCCGACTCGCCAAGCCGCACCAGCCGCGATTCAACGCCCTCGTTCGCCGCCAGCGCGAACAGCTCGCCACGCGTCACCGGAGCTGCCACCCCCGCCAGCGCCTGGCGGATCAGCAACGGCCGCTTTTGCCAATGGCGGCGCATGAATTGCCGCGGCGACAGGCCGCCGAGCACGGGCGCGGGCGCATCGATGTCCATACGCGCATTGTGCGATCATGGACGCATGTTGATTCAGGCTCCCTGCGTCGTCAGTCTCGTCTGGCGCGTCGAAGATGCGCAAGGCAACGTGATCGACGAACTCACCGACCCGGTGGAATTTTTCGTCGGCGGCGACGACCTGTTCCCGAAGATCGAAGAAGCGCTGGTCGATCAGCAGGCCGGCTTTTCGGCCCGCCTGCAACTCGAGCCCGAGCACGCGTTCGGCGAGTACGACGCGCAGCTTGTGTTCTTCGAGGAACGCGGGCGCATTGCCGAGCCCGTCGAGGTCGGCATGCAGTTCGACGGCCCTCCCACCGGGGCCATGACGAAGGGCATGCCGAAGGACACGATCTACACCGTCACCGAGGTTTATCCGCAGCACGTCGTGCTCGACGGCAATCACCCCCTGGCCGGGATCGCGCTGCGCCTGCAAGTCACGGTGCGCGATGTGCGCGAAGCGAGCACGGAGGAAATCGAAACCGGCAGTGTGGGCGAGCCGGCGTTCACGGTGCTCAGCGGCGCACGTCCGGACCCGTCGGACCTGCACTGAAGTGCTGCGCCGGTCGCGCTTCACTTGCGGCCGGTCGACCCGAACCCCGCCTCGCCGCGGTCCGACGCTTCGAACTCGTCGACACGCTGAAATGTCGCCTGCACCACCGGCACGATCACGAGCTGGGCGATGCGCTCCATCGGCGCAATCGTGAACACGGCGCTGCCGCGATTCCAGCAGCTCACCATCAGCGGGCCCTGGTAATCGGAGTCGATCAGGCCGACCAGGTTGCCGAGCACGATGCCATGCTTGTGGCCCAGGCCCGAGCGCGGCAGGATCATCGCGGCAAGCGTCGGGTCGCCGATGTGGATCGAGATTCCGGTCGGAACGAGTTTGCATTGCCCGGGCTCCAGCACCACGGCGGCGTCGATGCAGGCGCGCAGGTCCAGGCCCGCACTGCCCGGTGTGGCGTAGGCCGGCAGATGCTCGCTCATTCGAGCGTCGAGAACTTTCAAGGCAATCGTGGTCATATCGATTTCAGGCCGTCGTGATTGCGTCGTTAGGAAGTCGTCTTGGCAATGCGGCGCGCGATTTCGCGCACCAGCTCGCGCGCGAGGCTCAGTTTGTCGGCGCGCGGCAGTTCTCGCGCGCCTCTCGGATCGATCAGCGTCAACGTGTTGTAGTCGCTGCCGAACGTCGCCGCGCCGATGTTCGCGACGATCAGCGGCAGCTTCTTGCGCTCGAGCTTCTCGCCCGCGTGGCGCAGCAGCTCCTCGCTCTCCGCAGCGAAGCCCACGCAGTAAGGCGCCGGGCTCAGGCGCGCCACCGACGCCAGGATGTCGGGGTTTTCCGCCAGGTCGAGTGCGGGCACCGATGCGTCGCCCTTCTTCTTGATCTTTTGCGGCGCGACCTGCACCGCGCGCCAGTCCGCCACCGCCGCAGTGGCGATGAACACATCGTGGGCCGGCGCGAGCGGCAGCACCGCCTCAAGCATCTGCATCGCGCTCTCCACATCGATGCGCTTCACGCCGCGCGGCGTGTCGAGACTCACCGGCCCGGCAACAAGCGTGACCTCGGCGCCGGCTTCAGCGGCGGCACGCGCGATCGCAAAACCCATCTTGCCGCTGGATCGATTCGTCAGCCCACGCACCGGGTCGATCGCCTCGAACGTCGGCCCGGCCGTCAGCAACACGCGTTTGCCGAGCAGCGCCTTGGGCTGAAAGAACGCGACCAGCTCATCGAGCAGTTCCTGCGCCTCGAGCATGCGCCCGTCACCGACTTCCCCGCACGCCTGGTCGCCGCTCGCCGGGCCGAGCAGGTGCGCGCCGTCGGCCCGCAGCTGCGCGACGTTGCGCTGCATCGCCGGATGCGCCCACATCTCGCGGTTCATCGCCGGCGCCACGAGCAGCGGGCAGCTCGCGAGCGGCCGCGCCAGGCACAGCAGGCTCAGCAGATCGTCGCCATGGCCGTGGGCAAGCTTCGCGATGAAGTCGGCGCTCGCCGGAGCGACCAGCAGCGCGTGGGCATCGCGCGTCAGGTTGATGTGCGCCATGTTGTTCGGCTCGCGCGCATCCCATTGGCTGGTGTAGACGTTTCGCCCGGACAGCGCCTGCATCGTCACCGTGGTGATGAACTGCTCCGCCGCCTGGGTCATCACGACTTGGACGGTCGCTCCGGCCTTGCTGAGCGCGCGCGTCAGTTCCGCCGCCTTGAAACACGCCACGCCGCCCGTCAGCCCGAGCACGATGCGCTTGCCGGCCAGGTCGAGCCGTTCGCTTGAATTCGATTGACTGTTCATCGTGGGCACGATTGTGGCCGAAGCCCGGATCAGCGATTCAGCCAGCGCCGCGACAGAAAACTCAAGGAGTCGACGAGCGCGACCAGCGCGATCATGCCGATCAGCACCGTCGACGTTTCGCGCATCTGGAACAGCCCCAGGTGGTAGCTCAGCATCTGCCCCAGACCCCCGGCGCCGACGACGCCGAGCACCGCCGCGGCGCGGATGTTGTTCTCCCAGCGGTACAGCGAATAGCTGATCACCTGCGGCCAGATCTGCGGCAGCGTCGCGTACAAAAAAATCCGCAGCTCGGAAATGCCGCGCACGCGCAACGCGAACGCCGGCCCCGGGGCTGAGTTTTCGATGCTCTCGGCGAACAGGCGGCCGAGCACGCCCGCCGTGTGCAGCGCCAGCGCCAGGGTGCCCGGGAAAGGCCCGAGACCGGCGCTGATCAGCAACAGCGCCGCCCACACCAATTCCGGAATGCTGCGCAAGGCGTTGAGCAGCAGCCGCGCCGGAGGTTTGCCCCAGGCCGGGTCATCCGCGTGCACCTTCGCGGCCGGCAGCGCGAGCAGCAGGCCCAGCAGCGCGGCAAGCAGCGTTCCCAGCGCCGACATCGCCAGCGTCTCGAGCAGCGCGTTCCAGGTCTTGAGCAGGAATGCGGCCGAGGTTTCCGGTGGAAAGAACCCGGCCATGAACGCGCCCATCTTCGCCAGCGCGTCGGCTGCGAGAAAGTCGCCCCACTTCAGGTTCAGCGAGGCAAAACTGGCCACGATCAGCGCGAGCACGCCGATCGCGACCCAGCAGCCCTTGCAGCGGGCCCACCTGAATGAACGACTGACCAGCACGTTCATCCGAGTTCCTTGCGCAGCCAGGCGCTGAAGCGGTCGGCCATCGCGACGAGCCCGATGAACACGAGCAGGATCGAACTGACCTCGGCACCGGCGAACATCTTCGACGCGTTGTCGAGCTCCTGGCCCAAGCCCCCGGCGCCGACGAAGCCGAGCACGACCGACGAGCGGATGGCGCATTCCCAGCGGTACACCGTGTAGCTGACGAGTTCGGTCGAACACTGCGGCAGCGTGCCGTAGAAAAACGCCTGCAGCCGCCCGGCGCCGTTGCGCAGCAGCGCCTGTGTCGTCGCGCCATCGCCGCTTTCCAGGATTTCGGCGTACACCTTGCCGAGCATGCCGCCGTAGGCGATGCCGATGGCGATCACGCCCGAGGTCGGCCCGAGGCCGACGACGCGAACGAAGATCAAGGCCCACACCAGCTCCGGGATGCTGCGCAGCACGATCGCCGCCCAGCGCGCGGTCTGGCGCAGCGCGTAAGGCAGCGCCGCCATGCGGCCCGTCAATGCGCTGATCGACAAGCGCCCGGTGGACAGCAGCGCCAGCGGAACCGCGAGCACGAATGCGAGCGTCAAGCCCGCCGTCGCGATGGCGATCGTGCGCCAGGTCTGCTGCAACAGCAGGTTCAGGAACTCGGCGTCGTGGCGCGGCGGCAGGAATTCAACCAGGAACTTCGCCGTGAACTTGAGGCTGCGCGAATCGAACAGGTCCCAGGGTCGGAACTCGGTCCACACCAGCATCGGCCAGAGCAGCACCGCGACGAGCAGCACCAGGCCGAGGCGGCCGGGGGCCGCGGGGTCGGCAATCGCCCGCCCAGGTGACGCCCCGCGCATCGCTGCGGGTCCTGGCACGGGGCGCGAGGCGGGGCTGGAAGCAGCAATCGGCTCCACGGCGTGCTGGGGCTATCGGCAAGTCATCGGCCGCTCGACGTTGAACTCGCCCGGCAGCGTGTACGCGGGGGGTGCCGCGCCTTCCAGCTGCGAGGTGAGTTCGTCTTCATGGTCGGCGTAAAGCTCACGCAGCATCGCATCGCTCACTTGCGCGACCGGCAGGTCGAACATCACACGACCGTCGCGCAGCGCGACGATACGCTCGAAACTCGCACGCGCCACTTCCACCTGATGCAGCGTGGTCACGAGCGTCGCGCCGCTGCCGCGCGC
The DNA here is from genome assembly GCA_963791595.1 of uncultured beta proteobacterium. Taxonomy (GTDB): domain Bacteria; phylum Pseudomonadota; class Gammaproteobacteria; order Burkholderiales; family Burkholderiaceae_C; genus JAEMQF01. The sequence goes on along the minus strand of CAWBTF010000019.1, from coordinate 12,522 downwards.
GGCACTCACCAGCGACGCGACCGCCTCGCGCGCACGCGTCGGGTCGAGTGCCGACAGCGGTTCGTCGACAAGCAGCAACTGCGCGCCCGACACCAAGGCGCGCGCCAGGCCGACGCGCTGGCGCTCGCCGCCCGAGAGCCGGTCGACACGTTCGAACAGTTTCTCCGCCATGTCGAAATGCGCAAGCGCGTCGCGCGCCGCGCCGCTGTCCACCGGATAGAACAGCGAACGCACGCTGGTCCACAAACCCTGGTGCGGCAAGCGCCCGGCCAGCACCGACGTCACGACCCGCTGGCGCGGCGGCAGCGGCGGCACCTGCGGCGCGAGGAACAGCCGAGCGCGCAGGCGGTGCAGCCGAGCGCGCGACAGCGCCCAGGGCCGCGCACCGAACAGCAAGATCTCGCCTTGCACCGGCCGCAGCGCACACGCAATCGCCTGCAGCAGCGTCGTCTTTCCCGCACCCGAGGGCCCGATGATCGCGACCACTTCACCGCGCCCGATGCGCAGATCCACGCCGTCGATCGCGAGTGCTCCGGCGCGCGCCGCCGGATGGCGCGCGCTCACGCCATCGAGTTGAATCAGGGGCAAGCGCGACTCCCGCGCTCAGTTCGACGAGGTTTTCAGCAACCCGGCGTTTTCAGCGGCGCTTCTGATGCCGTTGTAGTTGTCCACCTTGGTCGGCACGAACTTCGCGGCGCGTTGCAGTTTCAGGATCTCGGCGCCCTGCGGCGTGGCCGGATTCAGATCGAGGAAGGCTTGCGCGATCTTGTCGCGCAGCGCCTGCGGCATGTCGGCGTGCACGGTCCAGTTGTAGTCGAAGTAAGGCGGCGTCGTGTAGATCACCCGCACCGCGGCCGGGTCGACCTTCTTCTCGTCGACGAACTTGTTCCACACCGAAATGTTGAGCGCCCCGGCGTCGACCTTGCCGCTTGCCACCGCGGCGATCGTCGCGTCATGCGCGCCGGAAAAGCTGATGCGTTTCAAGTCCTTGTCGGGGTCGATCTTCGCGGCCAGCAGGAAGCTGCGCGGCATCAGGTGCCCCGAAGTGCTGGACTGCGAGCCGAAGCTGAGCGTCTTGCCTTTCAGGTCTTCGAGCTTGGTGATACCACTGTCCTTGGACGCGATGAACACCGACTTGAACGCCGTGTCTTCCTCGCGCTGCACCAGCGGCACCGTCTTGCCGCCGGAGCGCACCGAGCTCTGCACGAACGTGAAGCCGCCGAACCAGGCCAGATCGACCTTGCGGTTCACCAGGGTCTCGACCGCGGCCGCATAGTCGGTCACTGGCGTCCACTCGACTTTCATTCCCAGCTTCGCTTCCAGGTACTTCCCCAACGGCTCGAACTTGCGCGCGAGTTCGGTGGGTGATTCGTCGGGGATCGCGGTGACGCGCAGCACCTGCTGAGCGCTCGCGGCGAAGCCGAATGCAAACAGCGCGCAAGTCATCAAGCTCTTGAGGGTGCGCGACGATGAAAAGCTGATCATGATGGTTCCTCGTGAAGGGGTGTCGTGGCTCATCAGGGTTTGTCCGGGGGCCATTTGGAGCCGGCCGGCCATGACAAGATGCGCATCTTAGACACTGAATGCGGATTGCGTTCGGTAAGACCGAGATGCCCCCGCACGACAAGGCTTCGGCCTAAGGGATTTCCTTGAACGACTCCGTCCACCCCATGACACTGGGCACCCACGCCGGCGCGCCGGGCCTCGTGCAGGTTCACCAGGAAGACCCGCAGACGGTGCGCGACGAATTGCGCCAAGGCCTGCTGGCGCCCACGCCCCACATCGCACCGAAGTTCCTCTACGACGCCCTCGGCGCGCGCCTGTTCGACGCGATCACCGAGCTGCCCGAGTACTACCCCACGCGCACCGAAGCGGCGATTTTCGAGGCGCAGGGCGCGGCGATCGGATCGACCATTGCCTCGGGCATCGGCGGCGTCGACAGCCTGGTCGACCTCGGTGCCGCGAGCTGCGCGAAGGGCCTGCGCCTCATCCCCTTGCTGCGCCCGCGGCGCTACGTGGCGGTCGACATTTCGGTCGAGTTCCTGCGCGCCGGCTTGATGCAGGTGCAGCGCGAGCATCCGCTACTCGAGGTCACCGGCGTCGGGACCGACTTCTCGCAAGCTCTGAACCTGCCCGCGGGCAGCGTGCAAGGGCGCCCGGTTTTCTTCTACGCAGGCTCGAGCATCGGCAACTTCACACCCGCCGACGCAGCGGCGTTCCTCGCCGGTGTGCGCGAGCAAGCCAGCGGCGGCGGCTTGCTGATCGGTGTGGATCTCGTCAAGGCCAACGAGCTGCTGGTGCCGGCGTATGACGATGCGCTCGGCGTCACCGCGGCGTTTAATCTGAACCTGCTGCTGCACCTGAACCGCCTGCTCGATGCCAACTTCGCGGTGCGCGACTGGCGCCACGTGGCGCTCTTCAACGCCGAGGAGTCGCGCATCGAAATGCACCTCGAGGCGCGCCGCACTGTCGACGTGCACTGGGCCGGCGGGCAGCGCAGCTTTGCCGCCGGCCAGCGGCTGCACACCGAGAACTCCTACAAGTACAGCGTTGCCGACTTCGACGCGCTGCTGCGCCGCGCCGGCTTCGCATCGACTCAGGTCTGGACCGACCCGAAGCGCTGGTTCGCGGTGTTCTGGGCAAGGGGCTGACGGCGCCCACTCGCGTCCCACTGGCCGGCAAACGTTTGGATACCGCTCGGCCGACGATTCTTGCCTAGAGTCGCGGGCCATGCTGGCGACCACTCCTCCTCTCACTCTCGACGGCCTGCGCGGCGCCGACCCGCTGCTGGCGCTGGCGTTGCTGCTGCTGGTCGCCGTCGTGTTCGCGGAGTTTCTCCATCGCAGTTGGGCGCTGCCGCGCGCCTGCGGCCAGATGCTGATGGGTGCGCTCGCCGGCCCGTTGCTGCTGCGCCTGCTGGAGCGCAGCGAGCTCGATGCGTTCAAGCCGCTGATCGACCTGGCGATCGGCGCAGTGCTGTTCGAACTCGGCAGCCGGATTCGCCCACGCTGGCTGCTCGACAACCGCGCGTTGGCTATGTCTTGCGTGGCGCAGGCGCTGCTCTGCGCACTCCTGGCCTTCATCGTCTTGCTCGCGCTCGGCGCCCCGCCGCTCTCCGCGGCCGTGGCGGGCGCGGTGGCGGCGTCGACCTCGCCGGTGATCACGCTCAACGCGGTGCACGAGAGCGCCGCGCGCGGCCAGGTCACGGAACGGCTGCTGTTGATGACGGTCGTGAATTCGGTGCTCGCCGTGCTGCTGCTGCGGGCCTTGCACATCGGCCTGGCGGGCGATGCGCCCGGGGCTGCCGCCACCGAGGGCGGCGCCGGCATGCTCTTCGCGCTGTGGCGCTCGCTCGTCGTGATCGGCGGCTCTTTGCTGCTCGGCGCGGCGTGCGGGCTGCTGCTGGACCGCCTGGGCCGCTGGATGCGCGCGACACCGGTGATGCCCGTCGTGCAGATCGCCGTCGTGATCCTGGCAAGTCTGCTCGCCGCGATGGGGACGCTGTCGCCGCTGTTGACGCTGCTCGTCGCGGGCATGACGGCGCGTTGGCGCATGCAGCACGCGTTGACGGTGGAGCCGATGCTCGGCTCGGCCGGAGCGGTGCTCAACGTGCTGCTTTTCGTCAGCCTGGGTTTGCTGTTTTCGCTCGAGGGCTTCCTCAACGTCTGGCCCTGGGCGCTGGCGATCGTCGCGGCGAGAATGATCGGCAGCGCGGTCGCGGTGAGCATGCTGGCGCGCGCCAGCAGCCTGGGTTGGCGCCAATCGGCCGGGCTGATCGTCGCGCTGCAACCGATGAGCAGCCTGGCCGTGCTGATGGCGGCCGACAGCTTCGGCTGGGCGAGCCAGCTCGGCGGAATCGATTCGCGCACGTTGCAGGCGCTGCTTGTCGCCGCGATGCTGATGCAGCTCAGCGGCCCGCTGTGGTCGCAACTCGGGCTGCGCCGCATCGCCGGCGAATGCCCGGCGCGCTGAGCGCCTGCGACGTTGCTGACCCCCCCGCCCGCAACGCGCGCCCGCCCCATGCCACTGCAAGCCTTCACCGTCTCCGAGCCGCTGACGCTCGGCGTCGAGCTCGAGCTGCAACTGCTCGGCACGCACGACTTCGACCTGACGCCGCAAGCCGACGACCTGTTGCGCGTGCTGCGCAATCACAGCGGCGCGTGGGACGTGAAGCCCGAGATCACGCGCAGCATGATCGAGATCGGCACCTCGATCCAGACGCGCCATGAGTCGCTCAAGGCCGAGCTGATCGACCTGCGCGACCAGCTCGCGCGTGGCGCCAAGCGCCTGAACATCGCCATTGCCGGCGGCGGCACGCACGCCTACCAGCAGTGGAGCGAGCAGCGCATCTACCCGACCGAGCGCTTCCACTACATCAGCGACTTGTACGGCTACCTCGCCAAGCAGTTCACCATCTTCGGCCAGCATGTGCACGTCGGTTGCGAGAACGGCGACACGGCGCTGTGGCTGCTGCACGCGCTGTCGCGCTTCGTGCCGCACTTCATCGCGCTGTCGGCGTCGTCGCCCTACGTGCAAGGCGTCGACACGGGCTTCGACTCGGCCCGGCTGAACTCGGTGTTCGCGTTCCCGCTTTCCGGGCGCGCGCCGTTCTGCCTGGGCTGGGACGATTTCGGCAAGTATTTCGACAAGATGACGAGCACCGGCGTCGTCAAGTCGATGAAGGACTTCTACTGGGACATCCGCCCCAAGCCCGAATTCGGCACGATCGAGCTGCGCGTGTGCGACACGCCGCTCACGGTGGACAAGGCCGCTGCACTGGCGTGTTACCTGCAATGCATCTGCCGCCACCTGCGCGAAGAGCGCCCGTTCGAGCCGTCGGAAGACGACTACCTGGTCTACACCTTCAACCGATTCCAGGCCTGCCGCTTCGGCTTGGACGGCGAGATCGTCGACCCGCAGACCAAGCAGCGGCGGCGCCTGCGCGACGACATCCTGGACACCTTGCAGCGCGTGGAAGCCCACGCCCAGGACTTGCAGGCGCAGGACGCCTGCCGCCTGATCCGGCAGAGCCTGTTCAGCGGCAATGACGCGACCTGGCTGCGTGCGCAGCGCGGCGCGGGCGTGCCGCTCGCGGCGGTGGTGGAGGCCGCTGCAGCGCGCTGGATCGCGCCCTGACCATGCAGGAGCTATCGCGCCGGCAACATGCCGTCCGGTGCCGGGCTTGACGGCGTCTGCCAAGGCGCCATGTTCAGCGCCTGCGTCGCCGGCGTCGTTCCGAGCGTCGTGACCGCGCTCACGCCGAATTCGCCGACCACGCCTACGGCGCGAAAGCGCCACTGAGTCTGGTTGCGCCAGGCACCCGAGCGTTCGATGTTGCGTTCGAAATCTCGGCTCACGCGGTGCCCGGCGCTGGCCAGCCGGTCCATCACTTCGGCCATCGCCAACCGCAGTTGCGGGCCACTGATGCGCTGCGCCCAGACGGTGCAGCGCCGATCGTGCGTCACGACGAGCATCACGCGGCCGTCGGAGCCGGGCGCGGCGAGCACGTTGCCGGGCTGGCCTTCGAGCAACTCGTAGCCGCTGCCGCCGAGCGCGTCGAGCGGCTCGAAGCCTTGCGTGAGCGCCCAGTCGACAGCCGCTTCGGACTGCGCCACGTTGCGCAAACAAGCCTGGTGAAAGATGTTCGCCACGCCTTGCGGCGTTTGCAGCGATTTCGGGTCGTCGCCGAACACCTGGCCTGTCGTCTGGGCTGCCGTCTGGCCTTGCGCCATCGCAAGCGCAGACCCAGCCAGCAGCCCGGCCGCACCGCGCCGCCACCCATCCACGCTCAACCGAATGTTCAAGCCGACCCGATGCGCGGCGGGTTCGGGTGCAGCCGCGCCATGCTCAGCGAGTCGACATACGCGCCGTCGCGCATCGCGTAGCCACGGTGCGTGCCTTCGATCTCGAAGCCGAACTTCTTGTAGAGCGCGATCGCACCCAGGTTGTCGGCGTAGACGTTGAGCTCGATGCGCAATGCGCCGGCCCAGCGATCGGCGTAGTCGCACATGGCCGCCATCAGCGCCGTGCCCACACCCTGGCGCTGCGCCTGCGGCGCGACCGAGATGCCGAGCAGCAGCACGTGGCGCCGCCGCAGGTGCGGGCCCACCGGGTGCAGGCCGGCGGTGGCGACCACTTCACTGTGAAGTTCGGCCGCCAGCGCGAGGTCCGTCTTGCCGGGGCCGAAGTTGTCGGCCAGCCGCGCGCGCCAGGTTTCTTCATCGGCATAAGGCATCTGCATCAGGCCCGGGTAGACGGCCGGGTCGCCCATGATGCGGGCGAACGCGGCGGCGTCATTCGGGACTGCGCGGCGAATCGTGATCGTCATCGTGCTTCCGGATGCGATTCACACAGACTCGGACGTTGCAGCTTCAGACGCGCTGTGCGACCCAGTCGCGCACCGACGCGAGCGCCGCGCCGAGCTTGGCCGGTTCCGTGCCGCCGGCCATCGCCATGTCGGGCTTGCCGCCGCCCTTGCCGCCGACCTGTTGCGCGACGAAGTTCACCAGGTCGCCGGCCTTGACTTTGCCGATGCTGTCGGCCGTCACGCCCGCGGCGAGCTGGACGCGCCCGTTCTCGATGCTGGCGAGCACGATCGCCGCGGTCTTGAGCTTGTCTTTCAACTTGTCGAGCGTTTCGCGCAGTGTCTTCGCGTCGGCGCCGTCGAGCTGCGCCGCCAGCACTTTCAGGCCACCCACGTCCACCGCGGCGGCGAGCAGTTCGTCACCATGCGCAGAGGCGAGTTTGCCCTTCGCCGCGGCGAGTTCCTTCTCCAGCGTTCGTACATGCTCGAGCACCTGGCTCAGGCGCGCCGGCACCTCGGCGGGCGCGGCGCGCAGGCTCGCGGCGACGCCCGTGACCATGTTCTCGAGCGATTGCAGATAGGCCAGCGCGTTGTCGCCGCTCACCGCCTCGATGCGCCGCACGCCAGCCGCGACGCCGCCCTCGGCAACGATCTTGAACAGGCCGATGTCGCCGCAGCGCGCGACATGCGTGCCGCCGCAAAGTTCGCGGCTGTTGCCGATGTCGAGCACGCGAACCTCATCGCCGTATTTCTCGCCGAACAGCATCATCGCGCCGGTCTTCTGCGCTTCATCGATGCTCATGACTCGCGCCTGCGTCGCCGCATTGGCGAGGATTTCGGCGTTCACCAGCCGCTCGACCTTCGCGATCTGCTCGGCCGTGACCGGCGCGTTGTGCGCGAAGTCGAATCGTGTGCGCTCAGCGTTCACGAGCGAACCCTTTTGCTGCACATGCGCACCGAGCACCTCGCGCAGCGCCTTGTGCATCAGGTGCGTGACGCTGTGGTTGCGCATCGTCTTGATCCGCTTTTCGGCGTCGACTCGCGCGACGAAGGTGTCGCCGACCTCGACCTCGCCCTCGACGATGCGCCCGGTGTGGCCGGCGACACTCGCCTGCACCTTCACCGTGTCTTCGATCAGCACCCGCGAACGCGCATTGCGCAGCTCGCCGGTGTCACCCACCTGGCCGCCACTTTCGGCGTAGAACGGCGTCTGGTCGAGCACGATCACCACGTCGTCTCCGGCGCGCGCGCGACGCACCGGCGAACCGTCGATGTAAAGCGCGGTGACTTTGCTCTTCTCGCACACCAGTTGCTCGTAGCCGTGGAAGGCGGTCGCCACGCCGTCGTATTCCAGGCCCTGCGCCATCTTGAACTTGCCCGCGGCGCGCGCCTGTTCGCGCTGGCGGTTCATCGCGACGTCGAAACCGGCAGAGTCGACCTTCACGCCACGCTCGCGGCACACGTCGGCGGTGAGGTCGAGCGGGAAGCCGTAGGTGTCGTGCAGCTTGAAGGCGGTGTCGCCGTCGATGGTTTTCGCGCCACGCGGCCAACGCCGCCTCCAGGATTTCCATGCCGTTGGCGATCGTCTGAAAGAAGCGCTCTTCTTCCTGCTTCAACACCTCGGTCACGCGCAGCCGTTCGCGCCGCAACTCCGGATACGCGTCGCCCATCTCTTCGGCCAGCGGCGCGACCAGCGTGTAGAAGAAGGGCTTTCTCGCACCGAGCTTGTAGCCATGGCGGATCGCGCGCCGGGCAATGCGGCGCAGCACGTAGCCGCGGCCTTCGTTGCCGGGGATCACTCCGTCGGCCACGGTGAACGCGCAGGCGCGGATGTGATCGGCGATCACCTTCAGGCTCGGGCTGTCCTTGTCGGCACCGCCCGTCGAGCCGGCACCAGCCGCATCGACCGCGTCCTTCGCCGCGGCGAGCAGGTTCACGAAGGTGTCGATCTGATAGTTGCTGTGCACATGCTGCAGCACCGCGGTCAAGCGCTCCAGACCCATGCCGGTGTCCACGCTCGGCTTGGGCAGCTTGTGCATCACGCCCGCTTCATCGCGGTTGAACTGCATGAACACGTTGTTCCAGATCTCGATGTAGCGGTCGCCGTCTTCGTCGGCCGAGCCCGGCGGGCCGCCTGCCACTTCGGGGCCGTGGTCGTAGAAGATCTCGGTGCACGGCCCGCACGGCCCCGTGTCGCCCATCATCCAGAAGTTGTCGGACGCGAAGCGCGCGCCCTTGTTGTCGCCGATGCGAACGATGCGCTGCGCCGGCACGCCGATCGTCTTGTTCCAGATCTCGTAGGCCTCGTCGTCCTCGGCGTACACGGTGACCCAGAGTTTTTCGGCGGGCAATTTGTAGACCTTCGTCAACAACTCCCACGCGTACAGAATCGCGTCATGCTTGAAGTAGTCGCCGAACGAGAAGTTGCCGAGCATCTCGAAAAACGTGTGGTGCCGCGCCGTGTAGCCCACGTTCTCCAGGTCGTTGTGCTTGCCGCCGGCGCGAATGCACTTCTGCGACGTGACGGCGCGGCTGTACGCACGCTTGTCGAAGCCGAGGAACACGTCCTTGAACTGGTTCATTCCGGCGTTGGTGAACAGCAGCGTCGGGTCGTCGCCCGGGATCACCGGGCTCGACGCGACGATCGTGTGGCCCTTGGACTCGAAAAACTCGAGGAACTGGCGGCGGATTTCGGAGGCTTTCATGCCGGTGCGCTTTCGCTCGCTGACATTCGATCGGCACCCGTTGCGAAGGCGCGTGAATGCTCGCTGTTTGCTTGATTTGCAGAGCGGGCGATTATAGGTTGGCACCTCAGCGCAGCCGCTACCCAATGCCCCTGCGGGAGCGGCATCGCACCCCCTCGGACTTATGATTCGAGGCAGTTTCCACCCACCGCGCCCCGACGGAGCTTCGCCTCATGGACATGAAAACCTCACCCCTTTCCACCCTCAACGACCCGAAGCTGTTCAAGACCGACGCCTTGATCGGCGGTGAATGGATCGGCGCCGGATCGCGCTTTGCCGTCAACGACCCCGCCACCGGGATGAAGCTCGCCGATGTCGCGAACCTCGGCCCCGCGCAGGCGCAGGCCGCGCTCGAGGCCGCGAACCAGGCCTGGCCGGCGTGGCGCACCAAGACCGCGAAGGAACGCGGTGCGATCCTGATGAAGTGGTTCCACCTGCTGCACCAGCACGCCGACGACCTGGCGCGCATCATGACGGCCGAACAAGGCAAGCCGCTCGCCGAGGCGAAGGGCGAAGTCGGCTATGGCGCGAGCTTTCTCGAGTGGTTTGCCGAAGAGGGCCGGCGCGTCTACGGCGAGACGATTCCGACCACCGACAACAACAAGCGCTACCTCGTCATCAAGCAGGCGATGGGCGTGTGCGCCGCGATCACGCCGTGGAATTTTCCGATCGCGATGATCACGCGCAAGGTCGCACCGGCGCTCGCGGCCGGTTGCACGGTGGTGATCAAACCCGCCGAGCAGACGCCGCTGTCGGCACTCGCCGTGGCCGAACTCGCGCAGCGCGCCGGCATGCCGGCCGGCGTGTTGAACGTGCTCACGGCCGACGCCGACAACTCCGTCGCCATCGGCAAGGTGCTGTGCAGCAGCGACATCGTGCGCCACCTGTCGTTCACCGGCTCCACCGAAGTCGGCCGGATTCTCGCCGCGCAATGCGCGCCGACGATCAAGAAGCTGAGCCTCGAGCTCGGCGGCAACGCGCCGTTCATCGTCTTCGACGACGCCGACATCGACAGCGCGATCGAAGGCGCGATGATCAGCAAGTACCGCAACGCCGGCCAGACCTGCGTCTGCGCGAATCGGCTGTACGTGCAGGAGGGCGTGTACGACGCGTTCGTCGACAAGCTCGCGGCGAAGACGCAAACGATCAAGGTCGGCAACGGCTTCGAGGCTGGAATCAACCAGGGCCCGATGATCGACGACCAAGCGGTGGCGAAGGTCGAGCGCCACGTTGCCGACGCGGTGGCCAAGGGCGCCAAGGTGCTGGCCGGCGGCAAACGCCAGGGCGCGCGCTTCTTCGAGCCCACCGTGCTCTCCGGCGCGACGAGCGAGATGCTGTGCGCACGCGAAGAAACCTTCGGCCCGGTGGCACCGGTGTTCAAGTTCAAGACGGAAGCGGAAGTGGTGGCTCTGGCCAACGCCACCGAGTTCGGCCTGGCGAGCTACTTCTACAGCCGCGACATCGGCCGCATCTTTCGCGTGGGCGAGGCCCTCGAATACGGCATGGTCGGCGTCAACACCGGTCTGATTTCGACCGCCGAAGTGCCGTTCGGCGGCGTCAAGCAGTCGGGCCTCGGGCGCGAAGGCGCGCACCAGGGCATCGACGACTATGTGGAGATCAAGTACCTGTGCATCGCCGACGTGCTGAAGTGAACCTCCTCCACGTCGACCTGCGTCAAGCCTTTGGCGAACCGCTGACTGCTTTCGGCCCAAAGCCGACACTCGCCGCTGCGCGCATGCCATCGCCTGCGCGAGGTCAGGTGACTCGGGGCTTCGAGCGAAAGCCGGCAGTTCGTGCAAGCCCAGCCCACTTGCGGCCGTTCCCCAGGGCGGTGGCGGCGCCCCCGTTCTCCGGCCCACGCTCGCGGGGCAGCACCGAGGCCCAGAACAGACAGAAGCGTCATCACCATCCAAGCGCGGGACGAGCCATGACACCGCGAATGGGGCCTGCGCCCGGGGGCACCACCACCGCCCTGCTACCAGCCGTGGTGGCGGGCACTGCGCAGGGGTGCACCCCTGTGGCCAGGGCAGGTGGTTCGGGGTACGGGCGCAGGCCCCATTCGCGGTGTCCTGGCTCTTCGCGTGCTTGGCTGGCGTTGATGGAATTGCGCGCCGTGGACCGCCTCCGGTGCCCCGCGAGCGTGGGCCGGAGAACGTACCCCGGGCCACCTGCCCTCGCAGCGGAGCAGGCAGGCGCGCAGCGCCGAACGCTGGCATGCACACAGCGCCGAACGGCAACAAAGGGCCGAAGAAAGTCTCTCAGCCAGCATCGGCATTTCGTGCGTTGCGGGTTGCGCGACGCGCAGTGGAGCAACAAGTGAGGTCTTTGTGCGGCGCCATGACTGCGCGCTTCGTCGCTACGGCGCTGCTGAGCGCGCTGATCTGCGCCACCGCGCAAGCCGCCGGCTGGACCGCGACGCTGCCCAACGGCCAGGTGCTGAACCTGGTTGAAGGCGCGACCACCACCGCCAGCGGCTACTACCTCGAACGGCGCTTCGGCGCGGGAATTCGCGACCCGCAGTTCGGCAGCGGCGGGCGCACCTTCTTCACGCTGGGCAGCGACAACAACCCACCCGCGACGCTGCAGGTCGACTCCGCCGGACGCATCCTCGTCAGCGGCTCGGCCGAGGTGGGCAACGGCCGCAGCGCGGCGATCGTGTTGCGCTTCCTCGCCAACGGTCAGGCCGACCCCACCTGGGGCCAGCAGGGCCGCGGCCAGATCGAAGCGCAGCGCGGCAACGCGAGCGCGTCCGACACGCTGGCGCTGGCCGACGGGCAGGTGCTCGTGCTCGGCGTGGTCGAGGACGACCAGGACGAGCGCGCGGCGCTCTGGCGCCTGACCGACACCGGCCAGCTCGACGCGGCCTTCGGCAACGCCGGGCTGCTGCTCGCGACGGCGCTGCCGCAATCGAGCGGCGTCTCGCTACAGCAAAGCGAAGACGGCACGCTGCACATCGCACTGCAAGTGGGCCGGGGCGACAAGACCTGGCTCGAAGTGCACCGTTGGGGCGCCGGCGCCCCAGGGCCGGTGCGCGCCTCGCGCCAGGAGTTCCCGGACGATTGGGTCGGCCCGCCCGTGCTCGCGCGGCGCGGCCAGGGCTGGGTCTGGAGCGACGCGTCTCAGCCGATGACGCTGCCGATGGAACTGGTGGCCGCCGCGCCCGAGTCCGTGTGGGCTGCCACGACAGTGCCAGCGCCAGCGCCTCGCGGCGACAGCAACGCCCCGGCGGGCCACGCCGCCGTGAACCCGTTCAACGAAGCCGCAGGCGCCAACCCGGCACCGAATGCGATCACGATCGACGATCTGGCCTGGCCCGGCCTGCTGCTGGGCACGCTGGCGGCATTCGCCGGTGCGTTCTGGTGGTGGTGGCGGCGCGGCTGAGGCGTGCGCCGCTCGGGAGAACCGAAACCGCGCAAAGCTTGTGGCGCTTCGATGGAGCGGGTGAAGGGAATCGAACCCTCGTATGAAGCTTGG
>CAWBTF010000018.1:0-86319 GCA_963791595.1 uncultured beta proteobacterium | reverse complement strand
GGCGTGTCGTGCGCGAGCAGATGCGCCTCGCCGCGCTCGATGATGAAGTAGCGAAACGCTTCCGCCGCCGGCGACAGCAGCTTCGATTGCAGGCGCACGATGTTCCAGGTGCGCATGATGGGCGTGCCTTCCACGTCGAGCAGACACAGCAGGCCGCTGCGCAACTCCAGGCCCACGGTGTGCAGCGAGACGAAGCTCAGCCCCATGCCGGCCATCACCGCCTGCTTGATCGTTTCGTTGCTTGACATCTCCATCGTGATGCGCGGCGTGAATCGCTGTTCGGCGAAGAACTGCTCCATCGCGGCGCGCGTTCCCGAGCCGTGCTCGCGAACGATGAACGAATAGGGCTCTAACGCCTGCACCGGCGGGTGCCCGATGCGCAGCAGCGGGTGCCCGGGCGGGCACACGAAGACGAACGGATGCGCGGCAAATGACTCGGAGCGCGTGGCGTACTCCTTGGGCGGGCGGCCCATCACCGACAGATCGACGTCGCCGGTTTCCATCAGGGCGATCAGCTGCTCGCGGTTCGCCGCGACGCGCAGCCGCACTTCGATGCCCGAGTGCTCCTCGTGAAAACGCGCGAGCAGCTGCGGCACGAAGTACTTGGCGGTGCTGACGATGCCGATCGTCAGCAACCCGTGCTCGAGCCGCTTGAAGCGCGCCATCGCGTCGTCGGCTTCCTTGAGGTTCGCCAGCAGGCGCTTCGCGTGCACGAGGAAGTATTCGCCCGCGGTGGACAGCGAGAGCTTGCGCCCTTCGCGGTCGAACAGCAGCAGGCCGACCTGCGATTCGATCTCCTTGATCTGCATCGACACCGCAGGCGGCGTGAGGTGCAGCGCGGCTGCGGCCTGGGCCATGCTGCCTTGCCGGGCGACCTCCGTGAAAACCCGAAGCTGGCGGAACGTGATGTTCATTCGTAAGGGATGGCTGATCTGAATGCGAAGAATGTTTGACTGTTCTTTATCTCACCCCAAACTTATATTGCCTCCACGTCGCCGTCAAGCGGTTTCTCTCGAACGCGGAAGGATGCAAGCCCATGAACAAGCCGGTCGAACAAGGCCTGATCACCGATGCCAAGAAGCGCTACAGCGCCGGCGTCTTGAAGTACCGCCAGATGGGCTACTGGGACGCCGACTACGTTCCCAAGGACACCGACACGATCTGCCTGTTCCGCATCACGCCGCAAGAGGGCGTGGACCCGATCGAAGCCGCCGCCGCCGTGGCGGGCGAATCGAGCACCGCCACCTGGACGGTGGTGTGGACGGATCGCCTGACCGCCTGCGACAGCTACCGCGCCAAGGCCTACAAGGTCGAGCCGGTGCCGGGCACGCCGGGGCAGTTCTTCGCCTGGGTGGCGTACGACATCATCCTGTTCGAAGAAGGCTCGATCGCGAACATGACGGCGAGCCTGATCGGCAACGTCTTCTCGTTCAAGCCGTTGAAGGCGGCGCGGCTGGAAGACATCCGCATTCCGGTCGCCTACGTGAAGACGTTCAAGGGCCCGCCGACCGGCCTGGTGGTCGAGCGCGAGCGGCTAGACAAATTCGGCCGCCCGCTGCTGGGCGCGACCACCAAGCCCAAGCTCGGCCTGTCCGGGCGCAACTACGGACGCGTCGTCTACGAAGGCCTGAAGGGCGGCCTGGACTTCATGAAGGACGACGAGAACATCAACTCGCAGCCCTTCATGCACTGGCGCGACCGCTTCCTCTACGTGATGGATGCCGTCAACAAGGCCAGCGCCGCGACCGGCGAAGTGAAGGGCTCGTACCTGAACATCACCGCGGCGACGATGGAAGACATGTACGAACGCGCCGATCTCGCCAAGGAACTCGGCTCGGTGGTCGTGATGGTCGATCTGGTGATCGGCTGGACGGCGATCCAGAGCATGGCGAACTGGTGCCGCAAGAACGACATGATCATGCACATGCACCGTGCCGGCCACGGCACGTACACAAGGCAGAAGAACCACGGCGTGAGCTTTCGCGTGATCGCCAAGTGGCTGCGCCTGGCGGGCTGCGACCACCTGCACACCGGCACGGCGGTCGGCAAGCTGGAGGGCGACCCGCTCACCGTGCAGGGCTACTACAACGTCTGCCGCGACAGCTACACGAAAACGGATTTGCCGCGCGGCCTGTTCTTCGACATGGACTGGGCCGACACGAAGAAGGTGATGCCGGTGGCCAGCGGCGGCATCCACGCGGGCCAGATGCACCAGTTGCTGGATCTGTTCGGCGACGACGTGATCCTGCAGTTCGGCGGCGGGACGATCGGCCACCCGGCGGGAATCCAGGCCGGCGCGGTGGCGAACCGCGTCGCGCTGGAATCGATGGTGAAGGCGCGCAACGAAGGCCGCGACATCAAAAACGAAGGCCCGGACATCCTGCGCCAGGCCGCGAAGTTCTGCACCCCGCTGAAGCAGGCGCTCGATACCTGGGGCGAGATCAGCTTCAACTACACGTCGACCGACACGAGCGATTACGCCGTGACCGCAGCGGTTTCGAGCTAAGTCGCAGGAGCACCAGACCATGATGAGCAACCCCACCGGCCGCATCACGCAAGGCCAGTTCAGTTTTCTGCCCGACCTCAGCGACGCCGAAATCGCGATGCAGGTCGATTACGGCTTGGCCAAGGGCTACGCCTGGAGCGTCGAATACACCGACGACCCGCACCCGCGCAACACCTACTGGGAAATGTTCGGCATGCCGATGTTCGACCTGAAAGACGCCGCCGGCGTGCTGCTCGAGCTGAACAACTGCCGCAAGACCTTCCCGAACCACTACATCCGGCTGATGGCGTTCGATTCGACGCGCAACACGGAGAGCATCGCGATGAGTTTCATCGTGAACCGCCCGCCCGCCGAGCCCGGCTTCGGCCTGGTGCGCCAGGAGGTGAACGGCCGCTCGATGCGCTACACGGTGCATTCGTACGCGACCGACAAGCCTGAAGCGCAGCGCTACTGACTCCGATCGCAAGGCGTTCGCCATGTACCGCATCGCACCGTCCATCCTGTCCGCCGACTTCGCACGCCTCGGTGAAGAAGTGCGCGCCGTCATCGCCGCCGGCGCCGACTGGATTCACTTCGACGTGATGGACAACCATTACGTGCCGAACCTGACGATCGGCCCGGCCGTCGCGCAAGCCATCAAACCGCATTGCGTGCGCGCCGACGGCAGCCGGGTGCCGCTCGACGTGCACCTGATGGTGCAGCCGGTGGATGCGTTGGCGCTCGCGTTCGCGAAGGCCGGTGCCGACCTGATCAGCTTTCACCCCGACGCGAGCCCGCATGTCGACCGCACGCTGCAATTGATCCGCGGCGAAGGGTGTCAAGCCGGCCTGGCGTTCAACCCGGCAACGCCGCTCGACGTGCTGGAGTGGGTGATCGACAAGGTCGACCTCGTGCTCATCATGAGCGTCAACCCCGGCTTCGGCGGGCAGAGCTTCATCGAGTCCGCGCTGCGCAAGTGTGAAGCGGCGCGCCGCATCATCGCGAAGAGCGGCCGCGACATCCGGCTCGAAGTCGACGGTGGCGTCAAGGCCGACAACATCCGGCGCATTGCCGACGCCGGCGCCGACACCTTTGTCGCGGGCAGCGCGATCTTCGGTCAGCCCGACTACAAGCGCGTGATCGATACGATGCGCAAGGAACTCGCGCAAGCGCAGACCTTCCAGCAGGCCGCGTGATGAACGGCGCGCCGCTCTACTCGATTCCCGGCACGCCGGCGCAGCCCGAAGCCGCGAGCGCGACCGTGGAGCCGAGCGGCGCACGCACCGTCGCTGCGGTGCTCGCGCAAAGCCAGGTCGAAGCGGTGCTGGACGAACTCGACCGCGATCTGATCGGCCTGGTACCGGTGAAGCAACGCATCCGCGACATCGCCGCGCTGCTCGTGATCGACAAGCTGCGCCTGAACCTGGGGCTGCAGGCGGGGGTCGGCAACAGCGGCCCGAGCCTGCACATGTGTTTCACCGGCAACCCGGGAACGGGCAAGACGACGGTGGCGATGCGCATGGCGCAAATCCTGCACAGGCTGGGTTACGTGCGCAAAGGCCATCTCGTCGCCGTGACGCGCGACGACCTGGTCGGCCAGTACATCGGCCACACGGCGCCGAAGACGAAAGAGGTATTGAAGAAGGCGATGGGTGGTGTGCTCTTCATCGACGAGGCGTACTACCTGTACCGCCCGGAGAACGAGCGCGACTACGGCCAGGAGGCGATCGAAATCCTGCTGCAGGCGATGGAAAACCAGCGCGACGACCTGGTCGTCATCCTCGCCGGCTACAAGGACCGCATGGACACGTTCTTCCAGTCGAATCCGGGGATGAGCTCGCGCATCGCGCACCACCTCGACTTTCCCGACTACAGCCACGCCGAGCTGCTGCAGATCGGCGACAGGATGCTGGCAGCGATGAACTACCGCTTCGGCGAGAGCGCGCGCGAGACCTTTGGCGAGTACCTGAGCAAGCGCCTCACGCAGCCGCATTTCGCGAACGCGCGCAGCGTGCGCAACGCGCTCGACCGCATGCGCTTGCGCCAGGCGAGCCGCCTGTTCGCCGATCGCGACCGCGAGTTGACGCGCGAAGACCTGGTCACGCTGGTGCCGGCCGACATTCGCGCGAGCCGCGTGTTTGCCGACAGCGGCGCGCGCGGTACCTGATTACCACCATCCGAAAGCCACCCATGCCCCTGTCGCAACGTTGGACGCTGACGCGCTACCTGATCGAAGAACGCCGCCGCTACCCGCAGGCCAGCGGCGACCTGAACGCGCTGATCCTCGACATCTCGCTCGCGTGCAAGGCGATCTCGCGCATCGTCTCGTTCGGCGAACTCGGCGACAGGCTCGGTCCCGAGCCGGCAACGCCAACGCCTTCGGTCAACGTGCAAGGCGAAGTGCAAAAACCGCTCGACGTCATGAGCAATGAGATCTTCATTCGCATGAACGAGTGGAGCGGCAATCTCGCCGGCATGGCGTCGGAAGAAATGGACGAGCCCCGGCAAATCGCGGGCGCCTACCCGCGCGGCAAGTACCTGCTCGTGTTCGACCCGCTCGACGGCTCGAGCAACATCGACGTCAACGTCTCGGTGGGCAGCATTTTCTCGATCCTGCGCGCGCCGCAAGAGGTGGTCGACAGTGGCCGCGACGTGACGCAGGCCGACTTTCTGCAACCCGGCGCGACGCAAGTCGCCGCGGGCTATGCGCTGTACGGCCCGACGACGATGTTGGTACTCAGCGTGGGCAACGGCGTCGCCGGCTTCACGCTGAACCCGAATCTCGGCGAGTTTGTGCTGACGCACCCGAACATCCAGGTGCCGGTGGACACGCACGAGTTCGCGATCAACTCGTCGAACAGCCGCTTCTGGGAGCCGCCCGTGAAGCGCTATGTCGACGAATGCCTGGCCGGCAAGACGGGCCCGAGGGCCAAGGACTTCAACACGCGCTGGATCGCGAGCATGGTCGCCGAGGCGCACCGCATCCTGATGCGCGGCGGTGTGTTCCTCTACCCGCGCGACACGAAGGATCCCGACAAACCCGGCCGGCTGCGCCTGCTCTACGAGGCGAATCCGATCGGCTTCATCATGGAGCAAGCGGGAGGGCGCGCCAGCACCGGGCGCCAACCGGTGCTCGGCGTGAAGCCGAGTTCGCTGCACCAGCGCATCGGCCTGATCTTCGGCTCCAAGAACGAAGTCGAGCGCATCGAGCGCTACCACCATGAACCCGCGACACGCGACTCGGGCATGCCCTTGTTCGCCGAGCGCAGCCTGTTTCGCAATTGAGAGCCAGAGACGAGAGCCTGAACATGTCTGAACGCCACCCCATCATCGCGATCACCGGTTCGTCCGGCGCGGGAACCACGTCGGTCACGCGCACGTTCGAGAACATCTTCCGGCGCGACGGCGTGCAGGCCGCGATCATCGAAGGCGACAGTTTTCATCGCTACGACCGCCAGGAGATGAAGCTGCGCATGGCGCAGGCCGAGCGCGACGGCAACAACCACTTCAGCCACTTCGGCCCGGAGAACAATCTGTTCGCCGAGCTCGAGCAGCTGTTCCACGGCTATGCCGAATCGGGCACGGGGCGCCACCGCAAGTATCTGCACAACGAGGAAGAAGCGGCACCGTACAAGCAGCCGGCCGGCACCTTCACGCCGTGGGAAGCGCTGCCCGAGGGCACCGACCTGCTGTTCTACGAAGGCCTGCACGGTGCGGTGGTCACGCCCGACGTGAACATCGCGCGCCACCCCGATCTGCTGATCGGCGTGGTGCCGGTGATCAACGTGGAGTGGATCCAGAAGCTGTGGCGCGACAAGAAGCAGCGCGGCTATTCCACCGAGGCCGTGACCGACACGATCCTGCGCCGCATGCCCGACTACGTGCACTACATCTGCCCGCAGTTCACGCACACGCACGTGAACTTCCAGCGCGTGCCGATGGTGGACACGAGCAACCCGTTCATCGCGCGCGACATCCCGTCCGCCGACGAGAGCATGGTCGTGATCCGTTTCGCGAACCCGAAGGGCATCGATTTCCAGTACCTGCTGTCGATGGTGCACGACTCGTTCATGTCGCGCGCGAACACCATCGTCGTGCCCGGCGGCAAGATGGAACTCGCGATGCAACTCATCTTCACGCCGTTCATCTGGCGAATGATGGAGCGGCGCAAGCGGGCTGTCGGTGCGCTCTGATCTGAGCCGTCGCGCCTTTGCCAACTGTCATCCCGGCGCAAGCCGGGATCCAATGCAGCGGGCACCAGGTGGATCCCGGCGTGCGCCGGGATGACGAAGAACCAACCAAGGAAACCAATGAGCTCCATTTCCAACGACCGCGTGGTCCGCGCCGGCAACGGCGCATGCGATGAGATGGCCAACGCGTTGCGCGCCCTGGCGATGGACGCGGTGCAGCATGCGAACTCGGGCCACCCCGGCGCGCCGATGGGAATGGCCGAAATGGCGGTGGCCCTGTGGAGCGGGCATCTGCGCCACAACCCGGCGAACCCGCAGTGGCCCGATCGAGACCGGTTCGTACTCTCGAACGGCCATGCGTCGATGCTGCTGTACGCGCTGCTGCACCTGACCGGCTATGAATTGCCGATGTCCGAGCTGAAGCGCTTTCGCCAGCTGCACAGCAAGACACCCGGCCACCCCGAGGTGGGCGTGACGCCCGGTGTGGAGACGACGACCGGGCCGCTCGGCCAGGGCTTCACGAACGCAGTGGGAATGGCGCTGGCCGAAAAGCTGCTCGGCGACGAGTTCAATCGGCCGGGGCATGAGATCGTCGATCACCGTACCTATGTGTTCCTCGGCGACGGTTGCCTGATGGAGGGCATCAGCCATGAAGCCTGCGGGCTGGCTGCCGCGTGGAAGCTGAACAAGCTGATTGCTCTCTACGACGACAACGGTATCTCGATCGACGGCGCGGTGCAGGGCTGGTTCATCGACGACACGCCGGCACGCTTTCGCAGCAGCGGCTGGAACGTGATCGGGCCGCTCGACGGGCACAGCGTCGTCGACGTCGGCCAGGCGATCGCGCTGGCCAAATCGTGCATCGACAAGCCGACATTGATCGTCTGCCGCACGACGATCGGCAAGGGCTCACCCGGCCGCGCCGGCAGCGCGAAGGCGCATGGCGAGCCGCTCGGTGCGGACGAGATTGCCGCGACACGCGCGGCGATCGGCTGGCCGCACCCGCCGTTCGAAGTCCCTGATCCGATCGCCGCGCGCTGGAACGCGCGTGCCTGCGGCGCGGTGCGCGAGGCGACATGGCAGGCGCGATTCGCGGCGTATCGCGCGGCGTTTCCCGCGCTCGCCGCCGAGTTCGAACGGCGCATCGCGGGAGAGCTGCCGCGCGACTTCGAAGAAACGCTGCTCGGCGTGCTCAACGAATACGGTGCGTCGCGCGAAACGCTCGCCACGCGCAAGGCATCGCAGAAAGTACTGGCGCTGCTCGCTCCCAAGGTTCCCGAATTGCTGGGCGGCAGCGCCGACCTCACGGCATCGAACCTGACCGACTTTCCCAACTGCGGCGCGGTGCGCGGCGGGCAAAAGGGCGGGCGCCACATCAACTATGGTGTGCGCGAGTTCGGCATGGCCGCGGTGATGAACGGCATCGCGCTGCATGGCGGCTTCATTCCTTTCGGCGGCACCTTCTTGACGTTTTCCGACTACAGCCGCAACGCGATCCGCATGGCGGCGCTGATGAAGCTGCGCGTGATCCACGTCTTCACGCACGACAGCATCGGCCTGGGCGAAGACGGGCCGACCCACCAGCCCGTGGAACACGCGGCGAGCCTGCGCCTGATCCCGAACCTCGACGTCTGGCGCCCTTGCGACGCGGCCGAAACGGCAGTTGCCTGGATGCACGCGCTCGCGCAGTCCGATCGGCCGAGCGCGCTGCTGCTGTCGCGCCAGAACCTGCCCGCTCAGATGCGCAGCCCCGAGCAGGTGCTGGCGATCCGGCGCGGCGGCTATGTGCTGAGCGAGCGCAAGGGCGCGCGCGGCGTGATTCTGGCCACCGGCTCCGAAGTGTCGATCGCGATGGCAGCACAAGAGCTGCTCGACGCGCGCGAGCTGCCAGTGCGTGTGGTCTCGATCCCGTCGAGCACGCTGTTCGACCGCCAGGACCGCGCTTACCGCGACGCCGTGCTCGGCGCCGGCTTGCCGCGCATCGGTATCGAGGCGGGCGTCACGCGCTGGTGGGGCCAGTACGGCTGCTGCGCCGCGCTCGGGGTCGACAGTTTCGGCGAGTCGGCGCCAGCGGCGCAGCTCTGCGCACACTTCGGCCTGACCGCCGAGAAGCTGGCTGACTTGGTGCAAGCGCAGTGTGATGAAGAACATCGCCTGGTTCGGTCGAGCCACTGAAGCACCCTGACCCATGGCCCACGACCTGATCAGCTTCGACCTCGACGGTACGCTGGTCGACACCGCCGGGGAGATCGCCGAAGCGGCGAACCTCGCACTCGAAGCGCATGGCATCGCGCGCCGGCCGGTCGCACAGATCGTGAACCTGATCGGAGCCGGAACGCGCGAGTTGATGCTGAAGCTGCTCGCGCGTTGTCTGCTCGAACAGCCTGAACTGGCGGACCGGGTGCGCGCCGAGGCTGTGCTCGCCAGCATGGACGAACACTACGCCGCGACGACGGGCAGCTCGGCCGTTGCCTACGGCGGATGTTCGGTGGCGCTGACCCGCCTCAAGGCCGCGGGCCTGCGCCTGGCTTGCGTGACCAACAAGGAACACCGCCACGCCTTGCGTGTGCTCGAATCGACCGGGCTGGCGGGTTACTTCGAACTCGTGATCGGCGGCGATTGCCTGCCCGAGAAGAAGCCCCACCCCAGCGTGCTGCGCCACGTCGCCGCGAAACTGGGTGTGAGCACGATGCGCATGGCCCATGTGGGCGACTCGGCCATCGACGTCGCCGCAGCGCGCAACGCCGGCGTTGCCGCCTGGGCGGTGCCGTACGGCTACAACGCAGGCGTGCCGATCGCGCAGGCGCGGCCCGACCGTCTGTTTCAGAGCATCCTGCAGGTGGCGGACCACGTTCTCGGCGTGCGCGCCGCGGCGGTGCTGGCGAGGTGAAGATGGCCAGGCTGGAGGCGATCATCTGGGACGTCGACGGCGTTCTCGCCGAATCGGAGCGCGACGGCCACCGTGTCGCGTTCAACCTTGCGTTCGAAGCCTGCGGCCAAAGCTGGCGCTGGGACGAGGCGCGCTACGGCGATTTGCTGCGCATCACGGGCGGGCGCGAACGCCTGATGCACGACATGAATTCGCGGTCGGACGCACCCGTGCTGTCCGATCAGCGCGAAGCCCTGGCGCGCGAACTGCACGCGAAGAAGAATGCCTTCTATGCAGGCTTGGTCGGCGAGGGCCGGATAACGCTGCGCGCCGGCGTGCGCGAGCTGATGCAGGAATGCGCGCAGCGCGGCGTGCGCATGGGCATCGCGACAACGACGAGCCGCAGCAACGTCGAGGCGCTGCTGCGCGCGCACCTGGGGTCCGACTGGGCCAAGTCGTTCGGCGCGGTGGTCTGCGGCGAAGACGTGCGCTCGAAAAAACCCGACCCGGAGGTTTACCTGCTGGCGTTGCAGCAACTGGCGATTGGGCCGCTGCAAGCGGTGGCGATCGAAGACTCGCCCGGCGGCGTGGCCGCGGCGCGCGCCGCCGACGTGTCCGTGATCGTGACCCGCAGCCATTACTTTTCGAGCGCGCCGATCGACGCCGCGCTCGCCATCGGCCCCGGCTTGCACACACGCAGCGGCTGGCGCCCGGGCCTGCGCGCAGTTCCAGGCGCGGCCGATCGGGTGGGGCTGGATGACATCGAAAACTGGTGCGCCGAGATGGACACGGTGACCGACTTCCCCTGACGCAATCGCTTGCGGGCACCCGTTGGCTTCGTGCTCGCGCGGGGATGGTCAAATATCCGTGCTTGCGAATAGAATGGATCGGTTCGCAACGCCAGAGGCAGACCGAGATGGAACTGCAGAGCACGCAAGACCGGGTCTTCGACTCGGTGGCCGAGTTGTTCGCCGTGCTGTCCACGCCGATCCGGCTGAAGATCATCAGCGCCGTGTGCCAGGGCGAGAAAAATGTGTCCGAGCTGCTGGCCGAGATCGACACGACGCAGCCCAACATGTCGCAGCACCTGAGCACGCTGTACCGCAGCGGCGTGCTCGGCAAGCGCCGCGAGGGCACGCAGATGTACTACCGGCTGCAAAGCGAACGCGTCGCGACGCTGTGCCGCGCGGTGTGCACGCAGGTCGCGATCGAACTCGACGGCGAGGAGAAACTCGACCCGGCCGATCGCCTGGTGCCAGCGATTCACCGTTGAACAGCGCGGCGCGGCACACCAACCGAAGACCGGGCATGCCTGCATCGCGCAGAGATCTGGTTCTGAGCAGCGCGCTCGCGGCGCTGGGCGCGCTGCCACGCAACGCCGCTGCCCAGCCGAGCGCAACGACGACCCCGGCCACACCGGCGCCGCGTTCCTCCTCGGGAGGCGGCCGCGGGCCCTTGCCGGCAGCGGGGCAGGAATGGCGAATGCCCGACGAAGTGCAACTGTTCGACGGCACCACGTTGCGCCCGGTGCACGACCGCCGCAACGTGCTCGTGCTCTACTGGTGGGCGAGCTGGTGCCCGTTTTGCGCGATGCAAAGCCCGATGCTCGACGCGCTGTGGCGCAAACACCGCAATGCGGGCTTGCAGATGCTGGGCCTGTCGATCGACAAGACGCGCGACGAAGCCGTGGCCTACCTGCGCAGCAAGGGCTTCGGCTTTCCGTCCACCTGGGTCACGCCCGAGATCGAGCGTGTGATGCCCCGGCCGAAATGGCTGCCGGTGACGCTCGTGCTCGGGCGCGACGGCAAGGTGTTGACGGCGCTGCCGGGTCAGTCGTTTCCGGAAGACATCGAGGAAATCGCGCGCTTCCTGTAGCGGCCGCGGGCGTGCAGATCATGCCGTCGTTGAATCAGGCGCGCGCGAAACGTTGCTTCAACTCCGGCAGCAGCCCGCCGGCCTGAACCCGGTTCAGCAGGAATTCCGGGATCGGCTGGCAGATGAGCGTGTCGTTCGGCGGATACGCATTGAGCCGGGTCACGCGCCTGGCCGGGGCGTCGAACTCGATCGGCTCGCCATCTTCGATCAGGCTCGCCTGCGGGCAGGTGAGCAGCAGCAGGCCGACGTTGAACGCGTTGCGGAAGAAGAGGCCTGCGAAGCTTGGTGCAATCACCGCCGCGATGCCCAGGTGCACCAGCACCGCGGCGGCCTCTTCGCGCGACGAGCCGACGCCGAAGTTTTCACCGGCAACGATCACGTCGCCGCGTTCCACCTTCTCGCAGAATCCCGGCCGCAATGTCTGCAGGCAGTGGCGCGCCGCGACTTCGATTTCGAGATGGAGCGCCGCCGCCGGCGCAAGCTGATCGGTGTTGATGTCGTGCGGCAGCTTCCAGACTCTCACAACAGTACCCTGGCGTGGCTCGGTGCGCGACTCATTCCAGCACTTCGCGCGCGTCGCAGATGAAGCCGCGCAGTGCCGACGCTGCCACCGTGTAAGGCGAGGCGAGGAACACGCGCGTGTTCGCCGAGCCCATGCGGCCCTTGAAGTTGCGCGCGGTGGACGACACGACGGTGCTGCCTTCGGGAATCGCCTGGCCATGGCCGGCGCAGGCGCCGCAGGCGCTGGGCAGCAGCGTCGCACCGGCTTCGACCAGGCGCCGCAGAATGCCGTCGCGTTCGGCGAGTTGGCGGTCGCGCTCGCTCGCCGGGGCGATCAGCAGTTTCACGTGCGCAGCGACGTGAAAACCGGCGAGTACCTGGGCGGCGGCGCGCAGGTCGTCGATCTTCGCGCCGGTGCAGGCACCGATGTAGGCGACGTCGATGCGCGTCGGCTCGAGGTCGTCGACCGAGCGCACGTTCGCCGGACTGTTGGGCAGCGCGACCTGCGGCGCGAGCGTCGAGGCGTCGAAATGGTGGAAGGCGCCGGCGGCGTCTTCGTCGCTGGCCCAGCGGTCAACCTCGATTCTCTGGTTCCCGGTCGCGGCGAGCCAGGCGTGCGTCGTCAGGTCGGGCGCGATCAGCCCGGTCTGCGCACCGAGTTCGGCGCTCATGTTGCACAGGGTCATGCGCCCGGGCATGCCCAGCGCCTGCACGGCCTCGCCGCAGTATTCGATCGCGGCGTACTGCGCGCCATTCAGGCCGAAACGGCCGAGCATCGCCAGCGCCATGTCCTTCGCGCTCACGCCCAGGCCCAGGCGTCCGCTCCAGCGCATGAACATCGTTTGCGGAACCTTCAACCAGATTTCGCCGGTGCTCACCACCCCCAGCAGGTCGGTCGCGCCGACGCCGAACACAAAGGCGCCGAACGCGCCCCCCGTCGTGGCGTGCGAATCGCCTCCCACGCAGAACATGCCGGGGCGGATGTGGCCGTGCTGCGGCACGACGACATGGCTGATGCCGATCGAGTCGTAGACATGCGGCAGGCGCTGCTGCGACGCCCAGTCGCGTACCTCGCGCACGAGGCGGCGCGACTCGTCGTCCTGTTCCGGCACATGGTGATCGATGACGAGCACCACCTTGTTCTTGTCCCAGACCGTCGCGCCAAGTTGCTTGAGCATCGGCGCCAGCCGGCGCGGCCCGCTCGAGTCGTGGAAGACTGCGAGGTCGACCTGGCAGTTGACGATTTCCCCGGGGGCCACCTGGTCTCGCCCAGCGGCGCGGGCGACCAGCTTTTGTGCCAGCGTGCTGGGGGTCGTGTCGGCCGGGCGCCGCCCGCGCCCGGGGCGCACCAGCGTGGCCTGGGAATTCATCGAATCGGGAGGGCGCAACAGCCCGGCGGAACCGGCACGTGGCTTGACGTGCGATGCAGAAAACCAGTGAGCGCGCGCTTATTTGGCATGGGCCGCGAGGTTGCAGGGGTTACATCGACTTGTCAAGACACTTGAGTGAGTGTAGGGGCAGCCGTTGCCGGGCCACATCGACGCGCCTGTCCCAGGACCCACGGCCGCTTGGCACTACCATCTGCGCTGGCGCATGGGTCGCGCCACCCGGCCTGCGCCCGACCCTCGCTGGGCCGCGCGCGGATTGAAGGAGACTGCATGAAACGTCGCCAGTTGCTTTGCGCCGCGCCGGCCCTCGGACTCACCCCGTTCGCGCGGGCCCAGGCCTACCCCTCGAAGCCGCTGCGCTACATCGTGCCGGTCGCCGCGGGCGGCGGCAACGACTTCATCGGCCGCACCGTCACGGAGCGCTGGGGGCGGCAGCTCGGCCAGACCTTCGTCGTGGAAAACATCGGCGGTGGCGGCGGTGCGATCGCGTCGATGACGGTCGCCAAGGCCGCCCCCGACGGCTACACGCTGATGCAGGGTTATGTCGCGACCCACGCCACGAGCCCGGCGACGCGCAAGCTCAATTACGACCCGATCAAGGACTTCACGCCGGTGGGCATGATCGGCGGCACGCCCAATGTGCTGGTGGTGCCGGCGACGTTCCCATCCAGCGATCTGAAGCAGTTCATCGCCCATGTGCGCGCCAACCCGGGCAAGCTCAACTACGGCTCGGCGGGGGTTGGCTCGCTGACGCACATGACGATGGAGCTGTTCAAGCAGGCCATCGAAGGATTCATCGTGCATGTGCCGTACCGCGGCATCGCCCCCGCGTTCACGGATCTGCTGGGCGGCCAGACGCAGGCGATGTTCCCCGGGCTGGCCGCCGCGATGCCGCACATCCGCTCGGGCCGGGTGCGGCCGCTCGCCGTGACTGGCGCGGCGCGACACCCACTGTTCAGGGAGCTGCCGACACTCATCGAATCTGGTTTCCCGGGTTTCGACGCGGTGCAGTGGTACGGCGCGGTCGGCCCGGCCGGCATGGCCCCCGAGGTGGTGAAGCTGCTCAACGACACGCTGAACAAAACCCTGACCGAGCCCGACATGCGCGAAAAGCTCAGCGCCGAAGCGGTGGAGCTGATGCCGATGAGCCCGGCGCAGTTTGCCGAGTACATTCGCGCTGACTTGGCGCGCTGGACGCAATTGGCGACGGAGCGCAAGATTCAGGCGGAAGGCTGAGACACAGGTTTGATGCCCACCGGTGTGTGTGCCGACAAGCTGATGTGCGCCAGGGCTGCGCGATATTCTCGACCCCTGGAATATTCTCGGAGCCCGCGGCGTATAGCCGCGGCAAGCGCGGCCGCGCGCCCCTCGGGGAAGTCCGCAGTGGCGCTTGCGTGTCGGGGTGTGTTCTGATCCGCCGGGGCCCACGCAGCGTTCGGTGCTGGGCGAAATTCACTCGCAACAACCAAGGAGAGCAAGCATGAAGAAAACGAGTCGATGGGTTCTACGGGCGCTGACGGGCTGTGCGGTGGTGATGGTCGCGGCCTGCACGTCGATGCCGGGTGGTGGCGGCGCAAGCAGCGGCCCGATGAGCTTCTTCGTCACCAGCGCCGGCTCGGGCAAGGGCGCTGACCTCGGCGGCCTGGCCGGCGCCGACCAGATCTGCCAGAGCCTCGCCACGGCGGCCGGCGCCGGCGGCAAGACCTGGCGCGCCTATCTCAGCACGCAAGGCAAGGACGGCGCGGCGACAGTGAACGCGCGCGACCGCATCGGCAAGGGGCCGTGGTACAGCGCCAAGGGCGAGCTGGTGGCGCGCGACGTCGATTCGCTGCACAGCGGTACCAACAACGTGACGAAGCAGACCTCGCTGACTGAAAAGGGCGCGGTCGTCTCGGGCCGCGGCGACACGCCCAACCGCCACGACATCCTCACCGGCTCGCGCACCGACGGCACGGCCTACGCGCCGGGCGACCCCGACATGACCTGCGGCAACTGGACGCGCAGCGGCACCGAAGGCGCGGTGGTCGTCGGCCACCACGACCGCGACGGCCCGACGAAGGACGCCTGGGCGACGTCATGGAACTCGTCGCACATGTCGCGCGGCGGGTGCAGCCAGACGGCGCTGCGCGGAACGGGCGGCGACGGCTTGTTCTACTGCTTCGCGGCGAACTGAGGCTGCGAGTTCTTGGGCCTGGCCCCTCCCCCTTTGGGAGAGGGGGCAGCGTGCCTCAGCGCAAGTTGCCGGTATGTCCCAGCGAATAGCGCCCGGGCTGCGGCCACACCGTCAGGCCATGCGGTTCGCGGCCGGCCTTGATCTTGTCGACATTGCCGGTGCCGGTGTGGATGCGGTACACCACGTCGTCGTAGCGTCCTGACAGCCACAGGTACTTGCCGTCGGCGCTTACATTGCCCATGTCGGGGCTGCCGCCGCCGGGGATCGGCCAGGTGAGCGTGACCTTGCCGGTGGCGAAGTCGATCACCGACACGCTGCCCGGGCCGCCGGGTTTGCCGCGGATCACGTTGCTGCCGCGATTCGCCACGTAGAGCAGCTTGCCGTCGCGGCTGGGGTACAGGCCGTGCGCGCCCACGCCGGTGGGGATGAAGCCGGTCTGCTGGAACGACTCGCCATCGACGACGTGCACGCCGTCGGCCATCATGTCGGCCACATAGAAGGTCTTGCCGTCGGGCGACGCGCGCACGTCTTGCGGCATTCCCGGCGTGGTGCAGATCTGCGCGCCGAGCTGGGCGGGGTCGGGCACCTTCACCGGTTTCTTGCCGGGTTTGTCGATGATCGCGAGTGCGTCCGGTCGATTGAAGTACTGGGTCAGGCGGATTGTGCCGAGCACCTTGCGCTGCACCAGATCGATCTTGGTGAGCGAACCGCCGAATTCGCAGGTGAACAAGGCGAAACGGCCGTCGATCGAGAAATCGGCGTGGTTGATGCCGGGGCACTTGGGCGTGGCGATGCTGTACTCGAGCTTCATCGTCTGCGCATCGCGGAAGTCGAGCCGCTTGTAGGCCTCGGCGACGACGATCGCGTACTTGCCGTCGGGCGACCAGTACATGTTGTAGGGGTCTTCGACGGGGATGCTTTTTCCCGGCTTGCCGGTGAGCGGGTCCACCGGCGTCAAGCTGCCGTCGGTGCGCCCTTCGGCATTGTTCGCGACCCAGAGGATCTTCAGGTCCCACGACGGCACCACGTGCTGCGGGTTGATGCCGACCTTGAACGTGTCGACGATTTTCAGCGTCTGCGGGTCGATCACCGACACCGTATTGGCCGTGTGGTTGGGAACATAGACGCGCGACAACGCGCCGCTCACCGCGGGGCTCATGCGGTCGCTCGCGGTCTCGCTGTACAGGTTGCTCGGGTCGGGAACGCCGGGCATTCCCGGCACCGTGGCCACGGCGAGTTGCAGCGGCGGCGTGGCCGCTGTTTGCGCTTCCACCCACCAGGCGGTCACGCCCAGCGTGGTGAACAGGCAGGGCAGGGCGGCGTATCGGATGGTGGTGCGCATGTGGTCAGGGAAGGTCGCAGGAATCGCGAATTATCGAACGCTGATCGGCGCGCAAGCCGCTGGCGACACCTGCGCCGAGCGTGCAGTTGTTACCGCATCTTTCAGCGGCGCGAAATTCAGTGCCGGGTCTGCGCGATCGCGGCTCGAATCGCCGCGACGCTGCGCGCGACGATCAGTTCCACTCCGAAACGGCCCAGTTCGGCGCTCGCGGCACGTGGGTCGCCGGCGACGCCGCTGTCGGCTTCAGTGCTCAGCGCCAGGCGGTCGGTGCGCACGCCGGGTGGGTCGAGCGCGAGCAACAGCGAGGTGTCGGCGCTCGCGGCGTGGGTGCCGATCTGAGCTTCGTTCAACCCCTTGTCGCGCAGTGTCTGGAGGTAGGGCGCCTGCGTGGCGCGGTAGTACTCGGCGATGAAATGCACGCGTGTCGCGGACGCGGCCCATTCGCGGTTCAACTGTGTCGCCACGCCTTGCAATTGCGACTGGTAGTTGCCGGAATCGCCGAGCAACACGATGTCGCGAAAGCCGGCCTGCTTGAAACTGCGCGTCGCTCCTTCGAGAACGCCGCGAAACGCGGCTTCGGGCACCGAAATCGTTCCGGGAAAACGCATGTGGCCGGTGGGAGGCGCAATGCGGCCTTCGGGCACGTAAGCGACCACCGGCGCGACCAGCGTCTTGCCCAGTTCGCCGGCGATGCGCCCGGCGAGCAGCTTCGCGCGAACATTGTGCTTGCCCAGCACCATGTGCGGGCCGTTCTGCTCGGTGCCGCCCACCGGCACGATGATCGTCGTGGCGCCTTCGCGCAGCGCGTCGCGCACTTCGGTCCAGGTGAGGTCTTCGAGGTAGACACCTGGCGCTGCCTGCGCGCCTGCGGCGAGCCAGGCAAGCGCCAACAGGTACGAGCGAAGCAGAAGCCGGGTCAAATGGCGCGCCCGCCCAGCAAGCCGCGCGCCGCCAGGTTCGCCATCAGCGCGCCGACGCCGAAGCGCCAAGGCGCAATCCGGTCGGACGTGTTGACGCGGTTGCACAGCGCGCCGAGCTTGGGGCTGCGGATGATGACGCTGTCGCCCACCTTGTGCGTGAAGCCGGCGCCCGGCGCACCGCGGTCATCGGTGGGCGCGAACAGCGTGCCTAGGAACAGCATGAAGCCGTCGGGGTACTGGTGGTTTTCATTGAGCGTCTGCTCGGCCAGGTCTTGCGGGTCGCGGCTGATCTTGCTCATCGAACTCGCGCCGCGCATCGTGAAGCCGTCAACGCCCTCGACCAGCAGCTCCAGCTCCTGCGCCCGCACGTCGTCGAGCGTGAAAGTCGCATCGAACAGGCGGATGAACGGGCCGATCGCGCACGACGCGTTGTTGTCCTTCGCCTTGCTCAGCAGCAGTGCGCTGCGGCCTTCGAAGTCGCGCAGGTTCACATCGTTGCCCAGCGCCGCGCCGACGATGGTGGCGCGGCTGTTCACCGCGAGAACGACTTCGGGCTCGGGGTTGTTCCATTCCGACTTCGGGTGAATGCCGATCTGTGCGCCCGTGCCCACCGCCGAGAGCAGCGGCGCCTTCGTGAACACCTCGGCGTCGGGGCCGATGCCCACTTCGAGGTATTGCGACCACAGGCCCTGTTCGATGAGCAACGCCTTCAGCTTCATCGCCTGCGGCGAACCCGGCACCACGGCCGCGAGGTCGTCGCCGATCAGCGCGCTGACGCGGCTGCGCACCGCGGCGGCACGCGCCGGGTCGCCGCGCGTCTGCTCCTCGATCACGCGTTCGAGCATGCTCGCCGCGAACGTGACGCCCGCGGCCTTGATGACCTGCAAGTCGCACGGCGCGAGCAAGTGGGCGCGGTTCGGGTCCGGTGCTGCGACGCTGTTGGCCAGCAGTTCATCGACGCTGCCGATGCGTTTGCCCGCGCAGCGTTGCACCAGCGCAGCGGGGTTGTCGCGTTCGAGAAGGCCGCTGACGGTCGCCGTGAGTTCGCTCAAGTCGAACACGCCGTCGGCGCGCAGCGCGACGACGGCCGGGCCGGCTGGCGTGTTCGCCGAAGGGTCAGGCAACCAGGCGCGGCCGATCAGCGTTCCGGCAAAACCGTCGGCGGGCAGGAAGTGGGTGGTCTTGTTCATGATGCCTGCACTGTAGCTGAGGCTCTTAAACTTCAGGCACGCACGACCTGCCGCCGCACCATGCCCTATCGCCCCATCGCGACGCCACGAGGAGCCCAGCCATGAAAGTGGCCGTGATGGGCGCTGGCGCCGTGGGCTGCTACTACGGTGGCATGCTGGCGCGAGGCGGCCATGAGGTCACATTGATCGGTCGGCCGCAGCATGTGGAGGCGATTCGTCGCGACGGACTGCGCTTGGAAACTTCAAGCTTCGACGAGCGCGTGGCGTTGCAGGCGAGCACGGATGCGAGCGCGGTGCGCGGCGCGCAGCTCGTGCTGTTTTGCGTGAAGTCGAACGACACCGAATCGGCCGGCAACGACATCGCGCCTTATCTCGAAGCCGACGCGCTGGTGCTGAGCCTGCAAAACGGCGTCGACAACGCCGATCGTTTGCAGGCGCTGGTGCGCCAAACGGTGGTACCCGCGGTCGTCTACGTCGCGACCGAAATCGCGGCGCCGGGCCACGTGAAGCACCACGGCCGTGGCGACCTGGTCCTCGGCCCGCAGGCGCGGCGCGACTCCGTGCTGAATGCCTTTGCCGACGCGGGGGTGCCGATCCAGATTTCCGACAACGTGGCGGGTGCGCTGTGGGCCAAGCTGATCGTCAACTGCGCCTACAACGCGCTGTCGGCGATCACGCAGCTTCCCTATGGCCGCCTGGTGCAAGGCGAGGGCATCGCGGCGACGATGCAAGACGCGGTGCAGGAGTGCCTGGCGGTGGCCAAGGCGCTGCGCATCGCGGTACCGGGCGACATGCCTGAAGCGGTGCGCGGTATCGCGCGGGCGATGGCGGGGCAGTCGTCCAGCACCGCGCAGGATTTGGCCCGCGGCCGGCGCACCGAGATCGACCACCTCAACGGCTACGTCGTGCGCCAGGCTGAAGCTCTCGGAATCGCCACGCCGGTGAATCGGGTGTTGTGGGCCTTGGTCAAGTTGCTTGAAGATCCGCCGCGCTGACGGCCCGTCGCGCCCGGCCCGCGCGTGAGACTAGACTGCGCGTCAGCCAAGCGTGAATCCGCACTCTGTGAACGGCCCCCTTCCTCCACCATGACCGAACAGGAACTCCGCGCCTTGCTTGCCGCGCACGAGGCCGATCGCGTCGAGTTCACGCGCTCGGTGAGCGATACGGACAAATTCTCCGAAGCCGTCTGTGCTTTCGCCAACGACCTGCCCAATCATGCGCAGCCCGGTTATCTGATCGTCGGCGTTGACGATGCGGGCCGACTTGCTGGTTTGAAGGTGTCCGATGAACTGCTGCGCAATCTCGGTGGCCTGCGTGCCGACGGGAACATCCAGCCGCTTCCGGCCATCACGGTCGAGAAGGTGGCCACCAGCGAGGGCGAGGTCGCTGTCGTCGCCGTCCAGCCTTCGCCGATGCCTCCGGTTCGCTACAAGGGTCATGTTTGCATCCGTGTTGGCCCGCGGCGTGGCACCGCCACCGAACACGAAGAGCGCATCCTCATCGAACGCCGGGTTGCGCACGCCAGGACCTTCGATGCGCAACCCTGCCTCGGCAGTGACTCAAGTGACCTGGCCACGGCGCTGTTTCTGATCGACTATCGGCAGCAGGCCATTGCTCCCGAGGTGATCGAGGCCAATCGCCGCTCGGTCGAACAGCAGATGGCCTCGCTGCGCTTCTTCGACCTCGGGCGCGGCTGCCCCACGCACGCCGGCATCGTGCTGTTCGGCCTGGACGTGCGGCGTTGGCTGCCTGGGGCCTACATTCAATTTCTGCGGATCGGCGGCACCACCCTGGCCGAGCCCGTGGTGAACGAACGCGAACTGCAGGGTGACCTGCTCACGGTACTGCGTGAGCTCGATGCATTGGTCGACGCGCAGATCGCTCAGGTGCCGGTGCCCGAGACGGCCCTGCGCGAGCGCAGCGTGTCGTCGTATCCCCGAGTTGCCGTGCGCGAGTTGCTGATGAACGCGGTGATGCACCGCGACTACGCCTCCACCGCCCCGCTTCGCGTGACATGGCTCGACGACCGGATTGAAATCCAGAGTCCTGGTGGCCTCTACGGCGAGGCGACTGCGGGCAATTTTCCCCACCAGACAAGCTACCGCAACCCGGTCGTCGCCGAGGCGATGAAGGCGCTGGGCTACGTCAACCGCTACGGCCGCGGTGTCGCGGTGGCGCAGGACGCGCTGGCGCGCAACGGCAGTCCACCGGCGCAATTCCAGTTCGACGCTGGCTACGTACTGGCCACGCTGCGCGTGCGCGCCATGAGCCCTTCCAGCCCATGAAAACGGTCGCCTTCTTCAACAACAAGGGCGGTGTGGGAAAGACCACGCTCGTCTACCACCTCGCCGCGATGCTGGCCGACCTTGGCGAGAAGGTGCTGGCGGTGGACCTGGACCCGCAGTCCAACCTGACCAGCATGTTCCTCGATGACGATACGCTGGACGGCATGTGGCCCGAGGGCGAGCACCCGAAAACCATCTTCGGTGCGCTTCGGCCCATCATCCGCGGCGTGGGCGACGTGCTCGCGCCGCATGTGGAGCCGATTTCCCCACGACTCGGGCTCGTGGTAGGCGACCTGGCGCTGTCAACCTTCGAAGACAAGCTCTCGGCTGCATGGCTGAGTTGCCACAACCGTGACGAATCGGCTTTTCGCACCATGACGGCGTTCCATCGTGGCGTGCGCCAGGCCGCCGGCGCGTTTGGCGCGAGTTGGGTGCTGTTCGATGTTGGACCCAACCTCGGCGCCATCAACCGCGCCGCGCTCATCGCCTGCGATTACGTCGTCACGCCGCTCGGGCCGGACCTGTTTTCGCTGCAAGGCCTTCGCAATCTCGGGCCATCGCTGCGCGATTGGCGCGCCACCTGGCAGGAACTGCGCGCCAAGACGCCCGACCTTGCGCTCGAACTGCCGCAAGGGCGCATCGAGCCACTCGGCTATGTGGTGATGCAGCATGGCCTGCGCGACAACCAACCGCCGAAGGCCTATCAACGCTGGATCGACCGCTTCCCGGCCACCTATCGAAGCGACGTGCTCGAGCGTCCACCGGAGCCCGCAATGGTGGCCGCCAAAGACCCGTTCTGCCTCGCCATGCTCAAGCACTACCGAAGCCTCATGCCGATGGCGATGGAGGCGCGCAAGCCCGTGTTCGCGCTCAAGCCAGCCGACGGTGCCATCGGCGCCCACGGCCAAGCGGTGCGGGCCGCCCATGATGACTTCCGCGACCTGGCCCGGCGCATTGCCGATCGCTGCGGCGCCGCGTTGCTGGTCTGACATAGCGTGCAGGCTGCTTGCCAGAATTGAACGGATCGAAGTCTCTCCATCCCGAGCCACCGAGTCTTCCCCATGCCCGAACCTCAAATCGCCGCCAGCTCGCTCGCCGCCGCCATCGACGCCGCGGCATCCTCCATCGAATCCCAGGTGATCGCCTGGCGCCGCGATATTCACGAGCACCCGGAGCTGGGCAATCGCGAATTCCGAACCGCTGCGCTCGTCGCCGCGCACCTGCGCAGGCTCGAATTCGACGAAGTGCGCACCGAGGTCGCGCACACCGGCGTCGTCGGATTGCTGAAGGGCGCGCTGCCCGGGCCGGTGGTGGCGCTGCGCGCCGACATGGATGCGCTGCCGGTGGCCGAAGAAGTGGACGTGCCGTTCGCCTCCAAGGCGCGCGCAATCTGGAACGGCGAAGACGTCGGCGTGATGCACGCCTGCGGCCACGACACGCACACCGCCATCCTGATGGGCGTGGCGCAGGTGCTGGCCGCGCAGCGCGCGCAGTTGCGCGGCTCGGTCAAGTTCCTGTTTCAGCCGGCCGAGGAAATGCCGCCCGAAGGCGAAGAGGGCGGCGCGAAGATGATGGTCGAGCAGGGCGCGATGGAGAATCCGCGGCCGAACGCGGTGTTCGGCCTGCACGTCACGTCGCGCTTGCCGCTGGGCGTGATCGGCTACCGGCCCGGCCCGGCGATGGCCAGCGCCGACTCGCTGCACATCACGGTGCAGGGCCGGCAGACCCATGGCGCGATGCCTTGGTACGGGGTGGACCCGATCGTCACCGCGGCGCAGGTCGTGCTGGGCCTGCAAACCGTGGTCAGCCGCGAAGTCGACCTGACCAAGGAGCCGGCGGTCGTCACGATCGGCAGCATCAAGGGCGGCGTGCGCGGCAACATCATTCCCGACAAGGTGGAGCTCGAAGGAACGATCCGCAGCTTCGACGAGACCATGCGCGACGAGATTCACGAGCGCGTGACCTACCTCGCCGAAGCGATCGGCCGCGGCTCGCGCGGCGGCTGCAAGGTCTGCATCCGCAAGCACTACCCGGTCACGATCAACGACCCGGCGCTCACCGAGGCGATGCTGCCGACCCTTCAACGCGTCGCCGGCGCGGGCCAGGCGCAGTTGGTTCCCAAGGTGATGGGTTCGGAAGACTTCTCGTTCTTCCAGCGCGTGTCGCCGGGCCTGTTCATCTTTCTCGGCGTGGTGCCGCCCGGCACCAATGTGCTCCAGGCCGCACCGAACCATTCGCCGCGGTTCTACGTCGACGAGCGTTGTCTGGTGCTTGGCGTTCGTGCATTGGCCAATCTGGCCTGCGACTATCTGGAGGGCGGCGCGCGCGACTCGTCCTGAACCAATCACGACGGCCGCGCCGGCTCAGTCGCCCAGCACCACGCTCTCGTACGCATGCAACGCCGGCATCCCGCCGGTGTGCATGAACAGCACTTTCTGATCGGCTTTCAGCGCGCCCGCGCGCGCCATGCCGATCAGCCCGGCCATCACCTTGCCGGTGTACACCGGGTCGAGCAGGATGGCCTCGGTGCGCGCGAGCATCTGCACCGCTTCCACCATGCCGGCATTGGGCAACGAATATTTCGGCTGCCAGAAGCCGCCGACGCTGACCACCGTTTCGCGCCTGATCTTCATGTTCAGGCCGAGCAGGTCGACCACCGCCTGCGCTTCCTGGTGCACCAGCGGTTCCTGGTCGGCCGCGTCGCGGCTGACGCCGATGCCGGTGATGGGCACATCGATGTGGTTGCCCAGGAACCCGGCAAGCAGGCCGCCGTGCGTGCCCGAACTGCCCGAGCCGACGACGATGACATCAAAGCGCAGCCCCAGATCGAACCATTGCTGCTGCATCTCTTGCGCGCAGGCCACATAGCCCAGACCGCCGATCGCGTTCGACCCGCCGCCCGGAATGATGTAGCCCTTGCGGCCTTCACGCTGCAGCGCATCGGCCACTTTCTGCATCTCCGCGCCCATCGCCGTACCCGCCGGCACGACCGTGATCGCCTCCACGCCCATCAAGCGGAACATGAAGTGGTTGCCCGTGCCCTTGGGGTTGTAGCTGTTGGGAACGCGCTCTTCGATCACGAAGCGGCACTTCAGCCCCTCTTTGACCGCCGCCGCGAGCGTGATGCGGCAGTGGTTCGACTGCGGCGCGCCGCAGGTGATCAAGGTGTCGGCGCCCTGCGCCAGCGCGTCGGCGACCAGGAATTCGAGCTTGCGCGTCTTGTTGCCGCCGGGGAACAGGCCGAGCATGTCGTCACGCTTGACCCACACCTGCGGCCCGCGCCCACCGGGGCAACTGGCGGCAAGCGCGGCTGAAAAGCGCGGCAGCGGTTCGATCGGTGTGGCGCCTTGCGTGAAGCGACGGCGCGGGAAGCGTGACAAGTCCATGGGGTACGGTGTTTGTGGATGACAACGGCGCGCATGGCACGCCAAGCCGATGGCGGCGGCGCCGACGGCGCTGCCTGGCGGGTATTGTCAACGCAGCGCAGGCCGGTCCGAGCTCAGAACTTGCGTTCGCTCGCTTCAACGACGCGCATGAACTCGGTGACGGTCGATTCGCTCACCTGGAGCTTTTCGTTGTTGACATAGGCCGGCGGTCGTGCAGCGACAGGAACAGGTGCAGGTGCAGGTGCAGGCGCTTGCGCCTTCTCGTGGGCTGCCAGCGCCTTTGCCATGCGCGCCCGAATTTCCGACAGGCCTGGCCCAGCGCGTTCCGGCAAGACGCTTTCGAGCTGCGCCGCTGCTTGCTTCAATACGTACGAGGGCAGGCCTTCAAAAGCGGCGATACCCAGCGATTTCAGCGCGCGCTCCAGGGTCGCCAGATGCGGCAGCACGTCGCGCGAACCGGCTGAAAGTGCCAGCAAGTCCCTCAATTCCGTACGCATACGCTGCAGCGAGGCATCCGCTGGCGAAATGGTCTCCGATTTGTTCACGGTGTTCACGGCGCTGCCTTCCTTCTCGAAACCGACCGCCACAGTATCGGCAAATTGGGCTGCGTCTGATCTGCGTGAACCGCGTTCTGCGGCGAGCGAACGTGGCGAACGCCACGTTCGTGGTCGGGATCGGATGGCCGCGGCGGCGCTGTCCTCCCGGTGCAGGCGCCGGGTCACCGGTGCACTTCGGGTTCCCCGTGAGAAGCCAGAAGCTCCATCAGCCTCTTGCGGATCAGCATGCCCGGCCGGTCGCTGTCCATCGAGAATTCGACGCCGCGCCGGCGTGTGTCCACCAGCGCGTCGGGGTCGGTCGCCTCTAACATCTCCTTGTCTTCGCGCGTGATCACGTGGTCGAAGTCGATCAGCAGTTGCGCCGGGCACTCGGCTTCCGTGTCGTTGCGGAACAGCCATTGCACGAGCTGGATGTGGCCATCATCGATCGGCGTGAAGCAGTTGACGATGACGTGGCGGATGCCGCTCGGGTACTCGATGTCCAGGCGCCTCGAGAACGGCAGGTAGTAGGCGTTGCGCATGTGGCGTTGTGTCATCGGCTCGGTGCTGCCGCTGACGCGCTGAAATGCGACCGGGTTCGCCGCGGCGATCACGGTCTCGGCGTAGAAGCCGGTGTCGTTCTCGACGATCTCGTAGCGGCTCGGCTTGGGCTGGTCTTGCACGCCGAAGGTCGCGCGGTGCACAAAGCTGAAATGCGCGTTGTCGAAGCTGTTCTCCAGCACGCGCAACGGGCTCGTTGCCCAGCGCTCGTAGAACTGGAAGATGGTGCGCCAGCCGGGGGCGTCAAACTCCGGAATCGAGGGGATGGGCGCGATCGGTTCCTCCAACGCGACCCAGGCGTAACCGTAGCGTGCTTCGCAGCGGTACGAAGGCGTTGCGTACTCGGCGGGAATTTCGCGCTCGGTCCCGTACTGCGGAATTCGGATCACGCGGCCTTGGGCGTTGTAGGTCCAGCCGTGGTAGCCGCATTGCAGCGCGCCATTCACGCAGCGGCCTTTGCTGAGCCTGGCGGTGCGGTGGCAGCAGCGGTCTTTCAACGCCGCGGGTTGGCCGTGCTCGTCGAGGAACAGCACGATCGCCTCGCCTAGCAAGGTGAACGGCAACGGTGCGCCGCGCTGCAAGTCGGCGAGCGGCACGACGGCGTGCCAGAACTTGCGGAAGACTTTCTGGCGGCTGGTCAGCATGGGCGCGCTTGCTCAAAAGCGCGGCAAGGTCGCCAGCGACACCTTGCCCGCCGCCACGTCGGCCATGATCGATTCGCGCACGTCCCAGCCGCGCAGCTTGCCGGGGTTGAGCAAGCCTTGCGGGTCGAAACGCATCTTGGTCGCCACCACGTCCGGGTTCACCATGCCCTGCTTGCCGTCTTCGACGATGTAGACATGCGGATTCGCGATGTAGACGCCGTGGTCGCGGTGGATCTGCATGACTTCATCGAGCCGCGCGTCGCTGCTGTAGCGCACCAGTTGCAAGCCGCTGCACGTCATCGGGCCTTCCTTGGTGCGGATGAACTCCAAGTGTGTGTGCATCTCGTCGCCCAGCAAGCGGCGCAGCTCTTTCGCCTGCTGCACATGGGTGCCGGCCGGAAAACCGCTCTGGATGTAGGTCAGGCTCTTGTCGGCCTTCATCGCGTGCAGCGTCGTGTGGTTCCAGGTGTATTCGACGATCGTGCGGTTGCTCTTGCGCACCTCGGTGGCGCCTCTGCGGTAGCTGAC
The DNA here is from genome assembly GCA_963791595.1 of uncultured beta proteobacterium. Taxonomy (GTDB): domain Bacteria; phylum Pseudomonadota; class Gammaproteobacteria; order Burkholderiales; family Burkholderiaceae_C; genus JAEMQF01. Next base: position 59,446 of record CAWBTF010000018.1, on the reverse strand, counting down.
GTGGCCGCCGAATTCGCGCACCAGCTGCTGAAACGGCGCTTCCGCGAATTCGGCGACGAGCACGAACACCGCGTGGCTGCCGGCGTTCATCGAGCCGGCGAGCGGTGGCACCGCGGCGAGCAGCAGGTCGGGGATCGGCGCGGCGAGCAGCGTCACGTTCTTCTTCACGATGCCTGGGCTGCCCGAGAGCGCGTCGCTGAACTCGATCGCTGCGTCGAACTGATCGAAGCAGACGATCGCCTCCAGCCACGCATGTGCCGGCGCGAGCGCGACTTCGAGTTCGAGCACCAGGCCGTTCGTGCCGTACACATGGTGCAGCAGCAGCGCTTCAGGCGCGCGCAGCTCGACGGTTTGGGGTTCAGGCTCGATCGTCATCGCGCGCACGCCGAGCACGTTGCCGTAGGAAGCGAGTGGCCCGTAGTTGATCGACCCCACGCCGCCGAAGCCGCCACCGTACAGGCCACCGAGCGTCGCGCTGCGCCAGGTGCTGGGAACGCAGCGCAGTTCCCAACCCATGCCCGGCTCGGCGGTGTCGCCTTGTCTCACCTGTTGGGTCTGCCGGTCCATCTCCATCATGCGGATGCCGGCCTGGGCCCGGCCGATCCCGCCCTTCGCCCACAGCAGCTTGTTGTACGCCGACAGATCGAGGATCACGCCGCCGTGCAGCGGCATGCACTGGCCGTAGTTGCCGGTGCCGCTGCCGCGCGCGGTGATCGGAATCCGGTCTTTCGCGCAGCCCGCGACGACGGCGCGGATTTCGTCCTCGGTCTTCGGCCGCGCCACGGCGTGCGCACGCAGTTCGCTCAACTGGCGTTTCAGCACCGGGCTGAACCAGTAAAAGTCCTGGCTCAGGCGTTCGACCCGAGAGTCGGTGATCCATTCGATTCGCGCTCAGGCGTTGCGTGAGTTCGGCGCTCTGGCGGGCGACGGTGGCGGGGTCGAACATGATGTTCAGCGCGTCAAAGGGATTCGCGAATCGACTCGATGAAGGTGCGCGCGTCGCGGCGAAGCTCTGCCATGTCGAGACCCGGGATCGAATCGTTTTCGACGACGACGCGGCCTTGCACGAGCAGCAGGCGCAACGTGGGACGGCCGCCGCTGGCCACCGGGCCAAGGGCCGTGTCGTGCAGCCCGAAGTGGCGCGCCTGGTCGAGGTCATAGACGGCGATATCCGCCGCCTGGCCCACTTGCAGCGTGCCCACTCCCGGCAGGCCCAGTACCTGTGCGCCGCCCGCCGTGCCGATGTGGACGACGTCTTCGACGGTCATCGCGGCTGCGTTCCCGCCTGGCTGGGAGCCGTGCGTTCCAGCCAACGGCGTGGCGCGGTGCCCCAGGCCTGCGCGCGGGTCAGCGCGATGAACGAGCCAGGCCGCATGCGCCTCGCTCGCCATGTCGGCCGCTTCGTTCGACGCCGCGCCGTCAACGGCCAGCGACACCGGTATGCCGAGCGCCAGCGCCTCGGGAATGCGCGCGATTCCCGAGCCCAGCCGCGCGTTGCTTTGCGGGCAGTGGGCGATGCCGGTACCGGTGTCGGCGCAAATCTGCAAATCGCCATCGTCCAGGTGCACCATGTGCGCGAACCAGACATCCTCGCCCACCCACTCGTGCTGCTGCACGAACTGCATCGGCGTGCAGTGGTGCACCTCGCGCGCCCAGCGCACATAGTCGTGGGTCTCGCTCAAGTGGCTGTGCAGGCGAATCCCCAGGCGCCGCGCTTCGCGCGCCATCGGTTTCAACTCATCGGCGCGGCAGCTCCAGTTCGGTGTGGTGATGGCCGAGACAACGCGGCGCATCGCGACCGGCGATGGGTCGTGGAAGCGCTTCACGTCGTGTTCGATCGATGCGAGAAAGTTCTCCAGCGTTTCGGGTGCCACCTGCGGCGGCGCGGCCTGGTCGGTCATCGCCCGCGCCTGCGTTTGCCCGCCGCGGCACAGCACGAAGCGCACGCCGAGCTTCGCCGCCTCATCGAACACGGCGGCGGAGGCGTCGAATGGCATGCCGGGGTAGTAGTGGTACTGGTGGTCAGCCACCGTGGTGCAGCCCGACAGCAGCAATTCGACGAGGCCGATGCGCGCCGCCAAGCGCAAGGCCTCTTCGCGGTCGAAGTGGCGCCGGTACGGCACCGGAACCGCGGCGAGCCAGGGCACGAGCGCGAGGTTGATTCCCGACGGAATGCCCTTCAGCAGGCTCTGGAACAGGTGGTGGTGGGTGTTGACCCAGCCGGGGTAGATGACGCAGCCCGACGCGTCGATCACCTTCTCGCCGGGTTCGGGTGTGAGACGGCCGATCGCGGCGATCAAGCCATCGCGCACGCGCAGATCGGTGCCGGCACTCGCGCGCATCGCGGCGCCGCGTCGGCCGGTCAACAAATGGTCAGCGCCACGAATCAGCATCGTGTTGCCCCTAGCCACGGATCAATCATGCACCGCCTCACTCTCATGCCAACCGCCAAGCGCCCATTTCGACAGCGCCGCCATCAGCGCAAACAGCAGCACCCCCGTCAACGTGATCAGCAGCAGCGCCGCGAACATGCGCGGGATGTTGAGCTGGTAGCCCGCTTGAAGAATCTGGTAGGCCAGGCCCGTGCCGGTGCCGCCGGTGCCGGCGACGAACTCGGCCACCACCGCGCCGATCAGCGCCAGCCCGGAACTGATGCGCAGGCCACCGAAGAAATACGGCAGCGCCGACGGGATGCGCAGCCGGATCAGCGTCTGCGCGCGCGTCGCGTGGTTCAGCTTGAAGTAACTCATCAGCCCCGGGTTCACGCTGCGCAATCCGAGTGTCGTGTTGGCGATGATCGGGAACAGCGCGACCAGCGTCGCGCAGATCACGAGCGAGGCGGTCGGGTTTTTCACCCAGATGATGATGAGCGGCGCGATCGCGACGATCGGCGTCACCTGCAACAGCACGGCGTAGGGGAACAGCGCGGTCTCGATCACGCGGTTCTGCACGAACGCGAACGCGATCAGCACGCCCAGCAACGTGGCGCAGAGAAAGGCGAAAAGCGTGATCTTGAGCGTGGTGACGAGTGCGCCGAACAGCAGGCCGGCGTCGACGAACAGCGTCTGCGCCACGTGCAGCGGCGAGGGCACAAGGAAGTGCGGAATCTTGAAGGCGACGACCAGGCCTTGCCACAGCGCGATCAGCAACACGGCCACGAGCGCCGGCCAGACGATTCTTTGCGCGTGCGGGTTCATGGCTGCCTGGCCCCGGCGGCACCGACGCCGGTTGCAGTGTCCGCTCCGGTGTCCGCTTCCACGTCGGTGGCGCTCGCGCGCAGCAGCGCGTCTTGCAAGCGCTTCGCGTACTGGCTGAACGGGGTGGACACGCGAAAGTCCGGTCCGCGCGGGTAGGGTTCGTCGATCCGGACTTCGTCGACGATGCGCCCGGGCCGCGCCGCCATCACGACGACGCGGTTCGACAGGTACACGGCTTCGTAGATCGAATGCGTGACGAACACGACGGTGAGCTTCTTGCCTTGCCACAGACCGAGCAGGTCGCTGTCGAGGCGGTGGCGCGTGATCTCGTCGAGCGCGGCGAAGGGTTCGTCCATCAGCAGCAGCTGAGGTTCGGTGACCAGGCCGCGCGCGATCGACACGCGCATCTGCATGCCGCCCGACAGTTCGCGCGGCAGGTGCGACTCGAACTTCGTCAGGCCCACCATCTGCAACGCGCTGCGCACACGGGTCTCGGCCTGGTCGCGCGGCACGCCGGCCAGGTCGAGTGGCAGGCGCACATTGCCCATCACGCGTGCCCAGGGCATCAGCGTCGCGTCCTGGAACACGAAGCTCAGGCGGTGGCCGCTGGCCTCCACCTGCTCGACGGGTTTGCGCCACAGCAGGATGCGGCCGTCGCTCGGCGCCAGCAGGCCAGCCATCATCTTCAGCAGCGTGCTCTTGCCGCAGCCCGACGGGCCGAGCAGGGTGACGAACTCGCCCTCGGCCACGCTCAGGTCCACCGGCAGCAGCGCGTGCGTGCCGTTCGGGTAGGTTTTCTCGGCGGAGAGAACCTCGACCGCAGGGATCATATCGGTCGCTCCACCGAGTTGCACGACCTGCGGTGCTTGAAACTCCGACGCGTCTTGAATGGCGGCTTTCGGCCCAAAGCGGCCGTTGGTTGCTGCGCGCACTCCAAGCTCCGCGCGAGGGCAGGTGGCCCGGGGCGTCGGGCGAAAGCCCCCTGTCCGCGCAAGCCCAGCCCCCCGGCGACTGCGCCCCAGGGCGGTGGCGGCGCCCCCGTTCTCCGGCCCACGCTCGCGGGGCGCCACCGAGGCCCACCACGCACAGCGCCATCAACGCCGTCCAAGCCCACAGAGAACCAGGACACCGCGAATGGGGCCTGCGCCCGGGGGCACCACCACCGCCCTGCTGCAACCCATGGTGGCGAGCGATGCGCAGGGGTGCCGCCCAGTGGCCGGGGCAGGTGGTTCGGGGTACGGGCGGAGGCCCCATTCGCGGTGTCCTGGCTCCTCGCGAGCTTGGCTGGCGTTGATGGAATTGCGCGCCGTGGGCCACATCCGGTGCCCCGCGAGCGAGGGCCGGAGAACGTACCCCGGGCCACCTGCCCTCGCGCAGCCGCTGGCGTGCGCGCAGCGGCAAACGACGGCAACGGGCCGAAAGCAGTCAGCGCTGCACGCGAGGCTTGACGCAAGTCGACATGTACGAGATTCACTTCAACCCCCAGGGCGCGGGACACCTCGGCCGCTGTCATGCGTGCACCGTCGTGCGCCGGTACATCTCCACCAGATGTTCGCCCGCCGTGATCGGCGCATAGCGCGCGGGATGCTGCGCGCTCACGCAACTGGGCAGCGGTTCGATGCGCGCCTGCGCGTCGAGGTCGAAGAAGTAGGCGATCGAATAGCGGTCGCGGCCGCTGTGTTGGTTGATCACGCGGTGCAGCGTCGAGCGCCAACGGTCGTTGGTCCAGCGCTGCGTCATGTCGCCGACGTTGACGACGAAGGTGTCGGGCATCGGCGTCGCGTCGATCCACGCGCCGTCCGGCGTTTGCACTTGCAGGCCGCCCGCATCGTCTTGCGCGAGCAAGGTCAGCGCGCCCCAGTCGGTGTGCGCGCCGCAGCCGATCTGCCCGGGCGCGGCCTGTGCGGGCTGCGGCGGGTAGTGCAGCAATCGGGTCGTGATGGTGGGGTGGTGCATGAAAGAGTCGAAGTATCCGGGATGAAGCTCGAGCGCCATCTCGAACAGCGCCATCAAGCGCCGCGCCAGCCCGTCGAGCGCGGCGGAGTAGGTGTTGCACGCGTCGCGAAAGCCCGGCAGCAGCGATTCGTCGGGCCATTGGTTCGGGCCGATGCTTTCCACGCCGAGGTAAAAGCTCTCTTTCACGTCGGGCGGCTGGCCGGGGTCGAGCGACTGCCAGCCGATCGGATCAAACCCGCGCTTGAGCGGCCAGCCGTCGATGTGCCAGCGCTCCTTCACCGTTTGCGGCAGCGCGAAGAAGCGGCGCGACGCGTCGAACGCGTCCGCCACCACGGCCGGCGGCACACCATGGCCGGTCACCGCGAAGAACCCGTGCTCGCGCAGCGCGGCGTCGATGCGCCGCGCCTGCGCCTGGGGTGGCTCGGCCGCGAGGTCGATCAGAGGGACCGACATGACGAAGCGCGAACTGTTCGAACGCAGTGAACTCAAGGCAGAACCCTGATGTTCTTGACGAACTGCGTGGTGTAGGTCTTCTTCGGGTCCACCTTGCTCGGATCGAGCAGCTTCATCGCCACCATCATGTCGTAGGTGACCTTCATGCGCTCGTCGGTGATGATTCCTGCGCCGAGCTTCGCCGCGTCGCCGCCGAACACCATGCCGGTTTCATTCAGCATCTTGATGCCGTGGGCGATCTTGTCGTCGGTCATGTTCGGGTTGTCGCGCTTGATCAGCTCATTGCCCGGCGCCGGGTCGCCTCGCAGATAGCTCTTCCAACCCTCCATGCTCGCCTTCACGAACGCGGCGACGGCCTTGGGCCTTTCCTTCACCGTCTTTTCCATGCAGACGATCGTCGTGGAGTAGGGCGGCCAGCCGTGATCGGACAGCAGGAACACGTTGGGCTTGAACTTCGCTTCCTTCTCGATCGCGTACGGCTCGCTCGACAGGTAGCCCTGCTGCACGACGTTCTTGTCGGCGATGAAAGGCTGGATGTTGAAGGTGTACGGGCGCGCCTGCGACGCGTCGAGCTTGTAGGTGGCCATCAGCCAGGGCCAGTAGGTGGTGTTCGCCGCGGCGGAGATCAGGATCGCCTTGCCTTTCAGGTCTTCCAGCTTGTTCACGACGCCGGGGTGGCCGATCAGCACCTGCGGGTCTTTCTGGAACGCCGCGGCGACCGTCACCGCATTGATGCCCTGCTCCCAGCCCTTGAACGTCTGCATGTCGTAGCCCATCACGCAGTCGGTCTGGCCGGCGGCCATGAGCTGCATGATGTTGACCTGCGGCCCGCCCATGCGGATCGTGACGTCGAGGCCCTCGCGTCGGTACAGGCCCGTCGCGACGGCCTGGTAGAAGCCGCCGTGCTCGGCCTGTGCGTACCAGTTGGTCGTGTAGCTGAATTTTTCCTGGGCGCCTGCGGTGGCGGCGAGCCCCAAGCCCGCGATCAGGGCGGCGAGCTTGCGTGAGTGGGTGAACATGGAAACTCCTGCGGTGAATTGAGTGGGCCGGCGGCGCGCCGCGGGTGCCGGTCGCCGACCCGTGGCGCGTGCCAAGATGCAAGGCGTATGCCATCCGAGGCCTCGCGCAACGCCTCCATTGTGGTGCGCCTTGCCCCACCGGGCCCATTACGCACGACCCTGGGTACGCGCGGCAATTCGGTGATGCCCTGATAGGCTCGCATCAGCGTCACTTCGCCCGCCCCTTCGCGGGCAGCTTGGCGACAGGCAGGTAGGCGGTCGCCTCAACCTCGATCAGGATGTCCGCGCGTGGGCAGCATCGCGCTCACCTCCACCACGGTGGAGGCCGGCGGCTCGCCGGTGAAGAACAGCTTGCGCACCCGGCTGTAAAGCGGAAAGTGATCGAGGTTGCGGAAGTACTGCACCAGCTTGAACACGTCGCCCATCTCGCCGCCGGCGGCCTGCACCGTGGCGCGGATGCGGTCGAGCACGAACCAGCTCTGCGCGAGGATCGGGCCTTCCTTGATGTCGGTCGAAAACTCTCCCGTCTCGCCGAGCAGCTTGCGGGCATCGGCCGGGATGTCGGCGTAGCCCTTCACGATGCTGCCGGCGGCCGGGTCCACCGCGATCACGCCCGACAGGAACACCAGGTCGCCGGCGCGGCGCCACGCCGAATAGCGCGCCAGGGGTTGTGCAATGCCGCTCATCGAGTTGCTGCCTTTCTCGTCGGAAATCATGCCAGTTCGCGCTGCTCGCCGAGCATGCGCTGATCCCAAGCGCGCGATTTGCCGGGGTTCATCAGGCCGAACGGGTCGGCTTCGGCTTTGAACGCGAGCTGCGCTTCATCCACCTGCTTCATGCCGCCGTCTTCGAGCACGAAGGTGTGCGGGTCGAAGTTCCAGCAGCCGTCGCGCTCGAAGCTCGCCATGAGGTCGCGCAGTTGCGCTTCGTCGAAATACTGCACCAACGGCAACGCGAATGCCACGAGTGCGCCGCCGGCGCGGCTGAATTCATGGTGCATGTAGACCTCGTCGCCGAAGCGTTGCATCTGCGCGCGCACCAGGTCCGGATCGAGCGGACCCGGATACGCCACTTGCAGGTAGGTGACGCCGCGGTCCGACTTCAAGGCTTCGAGCGTGGTGTGGTTGTAGGCGCATTCGGTGGCCGAGGGCAGGCCCTGGGCCAGCAGTTGATCTTCCGTGCCGCGCACCACGATGCGCCCGCCCATGCGCGTGGCCAGCTCCTGATACGCGGGCAACGTGTCCGGCGAGACCTGCGCGAACATCGTGTCTTCGTCTTCGAGCCGATCGCGCAGGCCGGCGTAGTAGGGTGTGATGCGGCGCTCCACCGCGGTGAGCTGGAACACGTCGATGGCACCCGGCTTCGCGGCGTCCAGGCTCGCCTTCCCGACCGCGAGGCCGAAGCGCAGCACCGCGTCGTAGCTCGGAAACAGCGCGATCGTGTGCTGCCAAGCAATCGCTGGCGTGAGCGCGAGTTCGACCTCGACGATGATGCCGTTCGTGCCGTAGGCGTGGTGCGCTTTCTGGATGTCGGCGCCCAGCAAGTCGAGCACCCGCGGCGGGTCTTCGAGCGTGACGATGCGCAGGCGCCGCACGTTGCCTGGGTCGGCGAGGATGCCGTGGCGGATCGAGCCGATGCCCGAATGCCCGCCGGCGATGAAGCCGCCCACCGTCGCGATGCGCTCGGTGCTCGGCCACATGCGCAATTGCTGGCCTGTCGCCCGCGCCGCCTGGTTCAGGCTGTGCAGCAGCACGCCGGTTTCCGCGCAGGCCCATCCGGGTTCGATGGTCTGAATGCGGTTCAGGCCGGTCGCGTCCATCACGATGCCGCCGTGCAGCGGCACGCATTGCCCGTAGTTGCCGGTGCCGCCGCCGCGCACGGTGAGTGGCACGCGGTGGCGCGCGCATGCCGCGGCGAGCTGTTTCACTTCGGCGATCGTGTTCGGCCGCACCACCAGATCGGGCCGCTTGCCTTTCAATGCATCGGCAAGCACCGGGCTGTACCAGTGGTAGTCGGCGGCGGCGCGCTCGCAGGCGGCGGGCGAGGCGTCGGCCGCAAGGCCGGTGAGGCTGCGGTGAACTGCGGGCCAATCGACGGGTTCGCCGGGGCGATAGAGGCGCGTCATGGGCAGATTGTGATTCACGTAGAGTCGCTCCATGCGACCGAACCGATCCGTGCAACCGATCCCATCCATACGACGCATTCGGACCCTGCTCCCGCATCGGGCTGTCGGGGTGCTCGTGTTCGCGCTGCCCAGTGCGCTGGCAGCGCAGCCCGCCGTGATTCAAACGGAACAGGTGCGCGCCGAACTCGTGGCACATGCCCCGCAAGGCCTCGCTTCGGGCCAGCCGGCGTGGCTGGGCCTGCGCCTGCGCCACGCCGCGCATTGGCACAGCTACTGGAAGAACCCGGGCGACTCCGGCATGGCAACGAGCCTGCGCTGGACGCTTCCCGAAGGCGTGAGCGCCGGCGAGATCGAGTGGCCCACGCCCAAACGTCTGGCCGTCGGCCCACTGATCAACTACGGCTACGAGGGTGACGTGCTGCTGCCGGTGGCGCTGCGCCTGCCGGCCAACTTTGATGCCACTGCGCTCGACGTAAAGCTGCACGCGCAGTGGCTGGTGTGCAAGGACCAGTGCATTCCGCAAGAGGGCGAGTTTGCGCTGCGCATCGCCTCGGGCGCTGCCGTGCCGGCCCACGTGGTTCACGCGGCGGAGTTCGCGACCGCTCGGGCGGCGCTGCCACGTGAGCGGGAGGGTGTGCAGGCGCAAGGCCGAGTCGACGGCGCTGCGCTGGTGTTGGAGGCGACCGGCCTGCCAGCGGCGTGGCCCGGCCGCGCGATCGAGTTCTTCGCCGAAGACGGCGGCGTGATCGAACACGCCGCGCCGCTCGAACAGCGCTGGGACGGCGCGCGCCTGCACCTGCGCGTGCCGCTCTCCGCGCAGCGCAGCGAAAGCCCGGACCCGATGCGCGCCGTGCTCGTCGCGCAGCGGTGACGCCGCAGGCCAGGCGCTGCGCTTCGCGGTGCAGGGCGGCTGGCCGGCGATTGGCGCCGCGCCCGCGCAGCCACGATCGGTCTTGGCGCCTGCACCGGGGCTGACCCCTGCGCGCAGTGAAGAACCAACGTCCTGGAGCACGACCGCACTGGCCATCGCTGCGCTGTCGGTCGCACTGGCGGTCGGCCTCGGGTGGCTGGTGCAGCGCAGGGTGTCATCTGGACGTTCCGAACGCTGACGCTTGCCGTCGGCGCGCCCCGAGCGGGATCGCGGCCAGACCGACGGTATTTGCTTGCCCAACATGCCGGCTTGCGGGTACGCTTGCGAAGCCATGCTGGCACATCTGCGCTTGGCGCAGCGCCTGCGCGCGAATCAACCTCGAAGGAGTTGTGCATGAACACCTGGCTGAAACTCACCGTTCTCAGTGCCGTCTTGTTCGCCGCGACGAGTGCCGCCGCGCAGGCCACGATCGGCCAGCCGGCGCCGGCGTTCGCCGTCACCGACACCCAGGGCCGCGCCGTGAAGCTGGCCGACTTCAAGGGCAAACACGTCGTGCTCGAGTGGGTCAACCCCGGCTGCCCCTATGTGCAGAAGCACTACAACAGCGGCAACATGCCGGCCACGCAAAAGGGCGCGCGCGCCAAGGACGTGGTCTGGCTCAGCATCAATTCAACCGCCACCGAGCATCGCGACTACCTCGAGCCCGCCAAGCTCGACGCCTGGCTCAAGGCGCGCGACTCTGCGATGAGCGCAACGCTGATGGACGTGGACGGCAAGGTCGGCCGCGCCTACGGCGCTCGCACCACGCCGCACATGTACCTGATCGATCCGCAGGGCAAGCTGCTGTACGCCGGCGCGATCGACAGCATTCCGAGCAGCAGCGTGGCCGACCTCAAGACCGCGACGAACTACGTGAACCAGGCGCTCGGCGAAGCACTCGCCGGCAAGGCGATCAGCAAACCGGTGTCGCAGGCCTACGGCTGCTCGATCAAGTATCCGAACGCGGGCTGAAACCGCGCGCACAAACTCCTCCTCATGAACCGCGAACAAAACGAACTCGTCACCCGCGTCGGCCCGGGCACGGCGTGCGGCGCGCTGATGCGTCACTACTGGCAGCCGGCCGCCCTTGTCGACGAATTCGACGGCCGACTCGTCCCCGAGATGGCGCAGCGCCCGATCAAGGCGGTGCGCCTGCTGGGGGAAGACTTCGTGCTGTTTCGCGATGGCCAAGGCCGCTGGGGCCTGCTCGACCGCGACTGCCCGCACCGCGGCGCGGACCTGTCATTCGCCCGGCATGAAACCGATGGCCTGCGCTGCCCGTTCCACGGCTGGAAGTTCGCGGTCGACGGCCAGTGCCTCGAAACGCCGGCCGAAGGCGCGGGCTCCACGCTCTGCCAGCGCGTGCGCCAGCGCAGCTACCCGGTGCGCGAGCAGTCGGGCGTGCTGTTCGCCTGGCTCGGCGACGAGGGCAGTGCGCCGCCCGCGCTGCCGGACTTCGATTGTTTTGTCGCGCCGCCGAGCCACAGCTTCGCGTTCAAGGGCCTGTGGAACTGCAATTGGCTGCAGGCGTTCGAGGTCGGCATTGACCCGGCGCACCCGTCGTTCCTGCACCGCTACCTGCAAGACGAATCGCTGGACGGCGCCTATGGCCGCCAGTTCCGCGCCGCCAGCGTGGGCGACGTGGCGGGCGAGCGCTGGCCGATGACGCGCGTGATGCGCGAGTTCTGCTCGCCCGAAATCCGCCACGAACAGGTCGCGCCCGGGCTGACGCGGTTGACCACCTTGCGCATGATGTCCGACGCGCTGACGCATGTGCGCGTCACGCACGCGGCGTTTCCGGCGACTTTCGTGATCCCTCTGTCGGAATCGATCACGATCACCCAACTCCACCTTCCCGTGGACGATGCGCACACCTACTGGTACGCGTTCTTCACGAGTTTCACCGAGCCGCTGGACAAGGAAGAGATGCGCCGCCAACGCCTGCAAGGCGTGAGCCTGCCCGACTACCTGCCGCTCAAGGGCCGGCACAACCACTGGGGGTTCGACCCGGAAGAGCAGCGCACGCGCACGTATCTCGGCATGGGCGAGAACGACATCAACCTGCACGACCAGTGGGCGGTGGAGAGCATGGGCGCGATCGCCGACCGCACGCGCGAGCACCTGGGCAGCAGCGACAAAGTGATCATGAGCAACCGCCGCACGCTGTTGCAGGCGATCGAGACGGTGCGCGCGGGCGGCAAGCCGCCGATGGCGTTGGCTTTGCAGGAGGCCGCGGGGCTGACCGGACCGGACACGATCGACTGCATCGCGCCCGCGCAAGGCTGGGAAGATTTCTGGACCCGCGCCGCGGCGGCCAAGCGCGCCGGTGCCGGCTGGTTGAAGGACGCTACCTCGCACACCGAGGCTGGCGCGTGAGTTTTGCGGACGCCTGCGGCGTGCACGACGCGCCGCGCGCGGCGGCGTGCGAAGCGGCGCTGCGCAAGATGCGCGAATCGGGCATGGAGCGCGTGCGCATCGGCTGGTGCGACCTGCACGGCGTGCTGCGCGGCAAGACGCTGATGCCGCACGCCGCCGCGATGGCGTTGACGGAAGGCGTCGGCATGGTCAGCACGATCCTGTTGAAAGACACGTCGGACCGCACCGCCTACAAAGTGTTCGAGCACGGCGCGCTGGACGAGCTGCCCGGCTTCGGCACCGCAAACAACCTGATGTTGCTGCCCGACCCGACCAGTCTGTGCGAACTGCCCTGGTCCCCCGGCACCGGCTGGATGCGCGCGATGGCCTGGTTCGCCGACGCCACGCCGGTCAGCGTCGACCCACGCTTCGTGCTGCAAGCTGCACTCGCGCTGCTCGAGCAAGCCGGCTACGGGTTGCGCTGCGGCCTCGAAGTCGAGTTCCATGTCTACCGCATCGTGCGCGACTCAGCTGACCCGCAGCGCGCCGACTGGCCGGGCGAACCGCCCGAGGTCGAGATGATCCACCCGGGCTACAACCTGCTCACCGAAGCGAACGCCGACATGGCCGAGCCGGCGCTGCGCATCGTGCAGAGCACGGCGCAGGCGCTGGGCTTGCCGCTGCGCTCGCTCGAGATCGAACTCGGCCCGAGCCAGGTGGAAGCGGTGTTCGATCCGACCGACGCGTTCACCGCCGCCGACCAGATGGTGCTGTTTCGCAACGGCGTGCGCCAGGCGCTGCGCCGCGCCGGCTACTACGCGAGCTTCGTCTGCCGGCCGCCGTTTCCGAACGTGATGGCCAGTGGCTGGCACCTGCACCAGTCGCTCGTGAACCAGGCCGACGCCAGCCCTGCGTTCATGCGCAGCGCGCCGGCGGCGGACACAACGCCGGCCGATGCGAAGCATGCGCTGTCGGACATCGGCGCCCAATGGCTCGCCGGCCTGCTCGCGCACGCGCGCGGCGCGGCGATCTTCGGCACGCCCACGATCAACGGCTTCGGCCGCTACCAGCCGAACGCGATGGCGCCGGTCTCGGTGCTGTGGGGGCGCGACAACCGGGGCGCGATGCTGCGCGTGCTGGGTGGCGCGGGCGATCCGAGCACACACATCGAAAACCGCGTCGGCGAGCCGATGGCCAACCCCTACCTCTACGTCGCCTCGCAAATCCACAGCGGGCTGAGCGGGTTGAAGCAGCGCCTCGTGCCCGGCACCGCTGCCGCCTCGCCCTATGCGCAAGGCACACAAGGCGAACGCCTGCCCACGAGCCTGGGCGAAGCGCTCGCGGCACTCGAATCCGACGCGGCGCTGCGAGCGGCATTCAGCGCACCGCTGATCAACTTGTATTCGCGCATCAAACGCAGCGAGATTGAGCGCCACGCCGCGGCGGCCGACCCGGACGACTGGATGCGCCGCGAATACTTCAGCCGCTTCTGAGCGCCCCCGGCGCGGCGCCACAATAGCGCCACGAGTCACGCAAAACAATCGAGGAGACAAGGTGAGAATTCTGGAGGCGCTGGCGAAGCTGTGCGCCATCGTCGCGGGCGTGCTGTTGACGACGATCACGCTGATGACCTGCGTCAGCCTGATCGGGCGCAACACGACGGGCTGGACCATCGTCGGCGACTTCGAGCTCTCCGGCTCGGCCGCGGGCGCCGCGATCGCGCTGTTCCTGCCCTGGTGCCAACTGCGCCGCGGCAACATCATCGTCGACTTCTTCACCACGCGCGCCAGCGCCGCGGCTCAGCAGCGCCTGGACCGCCTGGGCGCGCTGCTGATGGCCGGCGTGATGGCGTTGCTGTGCTGGCGCACCTTCGTCGGCGGCCTGAGCGCGTGGAAGGCGCAATCGGGCTCGATGATGCTCGGCTTTCCGGAGTGGATCGTCTACACCTTCATGGTGCCGCCGCTCGCGCTGTGCGCGGCGATCGCCTTGACGCAGGCGCTGCGCGGCTTTGACGATCGGGTGAGCGCATGACGCCGATCGCGCTCACCTTGCTCATCTTCGGCTTGATGCTGGTCTTGATGGCGCTGCGCACGCCGATCGCGGCGGCGATGTTCATCGCCGGCTCGGTGGGCTACCTGCTGCAAGCGGGCTGGGTGCCGTACTCGAACTTCATCAACAGCGAAACCTTTGCGCGGTTCGCGAGCTACGACCTGAGCGTGATTCCGCTGTTCATCCTGATGGGCAACTTCGCCTCGCAGGGCGGCATCTCGAAGGCGCTGTTTGCGTTTGCCGCGGCCGTGATGGCGCGCTTCAAGGGCGGCCTGGCGATGGCGGCGGTGATGGCGTGCGCCGCGTTCGGCGCGATCTGCGGCTCGTCGGTCGCGACCGCGGCGACGATCACCTCCGTCGCGCTGCCCGAGATGCGCAAGCACGGCTACTCCGGACGCCTGGCCACCGGCACGCTCGCCGCCGGCGGCACGCTGGGCATCCTGATCCCGCCTTCGGTGCCGCTCGTGATCTACGCGATCCTCGCCGAGCAGAACATCGCCAAGCTGTTCGCCGCGGCGATGGTGCCGGGCATCATCGCGATGTTCGGCTACATGATTGCGATCGCGATCTACGTGCGCCTCGTGCCCGGCCACGCGCCCGAGCACGACGGCGACCTGCCGCCGATCAGCCTGAGAGTGATCACCGGCGTGGCGCCGATCGCGATCATCTTCCTCGTCGTCTTCGTCGGCATCTACGCCGGCAAGTTCACGCCCACCGAAGGCGCGGCGGTCGGCGCCGCGGCGACCTTCGTGGCCGCGCTGCTGCGCCGCGAAATCACCTGGCAAGGTTTCAAGACCTGCTTCTACGACACCGCGCAAGCCTCGGCGATGATCTTCCTGATCTTCGTCGGCGCCGACGTGATGAACGCGTCGCTCGCGCTGACCCAGGTGCCCAATCAGCTCGCCAAGGAGGTGCTGTCCTGGGGCTTCTCGCCGGTGGCGATCGTCGCGTCGATCCTGCTGCTCTACGTGGTGCTGGGCGCGGTGATGGACGAGCTGTCGATGATCCTGCTGACGATTCCGATCTTCTTCCCGATGGTGATCGGCCTGGACTTCGGCATGCCCAAGGAGAGTGTGGCGATCTGGTTCGGCATCATGGTGCTGATGACGGTGGGCTTCGGCATGCTCGCCCCTCCCGTGGGACTGAACGTCTACGTCGTCAACTCGATGGCACGCGACGTGCCCATCGCCGAGAGCTACCGCGGCGTGATGCCGTTTCTGATCAGCGATACGCTGCGCACGCTTCTGCTGCTGTTCTTTCCGGCGATTTCGTTGTGGCTGGTGAAGTACGTCGGGTAGCGGCGCCCGTTCAGTCGCCGCCCCCAGGCTCCGGCCGGTACCAGCGCGGGAAGAACTTTGCCACCTGGGGCCCTGAGGACTTCAGCGCGTGGCAGCCGTCGATGCTGAAGGGTTTCTCGACGGCGTTGTGCGTCAGCTCCGGCCACAGCGCCTGCAGCACGGCGCTGCCCATCGCGCCGGCGAGTTCGTTGATGTGGGTGCAGCCGGCGGTGCGGCCGAACAGTCGGCGGATCGTGTCGCGGTAGCCACGCGCGACGCGCACGCCGACGAGCTGCGCGTAATCCGGCGTGATGCTCCGGCACGCCGCGTCGTAAGGTCCGGCCTCGGTGACGGCCTGCACGGCGACGATGGTCGCGCTGCGGTCCACCGTCAGGCGCAGCCACATCGAGTGCATCGGCTCGCCCGCAGGCAGCATGCCGCCGGCCTTGGGCACCGGCTGCGGCCACGCGTCGGTGAGCTGACCTTCGACGTCCCACAGCCCGTCGCTGCGGGCGTAGGCGCGGATGATCATCGAACGCTGATGCGAGGCTTCGCGGGCGCAGTCGGGTGCAGGCAGTGGCATGGGAGCGCGAACGGTGGGTAGGGTACAGGTGTGGCCATGACGGCCGGCGAGGGATCGCAGTCTACGCAGTCCGCATCAACCCACATTCGGCCGCCGACCCGCCTGATGCCGCCGTTCATATCGTGTCGATTCCTTGGAGAATAGACCCATGCAGCAAGACAACTTCACGATCCGCGCCATGAGCCGGCCCGAGCTCGGGCTGGCGCTGGACTGGGCCGCAGCCGAGGGCTGGAACCCGGGAGTGCACGACGCGCACTGTTTTTACGCCGCCGATCCGCAGGGCTTCCTGATCGGCTTGCTGGGCGAGCAGCCGGTGGCGGTGATTTCAGTCGTGAAGTACGGCAGCGGCTTTGGCTTTCTCGGCCTGTACATCGTCAGGCCGGAGTTTCGCGGCCAGGGCCATGGCTTGCGTCTGTGGAACGCCGGCATGCAACAGCTGGCCGGGCGCTGCGTCGGCCTCGATGGGGTTGTGGCGCAGCAGGCCAATTACCAGCGCTCGGGTTTTGAGCTGGCCTACCGCAACGTTCGCTACCAGGGCGAGGCGAGTGGGGTGAGCGCGCCGGATGCGGCGGTCGTGCCGCTCGCATCGGTTCCGCTCAAAGCCTTGTGCGCCTATGACGAAGCGGTGTTCGCTGCGCCGCGCGTCGCGTTTCTTCAAGCCTGGGTCGAACAAGGCGATGCGTGTGCGCTGGGCGTGCTGCGCGACGGCGGATTGGTCGGCTACGGCGTGGTTCGCCGCTGCCGCGTGGGCAGCAAGATCGGGCCCTTGTTTGCCGACGACGCCGACACGGCCGAGCGCCTTTTCCATGCGCTGAGTGCACACGCGGCACCGCATGCCCCCCTGTTCATCGACGTCCCCGAGCCGAACGCCGCTGCGCTCGCGCTGGTGCGGCGCCATGGCATGACCGCCGCGTTTGAAACCGCGCGCATGTACGCCGGTGCGTGCCCGCCGCAACCCATCGACCGCGTGTTCGGTCTGACGAGTTTCGAACTCGGGTGATGCGAGCGCAGCACCGCAGTGCCGGCGCGCGTTGGCGTCCGTCCGGCGGTGCAAATGCGTCCCGCAACATAATCCGCCATTCCATCGTGAAGGGACCGGTCCCAAGTGGCTGCATTTGATCTCGTGATTCGCAACGGCACCGTGGCGACGGACGTCGAAACAATGCATTGCGACATCGGCATCGTCGGCGAGAAGATCGTCGCCCTCGAAAAGGGCCTTCCCGCGGGCGCACGCGACATCGACGCCGCGGGCCGTTACGTGCTTCCGGGCGGCATCGACAGCCATTGCCACATCGAGCAGGTCTCGGGCATGGGCATCATGTCGGCAGACGATTTCTACAGCGGCACCGTCTCCGCGGCATTCGGCGGCACGACGACCATCATCCCGTTCGCTGCGCAGCACCGTGGCACGTCGGTCACGACAACCGTCGCCGACTACCATGAGCGCGCGCGCGGCAAGGCCGTCATCGACTACGGCTTTCACCTGATCATCGGCGAGCCGACCGACAAAGTCCTGAACGAGGAGCTTCCCGCGGCCATCAAGGGCGGCATCACGTCGTTCAAGGTCTACATGACTTATCCGAGCTGGCGGCTTTCGGACTATCAGCTGCTCGACGTACTGAGCGTCGCGGACCGCGAAGGTGCGCTGCTGATGGTGCACGCCGAGAACGACGACATGATCCGCTGGATCGCGACGCGCCTGATCGAGCGCGGCCATGGCGCGCCGAAGTTCCACGGCGTCGCGCACGACGCACTTGCCGAGGCCGAGGCGACGAACCGCATCATCATGTTGTCGCGCTTGCTCGGCGCGCCGGTGCTGATCGTGCACGTGTCGACGCCCGAAGCGACGAATACGATTCGCGCCGCGCAGACGCTGGGCGCGAGGATTTTTGCCGAGACCTGCCCGCACTATCTGGTGCTGACCGCCGACGCCATGGACCGCCCCGGCGTCGAGGGCGCCAAGTGGTGCTGCAGCCCGCCGTTGCGCGACAAGGCGGCGCAGGAGGCGATCTGGGCGGGCCTAACGAATGGCACGTTCCAGGTCTGTTCATCGGACCACGCGCCGTACCGGTTCGATCAGACCGGGCAAGATCCCGCGCGGCGAACAGACCACGTTCAAGGAAATGGCCAACGGACTTCCCGGCATCGAGATGCGCCTGCCGATTCTCTTCTCCGAAGGCGTGCTGAAGGGGCGGCTCGATATCCATCGATTCGTCGCGCTAGTCGCGACCAACCATGCGCGCATGTACGGCCTGTACCCGCGCAAGGGCACGATTGCGGTGGGGTCGGACGCCGACATCGCGATCTGGAATCCGGACATCGAAAAACGCATCGAACATTCGATGCTGCACGACGAGGCCGGCTACACGCCCTACGAAGGGCACGTCTACAAAGGCTGGCCGGAAATCGTGACGAGCCGCGGACGAATCGTCGTCGAAGACGGGGAACTGAAAGTCGCGCGCGGGTCGGGTCAATACCTGGCGCGCGGACAGCCCGGGCCGCTGGCCGCCGCAGCGGCCGGCCACATCGACGGACCCGCGCGCAAGCTCAGAAACCTCTTGAACAAATAACACCATGGCCAGACACCTCCGGATCGCCGCTGCCCAGCTCGGGCCACTGCACCGTGCCGACAGCCGCGCCAGCGCGACCGCACGCCTCGTCAAGCTGCTGCATGACGCGCATGCCATGGGCGCAAAGTTCGTCGTCTTTCCGGAGCTTGCCTTCACCACGTTCTTTCCGCGGTGGTGGATCGAGGATCAGGCCGAGGTCGATGCGCGCTACTTCGAGAACAGCATGCCTTCGGCGGCGACCCAGCCGCTGTTCGACGAAGCAAAGCGGCTCGGCATCGGCTTCTACATCGGCTACGCGGAACTGACGCCCGAGGGGCGGCACTTCAACACCTCGATCCTCGTCGGTCCCGACGGCGGAACCGTCGGCAAGTACCGCAAGGTGCACCTGCCCGGCCACGCCGATCACAAGCCCAAGGCGGCATTCCAGCACCTGGAGAAGAAGTACTTCGAAGTCGGCGATCGGGGATTTCGCGTCTGGAGGTATCTCGACACCATCACCGGCATGCTCATCTGCAACGACCGGCGCTGGCCCGAGGCATTCCGCGTGCTCGCGTTGCAAGGCGCGGAGATCGTCGCTTTGGGCTTCAACACGCCCAGCGAAAACCTGCACTATCCCGAGCCGCCTGCGCTGCGCGTGCACCACCACCTGATCATGGCGCAGGCGATGGCGTTCCAGAATGCCACCTGGCTCGTCCAGACCGCGAAGGCTGGCGCCGAGGACGGTTTCCGCATGTTCGGCCACTCGCTCATCGTCGCGCCGAGCGGCGAGATCGCGGTGAAGAGCCAGAGCGAGGAAGACGAGGTGATCTGCTTCAACTGCGACATCGACCTCGCCGCCAACTTGAAGAAGACCATGTTCAATTTTGCGGCGCACCGGCGCCCGGAGCACTACAAGCTCATCACCGAGCGGATTGGCGCCGAAGTCACCCCGGCGAACGACTGACTGATGGACCTCGAGCTCGCGGCGCTGCCCGCCCTCGAGCGCTACAAGCTGCTCATCGGCCTCGTGATCCCGCGCCCGATCGCCTGGGTCTCGACCTGGAGCGAAGGCGGCGTGGCGAATTGCGCGCCGTTCTCGTTCTTCAACGTGATTTCCGAGGAGCCGCCGCTGTGCATCCTCAGCTTCAACCGTCGCTCCGACGGCGCGATCAAGCACACCCTGGCGAACATCCGCCGCACCGGCGAATTCGTCGTCAATCTCGCCGATGAAAGCTGCGCCAACGCGATGCACGCGTCAAGCGCGGAGCTGCCGGAAAGTGAAAGCGAGTTTGCGGCGTCCGGCCTGACGCCTGTGCCCGCGGCCATGGTGAAGCATCCGAGAATCGGCGAGGCGGCTGCGTCGCTCGAATGCCGCGTCGAGCGCCGCATCGAGTTCGGCCCGGATCGCGAAATGGTGATCGGCGAGATCCTGCTCGTGCATGTACGCGAGGGTCTGGTCGATCCTGTGACGAAGCGCATTTCGGAAAGCTATCTGCCGCTCGGCCGGCTCTACGCGAGCCGCTACTGCACGACGCGCCAGCGGATTGACTTGCCGGGCGAAATTCCTCATACCGGTTCGCAGTCAACTGAGTAGGAATGGCGGTCGGCGATTGGCCGTCAAGCGAACTCCAGCTTCACGGCGAACGAGCAATCTGAGGGTGGGTCATTGCGCGCGTAACGCAAACGCAATACAGTTCCTTGATGAAATCCGCTGTGATCCCCCAAATCCGCGTCGAACCTGAGTTGCGCGCTGAACTCGAGTCCGTGCTCAAGCAGGGCGAAACCCTCACCGACTTCGTCGAAGCGACCGTGCGAAGCGCCATCGCTTTCCGGCGAATGCAGACCGCGTTCCATGCGCGCGCACAAGCTGCGTCGGACGAGTATCACCGGACGGGCATTTCGGTGCCCGTTGAGACCGTGCTGAAAAAGCTGCAATCCAACCTGGACGCGAAGCGCAAAAAGCTCGGCCGATGAGCTTTGTCGTCGAGCTGTCGGTCACCGCCGAAGCTGACCTTGAACGTCTCTTCGAGTTCTTGCTCGACCGTGCCGAGACAAGCGAAGACCTCGATCGCGCGCAGGCGGCGATCGACGCCATCAGGGCGACGGTGCAGCACCGGCTGGCCATCACACCCTTCAGCTTTCGCAAAGCGGCGCAGAATCCTTTGCAGCGGGAACTGATCATCCCGTTTGGAGGCACCGGGTATGTCGCGCTGTACGAGATCGTCAGCACGTCAAAGGTCATCGTGCTGGCCGCGCGCCACCAGCTTGAACAGGACTATCACTGACGCTGATCAACGATAGCGCCGCTCTGCGCATAGTCTCTGCGCAGAGTATCGAGCGCCCGGAGCTTGGCGCGGGATCACGACGCAAACATGGCCTGCAAAGTCTGCAGCGTCGCCCCCAGTGTGGCTGGACGGAGGGCACCCAATCGCTTGACCAGTCGCGCACGGTCAAGCGTTCGTATCTGATCCAGCACGATCAGGCCTTGCTTGCCCTGGAATGTGAGTGCAATGCGAAAGCGGGCGGGTCGCGAGCCCGTGGTCATCGGCGCCACGATGACGGTGCGCAAGTGCGCGTTCATCTCGTCGGGCGAAATCACGACGCAGGGTCGGGTCTTCTGGATTTCACTGCCCACAGTCGGGTCGAGCTGGGCCAACCAGATGTCACCAGTCTTCATCACCAGACCAACTCGTCATCGCCCTCGTTGGCGACCTCCGGCCAGACCAGCGCGTCGCCACCCTGCTTTGCCAGGCGTAGCGCGTCTTCGGCCCAGCCTTCACGCGGGTCGCGTCGGACAGCGCGAATCTCGATCACACCGTTGCGTACCTGCAGGTCCGCCGTTCCAACCAGGCCGATCTGGGCCAGGATAGGCTTCGGAATCAGCACTCCCTGCGAGTTCCCCATCTTGCGGATCGCCACCTCCATGATCTGCTCCTGCTGCCACGTTGTAAGCACAATGGTAGCACGGCGAAAATCAATGAGTCGCAACTCGAGAGTCCACGCCCGTCTGCTTCTTCCCGAGGTGGTGGATGGACGTTCAGGCTGAAGTCGACACCCGCTACTTCGAGAAGAACATGCCCTCGGCGGCGAACGACTGATGGACCTCGGGCTCGCGGCGCTGCCCGCGCTCGAGCGCTACAAGCTGCTGATCGGCCTTGTGATCCCGCGGCCGATCGCCTGGGTCTCGACCTGGAGCGAAGGCGGCGTGGCGAATTGCGCGCCGTTCTCATTCTTCAACGTGATTGCCGAGGAGCCGGCGCTGTGCATCCTCTTTCATCGGCGAGATTGACGACGAATTCGCCGGTGACTGCACCTCGCCGAAAGCGAGCATCCCCAACTCGTGAGTCTTACGCCACCGAACGCGAAGTCCTATCAGTTCTCAGCCCAGTTCAGGCGCACGCGCCCCAACGCCATCGTCACCGCCGCCTGCGTCGGCTCGACGACCGGGATGCCGATCTCGTCCTGCAGCGGCTTGCGGTAGCGCGCCATGCCGGCGCAGCCCATTACGAGCACGTCTGCACCATGCAGGTCGCGGAGCATCCTGCCTACCTCAACCATGCGCGGGAAGGTCCTGCTGGCGTCAGACAGCTCGGTGACACCCAGGCCGAGCGGCAGCTCGCCGGCGAGCCGCTCGGCTACACCGAGCGCGCCGACGTAGCGCAGGTGGCGCGCGATCGATTGTTGGAGGATCGCGATAACGCCGAACTTCTGCCCCAGCGTGAGCGCGGTCAAGATGCCGCACTCCGAGATGCCGAGCACGGGCTTTCGTGTTGCCTCGCGCAGCGAGTGCAGTCCGGGGTCGCTGTAGCAGGCGATGACGAACGCGGAGCAGTCGCCTTCGCGTTGCCTGACCAGCTGCAACATCGGCGCGACGACACCGTCGACGTGTTGCTGCGTCTGGATTCCCGGTGGGCCCTCTTTCAGCGTCACGCACTCGATCAAAGGGCCGCCCGGGATGCGCAGCCGCGCGCAGGCTTCGTCGATGCCTTGCGTCACCGCCTCGGTGGAGTTGGGGTTGATGACGAGGATTTTTTCGACCATGTGCGGATGCTACCGATTCGCAATTTTTTTGTCGCACAATTCCGCTAGCACCTGCCCCGCGCTCAATCCACTCCTGGGACTCCTTCCATGATGCTTCGCCGCCTGATCTTGCTTGCCGCTGCCCTGTTGTTGGCGGGCCCTGCGCTGGCTCAAACCAAGCTGCCGCCGCTGCGCACCGGCGTTGACGGGACCTTCGCGCCGCATGCGATGCCCAAACTCGGCGGCGGCATCGAGGGCTTCCAGATCGACCTCTTCACCGAAGCGGCCCGGCGCATGAACCGCGAAATCACGATCGACAGCGTGAGCTTTTCCACCCTGATTCCAGGAATGCTCTCGGGCCGCTATGACTTCATCGCGGCGCCCACCACGGTGACCAAGGAGCGCGCCGAAAGCATGCTGTTCACGGCGGGCTATCTGTGGACGGCGTACCGCTTCGGCATCAGACGAGGCTCCGCGCCCATCAAGGACTGGTCCGACCTGAAGGGCAAGGTGGTTGCCGTCAACAAGGGCACGCCGTATGAAAACCTGAGCAAGGCCGAGGGCGCGAAGCACGACTTCACGGTGCAGGCCTACGACACCCAGCCCGATGCGACGCAGGCCGTGCTCTCGGGGCGCGCCTACGCGACGCTGGGCGGCAATACGACGATCGTCTACGCCGCCAGCAAGAACCCGCAGTTCGTCGCCGACCTGGAGCTCACGAATACGCGCGCGCACTGGGGCGCGCCTTTCCCCAAGGGCAGCGAGGCATTGCGCAACCAGATGCAGGACGTGCTCAGTTGCATGAAGCTGGACGGCACGATCGCCAAGCTGTCGGAGAAATGGTTTGGCCGGGTTCCCGAAGCCGATGCCCTGGAGCGCGTGGTCACGCCGGGTTACGGCGTTCCCGGCATGCCGGGCTACGACCCGACGCCGCATCAAGTGAAGTGCGGTTGATTGCCGGAGATGCCGGATAAGCCCGTCGTCGAGGCACGCGGCATCCACAAACATTTCGGCGCCCATCATGTCCTGAAAGGCGTCGATCTGGTCCTGGCGCAGCGCGAGCTCGCGTTCGTGATCGGCCCCTCGGGGTCGGGCAAGTCGACGCTGCTGCGCTGCCTGAACCGGCTCGAGGAGCCGTCCTCGGGCAGCGTGCGCGTCGACGGCGTCGACCTCCTGGATCCGCGCACCGACATCAACCATGCACGCCAGCGCATCGGCATGGTGTTCCAGTCGTTCAATCTCTACCCGCACATGACGGCGCTCGGCAACGTGACGCTGGCGCTGCGCAAGGTGGCGGGCAAGTCGCGCGCCGAATCCGACGCGCTGGGCCATGCGGCGCTGGCGCGCGTGGGCCTGGCCGACCGCGCCGGCCACACCCCCGGCCAGCTCTCCGGCGGGCAGCAGCAGCGCGTCGCCATCGCCCGCGCCATCGCGCTGGAGCCGCGCGTCATGCTGTTCGACGAGCCGACCAGCGCGCTCGACCCCGAGCTGGTGGGCTCGGTGCTCGGCGTGATGCGCGACTTGCGCGAGAGCGGCATGGCGATGGTCGTGGTCAGCCACGAAATGGGCTTCGCGCGCAACGCCGCCGACCGCGTGCTCTTCATGGACGAGGGCGTCATCGTCGAGCAAGGCACGCCGGCCCAGATCTTCGAGACGCCAAGTCACGAGAGAACGCGCGCCTTCATCGGCCAGATTCAGCGCCACTGATTTAGCGCCACTGAACGCGTCTCGCGCCATGTCGTCCAACTGGGATCGCTTCGTCGACACCTTCTTCAATGCGAAGGTGATGGCGAAGTACCTGCCCGACATTGCCTACGGCATGCTGGTCACGGTCGAATTGGCGCTGCTCGTCATCGTCAGCGGCATCGTCTGCGGGCTGGCGCTCGCACTGCTGCGCAGCCTGGGCTACCGGCCCGTCAACCTGCTGATTGTTTTCATCGTCGACGTGTTCCGCGCGCTGCCGCCGCTGGTGATCATCGTCTTCATCTATTTCGGCCTGCCCGCCGTCGAGATTTCGCCCTCGGGATTCGTCTCGACCTGGCTGTCGCTGACGCTGGTGCTGATGGCGTTCTCGGAGGAGATCTTCTGGGCCGGCATCACCTCGATCGCCAAGGGCCAGTGGGAGGCCGCGCGCTCGACCGGCCTTTCCTACGGCCAGACCTTGATGAACGTGGTGTTGCCCCAGGCGCTGCGGCTGACGATTCCGCCGCTCACGAACCGGACCATCGCCATCACCAAAGGCACGGCGCTGGGCACGGTGGTGGCGGTGAGCGAGATCCTCGGCATGGCGTCCTCGGCGGTGTCCAACAGCTACAACCCCTCGCCGCTGACGCTCGGCGCCATCGCCTACCTGATCCTGTTCCTGCCCATGGTGGTGTTCGGCCGCTGGCTGGAGACGCGAATGGCGTGGAAGCGCTAGGTAGGCAGCGATGCTCCAGACTTTCTTCAACGTCGAGATCATTCGCGCCGCCTGGCCGATCCTCCTGGCGGGTCTGGGCAACACCGTGATGTTGTCGCTGGTCGTCGTGCCGCTGGGTCTGCTCGGCGGCCTGGGTCTCGCGCTGCTTGCCGGGGTACGCAAGCCTTGGGTTCGCTGGCCGCTGATGGCCTGGGTCGATTTCTTTCGCGCCTTTCCGCCGTTGGTGCTGCTGATCTTCCTCTTTGCCGGCCTGCCGTTCGCCGGGCTGGAGTTGGGCGGCTTTGCCTGCGTCTGCATCGCCTTCTTCCTCAATACCGGCGCCTACTACGGCGAGATCCTGCGCGCCGGCATCGAGTCGATTCCGGCGGGCCAGGCCGAGGCCGCGCGCAGCACGGGTCTCGGCCGCGTGCAGACCCTCATGTACGTGGTCCTGCCCCAGGCGGTACGCAACGTGCTGCCAGACCTGCTCTCAAACACCCTCGAGGTCGTCAAGCTCACTTCGCTGGGCAGCGTGGTCGCGATGCCGGAACTGCTGTTCCAGGCGCGGCAGGCGCAGAGCCTGACCTACAACCCCACCCCGATCGTGCTTGCGGCCATCGTCTACTTCGTGATGCTCTGGCCGTTGGTGCGGTTGCTGAGCCGGCTCGAGAACCGGGCGCTGGGCGCGGCGCAAGAAACCGCGGGCCATGCGCTGACAGAAGAATCGGCAGGGCATTGGCTGCCCGCCTTCTGCCGACCCGCCTAGGGTAAACCTGGGGCGCCGTCGGCTCATCTGACCGTTAAGTTCCTGCTCGTCAACGCATTCGCAAGGAGAGAGATCCATGAAACGCCGTTCCCTTCTGCAAGCCGCATCCGCCACCGCCCTCGGAGTACCGCACCTCGCCGGCCTGGCGCAGCAAAGCGTCACGCTCAAGTTCCACACCTTCATGCAACCGCTGTCCAACGTCTGGCTGACGATGCACAAGCCGTGGATGGACAAGGTGGAAAAAGACTCGGGTGGGCGCATCAAGTTCGAGGCCTACCCTGCGATGCAGCTCGGCGGCACGCCGGTGCAGCTCTACGACCAGGCGCGCGACGGCGTGGTGGACGTGATCTGGACGCTGCCCGCCAACACGGCGGGGCGCTTCCCGCGCATCGAAGTCTTCGAGCTTCCGTTCATCATGAACAACGCCGAGGCGACGTCCAAGGCGTACTGGGAGTACTTTCAGACGAACTGCCCGGACGAGTTCAAGGAGACGCAGGTGCTCGCGCTGCACGTGCACGGCCCGGGAATGTTCCATTGCGCGACCAAGCAGATCAAAAGCGCGGCCGACCTGAAAGGCCTGAAGGTGCGCGGGCCGACGCGCCAGGTGACGAAGCTGCTCGGTTCCATCGGCGCCACGCCGGTGGGCATGCCGCTGCCGCAGATTCCCGACGCGCTCTCCAAAGGCACGGTCGAGGCCTGCGTGATCCCGTGGGAAGTGGTGCCTTCCGTGAAGGTGCACGAACTCACCAAGTTCCACAGCGAGTTCCCGGCCAACAGCCCGGCGTTCTACACCACCACGTTCGTGATGGCGATGAACAAGCCGAAGTACGAGTCGCTCGCGCCGGACCTGAAGAAGATCATCGACGCGAACTCCGGCCTGGCGACCTCGGCGTGGCTGGGCAAGACGCAGCAAGGCAACGACCCGAACGGGCGCAAGGCGGCCACCGATCGCGGCAATTCGATCTACACCTTCTCGGCGGCCGAGACCGCGGAGTTCGTGAAGCTGTCGAGCAAGGTCGACGACGAATGGGTGGCCGACATGGACAAACGCGGCTTCAAGGGCGCGGCGCTGCTCGAGTCCGCCAAGGCGCTGATCGCCAAGCACGGGCGCGGTTGAGCAACTGTCGCCCGGACCGGGAGATTCACAAAGGGCCGCATTCGCGGCCCTTTTCACGTCTGCGGCGGGGAGGTGATGGCGCGACCGCGGCGCCGGGCTCAAGTCGGCGGTGGTTTGCGCCGCTATCCATGGTGTCGCTTTGTCAGGGCTGCTGCGCCCTGCTCGCCAGGGAGGTGCGCCATGTTCCGTCGCCTGAAGCTTGCTGCCACCGCGGCCGCCGCGATCGCGCTGTGCTGCCAAGCCCTCGCAGTGAACGCCCAAGTCAGCGCGGAGGAGCTGTGCGCTCAAGGCCCTTGGCTTCATGGCGCCGGCCGGCTGAAGCAGGCGTTTCGAATCTTCATGGCTTGTGCGATCGGCGGCGATGCGCGTTCGGCCTACAGCGCCGCGATGATGATGCGCTCCGGCGAATCCACCGAGGACGGCGCGCCCAACCTGTTCGGTTCGCGCGTGTTCCTCGAACACTCGGCGTCACAGGGCTACGCACACGCGATTTACGCGCTGGGCAAGGAATACGACGTCGGCAGCCCGGCGTTCCCGCACGACGTGGTGCGTGCCACGGAAATGTTTCGCATGGCGGCGATGCTCGGCCATGTCGACGCGCAAGTCGACCTCGCCACCCAGTACCTGCTCGGGCGCGGCGGTGTGCCGCAGGACGACCACGTGGCCGCGCAGTGGTACGAGCGCGCAGCCGAGGCCGGCCATTGGGGTGCGCAGTACCTGATCGCCTCGATGTACGAAAACGGCAACGGCGTGAGCCGCGACGAGGCTCTGGCGCTGCAATGGTACGAACGCGCACGCGAGGGCGGCGACGAAGTCGCGCCTCTGAAGGTGGAACAGCTGCGTCTGAAGATCACGACGCGGGCGCGGCAGTTGCGGTTGGATTGAGGGTCTCCGACCTGACGCTGCGACATGAGCCGGGCGTGCGCGGCGCGGCCCGAACTCCTATACTGGGCCGTCGATTCGCGAGGTTCTTCCCATGGGCCAAATGACATCTCAGGAAGCGCTCGCCCTGCGCTGGGCTGAGCTGTGCAACGATCCCGGCCTGCGCGATCTTCCGTACAAGATCGAACTCAACGCCTACGGGACGATCGAGATGAGCCCGACCAGCACGAGGCATGCCCGATATCAGGCCAAGGTGGCTTTCGAACTCGCGCGGCAATTGCCGGGAGGGACTGTAACGACGGAAGGACCCATCGCCACCGCCGAAGGCGTGCGCGTCCCGGACGTCGCCTGGGCCTCGCCCGAATTCGTGGCCCTCCATGGCGATGCGACACCGCTGCCGCGAGCGCCCGAGATTTGCGTCGAGGTCTTGTCGCCCTCGAACACCGAGGCCGAAATGGAAATGAAAATCCGCGCCTATCTCGCGGCAGGCGCGGTCGAGGTCTGGCTCATCACCGATGCCGGCGCGCGCCAGGTGTTCGACGCGAGCGGTCAGCAGGCCGAGAGCCGCTACAACGTGCAGCTCGCGCTGCAGCCGGCCGTCAAATCCTAGACGGCGTCGGTTCGCCGGGTTCGCGGCGAACGGCGGGGCTTGCGCCGGCCGCTTGGCTCGATCCCGTGCCGCTGAACATCGAGAACAGCAGCCAGCCCGCGCTGCCGACGATGGCCGCAATGAAGATCCAGTCGAAGATCTCGCGCAGCGACTTGTCCATCAGCGGCGCCACCACGAGCAGCATCACCGGGTGCGCGCTGGCGACGACGATCAGCGTGGCCAACGGCAGCACGAGCGCCGTGACGATGCGCCAGCGCTCGCCCAGCTGCTGCAGCAGGCCCGACGCACGGTAGGCACCCAGCCACAGCACCGCCAGCGCGCCGCCGAAGCCGAGAAAGCGCACCAGGTGCGACGCGCTCAATCCCTTGGCGATCAACCGCGTCTTGTTGAACAGGTCGGTCGAGCCGAGCAAGGCGGCGAGCAGCATCGCAACGACGATGACCACGGCATAGCGGATCAGCCAGTTCCAACGCTCATTCATGAAAAATCTCCGGTTCACGGCCCAGAGTCGGGCCGCGCATCACGGCTTTTCGGCCGCAGGCGCCCGGTCTTGAGAACTGGATTGGCGGTCAAAGTCCGAAAGCTGGGCTTCGCGTCGGAGGCTTCGACACCGGCCCGCTGGTTCGCTTGGGGCGCACCCGGCCGGACCGATGCAGGAGAATCGGCCCCGGATGGAAGCCGCGAGTGCGCACAGCGCTGCCGCGATTTCTCAAGAGAGCGGCGGGCGTTGCCTGCCCGACAACCGGAGACCAAGGCGTGGCAGACAGCGCGGACAAACAAGGCGATGAAACGCAAAGCGGCAACATCGTCATCGTCGGCGGCGGGCACGCCGGCGCGGCGTTGTGCGCCGGCCTGGCAGCGGCAGGGCAGGGCGCGCGCGTGCACCTGGTGTGCGAAGAAGCCGAGCTGCCGTACCAGCGCCCGCCGCTGTCCAAGTCGTTCCTGAAGGGGCCGCAAGAGCCCTTGCAGCCGCATCGCGCCGAAACCTGGTACCTGGAGGCGGGCATCACGCTGCACCGCGCCGACCCTGCGCTGGCGATCGACCGCGAGCGCCGCGTGCTGCGCCTGCGCTCGGGCCGCGAGATCGGCTATGCGCAGCTCGTGCTCGCTACCGGTGCGCGCGGGCGCAGTTTGCCGCAGTTGCAGAAGTTGCCGGGGGGCTTGAACAACGTGCACGTGCTGCGCGGCGCGGCCGACGCGCTGCGCCTTCGCGCTCAACTGGCAGCGGCACAGCACGTCACGGTGCTGGGTGGGGGCTTCATCGGCCTGGAAATTGCGGCTACCGCGCGGGCGCTGGGCAAGCGCGTCAGCGTGATCGAAGCGGCGCCGCGCCTGTTGATGCGCTCGGTGTCGAGCGAGCTCGCCGAGCATGTGCTGCAAACCCATCGCGCCAATGGCATCGACGTGCGCCTGAATGTCGCCGCGGTCGGCTTCGTGCACGACGACGAGCGCGTGGCGTCGATCACCGCCGACGGCCAGGCCGAGCCGGTGGAGATGCTCGTGCTCGGCATCGGCGCGGCGCCCGAGGTCGCTCTGGCGCAGGCAGCCGGCTTGCGGTGCGGTCAGGGGCAGGACAGCGGCATCCTCGTCGACGAATGCATGCGCACGTCGGATCCCTCGATCCTCGCCGTCGGCGATTGCGCCAACTTCCCGGTGCACGGCAGCGGCCGGCGCGCCCGGCTCGAATCGGTGCAGAACGCGAACGACCAGGCGCGCACGGCGCTTGCCACCTTGCTCGGGCGCGAAGAACCGTACCGCGCGCTGCCGTGGTTCTGGTCGGAGCAGGGCAGCATGCGTTTGCAGATGGCCGGGTTGATGCCGCTGGAGGGCACGCGCCATCGGCGCCCGGGCGCGACACCGGCGAGCTTCTCGGTCCTGCATTACGTCGGCGAGCAATTGGTGTGTGCCGAAAGCGTGAACGCGCCGCTCGACCACATGGCTGCGCGCAAACTGCTCGAGGCCGCTCGCAGCCCCGCGCCCGACGTGGCGTGCGACCCGGCAATTCCACTCAAGGCGCACCTGTGAGAGCCTCGCCTGCCCTACCTGGATCGCTGCCTGACGCCGACGTCCAGGCGCTGGTCGGCGCGCGCCATGCCGACCCCTTCGCCGTGCTCGGCCTGCACGCCGACGCCACCGGCGCGCTGTGGGTCCGCGCGATACTGCCGCAAGCCGCCGAGGTGGCGCTGTGCAGTGCCGACACCAGCAGCACCGAACCGGCGCCGCGCATCGTCGCGCTGAAGAAACGCCATGCCGCCGGCTTCTGGGAGGCCAAGGTGCCGCGGCGCAAGCAGCGCTTCGACTACCGGCTGCAGATCCGCTGGGACGACGGCCACACCGGCACCTACGCCGACGCGTATTCGTTCGGCACGCTGATCGGCGAGGCCGACCTGTATTACTTCGGCGAAGGTTCGCACCTGCGCCCGTTCACGTTCCTCGGCGCGCACCCACTGCGCGTGAACCACGTCGACGGCGTGCGCTTCGCGGTCTGGGCGCCGAACGCCAGGCGCGTCAGCGTCGTCGGCGACTTCAACGCCTGGGACGGGCGGCGCCACCCGATGCGCGTGCACCACGGCGGTGGCGTGTGGGAGATCTTCGTTCCGCACGCGCTGCCGGGCGACCGCTACAAGTATGAAATCGTCTCCGCGGCGGGTGCGCTGCTGCCGCTGAAGGCCGACCCCTATGCGCGCGCGTCGCAGATGCGGCCCGAGACCGCGAGCGTGGTCGCGCTGCTGCCCCCGGCGGCACCGTTGCCGGCCGAGCGCGGAAGCGCGAACCGACTCGACGCGCCGATCTCGATTCTCGAGGTGCACCTCGGTTCCTGGCGGCGCCACCCCGACGGCCGCTGGCACAGCTGGGACGAACTCGCCGCGGCGCTGCCGGCGTATGCCGCCGATCTGGGCTTCACGCACATCGAGCTGATGCCGATCACCGAGCACCCGTTCGACGGCTCCTGGGGCTACCAGACGCTGGGCCTGTACGCGCCCACCGCGCGCTTCGGAACGCCCGAAGGTTTTGCGCGCTTCATCGTGGCGTGCCGTGCGGCCGGGCTGGGCGTGATCCTCGACTGGGTGCCGGCGCATTTTCCGACCGACGCCTTCGGCCTCGCACAATTCGACGGCACCGCGCTCTACGAATACCAGGACCCGCGCGAAGGCTTCCACCACGACTGGAACACGCTGATCTACAACTTTGCGCGCCACGAAGTGCGCAACTTCCTGGTCGGCTCGGCGCTGTACTGGATCGAGCGGCAGGGCGTGGACGGGCTGCGCGTCGACGCGGTCGCGTCGATGCTCTACCGCGACTATTCGCGCCCCGCGGGCTCGTGGCTGCCCAACCAGTACGGCGGGCGCGAGAACCTGGAGGCGATCCAGTTCCTGCGCCGCACCAACGAGGTGGTGGGCGTCGAGTGCCCCGGCGCGATCACGCTGGCCGAGGAGTCGACCGCGTTTCCCGGCGTGAGCCGCCCGCCGTACCACGGTGGCCTGGGGTTTCACTTCAAGTGGAACATGGGCTGGATGCACGACACGCTGAAGTACATGCAGGAAGACCCGGTGCACCGGCGCTGGCACCACGACAAGATGACGTTCGGCCTGATCTACGCGTTCACCGAGAACTTCGTGCTGCCGCTGTCGCACGACGAAGTGGTGCACGGCAAGGGTTCGATCCTCGGGCGCATGCCGGGCGACGAGTGGCAGCGCTTCGCGAACCTGCGCGCGTACTACGGTTTCATGTGGGGGCACCCGGGCAAGAAGCTGCTCTTCATGGGCCAGGAGTGGGGCCAGTCGCACGAGTGGAACGACGCCGGCGAGCTGCCCTGGGGCCAGCTCACGCACCCGCGACACGCCGGCGTGCAGCGCCTCGTGCGCGACCTGAACCGCCTGTTGCGCGAACACCCCGCGCTGCACCGGCTCGATTGCGAAAGCGCGGGCTTCGAGTGGATTGCGATGCAAGACGCCGAGACCTCGATGTTCGCTTGGGCGCGGCGCGATGGTGCCGGCGGCACGGTGCTCGTCGCCTGCAACTTCACGCCGGTGCCGCGCCTGCAGATGCGCCTGGGCGTTCCCGATGGCCCCAACGCCTGGCGCGAAGTGCTGAACACCGATTCGTCGTTCTACGGCGGTTCCAACGTCGGCAACGGCGGCGTGGTGCTTGCGGTCGAGAGCGAACCGAGCCATGGCCGCGGTCTGTCGATCCGGCTGAACCTGCCGCCGCTGGCCACCGTGTTCCTGATCCCTGCATGAAGACACCGACGCCATGGACTTGAAGCAACGCGCGAGCGGCGTGCTGCTGCACATCACCTCGCTGCCCGGGCCGAACGGCATCGGCGACTTCGGCCCCGGGGCTTACCACTTTGTCGAGTGGTTGCGGTCGGCCGGCCAAAAGGTCTGGCAAACGCTGCCGATGACGCCCATCGGCCCGGGCGATTCGCCGTACCAGAGCGTGTCGGCGTTCGCCGGCAGCCCGCTGATGGTGGCGCTGGAGCCGCTCATCCACCGCGGTTGGCTGAGCCTGGACGAGGTGCCGGCGTTCGACTCGCAGCGCGTCGAGTTCGCGCGGGTCGCGCCGTGGCGGCTGCAAAAATTGCGTGAAGCGGCGGCGGGTTTCGAGGCGCGCGCGAGCTCCGCCGAGCGCGAAGCGTTTGTGCAGTGGTGCCGAACCGAGCAGCATTGGCTCGACGACTATGCGCTGTTCATGGCGCTCGAAGCCGCGCACGCCGGCCAGCCCTGGTGGTTGTGGAGCGCGCCGCTGGCACGCCGCGAAAGCGCGGCGATGCACGAGGCGCGCAGCGCGCACGACGCCGAAATCGCCTTCTGGAAGTTCGTGCAGTGGTCGTTCGACACGCAGTGGCAAGCGATCAAGGCCTACGCCAACGCGCGCGGCGTGTCGATCATGGGTGACTTGCCGATCTTCATCGCCCACCATTCGGCCGATTGCTGGGCGCGCCCGGATTTGTATTTTCTGGACGCGCAGTTCCAACCCACGGTGGTGGCCGGTGTGCCGCCGGACTATTTCAGTGCGACCGGCCAGCGCTGGGGCAACCCGCTCTACCGCTGGGACGCGATGGCGGCCGAGGGCTTTGCGTGGTGGACCGCGCGAGTCAAGCGTGCGCTCGCGCACTGCGACGTGTTTCGCATCGACCACTTCCGCGGCTTCGCCGGCTACTGGGAAGTGCCGGCGAGCTGCCCCACGGCGATCGAGGGGCGTTGGGTCCCCGGCCCGGGCAAGGCGGTGTTCGACGCGATCGAATCCGAACTCGGCGCGCTGCCGATCGTCGCCGAAGACCTGGGCGTGGTCACGCACGACGTGGAGCAACTGCGCGACGGCCTGGGGCTGCCGGGCATGCGCGTGCTGCAATTCGCCTTCGGCGACGACGCGACGCAGCCGTTCCTGCCGCACAACCACATCCGCAACTGCGTCGTCTACACCGGCACGCACGACAACGACACCACGCTCGGCTGGTGGCGCGCAGCCACGCCGCGCGAGCGCACCTATGCCGGCAGCTACCTCGCCGCGGGCGAACACGACATCCACTGGGCGATGATTCGCGCCGCGAGCGAGTCGGTCGCGAACCTGGCGATCTTTCCGATGCAAGACGTGCTCGGCCTGGACAGCACGCACCGCATGAACGTGCCCGGCGTGATGGGCCAAGGCAACTGGAGCTGGCGCTTCGATTGGCGCGATGTCGATGGCGAGCCTGCACGCGTGTTGGGACTCATCAGCGCGGCGAGCGGGAGAGGGCCGTTCGAGAAGCTGCAGTTGCCGGTGCCGGCGGGCGATGGCCAGACCGCCACTGCAACGGGCGCCGACGCCAAGTAGCGCTTCCTGCCGTGACCCCCGCACAACCCCGGCCGGAACCTCGCTGCCCGATCTGCGGCGGCCCGAACGCGTGTGCCCCGGCAGTTGCAGGCACGTTCGAAGCGCCTTGCTGGTGCCGGTCAGTGAAGTTCAGCGCCGAGTTGCTGGCGCGCGTGCCCGCCGAACAGAAAGGGCGAGCCTGCATTTGCCGACGCTGCGCGCAGGCGGCTGCGACTGCCGAACCCTCGTAGCGGCGCAGCTTCGGCAGTGTTGAGCGAGGTGATTTGCCCGACCGGCGGCGAGCGTGCTGCGTCGAAACGGCGCCACACCTGCGAGCGGCAGAGGAAAGCGATGCAGCCCCGCACCACCAAGCGGTGCGGCGCTTCCAGCAGCAACGTGCCGCTGTAGCTGCGCCCGTCTTCGGGGTTGTGCAGTTGCCCGCCGCTCCAGCGCGCGGGCGCGTCGGCGCGCATTGCGTCGATCACCTGCCGGCCCACCAGCGGCCGGCCATCGGCAGCGCGCGCCGCTTCGTCCCAGAGCCAGACGATGCGCCCGCACAGCGCGCCGGCGCAGTCTTCGATTCGAACCCTGGCGGCAAACCCGGGAGTCCACCATTCGCCGTGAACCTCGGTGCCCGCGGCAGCGGCGGGCACCGCCAGCAGGCAAACCGCGGCAACCACGAGCACCTGGCGCGGCGTGCTCACGAGGGCTCCACCTGGGGTCGCCTGCCGGGCGCCGGTTCGCGCGGTCGGTCGGCCGCCGCGAGGCCGAAGCAGGGGCGCAGCCAGGCGATTCGGCGAACGACCGAATAGCCGAGCCCGCACAGCGCGAACGTCGCCAGCACCAGCAGCGGCCCCTCCGTGGTGGGTTCGAGCCTCCACGGCGCCCACGCCACGGCGAGGCACACGATCACGGTCTGGTGCAGCACATAGACCGGGAACACCGCTTCGCTGAGCGTGCGCCGCCATGGCGCGTCGCGGTTCAACCAGCGGTGCGCGAAGCCGACCGCGGCGACGATGGCACTCCACTGCATCGCGCCGGCCGCAACCAGGCGCGCCGCTTCGGGCAGGGGCGCGAACCCGCTCATGCCGCCGAGCAGCGCCACGCCCAGCGCGGGCCAGCGCAGCGCGTCGAGCCGCGGCCAGTGCGCGCCGCGGCACACGATGGCGCCGAGCAGGAACATCGCGCCATACATCGCATGGGCGTACCAGTCGGCGACGAATGCGTGCGTGATCGGGTACAGCGGCCGCAGGGTCAAGCGCAGCCCGATCAGCACCAACACTGGAATCCACAGCAAGCGTGCGCCGCCAAGGGCGTTGGGCAAGCGCGCCGCGGCTGCATCGAGCGCCCCCGGCCGCCAGCGCAGCGCAGCCCAGAGCAAGGCGGTGTAGGCCATCAGGTAAGGCAGGAACCACAGGTGGTTCCAGGTCGGCAGGATCAGGCAGCGGCTGCCGGTGGAACAGAAACCGCCATAGGCGCTGAGGTAGAGCCGCATGAAGTCGAGCGCGCCGCCCGCATAGCCGTGTTGTTGCACGACTTCGAAATACGCCTGCGGCGGCACGACCACGAAGGCGCCGAAGAACAAGGGGGTCATGAGCCGCCGCGCGCGTTGGCCGATCAGTTCGCGCGTCGCCCCGGCGCGCGCGAGCATGAGTGCGCTGGCCGCGCCCGAAACGAAGAACAGCAGCGACATGCGCCACGGCGAACTCAAGCGCATCCAGGGCTCGAGCGCGGTACCGGCGAATGGGCTCTTCACATGCCAGCCCCAGCTGACGTAGTACATGCCGACGTGGTAGAGCACGAGCAGGCCGAAGGCGAGGATGCGCAACCAGTCGAGAAAGTAGAGGCGCTCGGTTCGAGGCATGGCGAGGCAGTGCAGTGGACAGGCGACTACCTTAACGGCGCGCGCTGCGCCGATCAAGCGCCTTGGGGCCAGGCGGGTTTCAGCCGGGGCCAGCCGCGCCGGGCGCAGCGGCGTCAGCGGGGAACGGCGCGCGCGCCCAGGCGCCGCGCCAACGCGGCGCGGT
This sequence comes from uncultured beta proteobacterium, assembly GCA_963791595.1. Taxonomy (GTDB): domain Bacteria; phylum Pseudomonadota; class Gammaproteobacteria; order Burkholderiales; family Burkholderiaceae_C; genus JAEMQF01. Next base: position 23,357 of record CAWBTF010000018.1, on the reverse strand, counting down.
GCTGCCGGCTGCAGGGAACGCGGGCGCCGCTCGTCAAGAGCAGCGCCGCGTCGCCCTTGTCGCGCACTTCGATCGCACGCACATGCGCCAGCGCGACCGCTGCGCTGCGATGCACGCGCACGAATTGCGGGCCCAGATCGCCGAGCAGCGCGGCGAGCGTGCGCCGCATCAACGGGGCCCGGTCGGCGCAGTGCACGACGACATAGTTGTCGGCCGCCTCGAGCCATTCGATTTGCGCGCAGGCGAGCACGTGGGTGCGGCCCCGATCCGGAATCAGCAGCTGCAGCGGCGCAGGCGGGCGCGCCGGCGCGGCGCTGCGTGCACGCAGCCGCGCGATCGCGGTGGCGAGCCGCTCGGGTTCCACGGGTTTGAGCAGGTAGTCGACCGCCGCGGCGTCGAAGGCGGGCAAGGCGTAGCGGTCGAAAGCGGTGACGAACACGATCGCCGGCGCCGGATCGGGCAGCGAGGCGGCCACGTCGAGCCCGCTCGCGCCCGGCATCTGCACGTCGAGCAGCAGTGCGTCGGGGCTGTGCTGTGCCACGCTCTCCAGCGCCTGCGCGCCATCCGCGGCTTCGCCGACCACCTGCACGTCGGGAAAGGCGGCGAGCAGCCGGCGCAGACGGGCACGCGCCGGCGCTTCGTCGTCGACGATCAGCAGCCGCATGGCAACTCGATTCGCGCGCGCACGCCGCGCGGCGCGAGCGCTTCGAGCCGCAGGCTGGCCGCATCGCCAAACGCGGCGGCGAGGCGCTGGCGCAGATTGCTCAGGCCCACGCCTTCAGGTGCCAGCGCGTCGAGCTCGCCGATGTCGTCTTCAACGGTGAGTTCGAGCCGTTCGCCGTGCCGCGCCGCGCGCACCACGATGTTCGCCTGGCCCGGGTGCGCCTCCACGCCGTGGCGGAACGCGTTTTCGAGCAGCGGTTGCAAAGCCAGCGTCGGCACGCGGCAGCCGCGCGCCTGCGCATCGATCTCGAAGCGCAGGCTGACGCGGCCGGCGAAGCGCCGGCACATGATCTCGCCGTAGGCTTCGAGCAGCATCAGCTCGTCGGCGACGCTGCGCACGGGCTCGCGCGCCATGTCGGTGGCCGCGCGCAGCAGCGCGGCCAGCCGGGTGATGAGCGAATCCGCGAGGTCCGGGTCTTCGTGCACCGTGGCGGCGATCGTGTTCAGCGCGTTGAAGAGAAAGTGCGGCTCGATCTGCTGCGCCAACTGGAGCAGTTGCGCCTGCCGGGCCAGGCTGCGCTCGCGCTCGGCGCGCAAGGCCTGCGACTGCATCGCCGCGTAAGAGCGCATGCCGAAGAAGACCGCGACGAACAGCCCATAGAACATCGAGAACTTGAGCGTCTCGTAGACGAACACGCTGAGCCACGGGTCGTGCCGGTAGACCAAACCGAACGCCGCATACACCGCATGGCGCAGCGCATACGTGCCGGCCACGAACGCCAGCGCGGCGGGCGGCAGCCGCAGCAATGCGGCGCCGAACCAGCGCCAGGGTTGCAGCAGCAGGCGGTCCAGGCGCGGCACGTCGCGCCACAGCCACCACAGCAACAGCGTCGCGACGAGGCACGAACTGCCCTCCCAGAACAACGGCTGCCACAACCCCGCCTTGCCGGCGCGCCAGTGGTCATGCAGGGCCACCGTGCCCAGCAGAACCCAGAACACCACCCAGGCGATCGCAAACGCAAGCCTGGGCGGCGGCGGCAACGGGCCGGCGTGGAGCGAGGCGGTGGCGGGCGGCATGGCGATGCCGCAAGGTTAACCGTGCGCGCGGCGCTTGCTGTGCCGGTGGGGGCCAAGCGGGAGCTTGGCGGGGTGGGTGGTGCCGAAGCCGAGAAGCTGAGGGTCAGCCTCGGCCAGACCGCGACCGCCGAGCAGATGGTGCAACATCAAGAGGCGACACGGAGAAGGGGTTGAAACTGCACTCGGTTGATCTTCATGGCGTACCTCCAGTGTTGGTGCCGCCATTCCGGCACAATTTTCACGAACTCGCGCGCTGTTTCGATCCCGGCGCAACTCAGTTGTACTGGGTGCCGGGCGATAACGCAGGGTGAAGTCGATTGTTGCCCATGACAACCCTGTCACTGCCGAGCGCCTCCGGTCCGAGGCGGTGAAGCCTGAGCGCTGGCGAGCGGGTCTGCGCCGGTTTCGCGCAAGCGCGTCGCAACGCCAGATCAACCGCACCCGCCTGCTGACCCTGCATACCGGACGCACCTGCGGCCTTGGGCTTGCGGTGATCGTGCTGGCATTGACATTGAGCGTTGTGGACGTCTGGCAGACCCATCGCACCGCGGCCGGCGAGGCGGCATCTGTCGCCATCGGTTTTGTCGATGCTCGCCTGGACGACATCGACTTCCAACTGTCGGAACTGAGGACCGAGCTTGGCCGTGTTCCGGCCGACGCTTGCACGCCGGCGGTGACGGCGGCGTTGGTGCGTGCCAGCCTGGCATCGAACCAGGTGGAGCGATTTGTGCTGGGATTCGACCGCGCCGAGCAGGCTTGCCACCCCGACGGCCCAGGCCCGGCGTTTACCCCGCTGCAGCCGCCCGACGAGCGCCTGGCTCTGTATTCCACTGGCGAGATCGCGACACGCCTGATGGTGACTCGCGCCCTCGCGCAGGGCAGTTTCTTCGTTAGTGTGCTGGACACCCGGGCGTTCGACGCACGCGCGAATGCTCCCCGGCCTTGGGCGGCCACGCCGGGGGTTCGGGTCACCTTGCTGTCCGCCGACCAGCGCCCTCTGGCGACACTCGACGCGATAAAACCGGGTGCGACGGCGATCGAAACGCTTCGCTCGTCAGCGCGTTCGCCGCGCCACGCCGTGATGGTCCAGGCCGATGTCGACCGCACTGCCTTTTGGGCGGCCATCGCGCGAGCTTCACTGGCGGTGGTCGCCGCGGCGGGGCTGGCCCTGCTGTTGGGCGTCGGCGCGCTCTGGTCGCGCACCGTGTTGCGATCGCGACTGGTGCACCGAATTGAACAAGGCCTGAGAAAGCGCCAGTTCGAGCCTTACGTTCAACCCATCGTCGACCTGGCGACAGGGCGCTGCGCGGGCGGCGAGGTGTTGATGCGCTGGGCCCATCCGCAACGGGGAACGCTGGCGCCGGGCGAGTTCATCGACGAGGCCGAACGCACCGGCCTGATCGTGCCGATGTCCAACCTGGTGATGGCGCGCGCCGCCCATGGGCTGGCGTCGGTGGCCCTGGCGCATCCAGAGTTGTATTTCTCTTTCAACCTGACGGCGGCGCAGTTGCGCCTGCCGCGCTTCGCCCAGACGCTGGACGGTCTGTTCCACGCCGGCACATTGCCGCGCGAGCGAGTGCTGCTCGAATTGACCGAGCGCGAAGCCGTCGACCCGGGCGGCGCGCTCGCGCTGGGGGTCTTGCACGCGGCCGGCTGGCGCATCGCGATCGACGACTTCGGCACTGGCCACAGCAGTCTGGCGTCACTCGAGCACCTGCCGATTGACCGCATCAAGATCGACCGGGCGTTCGTCAGCACCATCGGCGAGCAGACCGCGAGCCGGCCGGTGCTGGACGCCATCATCGCGCTGGCCGGCCAACTGAAGGTGCGCCTGATCGCCGAAGGCGTCGAGACCCGCGCGCAGTGGGACTATCTGGCCGCGCGCGGCGTGCAGTATGCGCAAGGCTACCTGATCGCGCGGCCCCTGCCCATCGACGCGTTCGTGCAATGGCTCGCGGCGCAGCAACCGGCGCCAGCGCCCGAAAAGCCGCTGGACGCAAGGGCCGCCGCCGCGCCGACAGCCCAGCGACCCGTGATCGACCCGATGGCATGGCAACTCTGGCAGCAGATGCGCGGCCCTGGCGGGCTCGACAGCCGCGACCGCATCCACCGCCTGCGCACCTATGCGCAGTGCTTCATCGGGCGCGACGCGGTCGACTGGCTGGTGCGTCACCAGCGCGTCGATCGCGTCGAGGCGGTCCGGCTCGGCCAACGCCTGGTGGCACATGGGTTGATTCGCCACGTGCTCGACGAGCATGACTTCGAAGATGCCGAGCTGTTCTACCGTCTCGACACACCGGTGGCGCAGCCCGGCGCGGAGCTGCCCGAAGGGGCCGATCTGCGCGCCGCCATCCAGGGGTCGGACGGGGTGCCGCAGCGAACCCACGCACGCGGCCTGGTGCGGCACCGGCAATGTTCGACCGGGCGTTCGGTGGTCGACTGGATGGTTCGCCGCTATGACGTGCCGCGTGCCGCCGCAGTGCAATGGGCGGCGCAGCTGATGCGCAAGGGCGCGCTGCGCCATGTTTTCGACGACCAGCCGTTTCGCGACGACCGCACGCTCTATCGGGTGAGCTGAGTTTCGGGTGAGCTGAGTTTCTATGACGCGTTCGGCCGAGCGGCCGTTGTCGGCCGTTTGCGCCAGCGCCCTGCAAACGCACTCGGCCTTTCTTGCTGACCTGGGGGCAGTTCCTGGTCGCGGCGCGTTCGAGCTGGTCAGCTGCTACGTCCAGGTGTGTCACCGCGCGCAGCGTGCGCGGTGACATGGCATTGAGCAGCACGCCGCGCTCGCGCGCCAGCGCCGAGCGCCCACATCGACGAACAGTTCGTCGATCTCAGCGTCGGATTGAACAGGAATCGGTGATGGTTCGGTGAGGACATGGGTGAGGCGCTACGCAAGACTCGCTCACGCGCTGCAGTCGCTGCGCGGCCCATGCCTCTTCAACCTACGGAGCATCACGATGAAATCCACTCGACGCAACGCGTTCAAGATTCTCGGTCTGACACTGGCCCTCGGCGGCCTGAGCCTGCCGGTGGCGGCATCCGACGACGACGGCTTTCGCGCCGGTCACGTCTTCACCAGTACCAATGCGGTGGCCGGCAACGAGGTGCTGGTCTACGCCGCGCCGCGCGAGGGTGCGCTCACCCTGCAGGCGCGGCTGGCGACGCAAGGCCAGGGCACCGGCGGGGGCCTGGGCAACCAGGGCGCGGTGACGCTGAGCGGCAACGGCCGCTTCCTGTTCGTCGTCAATGCGTTGAGCAACACGGTCTCCACCTTCGCCGTCCGCCGCAACGGCCTGGAACTGCGCTCGACGGTGGATTCGGGCGGTCAGCAGCCCGTCAGCGTGGCGGAACACGACGGCGTCGTCTACGTGCTCAACGCCCAGGGGACCGGCAACGTGACAGGCTTCCACAACGTCGGCGGTGTCCTGCAGCCGCTGCCGGGCAGCACCCAGCCGCTGTCCGCCGCCGGCGGCACCGGCGCGGCGCAGGTCGGTTTCAGCCCGGAGGGCGACGTGCTGCTCGTCACCGAGAAGGCGACCAACAAGCTGACGAGCTACCGGGTGCGCGGGAACGGCCGCATCGACGCCCCGTTGGTGACGGAATCGGCGGGCGCAACGCCCTTCGGCTTCGCGTTCGACCGCCGCGGCCATGCGCTGGTGTCCGAGGCCTTCGGCGGCGCGGCCAACGCCAGCGCGGTGTCGTCCTACGGCTTCGACGACCGCGCGCCGGCCACGCCGGTCCTGATCAGCGCGAGCGTGGGCACGACGCAGTCCGCCGCGTGCTGGGTGGTGGTGACGCCCAATGGCCGCTTCGCCTACGTGACGAACACGGCGAGCGGAACGATCAGCAGCTACGGCGTGCGCCGGTCCGGCAAACTCGTGCTGGCGCAGGCGATCGCGGCGACCTCGGGGCACGGCCCGATCGACGCGGCGATATCGGCCGACGGACGCGGGCTGTTCGTGCTGAACGCCGGCAGCAACAGCATCACGTCGTTCAAGATCGCAGCCAACGGCGCGCTGTCGGCCGCCGGTGGCGTGGCGGGCCTGCCGGCAGGGGCGAACGGCTTGGCTGCGAACTGAGCGCGACGGCGCATCGACCCGGCAGCCCTGAACCGGCTGCCGGGCGGGGTCTGCCGGGATCACGCCGGAACGATGCCGCTGGGATGATGCCGCCCGGGTCATGCCGGCGCGATCAGCCGGCCAGTGGCAGCAGGAACTCGAAGCGCGTGCCGCGCGTGAATTCGGAGTGCACGCGCATCACGCTGCCGTGCAGGTCGAGGATGCGCTTGACGATCGCCAGGCCCAGCCCCGAACTCGTCGAGGCGCTTGCGTCCTCAGTGTCGCCGGCGCGCCAGTAGCGCTCGAAGATGTGGGGCAGGTGCTCGGTGGCGATGCCGCGCCCGGTGTCGCTGACGCTGATCTGCATGTACGCACCGTGGTTCTCGATTGCCAGCACCACCGTGCCGCCCGCGGCGGTGCAGCGCAACGCGTTGTCGATCAGGTTCTGCAGCACGCGCTCGATCATCGCAATGTCGGCCCGCACCTTGGCCTGCAGGTGGCTGCCGGCGGCCAGGCTGAGCGACACGCCGCGTTTCTGGGCAACGAGCCGGTAGTTCTGCACCACGTCCTGCAGCAGCTCGGCCAGGCAGAAGACTTCCTGCTTCGGCTCGATGCGGCCGGCGTCGAGCTTCGACAGTTCGAACAGATCGGCGATGCGTCTGCCGAGCAACTCGACATGGCGCAGCGCCGTGCGCAGGTGCGTCGCGCGCGCCTGCGCGTCGATGGCTTCGCCGCGCACCAGCACCGTCTCGATGTAGCCCTGGATGCTGGACAGCGGCGTGCGCAGGTCGTGCGAGATGTTGCTGACCAGTTCCCGGCGCTGCCGGTCGGCGTCTTCGAGTCGCTGAAACTGTTGTGCGATGCGCTGCTGCATTGCCTGGACGGCACGCCGCAGCACGCCGATCTCGTCGCCGGGGTCACTGCGCAGGTTCATATCACCCTCGACGCGGAACGACTTCAGTTCGTCGGTGAGCTGCCGCAGCGGGTGGGTCAGCTGCTGCCACGCCAGCCACAACACGCCCGCCGCCAGCAGCGTGGCGAGCGCCGCGCCGATCGCCATCGCCCGCAAGGCAGCGGAGTTGGCCAGACTGGCCGAGACGCTTTGCGCCATGCTGCCGTTGAGCACGATGTAGAGGTAGCCCATGCGCCCGCCGGGTTGGGGGACCGCCGCCACCGAGAACGTGTTCGCGCGCTGGGCGTTGCGCGGGTCGGTGCCCAACACCGGCAGCAGCACGGCGGCATCGTCGGTCGCACTCAGCAGCCGCCGCACCGGGGCAAGATCGACCTGTGTGCCCACCACCGGGTCAGGTCCCTGCAGGCCTTCCAGCGCGTGGGCAACGATGCGCCCGTTCGCGTCCAGCAGGTACACCTCCACCGACGGGTTGATCATCATCACGTGCAGGGCCAGTTCCTTGATGCGTCCTCGATCCGGCCGGCCGTCGGCGGCGATCAGGCCCGGCGGCTGGTGGTCGACGACGTAGCGCGCCAGCCCCAAGTTCATGCGCTGGCCGGCCTCGAGCGCGGCTTGCCCGCTGTAGTGGTGCAGCAGCAAGTACATCGCCGCCCCCAGGCCCAGCAGCAGGGGCGCGGCCACGAGTGCTGCACGCACGTGCAGCCGGCGCCATGCGGATCCGCCGGCGACATCGCGCAACGGTCTCACGCGGCCACCTCGAAACGGTAGCCCACGCCCCACACCGTGTGGATGAAGGCGGCGTCCTCGCGCTCGTCGCCCAGTTTGCTGCGCAGGCGGTTGATGTGGCTGTTGACGGTGTGCTCGTAGCCGTCGTGGCCCAGCCCCCAGACATCGTCCAGCAGCTCGGTGCGCGTGAACACGCGGCCGGGGTGCTGGATGAAGTGCCACAGCAGGTCGAATTCGCGCGGGGTGAGCACGATCTCGGCGCCGGCCAACCAGGCGCGGCGCCGCACCCGGTCCACCTTCAGGCGGCCCTGTTCGACGAGCGAAGGCTTCTGCGCCGTCGCCTCGGCAGCGCGGGCGGCCGTGATGGCAGAGCGCCGCAGCAGGGCCTTCATGCGCGCCTGCAGCTCCAGCACGCTGAAGGGTTTGCTCAGGTAGTCGTCGGCGCCGAGCTCGAGGCCGAGCACGCGGTCGAGTTCGCTGCTGCGTGCGGTCAGCATCAAGACCGGGACATGCGAGGTCTGCGCACGCAGCTCGCGACACAAGTCCAGGCCGTTCAGGCCGGGCAGGCGAATGTCGAGCACGATGGCGTCCCAAGAGTCACGCAAAGCGAGCTGCAGACCGCCAGGACCGTCGTTGGCCAGCGTCACGCTGGCCGGCAGGTCCGACAAGTGCAAGGCAATCAACTCGGCGATGTCGCGTTCGTCCTCGATCACGAGAATTCGACGCGACGCCTGGGCAGGCACGGCAGACATGCGAACGGTTGCGGGCGTGATGGCGGGCCGATGCACTCCCTAACGCGCGACGGCCGCTGATGCCAGCGCCGCCAGGGCTTTGCGCAGGTTCTCGACCACCGGGCACGTCGGCACCCCATGGCGCTGCGCCAGAAACGCCGGCGATCGATCCGGGCGAACACGTGTCAGCCCGCGCTGTCTTCACGCCGGCTTCGAGCCGGTTCATGGTGTCCTGTGCGCCGTGCGGGCTCTCGACGGCCATCAGGCCGTCGGCGGCCGGGGCGGTCAAGGCGTGGCCGAGCAGGGCGAGCACGGCGGTGAGTTTCAGCAAGTTCATGACGGTCTCCCGGACGGTGCCGCTGAGGTTCGATTGAGGGGCGGGTTGCCATTGCCGCGCCGTTTGGGCAGCCTGATGGGTCGCACGAATCGTCGAACTCCTTACACCGATGCCTTCGACGGTCGCCGCACCGATTGCATCGGTGCGCGAGGCGCCGCCGTTGCCCTTCGCTGCCCCGCCGCCAGCTCGACAGGAGGTTGCCGAAGAACCCAGCCGACGAAGTGCGACCCGGCGGGCCGCAGCGCCTGCTGCACCGCCTGTGCGACACCAGCGCCGGCATCGGTGGGCTGATCCTGGTGGCGATGTTCATGTACGCGGCCGTTCACCGATCGATCCCGGCGAGTGCATCCGCCACGAGCACCCCGTGCGGTCGCACATTCCAGGCCGCAACGCGTCGCAGTCAGTCTCAGCGCACGGCCTGCATCCGCACCCGCCGCGCCGCTTCTTCAGCCCGCGCGTCGTCAATCTCGCGCAGCACCGCGCCCAGGTTGGCGGGCGTGTGGTCGCGCTCGAAGCGGCCGGTGAGGGCGGTGCCGGGGTGCAGGGCGCCACGGCGAAACAGGTCCCAGATCTCGTCGCCGTGCCGGCTCTCCAGCAGTTCGGGCGCGAAGCGGCCGAAGAAATGGTTCAGGTTCTGCACGTCGCGCAGCAGCATGCGCTGCGCGTGGTTGTTGCCGGCGGCGTCTACCGCCTGCGGCAGGTCGATGATCACCGGGCCGTCGGCCGCGAGCAGGATGTTGAACTCCGACAGGTCGCCGTGCACGATGCCGGCGCACAGCATGCGCACCACCTCCGTCAGCAGCGCCGCGTGGTGCATGCGCGCCTGCTCGGGCGTGAAGGGCACGTCGTTCAGGCGCGGCGCGGCGTCGCCGTTGGCGTCGACGACCAGCTCCATCAACAGCACGCCCTCGAAGAAGTTGTACGGCTTGGGAACGCGCACGCCGGCACCGGCCAGGCGATGCAGGGCATCGACTTCGGCGCTTTGCCACGCCGCTTCTTGCGCCTCGCGCCCGAACTTCGTTCCCTTGGCCATCGCGCGCGCCTGGCGCGTGTTCTTCACTTTGCGGTTCTCGGTGTAGTCCACCGCCTGGCGAAAACTGCGCTGGTCGGCTTCCTTGTAGACCTTGGCGCAGCGCGTCTGGTCGCCGCATTGCACCACGAAGACCATCGCCTCCTTGCCGCTCATCAGCTGGCGCGAGACGCTGTCGATCAAGCCCTCTTCGAGCAGAGAGCGCAGGCGCTGCGGGGTTTTCAAACGCGGGTCTTCAGGCGCGCGCTCGGGTGCGCTGCCGGTGCATCTGCGCCAGCGGCCGCTTGCCCTTCAACTGGCGCTCGATGCCGTCATTCAGCTCGCCGCGCAACGCGTGCACGGCTTCCACATGGCCGTAAGCGCCGGGGAATCGCAGGTCCAGCCACAGCCACAGCGTGCAGGCGCGCAGCGCCTGCTCCATGCGCTCGAGCCGGCTGTGGCCGTCCACCTGGTCCAGGAACCACGGCGTGCCGGCCTGGCCGGTGAGCGCGTGGCTGCCGGCCCATTCCAGAAACTCCTGGCGCTGCGATTCGGTGCGCGTGTCCACGGGAGCTTGCGCATAGATGAAGCGCTCTTTCAGCGTCAGCTTCGGCGCGCGTTCGTCCAGGGCCTGGGCGAGTTCCAGCATCTGGTCGAGCTCGGCGACCGCGAAGTGCGCGTTGTCGAGCTTGAGCTGGGCGACGAACACGTCGAGCACTTCGCGCAGCCTGGTCTTGTGCAGGCGCGCCGAGATCGTGTCGATGTGCCAGCCGTTCGGCGCCACCGGCGCCTTCCACGGGCTCGGCGCGCGCGGCACCTTGGCGAGCAGTTCGCGCAAGGTCCGCTGCGCCGACGACTCGGCTTCGTCGAGCACGCCGACAAAACCTTCTTCATGGATGCCGAAGCGCCCGGCGCGCCCTGCGATCTGGTGCACTTCCGATTCGCTCAAGTCCCGGTCATCCTGGCCGTCGAACTTGGTCATCGTGCTGAACAGCACGCGGCGGATCGGCAGGTTCAGGCCCATGCCGATGGCGTCGGTCGCGACCAGGATGTGCGACTGCCCAGCTGCGAAGCGCTCCGCTTCGCGCTTGCGCACCTCGGGCGGCAATGCGCCGTAGATCACCGACACCGGGTGGCCGCTCGCGGCGATGCGGTCGCGCAGCAGCAGCACGTCGCGCCGGCTGAACGCGACGACCGCGTCGCCGAGTTTCAGTTCCGACACCGCCACCGGCCGGTGCAGCGCCTGCACGTGCTGCTTGCGCCCGAAGTGGCGCACCTCGCAGCGCTCGCCGCACAGGCCGAGCAGGTTTGCGATCGCGGTCACGGCGTAGTCGGAGCAGATGATGATCACTTCGTTGGCCGGCACCGCGACGATCGCCTGGGTCCAGGCCCAGCCGCGCGACGCATCGAAGATCATCTGCGCTTCGTCGATCACCGCCACGTCGATCGGCTTGTTCGTCGCGACCATTTCGATGGTGCTCGAGACCACGCGCGCTTGCGGTGCGGGAACGTTCTCCTCGCCGGTGAGCAGCGAACACGCGACGCCGCGCGCCACGAGGCGGTCGCGCCCCTCGAGCGCGAGCAGGCGCAACGGCGCGAGGTAGGCGCCGTCGAACGCCTGCGCCAGGCGTTCGAACGCGGCGTGCGTCTTGCCGCTGTTGGGCGGGCCCACATACAGCGTGACGCTGCGTTGCAGGCGCCGCGCTTTTTCGAACGTGTCCGGGTAGCCCTGGAACGCGAGTTCGCTGTTCAGACCTTCCAGCGCGTCGAGTTCGGCAACGCGGTGTTCCCAGCGGTCCTGGGCACGCGTGCAGGCGATCTTCAGCTCATCCAGCGCTTGAGGCGCCGCGCATTCGGTTTGCAGGCGCGGCAACAGCGATTCGAAATGGTGCGGCTTGTAGTCGCGGCTGCGCGCGAGCAGCGCCTCCAGGTGGGCGCGCAATTCGCTTGCGTGCGGGTACGCCGGCGGCGGGCCCAGCGCTTCGAGCAGCGCGGCCTTGTCGCCGTTGCGATAGAAGTCCCAGATGCAGGCGGCATCGACGTTGATTCGAAACGCGACTGCGATGCGCCAGCCGGGTTCCGACAAAACAAGCTCGTGGCTCACCAGGCGCGACCACTGCCCTTGTTCGCGCGTCACGCCCAGGTCGGCGAGCGCAACTCGGCGCTCGAGCATCAACGGCCGCACCGTCGGCCCGGTGCCATGCACGTCGAGGTGGGCGAGCGCGCTGTCCATCAGCTCGGGCGCGATCCAGCGGCTCGGGCGCTGGCCGGCCACCGCCTTTTGCAGCAGCACGAAGCCGAGCTTGTCGAGGTATTGTTCGAAGCCCTTGGTGTGTTCGGCGATGTAATCGCCCGGCTTCACGACCTGGGGCAGCACATACGCCGCCTGGCGGATGCGTGCGATCTGTTCTTTGCCGATGTGCCCGGGCACGCGTTTCGCGTGGCGCGGGTTGGGCAGGTTCAGGAGGTCTGGCGCGGTGTGCGGTGGATTCGGGAGTGTGGTGACGTTCATTCAGCCTTTGTTTGAGGCATGTCGGTCCGACTTGCCCAACTGCTCATTATCGCCGCAACGCGCCCCGATAATCCCTGGCCCGCCCGGGTGGTGAAATTGGTAGACACAGCGGACTTAAAATCCGCCGCTGCTCGAAAGAGGGCGTACGGGTTCGATTCCCGTCTCGGGCACCACCCGCCACGAGAGGCAGCGCGCCGCGGCTCCTCTCCCACGACGCATCGGAGGCCGCATGGCCCTGTTCCCGCAGGAAGCCCTCAACGACGGCGTGCGCAAGCGCGAGGTGTTCGGTTGGGCGATGTACGACTTCGCCAACTCGGGCTACACGACCGTCGTGTTGACGGCGGTGTTCAACGCCTATTTCGTCAGCGCGGTTGCGGGCAATGCGGCTTGGGCGACGCTGGCCTGGACGCTCGCGCTCGCTCTGTCGCGCGCGCTCGTGATGCTGACGATTCCCACACTCGGCGCCTACGCCGACCTGCGCGCCGCGAAGAAGCGCGTGCTGATGTTCACCACCGCCGCGTGCGTTGTGATGACCGCCGGGCTCGCGTTCGTGGGCGCCGGGCAGGTGGCCTTGGCCGTGGCGCTGATCGTGTTGTCGAACCTGTTCTACGCGTACGGCGAGGCCATGACGGCCGCATTCCTGCCGGAGCTGGCGCGGCCGGCGTCGATCGGCCAGGTGTCGGGCTGGGGCTGGAGCTTCGGCTACTTCGGCGGCATGCTCGCGCTCGGCATCGGCCTCGCGTACGTGCTCTGGGCACAGGCGCGCGGCATCCCGGCGACCGATTACGTTCCGGTCACGATGCTGATCACCGCGGCGATCTATGGCCTGGCCTCGCTCGCGACCTTCGCCTTGCTGAAGGAGCGCGCCGTGCCGCAGCCTGACGCGCTGCGCGAGGGCGGGCTGCTCGCGTCGCTGCGCCGCATCGGCCAGACATTTCATGAGGCGCGCGCCTACCGCGACTTCATCTGGCTGCTCGGTTGCGGTTTCTTTTACCAGGCCGGCATCGCGGTCGTGATCGCGCTGGCGGCGGTGTACGCCGAACAGGTGCTCGGCTTCAAGCAGATCGAAACGATGATGCTGATCTTTCTCGTCAACATCGCTGCCGCCGCCGGAGCGTTCGGCTTCGGCTATTGGCAAGACCGCATCGGCCACAAGCGGGCGCTCGGCTTCACGCTGATCGGTTGGGTGGTGATGACGCTGCTTGCTTACTCCGCCACCGGACCCGGATTGTTCTGGGTCGCGGCGGTCGTCGCGGGCCTGTGCATGGGCTCCAGCCAATCGGCGGGGCGTGCGATCGTCGGGCTGTTTGCGCCTTCGCAGCGGCTGGCCGAGTTCTACGGCCTGTGGGCGTTTGCGACGAGCCTGGCGTCGATCGTCGGGCCGGTGACCTATGGGCTCGTGACCTGGCTCACCGCGGGCAATCACCGGCTGGCGATCCTCTCGACCGCGGTGTTCTTCGTGATCGGCTGGATGATGCTGCGGCCGGTGGATGTAGAGCGCGGTGCCCGAACCGCGAAGGCGCACTGAACAACGCCCTGACTAGAATCGACAAAGAACATCAGTATCGAGGAGAACATGGCAATGAAAATCCTGGTCGCGGTGAAACGCGTCGTCGACTACAACGTCAAGGTGCGCGTCAAGTCCGACGGCACCGGCGTCGACATCGCCAACGTGAAGATGAGCATGAACCCGTTCGACGAGATCGCCATCGAAGAAGCGGTGCGCCTGCGCGAGAAGGGCGCGGCCAGCGAAGTGATCGCGGTGTCTTGCGGCGTCACGCAATGCCAGGAGACGCTGCGCACCGCGATGGCGATCGGCGCGGACCGGGCGATCCTCGTGCAGACCGACGTGGAGCTGCAGCCGCTCGCGGTGGCCAAGCTGCTGAAGGCGCTGGTCGACAAGGAGCAGCCCGGCCTGGTGATCCTGGGCAAACAGGCGATCGACGACGACTGCAACCAGACCGGCCAGATGCTCGCCGCGCTCGCCGGCCTGCCGCAGGCGACGTTCGCGTCCAAAGTGGAAATCACTGAGGGAAAGGCGAACGTGACGCGCGAAATCGACGGCGGCCTGGAGACGCTGAGCGTCTCGATGCCGGCGGTGATCACGACCGACCTGCGCCTGAACGAGCCGCGCTACGTGACGCTGCCCAACATCATGAAGGCGAAGAAGAAGACGATGGACATCTTCAAGCCTGAAGATCTGGGCGTGGACGTGGCGCCGCGCATCAAGACGCTGAAGGTCAGCGACCCGCCCAAACGCAGCGCCGGCGTCAAGGTTCCCGACGTGGCCACGCTGGTCGCGAAACTCAAGAACGAAGCGAAGGTGATCTGAGATGGCCGCATTGGTGATTGCTGAGCACGACCACGCCACCCTGAAGGTCGCGACGCGCAACGCGGTGACCGCCGCCAGGCAGTGCAGCAGCGACGTGCACGTGCTGGTGATGGGGTCGAACGCCGGTGCCGCCTGCGCAGCCGCCGCGCAAGTGGCCGGCGTGGCCAAGGTGCTGCACGCCGACGGCGATGCGTTTGCGCATGGCCTCGCGGAGAACCTCGCGGCGCAGGTGGTGGCGCTTTCCAAGAGCTATTCAGCCACATCCTGTTCGCCGCCACGGCGTCGGGCAAGAACGTCGCGCCGCGCGTCGCCGCGCTGCTCGACGTGGCGCAGATTTCCGACATCACGAAAGTCATCTCCGCCGACACCTTCGAGCGCCCGATCTACGCCGGCAACGCGATCGCGACGGTGCAGTGCGCCGACGCGATCAAGGTGATCACGGTGCGCACGACCGGCTTCGACGCCGCCGAAGCCAGCGGCGGCTCCGCGGCCGTCGAGAAGATTTCTGCGGTCGCCGATTCCGGAAAGTCCGCCTTCCTGCGCAGCGAAATCGCGAAGAACGACAGGCCCGAACTCACCGCGGCGAAGATCATCGTCTCGGGCGGGCGCGCGATGGGCAGCAGCGAGAAGTTCAATGAGGTGCTGACGCCGCTGGCCGACAAGCTCGGCGCCGCGCTCGGCGCGAGCCGCGCCGCGGTCGACGCGGGCTATGCGCCCAACGACTGGCAGGTGGGGCAGACCGGCAAGATCGTCGCGCCGCAGCTCTACATCGCGTGCGGCATCAGCGGCGCGATCCAGCACCTGGCGGGAATGAAAGACAGCAAGGTCATCGTCGCGATCAACAAGGACGCCGAGGCGCCGATCTTCAGCGTGGCCGACTATGGCCTCGAGGCCGACCTGTTCGTCGCCGTGCCGGAGCTGGTGCGCGCGCTGTAGAACGTTCCCGGGGACTGCCATCATGAGCTACACCGCGCCCGTCACCGACATGCTGTTCTGCATGCGCGAACTCGCTGGGCTGGAGCGCATCGCGCAATTGCCGGGCTTTGAAGACGCGGGGCTGGAGACCGCGCAGGCGGTGCTGGAAGAGTCCGCCAAGTTCTGTCAGGGCGTGCTCGACCCGTTGAACGTGGCGGGCGACAAGAACCCGTCGAGCTGGAGCGAGCGCCAGGTCACGACGACGCCGGGCTTCAAGGACGCGTTCACTCAGTTCGCCGAAGGCGGCTGGCAGGGGCTGCAGCATCCGGCGCAATTCGGTGGCCAGGGCCTGCCCAAGACGATCGGCGCCGCGTGCATCGAGATGATCAACAGCGCGAACATGAGTTTCGCGCTGTGCCCGTTGCTGACGGACGGCGCGATCGAGGCCTTGCTCACGGCAGGAACACCGGAGCAGCAGCAGCTGTTCCTGCCCAAGATGATCGAAGGCGCGTGGACCGGCACGATGAACCTGACCGAGCCGCAGGCCGGCTCCGACCTGGCGCTGGTGCGCACCCGCGCCGAGCCGCAGCCCGACGGCAGCTACAAGCTCTTCGGCACGAAGATCTTCATCACCTACGGCGAGCACGACATGGCACAAAACATCGTGCACCTCGTGCTCGCGCGCGTGACCGGCGCGCCGCAGGGCGTGAAAGGCATCAGCCTGTTCATCTGCCCGAAGTTCCTGGTCAAGCCCGACGGCAGTCCTTGGGTGCGCGCAACGACGCGTACTGCGTGAGCATCGAACACAAGCTCGGCATCAAGGCGAGCCCGACGGCGGTGATGCAGTTCGGCGATTCGGGTGGCGCCGTGGGCTACCTCGTCGGCCAGGAGAACCGCGGCCTCGAGTACATGTTCATCATGATGAACGCGGCGCGCTACGCCGTGGGCGTGCAGGGCATCGCGATCGCCGAGCGCGCGTACCAGAAGGCGGCGGCGTTCGCGCGCGAGCGCATCCAGTCGCGCCCGGTGGACGGCTCGCTGCCCGGCAGCGGGCCGATCATCCACCACCCCGACGTGCGCCGCATGCTGATGACGATGCGCGCCTATACCGAAGCGTGCCGCGCGATGGCGCTGGTGGGCGCGTCCGCCTTCGACGCGGCGCACCACCACCCGGACGCCCCAACGCGCGCCGAGAACCAGGCGTTCTACGAATTCCTGGTGCCGCTGATCAAGGGCTACAGCACCGAGATGAGCATCGAAGTCGCGAGCCTGGGCGTGCAGGTGCACGGCGGCATGGGCTTCATCGAGGAAACCGGCGCCGCGCAGTACCTGCGCGACGCGCGCATCCTCACGATCTACGAAGGCACGACGGCGATCCAGGCAAATGATCTGGTCGGCCGCAAGACGGCGCGCGACGGCGGGCGCACCGCGAAGGGAATCGCCGCGCAGATCGCCGGCACGGAAGGTGAACTCGGCAAGCTCGACCATCCGGCGGCGCGCGCGATGGCCAAGCGCCTGCGCGCGGCGCGGCAGGCGTTCGAGCAAGTGGTCGACTTCATTGCCGGTGCGTCGAAGGGCAATCCGAACGCGGTGTTCGCGGGCTCGGTGCCTTACCTGATGCTCGCCGGCAACACGGTGGCGGGCTGGCAGATGGCGCGTGCGTTGATCGTCGCGCTCGATCAACTGCAACGCGGAGTTGGCGACGCGGCGTTCCTGCGCGCCAAGGTCACGACGGCGCAGTTCTATGCCGACCACATCCTGAGCAAGGTGCCGGGACTGCGCGACGCGATCGTCGAAGGTGCCGACAGCGTGACCGCGCTCGCGCTCGAGTCGTTCTGAACCGCGCGCCGCGTCGGCGCCCAACCCGAGAAACGGACCCATGCCCCTGCCGCCCGTTCTGCAAAACCTGCCGTTGCCGATCATCGGCGCGCCGCTGTTCATCGTCAGCAACCCGAAGCTCGTGATCGCGCAGTGCACGGCCGGCGTGGTCGGCTCGATGCCGGCGCTCAACGCGCGACCGGCGGCGCAGCTCGACGAGTGGCTCGCCGAAATCACCGAAGGGCTCGCGGCGCACCGGCGCGCGCATCCGGGTGAGCGCATCGCGCCGTTCGCGATCAACCAGATCGTGCACAAGAGCAACGACCGGCTCGACCACGACATGGCGGTGTGCGCCAAGTACAAGGTGCCGATCGTCATCACGTCGCTCGGCGCGCGCGTGGACGTGAACGAAGCGGTGCACGCCTGGGGCGGCGTGGTGCTGCACGACATCATCGACAACCGCTTCGCGCACAAGGCGATCGAGAAGGGCGCCGACGGGCTGATCGCCGTTGCCGCGGGAGCGGGAGGCCATGCCGGCGTGAAGAGCCCGTTCGCGCTGGTGCAGGAAATCCGCGAGTGGTTCGACGGGCCCCTCGCGCTCAGCGGCGCGATCGCGAACGGCAACGCCGTGCTCGCCGCGCTGGCGATGGGCGCCGACTTCGCGTACATCGGCTCGGCCTTCGTCGCGACGGAAGAAGCGCGCGCGGTCGATGCTTACAAGCAGATGATCGTCGACAGCAGCAGCGACGACATCGTCTACAGCAACCTGTTCACCGGCGTGCACGGCAACTACCTGAAGGGTTCGATCCGCAACGCCGGGCTGGACCCCGACAAGCTGCCCGACAGCGACGCGACGAAGATGAACTTCGCGGGCGACGCGACCAAGGCGTGGAAAGACATCTGGGGCTGCGGCCAGGGCATCGCCGCGGTGAAGCAGGTGGTGCCGGCGCGCGAGCTGGTGGCGCGCCTGGCGCGTGAACTGGGCGCGGCGCGTGCGCGCCTCGCATTGGCGTAAACCGCCATGCAGCGCCGCACCGCGGTCATCAACGCCCGGGTCTTCGACTCGGCGGCGGGTGTCTTGCAGGACGCTTCGACCGTCGTCATCGAAGGGGACGCAATCGTCGAAGTGACGCGCGAGCCGCGCACGTTCGCCGATGCTCAGGTCATCGACGCCGCCGGGCGCGTCGTGCTGCCGGGGCTGATCGACGCGCATGTGCACGTGATGGCGGTCACGCACGACATCCTGCGCCTGTCGTCAACACCGCCGTCGCTGATCACGGCCGAAAGCAAGGGCGTGATGGAAGGCATGCTGCAACGCGGCTTCACGAGCGTGCGCGATGCCTGCGGCGCCGACTTCGGCCTGCAAGAAGCGGTGGAGCGCGGCCTGTTCACGGGCCCGCGCCTGTTCATCGCCGGCTGGCCGATCACGCAGACCGGCGGCCACGCCGATGCGCGGCCGAAGGGAACGCGCGAGATGTTCTGCACCTGCGCGGGCCTCGGGCTGTTCGGCGCCATTGCCGACGGCGTGGGCGAAGTGCGCCGCGCCGTGCGCGAGCAGGTGCGCAACGGCGCGAACCAGATCAAGGTGATGGCGGGCGGGGGCATCGCCAGCCCGACCGACCCGATCGACGGGACGCAGTATTCGATGGAGGAGCTGCGCGCGATCGTCGAGGAAGCGCAGGCCGCGAACCTGTACGTGATGGCGCATGCCTATTCGCCGCGCGCCGTGACGCGCGCGGTGCAGGCGGGGGTGCGCAGCATCGAACACGGCAACCTGATCGACGAGGCGACGGCCAGGCTGATGAAGCAGGAGGGCGTGTGGCTCGTGCCGACGCTGGCGACTTATGCGGCGCTGGACGACGAGGGGCAGAAGCTCGGCTGGTCGGCGCAGATGATGGAAAAGCTGGCGCGGGTGCGTGCCAAGGGAATCGAGTCGATCCAGATCGCCAAGTCGCATGGCGTCTCGATCGCATTCGGCACCGACCTGCTGGGTGCGATGCACGGACGGCAGAGCGAAGAATTCTCCTTGCGTGCGGGCGCGCTCAGTCCGGTTGAGATTCTGCAAAGCGCGACGATCTCCGCCGCGCGGCTGATGGGTCAGGAGGGCCGCATCGGTGCCCTGACGCGTGGGGCGTTCGCCGACCTTTGATCGTCGAGGGCGACCCGACTCGCGATGCGGGCGTGCTGAGCCGGCCCGAGACGGCGATCAAGCTGGTGATGAAGGGTGGCGAGGTGGTTCTCGACACCTTGCCGGCCGGCGCTGTTGAATTTGTCCGGCATTGGGGAGGTCAGCGATGACGAAAGCGCCTGTTCCTTCCGCCGCGAAAACTCAAGCCGACTGCGCTGCAGCGCAAGGGCCGCCAACCCTCCGAGCCGAAGCGTTGCAAGAGACGCGCGTCCCGTTGTCGATGAGGCCGCGCTCCTCACGGACCTGAGAGAGCTGATCCGGTCCGCGCGGCAGCGCATCGCCACGGTCGCCAACTCGACGACGACGCTGCTGTACTGGCATCTTGGGGCGCCGGCTCCTTGCCGAGAGCCTTCAGGACGAGCGCGCGCCGTACGGAAAGCGAATTCTTGCCACCGTGTCACGAGAATTGACCGTCGAGTTCGGCCAGGCCTTCACTCTGCGCTCGCTCTATCGCGCCATTCAGTTCTGCCAGTGCTTCCCGGAGCAGGCAATTGTGTCGGCGCTGTCGACACAATTGAGTTGGAGCCACTTCATGGAGCTGCTCCCGATCAAGGACCCGCTCGCCCGCGATTTTTACGCGGAGATGTGCCGCATCGAACATTGGGACGTGCGCACGCTGCGGCAGAAGATCGGCGGCATGTTGTTCCAGCGCACCGCGCTGTCGAAGAAGCCGCAAGCCGTTGTTGCCGCAGAAATCGGCAAGCTTCGCGACGGGCAGATGAGCCCCGACATCGTGTTCCGCGATCCCTACCTGCTCGACCTGCTGGGGCTCAAAGGGGCCTACAGCGAACGCGACCTCGAAAGCGCCATCTTGCGCGAGATCGAAGGTGTGCTGCTGGAGCTGGGGACTGGCTTCACCTTCGTCGCCCGGCAGAAACGCATGAGCATTGGCAAGGATGATTTTCATCTCGACCTGCTCTTCTTCCACCGCCACCTGCGCCGGCTGATTGCCGTCGAATTGAAGCTGGAATCCTTCCAGCCCGCGCATGTCGGCCAGATGGAGCTGTATCTGCGCTGGCTCGACAAGCACGAGCGAGCTCCCGGCGAGGAAGCCCCGATCGGACTCATCCTGTGCGCCTCTGCCGATGCCGAGCAGGTGGAATTGCTCCAGCTCGACGCCAAGTCCATCCGCGTCAGCGAGTACCTCACCGAGCTGCCGCCGCTGCCGCTGCTGCGTGCTCGGCTGCATCAGGCCATTGAGCACGCGCGAGAGAGCGCTGCCCGTCGACTTCCTGCTGCCGATGATCGGAATTGAAGGCCACCGAACGCAGGTCTGGGACGGCACCGTCACGCATCGCGAGACCGGCAATACGATCACCCTGTTCCGCTGCACGCACATGGTGCTCTATCCCAAGGCGGCGCGACGTGTTGGTTTGGCCTCACTCGGGCAGGCCGGCCTTCCTGAGACCCTCGTAGTAGCGCTCCCGCTGCGCCTCGCAGGTGGCGTTGGAGCACAGCTTCTCGGCGCGGAACGACGCGATCGTGTATTGCGGTAGCTGGCGACGGAACTCGGCGATCGCCGCGCGCGCCGTGTCGGGCTCGCCGAGGTTCGCAGCTGCGCTGGCAACCCAGGAGTGCGTGACGCTGTGGTCCGGCCGTTCGAGCGCGGAACGCCGCGCCATGTCGAGCGCCTCGCGGTCGCGCCCCTGGTACAGGTAGGCCGCGGCGAGGACCACGTAGAAGGTGTTCAGGCTGGCGTCGCGTGGGCTCAGGCGGATCGCCTCACGCCCGGCGTGGATCGCCAGGTCCTGGCGTCCGAGCGTCACGTTCGCATAGCTGATGCCGAACCACGCCATGGCGTCGTTGTGATTCAGGGCAACGGCGCGCTCGTACAGCAGCAGGGCCTCGTCCGCGCGACCGAACTGGGCCAAGGCGAAAGCCCGCACGCTGACGGCGCGCGCATCCTGCGGGTCGAGCTGGTAGGCCCGGTCGGCGGCCTCGAGGGCGCGTTGCAGCCATTGCGCGCGCGTCGCGCCGCGCAGATGCGAGTAGCGGCCTCCCGCGTCCCTCAGGTAGGTCCACGACAGCACCGTCCACGTGAAGGCCGACTTCGCATCGAGCGCGATGGCCCGTTCGGCCAGCGCACGCGCGTGGGCAAGGGCCTCGGGGCTGCGCAGACCCTGGGTGAGGGCCCAGGCCTGCAACGTCAGGTCATGGGCGTCGACGTCGGCCGCCGAACGTTGTCGCGAACGCGCCGACTCCACCGCCACGAGCTTGACCTGCAGCGCATTCGCGACCGTTGCGGTGACACGCCGGTGCAGGTCCGCCAAGTCGCGCCGCTCGCCTTCGATGCGCTCCGACCACAGCGTGCGGCCGTTGGCGGCATCGACCAGCTGCAGCGCCAGCCGGACCGTCTCGTCGGTGCGGTCGAGTTGGCCCTCGAGCACGTAGCGCACGCCCAGCTCGCGGCCGACTTGGCGCGCGTCGACCACCTTGCCGCGATAGCTCTCGGCCGAACTGCGCGCAATCACCACCGCATCGGGGATGCGCGACAGATCCGCCGTGATCTCCTCGGCCATCGCCTCGGCCAAGTAGTCCGGCTGCTGCTGGCCGCTGCCGCGACTGGCCAGCGGCATGACGACGATCGACAGTCGCGGCGTGGCCACCGTCGGCGCGCCGCCCCAGTGCCAGACCGCAAGCCCTGCGGCCGCAGCCAAGGGCAGCGCAGCTGCCAGGAGCCACGACCAACGGCGCCGCAGCGCTGCCGGCGTCGCGCGAACGGTGTCGGCCACGACGTCATCGCCTGGCGGCAGCAACTGCGCGACGAACACGTAGCCGCGCCGCGGCAGCGTCTTGATGATGCGCTGCCCGTCGTCGCCGAGCGCCTGGCGGATATCGCTGATGCAGCGCGTCAGCGAATCCTCGGTGACGACGACGCCGGGCCAGACGGATTCGAGCAACTCGTCCTTGCTGACTGGACGGCCGGCGGCACCCGCGAGGTAGGCCAACACCTCGAAGCTGCGCGGCCGCAGTTCGACCACCCGGTCGGCGCGGCGCAGCGAGCGGCGGGCCGCATCGAGCATGAAGTCCTCGAAGCGAAACACGGTCGAAGTGGTAGCCGCCGCCTGCACGCCATCTCCCAGCGGCCCCGGGACGACCGCTGCCGGAGATTTTCAGCCGATTTCAGCGCGCTGCGGAAGCTTTTCAGGACTTCGGCGGTCCGTTCGCCTGTACTGGTGTCCCACCCTGACGGGGTTGCACGGAGCCACACCATGACGATCCGCAAGACATTGACCGGACACCTGGCCGCATTCGCGACGGCTGTGCTGCCTGCACTGGCCGCGGAACCGACCCCCGAGTCGCTGCGGCAGACCTTCCTGGCCTGCGAGCGGCAGGCATCAATCACGTTGCTCGGGTTGGCCGACGCCGCGCATTGCTCGACCGTCTACGAACAACTGCTTCAGCGCGAGTTTCAAGGCGACTTCCGCAAGTTCCTGGCCTGGTGGCAATCGCAGCGGCGCGCACAGGCGACGGCGCCGACGCCTCCCCGCGAGTCGCCGCGCTAGGTCTAGGACGAAGGGGTCGCTCGGATGGGAGTCGCCTGCGCGGCGCGAACCTGTGCGCCGACATCAACGGGTTCGGCTTGCGTGTGACGTGCCGCTCGAGCGGCCGCCAGGTGTCGACCAATTCACGGAGCCGAATGTCAGGAGTGGGTCAAGTGCGATCGTTGGCTCTCCGACGGAAGCAGGCCGTCATCGTCAGCCGCCTGCCAATCGAGCCGGCATGCCACGGCATCGAGGACTGACTTGTTCTCGTCGTACAGACCGCGCGCGCCGAGCGCTTGTCCGACGAATTCCACAACCGTTGCCGCGCCGCGCCGCGCCGAAGCCTGGAATGCCGAGGTGAAATCCTCTACGCGTGAACGGCGCCTGATAAGGCCACCCGAACGCGTTGCCCGCCACCACGGTGCCGGCCGTGCGCAGCCTGCCGTCGCGCTTGTTGTTCCGTGCATCGACAGTTGGCGCGCCGATCTGCAGCGTGCCGCTTGGCACGCGACCGATCACGTGCCGGTGTGGCGGAGTGGCGCTGGCGATCGTCACCATCTGCTCCAGCCACTGAAGGCGCAGCGCTGGTC
>CAWBTF010000017.1:0-88078 GCA_963791595.1 uncultured beta proteobacterium | reverse complement strand
GTCGAGCCTGGCGTGGAATCCGTACATCGAATCGCTCCTCCGCATAAAGTTTGATCGAATGCGGCGCCAGCGGCTTGACGAGGGACAAACCACCGCCCCGTGCCGCCAGTCACGTGCCGCTACTCATGCGGCAGTGCCTCGATCGGGTCTCATCACTGCGCGAAGTCGCGCGGAAAGTTGTGCAACCACACCGCGCGAAAACGCGCGTCCTCGCCGGCGCGGCGGGCGACGGCCGCGAGCTTGGGCGTGTGCTCGCCGAACCACTTGCGCCCCGGGCGCCAGTGCGCCATCGTCGCGAGGTAGAGGTCGAGCGCCGAGAAACGCTCTCCCAGAAACCACGGGCTGCCGACTTCCGGTTCGACCATGCGCCACAAGCGGCAGCGATAGTCGTCCACCGCTTCGCCGAAGGCCTTGGCCGCGGCGGCGTCATGCACGAAGCGCTTCGGCTCGTCGGCATACGTGAAAGTCGGGTAGACATTCGCGACCAGGAACACGAGCCAGCGCAGAAACTGCGCGCGCTGCGCATGCCCCGCCGGAGGAACGAAGTCGTCGCGCCCCGTCACGTCTGCCAGGTGCAGCGTGATCGCCGCGCTCTCGGTCAGCACCGATCCGTCGGGCAGTTGCAGCGTCGGCACCTGCGCGATCGGGTTGTGCAGCGCGAGCTTGCGCCGCCCTTCTTCGGACTCGAAGAGATTGGGAACTTCTTCGTAGTCGAAAGGCACGCCGAGCGCGCTCAACTGCGCCTCGACGATCACCGAGCCCCAGCCGGGGCGGCCGAACAAACGGTATGCAGCCATGGGTTCCTCCTTCGAGGGTTCGAGCGGGCGGTTCGGCGCTGCGGCGCCATCACTCTTGATGGAATCGCGTGCGGCGTCTATTCTGCGCCGGTTGTCGCCAATGCCTTCGGCGAATCGGCAAGCATGAGCCACGAAACAACCACCTACGACGGCGGCTGCACCTGCCGCCACGTACGCTATCGCATGCGGTCGAAGCCGCTCTTCGTTCACTGTTGCCACTGCCGCTGGTGCCAGCGCGAGACCGGTGCGGCGTTCGCGCTCAACGCGATGATTGAGAGCGAGCGGGTGGAATTGCTGGAGGGCGAGGTCGTAATCATCGATACGCCGTCCAACAGCCGCAAAGGCCAGAAGATTTCGCGCTGCCCGCGATGCCAGGTGGCAGTCTGGAGCAACTACGCAGGCGCCGGCGACGCGGTTCGTTTCGTTCGCGTCGGCACGCTCGACGAACCCGACCGCTTGCCGCCCGACATTCACATCTTCACCTCGAGCAAGCAGCCGTGGGTGGTCTTGCCTGCCGGCACGCCCGCAGTTGCCGAGTACTACAAGGCTTCGGAAATGTGGCCGCGGGAGAGCCTGGATCGGCGTGCGGCGTTGCTGGTGAAGGCGCAGCGCGCGGGCGAGTGAGTGTTCGCCGGGCATCGCAGACCCGGCGCTTGAAGGTCGGGACCGGCGACAAAGGGAGCGGCGAGGACCGACTCGCGGAAGTTCACTTTTCTCGCATCGCGATCGACGCGGCCCACCAGCGCTTTGACTCAGGTGCTGCAGCCGCTGCAACAAGGCCTGTTCGATCTGGTCTTCGGAGATGAAGTTGGCCATCAGATCAACTCGGCCACCTCGCGCAAACGCGCCGCCACCAGCGGCAGTTGCAGCTTCTCGATCGCTGTGGCCAAGTCGAGCGCCGTCAGCTGCGGATTGCGCCAGCGGGCGCGCATCGCCTTGATCGATTTGAGCGCTGCGATCGGGTTCAGGTCCAGCTGGTTCAGCAAAAAGTCGTCCGGGTGCTGCGCCTCCACACCGAACGGCGTCAAGGCCTCGGCCGGAAAGTCACCGAGGTTGAACGTCACGATCGCATCGGCGTGGCCGCAGATGGCCGCTGCCAGCACATGCCGGTCGTTCCCATCGGGCAGCCCCGTCAAGCTGAGCTCGATGCGCTCCCACCCCTGCACCACGCTGTCGGGCACGGCCTGAGCCATCAACTCGCAGGTGCGGCGCAGCGCAGCTTCTTCCAACTCGGGGCGCCGCGTAAGCAGGCTCCGCACCCATTCGTCTTGAATGCGCTCGCTCCAGCGCGCGTGGTACAGGCCGTCTCGCGCCAGACTCAACAACAGGTCTCGTAAGGTCGCCGGGTACAGCACGCAGGCATCGAGGATGGCCGTGTAGCGTGCTGAGCCGGCCATGTCAGCGCCCGCCTAACGGTCCAGGCCGAGCGCCTGGGCTTGGTCGGCCAAGGCCTGCAACGCGCTTTCAGTTTCTTCGTGCAGCGCCTGCTGGTAGGCCAACAGGTCATCGAACAGGATGCGCCGGTGCCGGCCCACCTTGCGGCAGCGCAAACGCCCCTCGTCGATCTGTTTCACCACGAACGGGCGCGAAACGTTGAGGAACGCGGCCGCATCTTGCGTGGACAGCTCCATCTTCTGCGGCAGCAGCACCACCGGCTGGCGCTGCGCCATCATGCCCAGCATGTCAGCCACCATGCGCAGCGCCTTGGGCGGCAGCTCCACGGAAGGCATGCTCTTGCCATCCGACACGAGGCGAATCTTGGCGGCGCGCGAATGGTCCAGCGCCGTCATCAGGCAGCGCTGCGCGGCTTGCGCGAGGGCAGCGTCGTGCTCGTCGAGCACGTTGTCCATCACATTTTCAATGGCATCGGGGGGGCGGGGCATGGCGGATTCTCCTGGCATCAGCGTGTCGGTTTCGATCCTCTGCGGCACGGTTCGTTCGAACTATACGCAATAAACGCAACGAACGAAACTACCTGGTTCGGCGCCCATTCGTAAGGGGTGACTTTCTCATCGATGCGCGGCTGGGCAACACCGCACCGCCGCTCAGGCGTCGCTATTCATGCCGCAACGCCTCGATCGGATCGAGCCGCGCCGCGCGCCGCGCCGGGAAGTAGCCGAACAGCACGCCGATCGCCGCCGAGAACACGAACGACAGCAGGTTGATCGACGGGTTGAACAGGAACGGCACGTCCATCACCCGCGCCAGGCCGATCGACGCGCCGGTGGCGATGAGCACGCCGATCAGCCCGCCCATCGAGGCGAGCGTCACCGCCTCGATCAGGAACTGCAGCAGCACCTCGCGCTCGAGCGCGCCGATCGCCAAACGCAGGCCGATCTCGCGCGTGCGCTCGGTCACGCTCACCAGCATGATGTTCATGATGCCGATGCCTCCGACGAGCAGGCTCACCGCGGCCACCGCGCCGAGCAGCGTCGTCATCACCTTGGTCGTGCCCGACAGCGTTTCGGCGAGCTGCTGGGTGTCGAGGATGTTGAAGTTGTCGTCGTCGGCATCGCCCAGCTTGCGGCGTTCGCGCAGCAGCTCGCGCAGCGCCGTCTTCAGGCGCGCGCTGTCGCTGCCCTCCTGCATCGAGACGAGCAGCGTGTTCACGCGCTGATGGCCCGTGACGCGGCGTTGCAGTGTACGCAGCGGCAGCAGCACCGTGTCGTCTTGATCCGCGCCCATCGCCGCCTGGCCCTTGGAGGCGAGCACGCCGACCACGCTGCACGAGAACTGCTTGATGCGCAGCCGTTCGCCCAGCACCTGCGCCGGCGAAGCCGCGGCCGTGCCGCC
Organism: uncultured beta proteobacterium; assembly: GCA_963791595.1. Classification (GTDB taxonomy): domain Bacteria; phylum Pseudomonadota; class Gammaproteobacteria; order Burkholderiales; family Burkholderiaceae_C; genus JAEMQF01. The sequence continues at coordinate 84,488 of CAWBTF010000017.1, read as the reverse complement.
GTAGATCTCGCGTCGCACCGTCTCGCCGATGATGCACACGGCGGCGCCGGCGCGCAGTTCGTCGTCTTCGAACAGGCGCCCTGCACCGAGGCGCCAGTTGCCGGCATCCAACCACGCGTTGTCGCTGCCGATCACGGTGGTGGCCCAGTTGCGCCCGTTCGCGACGACGGTGGCGCCGCTGCGCGCCTCGGGCGCGACCGCGGCAATGCCGCCGATCTGCGCCAGCACCGCCTGCGCGTCAGCCTCCTTGAACGCCGGCACGCCGCCGGCGCCGCCGCCCGGGCCGAGGCGCTGCCCCGGGCGCACCTGGAGCAGGTTGCTGCCCAGGCTCGAAATCTGCGTCTGCACCGCGCGCGTTGCGCCCTGCCCCAGCGTGACCATCGTGATCACGGCGCTGACGCCGATCACGATGCCCAGCGTCGTGAGAAACGAGCGCAGCAGGTTGCGCCGGATCGAGCCGAGCGCCAGGAACAGCATCTTCAGCCACATCAGCCGCTCTCCATCTCGCCGGTGCCTGCGGCAGGGTTCGAAGCCAGGTCCGCAGCCGAACTCGAACCCGGGCTCGAAGCCGGGCTCTGGCTCGAGCTCGCGTCGGCGGGCGCGGCCGGCGCCGGCTTCGGGTTCGGCGCATCGCTCTCGATCCGGCCGTCCAGAAAACGAACCCAGCGCCGCGCATACGCGGCCATGTCGGGCTCGTGGGTCACCATCAGCACGGTGATCCCCTGCTGCGTGTTCAATTCGCGCAGCAGCTCCATGATTTCCTGGCCGCGCCGCGAGTCGAGGTTGCCGGTGGGCTCGTCGGCGAGCAGCACCGCCGGCTGCGTGACGATGGCGCGCGCGATCGCGACGCGCTGCTGCTGGCCGCCAGACAGCTCGGCCGGCGTGTGGTGCTCCCAGCCCGTGAGCCCGACTGACTGCAACGCTCTCGCGGCGGCCGCACGCCGTGCCGCCGTGCTCTCGCCGCGGTAGAGCAGCGGCAGCTCGACGTTCTCTTGCGCCGAGGTGCGCGCGAGCAGGTTGAAGCCCTGGAACACGAAGCCGAGGTAGCGCCTCCTCAATCGCGCGCGCTGGTCGCGCGACAGCGCCTCGACATGCGCGCCCTGGAACAGGTACTGGCCGCGGCTGGGCGTGTCCAGGCAGCCCAGGATGTTCATCGCGGTCGACTTGCCCGAACCGCTGGGCCCCATGATCGCGACGAACTCGCCGGCGTGGATGTCGAGGTCGACATCTCTCAACGCCACCAGTTCGGTCGCGCCGCTGCCGTAGACCTTGCTCACGCCGCGCAGGCGGATCAGCGGCGTGTGGCTCGGCGTGCCGGGGCGCATTGCCGGCGCTGCGCCTTGCGGCCGGCGCAGCGCTGCGCCGCGGCCCAGGCCTTCGAGGGACAGGCGGGGCAGGGCCAGGCTCATGTCGCCCTCATTTCGCCGCGGCGACCTTCTGGTCGACGATGACCTGCATGCCGGGCTGCAGATCGCCGCCGGCGATCTCGGTGAAGCGGCCATCGCTGATTCCCGGCGTCACGGCGACCGCCAAGGCGCTGCCCTTGCGATCCGCCGGCTCCACCCAGACCTGGCGCGCCGTGCTCGTGTCCGCGCCGGCCGCGGCGGAACGGCGCGCCGCGCCGCCCGGAAAGCGCGGCAGCAGGCTCGAGACGATGCCGCCACGGCCCGCGGCGGCGCCGGCACCGGCGGCGGTGGGCGTGAAGCGAAGCGCGCTGTTCGGCACGAGCAGCACATCGTTGCGCTGCGTCGCGGTGATCGTCGCGGTGGCCGTCATGCCGGGGCGCAGGCTCAGGTCGGCGTTGTTCACGTCGAGGTAGGTGAGGTAGGTGACGACGTTGTCGGTGATCGTCGAACCGAACGCGACGCGCGTGATGCGCGCCGGGAACTTGCGGCCCGGGTACGCGCTGACGGTGAAGCTCGCTTCCTGGCCCGCGCTCACCGAGCCGACGTCGGCTTCGTCAACGTTCACTTGCAAGCGCAGTTGCGCCAGGTCTTCGGCCACCGTGAACAGGGTCACCGACTGGAGTGATGCCGCCACCGCATTGCCCGGGTCGACGTTGCGAGTCAACACCACGCCGTTGGTCGGCGCGCGGATCGACGCCTTGGAGAGGTTGATCTCGTCGCTGGACAGCGCCGCCTGCGCCTCGCTGACGCCGGCGCGCGCGCTGGCTTCGTCGGCGATCGCGCGTTCCAACGCGGCGCGCGCGGTGTCGAGCTCGGCGCGCGACGGCACCTTGCCGCCCGACAGGCGCGACACTTCCTCGAAGCGCGCGAGGCTCGCGCGCGCCTCCTTCAGCGTCGCCTCGGTCTGCGCGACCTTGGCGTTGGCAGCGGTGAGCGCAGCGCGTGAGCGCTGGATCTGATCACGCAGCTTGGCGGTGTCGAGTTCGACCAGCACCTGGCCCTTGCGGATTCGGTCGTTCACGTCGACGTTGACCTTCAGCACCGTGCCCGACAGTTCGCTGCCGATGTTGATCGCGCGCGTGGGCTGCAGCGTGCCGTTGGCGACGACGTTCAGCGTGATGTTGCCGCGCGCCACGGTGTGCGTGGTGTAGCTCGGCAGGTTGTTCGTGGTCTGGGTGTTCTGCCAGGACCACAGGCCGGCGCCGGCCAGAACCAGCGCGGCGGCACCGATCCAGAGCGCAGGCCGGCGCAACCAGGCGCGGCGGGGCTCGGCGAGCAGCGTCGAGATGTCGGTGGCCGCGGCGGTGGCTGTGTTCTCGGCCACAGCGCTATCGGGTGCGGACGCAGGGGTAGTCAATGGACTCATGGGGACGTTTGCGTCGGTGTGAGGGCAAGATCGAGCGCGCTGTCCGGCTGCCAGCCGCCGCCGAGCGCCTTGTACAGGCGCACATGGTCCGCGCTCACGTCGGCGCTTGCATTCGCAACGCTGTCTTGCGTGCTGAGCTGGGTGCGCTGCGTGTCGAGCACGGTCTGGAAGTCCACCAGCCCGCCGGCAAAGCGCTGGCGCGCGAGTTGCGCCGCGTTGCCCGCGGCCTGCGCCGCCTGCTCCAGGCGCGCCAGGCGCTCGCGGTCGCCGCGCAGCGCGACGAGTGCGTCTTCCACGTCTTTCAAGGCCGACAACACGGCTGCCCGGTGGTTGCTGCGCGCCCCCTCAAACGCGGCCTGCTGGGCGCGCACCTGGGCATTCGCCGCGCCGCCGTCGAGCAGCGGATAACTCACGCCAGCGAGGAGTGATGCGAGCAGCGAGGTGCTGTTCGTCAGCGCTCCGACTGTCAGCGCGCTCAAGCCGAGCGACCCGCTGAGGCGAAAGCTCGGCAGGCGCTGCGCATTCGCCTGATCGACTCGCGCCAGCGCCGCGAGCGCCTGTTCTTCCGCAGCGCGCACGTCGGCCCGCTGGCGCAAGGTGTCAGCCGGCAAGCTCATGGCCAGTGTCGCGGCAGGCATCGGCACGGGCGCGGCGCTGCCGAGCATGTCAGCCAGCGCCGCGGGCGGCCGGCCGGTCAACACCGCAAGCGCGTGGCGGTTCTGCGCGATCGCGGTTTGCAGCGCGGGAAGCTGCGCCCGCGTCTGCTCGGCGGCGGCGCGCGCCTGTTCGGTTTCGAGCTGCGTCACCAGGCCGGCCTGGAATCGCCATTGCGCGATCTGCAGCGTCTCGAGCTGGCTTTCCAGATTCGCCTGCGCGACAGCCAGCCGTGCCTGCGCATTGCGCAGCGCGATATAGGCGAGCGCGGCTTCGGCGGCGATCGACACCTGCACGTCGCCCAGGCTCGCCGCGCTCGCGCGTGCATTCGCTTCGCTCGCCTGCAGTGCGCTGCGGTTCGCGCCGAAGAAGTCGAGTTCCCAGCTTGCATCGAGGCCCGACTTTGAATGCATTGCCGGTGCTGTGCCCGCCCGCCATGCCGCGCTGCGCGGAGGCCGAAGCGTCGAGCGTGGGCGAAAGTCCGGCGGCAGCGATGTCGCGCTGCGCTCGCGCCTGGCGCAGCGCGGCCTGCGCGCTCAGCACGCTGGTGTTCGCGTCGAGCGCTTCGCCGATCAGGCCGGTGAGCGTGGTGTCGCCGAACACGAGCCACCATTGCGCCAGCGACGCCGCGGACGCGCTTGACGACAACCCATCGGCGGCGGACCAGGCGCCGGGGACATCGACCGCTTGCGGCACCACCGGTGGCCGCGCCGGCGGCGAGGCACACCCCGCCAGCACCAGCGCCACGGCAAGGCAGGCGCGGGCATGCATGGCGCAGACATGTTCGCTCATCGTGACAGGCAGTGTGTCCGCCGCGTGCTGCTCGCGTATTTGCGCAAGGTCAAGTAATGCAAAGCGCCGCGCCGATTCGCGAAACATTGACCCAGCGCAATGCCACCCGGCGCTCGATGCATAGATTTCGGGCTATGCCTTGGATGACGACAACGATGCGCACTGTTCATGCCCACCATGCGTCGCTCCGTGCGTCGTCAATGTTGCTGGCGATCACGGGAAGCCTCATGCTTGCCGGCTGCGTGGTCGGCCCGCCCATCATCTACGAGACTCCCGCGCCGGCACCCGTTTCCGCACCTGTCCCTGCGGCAGTGCCGGCCACCCCGCCGATGTACTTCTACCCGGAACGCGGCCAGGACGCCGTGCGCCAGGACCGCGACCGTTACGAGTGCTACCGCTGGGCCGTGACGCAAAGCGGCATCGACCCCGGCATGACACCCGTCACGCTGCCGCCGCCGGCGCCGCCGCCGCCCGTGGTGCGCGACGGCTCCGGTGTCGCCGCCGGTGCGGTGACCGGCGCCGTGGTCGGCGCGATTGCATCGGGACCGCACCACAGCGGCAGCGGCGCGGTGCTCGGCGCGATTTTCGGCGCGGCAATCGGCGCTGCGGCGCAGGAGTCGCGCGCGCAGGCGGCCGAGCGCGCGTACGCGGCGCGCGAACAGGCGAACGAGGCCGCGCGCCGGGCGGCCTCCGAGCCGCTGGACCGATTCCGGCGTGCGATGAGCGCGTGCATGGCCGGGCGGGGTTATCGCGTCGGATGACACGCTGCGCTGTTCCTCCTCACGGAATCGGAGCTAACGGAAATGTCGACGCGTCAATCAAGGAGCGCATGATGACGAGTCGCATCGGTCGGATCTCTCGTGGCGCCGTGTGGTGCGCGGCGGCGCTGATGTTGCTGGCTGCATTACCGGCCGCGCTGGCGCAGCAGGAGCCGAGACCGCCGCCGGGTGCGCGCGAGGGCGGGCCGCCGCGCGCCGTGCCGCAGCGACCACCCGCGCCGCCCCGTGCGGCGCCGCCGCAGCCACCGCCCCACGCGGCGCAGCCGCGAGCGCCGGCACTGCCGCGCGCGGCGCCGCAGCGCCCGCCGCCCAACCGCTGGTACGACAACGCGCACGATCATGCGCGTTACTACCCGCGCTCGGGGTATCGCGTGCCTGCGTTGCCCCCGAGGCACACGCCGCCGATCGTCTGGCGCGGAACGAACTACTGGTTCTGGTCGGGCGTGTGGTACGCGGGCGCGCCGAGCGGTTATGTCGTCGTGCGCCCGCCGTACGGCGTGATCGTGACCGACCTGCCGACCTTCGCCACCGCGGTGGTGATCGGCGGCATCACGTACCTGTACCTGAACGGCGTGTATTACCGCGAGCGCACTGAGGGCGGCTATGAAGTCGTGCCGACGCCGGTGGCATCGCTCGGCACCGCGAGCGGCACGCCGGGCCGGCTGTACGTGTACCCGGCGCAGGGCCAGAGCGCCGAGACGCAGGCGAGCGACGAATACGAATGCCACCGCTGGGCGGTGCAGCAAAGCGGCTTCGACCCGGCGCCCGCGGCAACGGGGCAGAGCACCGACACGTCGCGCCGCGCCGACTATGTGCGCGCGCAGACGGCGTGCCTCGAAGGGCGCGGCTACACGGTGCGCTGATTCGAATCGGCCAGGCCCGGCCGGCAGGGCCCCGGAAACGGCCCTGTTCGCGCTGTGCACGACGAGCGACTACTGCCGCGAGAACTCCAGCAAGCCTTTCGCGTCGACCACTTCGATGCGCTCGCGCTCCAGCTTGACCCAGCCGCGCTCCTCGAAATTGCGCAGCAGCCGGCTCACGAACACGCGCACGCTGCCCAGCTCGTCGGCCAGCATTTGGTGCGTGGTCTCGAGCACCGGCCCACGCTGCACCAGCAGCCGGGCCAGGCGTGTATCGAGCTTGCGAAACGCCACCTCGTCGATCAGCTCCATCATCTCCGCGAGGCGTGCGCCGTACATGTCGAACACGAAGCGGCGAAACGGCGCGAACTTCACCATCAAGTCCTGGAACAGCGCCGGCGGGATTTTCAGCAGCGTCACATCGCTCTCGGCGACACCGCGCGCGGCGTACTCGTGCTGCCCGAGCAGGCAGCCGCCCGAGAGGATGCAGCCTTCGCCGGGGCTGACGCGGTACAGCACGATCTCGCGGCCGGCGGGCGACGCTTTCATCACCTTGACGCTGCCTTCGAGCAGGAGCGGAAAACCCTCGCAAGGCTGGTTCGGCTCGAACAGCACGCTGCCCGCGCTCGCTCGGCGCAGTGGCGCGGCGGCGAGCAACTCGTCGAGTTGCATCCCCGGCAGCTGCGCAAGTACAGGGAAACGCGCGAGCAGCAGGGAGCGCGGGGTCTGGATTCCACTCATCGGTTGGGGGCGCATGTTCGCTTGGTGTCACTTGCAATGGGCGTGCAAGCCAGCCCATTGTTCCACTCCGTCAACTGGTTGTGGCTCACAGCCTTCGTCGGCGCGAACCTGTTGCAGAGCTCGTTCACGTGGCTTTGCCCGCTGGAGATCGAAGGGCTGACGCGCCTGCCTTGAAGCCTTTGCTATCGACGCGATAAAGGATTCTTTCTGGACGCGCAGTCGCTGAATCAGTACTCTTCGCAACGTCCCCCCACGTCTCTCAGGAGCCTGAAGCCATGTCGCCCGAAGCCAAGTGCCCGTTCAATCATGCCGCCGGTGGCGGTACCTCCAACAAGGACTGGTGGCCGAACCAGTTGCGCCTGGACCTGCTGAGCCAGCATTCGAGCAAGTCCAACCCCTTGGGCGAGAAGTTCGACTACGCCCAAGCGTTCAAGAAGCTCGACTACTTCGCGCTGAAGAAGGACCTGCTGGCGTTGATGACCGATTCGCAGGACTGGTGGCCGGCCGACTTCGGCCACTACGGCCCGCAGTTCATCCGCATGGCCTGGCACGCCGCCGGCACCTACCGCACGGCAGACGGCCGCGGCGGTGGGGGCCGCGGACAGCAGCGCTTCGCTCCGCTGAACAGCTGGCCCGACAACGTCAACATCGACAAGTCGCGCCGCCTGCTGTGGCCGATCAAGCAGAAGTATGGCCAGAGAATCAGCTGGGCCGACCTGTTCATCCTCACCGGCAACGTCGCACTGGAGGCCATGGGTTTTCGCACCTTCGGCTTCGCCGGCGGCCGCGAGGACGTGTGGGAACCCGACGCGGACGTCAACTGGGGCAGCGAGACAAAGTGGCTCGGCACCGACCAGCGCTTCACCGGCGAGCGTGACCTGGACCAGCCGCTCGCCGCCACCCACATGGGGCTGATCTACGTGAACCCGGAGGGCCCGAACGCCAGCGGCGACCCGGTGGCCGCCGCCAAGGACATCCGCGCCACCTTCGGGCGCATGGCGATGAACGACGAGGAGATCGTTGCCCTGATCGCCGGCGGCCACACCTTCGGCAAGGCGCACGGCGCCGCGCCGGAATCGCACAAGGGCCCGGAACCGGAGGGCGCGCCGCTCGAGGCGCAAGGCCTGGGCTGGAACAGCAACTACGGGCAGGGCCACGGCAAGGACACTGTTTCCAGCGGCCTGGAAGTCACCTGGACCACCACGCCCGCGCGCTGGAGCAATGACTTCTTCGAGCACCTGTTCAAGTACGAGTGGGAGATGGTCAAGTCGCCCGCCGGCGCCAAGCAGTGGGTGGCCAAGAACGCACCGGAAATCATTCCCGACGCGCACATCCCCGGCAAGCAGCACAGGCCGACGATGCTGACCACCGACCTGACGCTGCGCATGGACCCCGGGTTCGAAAAGATTTCGCGCCGCTTCCTTCACAACCCGCAGGCCTTCGCCGACGCTTTCGCGCGCGCCTGGTACAAGCTGACCCACCGCGACATGGGCCCGAAGGCGCGCTACCTGGGCCCCGAGGCGCCCAAGGAAGAGCTGCTCTGGCAGGACCCGCTGCCTGCGGCCACGCACAAGCCCAGCGCCGCCGACATCGCCGACGCCAAGGCGAAGATTGCAGCGTCGGGCCTCACGGTGGCGCAGCTGGTGTCCACCGCCTGGGCCTCGGCTTCGACCTTCCGCGGCGGCGACAAGCGCGGCGGCGCCAACGGCGCGCGCATCCGCCTTGCGCCGCAGAAGAACTGGGAGGCCAACACGCCGGGCGAGTTGGCCAAGGTGCTGGCCAAGTTGGAGGAGGTCCAGAAGGCTTCGGGCAAGCTCTCGCTGGCCGACGTGATCGTGCTCGCCGGCGGCGTCGGCGTCGAGAAGGCAGCCCGGTTGGCGGGTGTGCTTGTGGAGGTGCCGTTCGCGCCCGGCCGTGTCGATGCCACGCAGGACCAGACCGATGTCGAGTCCTTCGGCGTGCTCGAACCGGTGGCCGATGGCTTTCGCAACTACTTCAAGGGCGCGGCCAGCGTGCCGGTCGAGCATCTGCTCGTCGACAAGGCGCAGCTGCTCACGCTCACCGCGCCCGAGATGACGGTGCTGGTCGGCGGCCTGCGCGTGCTGGGCGCCAACAGCGGCGCGGCCAAACACGGCGTGTTCACCGACAAGCCAGGCGTGCTCTGCCCCGACTTCTTCGTCAACCTGCTCGACATGGGCACCGAGTGGAAGCCGGCGGGCGGCAACTACGAGGGCCGGGACCGCAAGGCCGGCAAAACAGGGCCGGTCAAGTGGACCGCCACCCGCGTGGACCTGGTGTTCGGTTCGAACTCGGTGCTGCGCGCGCTGGCCGAGGTCTATGCGAGCGCCGACGCGAAGGAGAAGTTCGTCAAGGACTTTGTCGCCGCGTGGGTGAAGGTGATGAACCTGGACCGTTTCGATCTCGCTTGAGAAAGGGCGATTTGGCGTTCGCGGCGACCCTGATGGCGGGCGCCGCCAGGGCGGTTGCGTGCGGGGGGTAGACAGTGCAACCTGAGTTGCAGACAAGGGAGGCGACGCGGTTCATGCTACGCGCCATGTCCATCCAGCCCCTCGAAGGAATTTTCATGACCATCGAAAACGTGATCCGCATGTTCGCCGGTACGGTGATTCTCATCTCGCTCGCGCTCGGCGTGCAGGCGAGCCCGCTGTTCCATTCCGTCAACTGGTTGTGGATGACGGCGTTCGTCGGCGCGAACCTGTTGCAGAGTTCGTTCACGCATCTGTGCCCGCTGGAAACCATTTTGCGCAAGCTCGGCCTGAAGAGCAGCGGCGGCGCGGCCTGCAGCACCTGAACCTCTGAGGCGCGAGCCGCCGATCTGCCGTGTGCGAACTGTTCGCATTCAGTGGAGAACACCCCGCCTTGCTGCGCTACTCGCTGCGCGAGTTCGCGCAGCGCGGCGGCGGCGGGCACAACGCCGACGGCTGGGGCCTCGCCCACTACATCGACGGTGACGTGCGCCTGCTGAAGGAAGCGGGCGCGGCGCGCGACAGCGCCTGCCTGGAGTTCATCGGCGCGCACCCGCTGCGCAGCCACTTGGTGCTCAGCCACATTCGCCGTGCGACGCAAGGCGCCTCGGCGATGCGCAACTGCCAGCCGTTCGTGCGCGAACTCGGCGGCGCGATGCATGTGTTCGCGCACAACGGCCATCTCGATCGCAGCGCGCTGCACGAACTGGCCGCGCCGGGCGGATTTGCCCCGGTCGGCGAGACCGACTCCGAACTCGCGTTCTGCGTGCTGCTCGAGCGGCTGCGTCCGCTCTGGCACGGTGTTACGGCCCCGCCGGACTTGGAGGCACGCCGCAGCGTCGTTGCCGGCTTCGCGGAGCAGCTTCGCGCGCTCGGCCCCGCGAACTTTCTCTACACCGACGGCGACGCGCTGTTCGCCCATGGCCACAAGCGCACCCAGGAAGGCGGCGCGATCCGCCCGCCGGGCTTGCACCTGCTGTGCCGTTCCTGCGACAGCGGGTCGGCCGGCTTCGAGACCCCGGGGCTTCGCATCGTGCCGACCCACCCAGGCGGCGCACAGGTTCTGTTCGCCAGCGTGCCGCTCACGGCCAGCGCCGGCGCGCCGTGGCGCGCGCTCGCCGAGGGCGAGCTGCTCGTCGCCCGTTCGGGACAATTGATCGCGGCCCCACCCGCCAGTGCGTGACAGCGAGTGCGGAGAAAGCGTACAAAACGGCGCCCCGGCGAGCGTCGCGGCGCTGCGAATGGTCAGGACTCACTGGCGCGCCGCCTTCGGCTTGTACGACTCGAGCGTCTTCACCAGCCTGGGGTTGCGAGCGGGATTGAGTTCCTGTGCCTCAAACCGCGCCGGAGCAGCTGCGCACCATGTGGACTGCTCCTTTGCGGAAGCCAAGCGAACCTTCTGCAGTATTTCCCGATGAGTGGCCTCAGTCTCGGCCGCAATTCTGCGCAGCTGGTCAATGGAAAATTGATCATGCAAGACTGTGAGCTTTGTGCTGCGCAGGGCCAAGTGTCGGGCGTTCCATCGGTCACGAGCCTCCCGAAGCGCTGGCTCTGACTCCGGTACCGCATCACGGCAGAAGCGATAGAAGGTTTCTACCATGGTCTCATTGCCGTAAACGTTCATGGCAGCGTAGATGGGGTCGTCTTCTGGCCTCGCGGCGCGTGACCGGATCTCGGGCTTCACTTCGACAGATCCCGCTGTCGCAGGCGGGGGCTTGTCGGTGTAGAAGACCTTTCCGTCTGGACCCACATGCTTGTAGACCTGCCCTTGCGCCGCAAAGGCGACGAAAGCAGCCATGAGGATGGCGAGGCGCCGGTGGTGCGTCACGCGAGGCCTAACGGTTGAGGTGGGCCGCCGCTGGAGGCGGCAGGCCGGACGGTTGGGCGTCATTTCCAGAACTGCCACCATGCCTTCTTCGAGGACATGGTGTCACTGAGAACCTGAAACTTCCTATCGGTTTCAAACGCAGCCTCTTCATCGTGCTTGAACCCTACTCGGTCGCGTGCAAGCACAAGGGGTATTTCGAAGTACAGATCAACCTCGGCATTGTTTCCGCCTTCGGCGTCTTGTTGCTCGGCGAACTGCTTGCGGGTTGCGGGAAAGTCTTCAGGCATAGAACCGTCTGTGGCCAGATGTTCAATTGACTTCTGTGCGTCGTGCTCCACCCGCCATTGCCTTGTACCGTCCAACCAAAGCTCCGAGGAGCTGAACATGACGTGCTCCTCTACCGAGCAGGCAATTACTTCGCAGTTGACCGATAGGGTGGCCAGATTCTTCGCAGAAATGATTCGGTGGTCGCAGCCGCGTGCAACGACTAACGACCATTCACCGGCGTCTGCCAAGGCGGAAACGTCGTGCTCCCCGTAGTCGGATTCGTGTTCAGTAGGCAGGAGGCCTTGGCGTTCAAGCGCCACGTGATAGGGAAGCCCACGAACAGCAAGCCATGCGAGTGAAAAGCCCATGCTATGACGCCCAACGTTCGAGCTAAGCGAGCGACAGCGGCAGGACGCCAGGGCCCGGTTGGCGAGAATGTGCCGCGTACCGCCGACCGGGCCTTGGTGGTCTGCCGTTGGCGATCCGCTTGAGCGCTTGGTTAGGCCTCGCCGCGAGGTGCATAGAAGACGTCTAGAGTTGGAAACCGTGCTTGGCCGACTATGCAGTCCCAGAGAAAGATTGCCAGACCCAAGTCTCCGGTCCACAGTGAGTAGCGAAACTGGCCGCGCAGTCTTGCTTCGACTTCGGCCTGACCTATCGCATGCATTGCGAACGCTCGTGCACGGTATAGCCAGCGCGGGTCGTTCGTTCGGCGATAGAGCTTCAAGAAGGCGTATGCGTTCCCGGCGGTGCCGTGGCACAAGTTCGAACCCTTCCGCAGAGGACCGGCTAACCAGATCGTCTCACCGGCGGAGAGAAGCAGACCTTCGATGTCAGCGCCCACGAGGTCTGACAAGCAGATGACAAAGCCGGGTGCGCCATGGCAGAACTGCAGGAGCTTCTTGCTTGCGTCTGGTGTTCGCTCCAACTGTGGACGCCAATTAACTTGAGCACCCTCGCGATCCGCTGTGCGCAAAACCGTGTTCACGATGCACTCTTGCCAGGCGTTCCACTTCTCTATAGACAAGAGGTGTCTGCCTCGACTGAGTGGGATGGCTGTAGCTACAAATCCATGCACGGCATCCAGGTACTTCGAAGGACGGCGATCAAAGCTCTGGGTCCAAAAGGCACACCCGTAATCAGTTGACCACTCGAGTTGCGACCACAACCGGTCTGCGGTCAGCCGGAAGAGTTCTGACCAGCGCTCTGCTCCTGTTCGCTCGTGCAAGAACAGTGCCGCTAACAAAGTCCCTGGGGAGCCCATCATCAACTCGCGGGCGGGATGCTCGGTATTGCCCGCGATCAACTCATGAAGGGCGACCTGAAGCTCCTCGGTCTGATGCTGACCGAAATTGAGCATGTGAATGGGTGTATCACCGAGAAGGTACGAGGCACGGTTGCGCTCTGCAGCATCTCCCATTAGCGCGCGGTTGCGTTCCAAGAGATCCGGATGGGCGCCTGGATATGGACGATTCAGTTGAACTGCGCCAAGGTTATGGAGATAGCCCAGCGCCCAAAAGACGCCACACGCACCGTCGTACAGGGCGGTCTCGTACGTCCGTGTATCACGTTCACCTTGCCGATCTTCGGGGTGCAATGGCCAGTAGCTCTCGTCCGAAAACCGCGCTTCTGTGTCCCGCACAATTCGCTCGATCGCCGCGATGGCGCTGGTCTCGTCCCACGCTGACTGCGTTAGCGGCTCGTGGCGGTCTGGGTCGTACAGCATGAAGCGATGGGGGAAGAGCCAAAGGTGTGGGGGCCAGCGAATGTATGGCTTGCGAGGCCTAACGAGGTTGTAGAAAAACCAAGACCGCAGTCTGCCCGTGTGGCCCGGGACTTGCAAGGCAAATGCATCGCAACCACCGATGCACAGCGATGGCCCGCTACAAGCACATTGACACCAGCCCGAGGTTTTTGGCGGTGGACCTCGAGGCCCAGTTGCTGCCCGGAACACTGGAGCACGCGCTGAACCACCTGCTCGATCACGAGGTCGATCTCAGCGACTTCGACGCGCGCTTTGCCAACGACGACACCGGCGCGAGTGCGTACCCGCCGGCCATGCTGCTCAAGGTCGTGCTGCTGGCGTACTCGCGTGGCATCGTCTCCAGCCGCGGCATCGAACGCGCCTGCCGTGAGCACGTCGCCTTCGTTGCTCTGAGCGGGGACACCTGCCCGCACTTCACCACCATCGCCGCCTTCGTCTCGGGCTTGGGGGAGTTGATTGGCAAAGTGTTCCAGCAAGTGCTCCTGATCTTCGACGCACAGGGTCTGATCGGGCGCGAGATGTTCGCCATCGACGGCGTGAAGCTGCCCTGCAACGCCTCCAAGCAGCGCAGCGGCACGCGAGCCGAGTTCGCGCACCAGGCGCAGAAGATGGAAGCGGCGGTTCAGACCATGCTCGAGCGCCACCGTGAGGCCGACACGGGCGATGCAGAGCCTTCGCTGCGTGCCAAGGAAGTCCAGCGCATCCAGCGGCTGCGCTGCGAAGCCCGACGCATCCACGAGTGGCTGGCCGAGCACCCCGAAGACCGCCAAGGCTCACGCGGCGCGGTGCGCAAGAGCAACCGCACCGACAACGAGTCGGCCAAGATGGCCACCAGCAAAGGCGTGATCCAGGGCTACACCGGCGTGGCCGCGGTGGATGCAAAACATCAGGTCATCGTCCAGGCCCAAGCCCATGGCACGGGCTCGGAACAGGAGCTGCTGGTGCCCACCGTGGTGGCGCTGAGCGATGTGCTTGGCGCAGACACCTTGATCACCGCCGATGCCGGCTACCACAGCGAAGCCAACCTGGCAGCCCTGGCCGAGATGAATCGCCAGGCGCTGATCCCCGACAACGGCATGCGGGCTCGCGACGAGCGATTCGACGGCAGCGCCAAGTACAAGCAAGAGCCCGATCCGCTGCACGACAAGAGCCCGAGCACGAAGAAGGCCTCATCACTGTATGGACCGCAAGACTTCAACTTCGACCGCGATGCACACACCTGCGTGTGCCCGGCCGGGCAGTCGCTGCATGGCAACGGGCGGGAGTGCAGAATCGGTGGCTACATCGCCATCAAGTTCCGCGGCAGCCAGGGCGCTTGCGAGCCCTGCACGCAGCGCGAGAAGTGCCTGCGCACACCGCAGCAGACCAAGACGCGGCAGGTGGCGTTCTTCATCGGCAAGCTGCCCGAGAAGAACGTCCACACCGAACGCATGAAGCGGCGCATCGACAGCGCCCAGGGTCGAGCCCTGTATGCACGGCGCTTCGCCACGGTGGAGCCGGTGTTCGCCAACCTGCGCCACAACAAGAGGCTCAACCGCTTCACGCTGCGCGGGCAGCAAAAGGTGGACGGGCAGTGGAAGCTGTTCGCCCTGGTGCACAACATCGAGAAGCTCGCGCATCACGGGTATGCACAGTAAGCAGCCAACAGCGCAATCGCGCGGCCTTCACCACTTGAACTCCCGGCTGAGCGCTCAGCGCGCTCTGGTGCGCTGCAAAACCAAACTCTGACCGATCGACACGCGCCCCGCCCTGCGGGTTGGAGAGCCGTGCGCATTGACGCGCGAAAAGGGGTTTTTCTACAACCTCAACGTATGAGGTAAGCCGCGCGCGGAGGGCGCAGCCCGGAGCGCGTCGTCTTGACCGAACGGTTAGACGGCATCGCGCATTTCGGACTCACGATAGTTGATAAATGCCTCCAAGAGCCGTACATACTCTTCGGCCGTCTTTGTAGTGGGCCTCGGCTTGCCGACTGAAAACTGCTTCTTCTTCACCAGCGCCTCGACGATGGTCTTGGACCGCTTGCGTGCGACATCATCTACAAATCGCGTTCGCTCAATGGCGAATACCTGCGCGTGTACGGCGTAGCGGACACTCTTCCCGGAGCCGAGGAGCGCACTGAAGCTGAACTCAGCAGCATCAACGTCGCCCGCTTGGCGGACCGCGCTCACGAAGAAGCGTGCCTCTTCCGCCTTTCGCCGCGCCTTGGTGAGGATCATGGCTTGCCTACGAAGTGCACCGATGTCTCCCAGTGCCGTCTAACGAGAACGTAGGCGCCAACCCCAAGTTGCCACCCAAAGCAAGACCTGGATGCACTTGGCAGGAACTTGCCATTGGCGCCGCCGCTGGTTCACCTGTGGATCGTAACCGCGCTGCCGAGCAGGCCCGAGTCTTCGCCGGCCGCTCGAGCCGAGAGCCAATGGCGCTCCCTCGGCTGCCACTTCGCTTCACACGACATCAACCGTTCGTCGTCAGGCCCGGGCGGGCTTCGCATTCGACCTCTGCCCACCGGGAACCGAATGCCGGCGACCCCGCAGGACTCAGCGGTACTGCCGAAGGTAATTCCACTCGAACCCGCGCTTGACCCAGTGGAACACCTTGCTCGAAGGCAGCATCGCGTTGCGCTGCTCCGTGCGGATGATCGGCGTGCCGTGTTCGAGCGCGTCGACGATGCACATCAGCTCGACCTTGAAGGTCTCGTTCACGGGCTTGCCGTTCAGGTCGCCGAGCAGGTTGGCCGCTGCGGCGGCGGCTTGCAGGTCGGCCATGTGCGCTTGCTTGGGCATCCAGTCGGGCCCGGGGAAGCTGCCCGAATCTCCCGCGACGACCACGCGCTCGAAGCCCGGCACGCGGCAGTGCGCGTCGGCCTGGATCAACCCGCCGGGTGAACGCGGCAGGGTCGTCGCGTCGAACCAGGCGTTGCCCGTCATTCCGGGCATGAACAGGATGAGGTCGGCGTGGAACTCGCCGCCTTCGGTGACGACGCTGCTCCGCTCGAAGCGCTTCATCTTGTGCCCGAGGTGCGTGCGGATGCCGCGCTTGCTCATCTCGCGCAGCAGGTACGACACGGCCTTCGGGCCGAGGCGGTTGCCGGGCTCCTTGGACGGGTTGAAGAACGTCAACTGGAAGCGCTCGCGCCGGCCCGCGCTGCGCAGTTGCGAATCGATGCCGAACAGGAACTCGAACATCGGCCCGCCGCGCATCGCGCTCGGCTCGTTCGGGTTGCCGGCAAAGCCCACGGCGATGTCGCCGCCCTTCATCTCACTCAGCCGGTCGCGGATGCGCTCGGCCGCAGCGATGCCTTCGCACGGCGTGATCGCGTGTTCGATGCCGGGCAGCTTCTTGATGAAGCGCCCGCCGGTGGCGATGACGAGTGCGTCGTTCGCCACTTCGCCCGCGCTGGTCTGCAAGGTGCGGCCGGCATCCGCAAGGCCGGTCGCTTCGGCCGCGTGAAAGCGCACGTTCGAGCGGCGCAGGAAGTTCTCGAGCGGAATCACCAGGTCTTCGCGGCGCCGCAGCCCGCTCGGGATCCAGATGATCCCGGGCAGGAAGTGCAGCTCGGCGCGCGGCGCGACGAGCGTGATCTCGGCCTGCGCGTCGCGCTTGCGCAGTTCTCGGATGGCGGTGAGGCCGGCGAAACCTGCGCCGACGACGGTGATGCGGTGGGCCATGGGGTCCCTCAAGCGCGCTTGGTCAGCAGGTCCTGCAAGCCCTGCAAGGTTTCCTGGATGTGCTTGCGCGAGCCTGAGGCGCCCGCGCCCGGGGTCGCCGCCGCGCCGAGTTCCTGCTCGACGAAGCACACCGCCATTCGTGCATACGTGCTGTCGAGCGCCTTGCGCACGGCGTTGAGCTGGCCGGCGATCGTCTGGCAATCGTTGCCCTCCTCGATCAGGCGCTGCACGCCGCGCAACTGGCCTTCGGCGCGGCGCAGGCGGTTCAACAGATCGGCGCGCGCCGCGGGTTCGTTGAGTGTGGTCATGGATTTGCAGCAGACTGTGCTGCCGTCGTGGGGGTCGGCGCTTCCAGCGGCGCAGGTCTCTCGATCCGCCGCCGGAACGCCACATAGTACAGAAGCGGAATCACGATCAGCGTGAGCAGCGTCGAGACGAAGATGCCGAAGATCAGCGAGATCGCCAGGCCGCCGAAGATCGGGTCGTCGACGATGAAGAACGCGCCCGTCATCGCCGCCAGGCCCGTCAGCACGATCGGCTGCGCGCGCACTGCCGCCGAGGCGATCACCGCCTGCTTGAACGCCACACCCATGCGCACCTGGAGTTCGATGAAGTCCACCAGCAGGATCGAGTTGCGCACGATGATCCCGGCCAGCGCGATCATGCCGATCATCGACGGCGCGCTGAACTTCGCGCCCAGCAGCGCGTGCCCCGGCATCACGCCGATGATCGTGAGCGGAATCGGCGCCATGATGATCAGCGGCGTGAGGTAGCTCTTGAACTGCGCGACGACGAGCAGGTAGATCAGGATCAGGCCGACCGCGTACGCCGCGCCCATGTCGCGAAACGTCTCCTGCGTCACCTGCAGCTCGCCGGTCCAGCGCACCGCGTACTGGCGGAACGGGTCGCCGGGCGGGCCGAACAGGTATTCATCGACCGCGCCGGTGCCGGGCAGCGCGGCCTCCTGCAGCTTGCGCCGGATTTCGATCACGCGGTACGGCGGCGAGTCGAGTTTGCCCGACAGGTCGCCGAACACATAGCTCACGCCTTGCAGGTCTTTCGTATAGAGCGCGACGTCGGCGGCGCCGTACTCAATCCGCACCAGCTCCGACAGCGGCACCATGCTGCCGTCGGCCGCCGCGAGCGGCAGCGCGAGCAGCGCATCGAGCCCGACCTGCGCTTCGCTCGGCAGTTGCAGGCGCACCGGCACCGGGTATTTGCTCTGGCCGTCGTGCAGCCAGGCGGCGTCGCGCCCCGACAGCGCCGCGGCGACGGTCTGCGCGACGGTGGCCACCGGAATCCCGAGCGCCTGCGCGCGCTGGCGCTGCACGCGCAGGAAGGCGCGCGGCGCTTCGGCCTGCACGCTCGTGTCCACACCCACCGTCTCGGGCGTGCGCTTGAACAGATCGGCGATGCGCAGCGCGAGCTGCTGGCGCCCGGCTTCGTCGGGCCCGTAGACCTCGGCGACGAGCGGCGCCATCACCGGTGGACCCGGCGGCACTTCGACGACCTTGACGCGTGCCCCATGCGCCGCGCCGATGCGCTCGATCTCGGGCAGCAGGCGCTGCGCGATCGCGTGGCTTTGCTCGTCGCGGTGCGCCTTGTCGACCAAGTTCACCTGCAGGTCGCCCATTTCTGCGTCGGCGCGCAGGTAATACTGGCGCACCAGGCCGTTGAACGTGATCGGGCTCGCGGTTCCCGCATACCCCTGGACGTGTCGCACTTCCTTCTGGCGCGACACGTAAGACGCGATGTCCTGCAGCACGGCGGCCGTGTCTTCGAGCGCGCTGCCCGCGGGCATGTCGAGCACGACCTGGAACTCGCTCTTGTTGTCGAACGGCAGCATCTTCAGCACGACCGCCTGCAAGGGCACGAGGCCGACCGACAACAGCAGCATCGCCATCACGCCGCCGAGCATCGCCCAGCGCTTGCGGCGGCTCTCCAGCAGCGGGCCGAGCACGCGATTGAAGAGCCGCTGCACGCGCCCCGGCACATGGCTCACGGCACCGTGCCCGGCGTGCGGCTTCATCAGCTTGAGCGCGAGCCACGGCGTGACGCTGAACGCGATCAGCAGCGACAGCAGCATGCCCAGGCTCGCGTTGATCGGAATCGGCTGCATGTACGGGCCCATCAGCCCGGTGACGAAAGCCATCGGCAGCAGCGCCGCGATCACGGTGAGCGTGGCCAGGATCGTCGGGCCGCCGACTTCGTCGACCGCGGCCGGAATGATCTGCGCGAGCGGCTTGCCCGGTTCCAACTGCTGGTGGCGATGGATGTTCTCCACCACCACGATCGCATCGTCGACCAGGATGCCGATCGAGAAGATCAGCGCGAACAGCGACACGCGGTTCAGCGTGAAGCCCCAGGCCCATGACGCGAACAGCGTCACGGTGAGCGTGAGGATCACGGCCGCGCCGACGATCGCCGCCTCGCGCCGGCCGAGCGCCAGGCCGACGAGAACGATCACCGAGATCGTGGCGAAACCGAGTTTCTGGATCAGCTTGGCGGCCTTGTCGCCCGCGGTTTCGCCGTAGTCGCGCGTCACCGTGACGTTCAAGCCGGGCGGCACCACCGTGTTGCGCAATTCGTCGATGCGTTCGCGCACCGCCTTCGCCACCTGCACCGCGTTCGCGCCGGCTTTCTTCGTCACCGAGATCGTCAACGCCGGGTGCACGCTGCCCACTTCGTTGGCCGGCTCGGCCGGCGCGGCCGACGCGGCGGCCTGCGGCGCCTGCGCAGCAGCGCCGGGCGTGTGCCACACATGGCGCTGCGGCTGCTCGGCGCCGGCCACCACCTGCGCCACTTCACGCAGGTACACCGGCTTGCCTTCGTGCACACCGACGACGAGGTTCGCCACGTCTTCGGCGTCGCGCAGGTACTGGCCGGTCTCAATCGCGAGCATCCGCGGCGCGTCCGCCTTCGCGCTGGCGGCTTCGCCGATCACGCGCCCCGACGGCATTGCCAGGTTCGCGGCGGCGAGCGTGTCGGACAGGCGCTGCACGTCGACGCCGCGTTCACGCAGGCGCGCCGGGTCGAGCGTGACCTGCAGCACGCGGCTGGAAGCGCCGATCGTCTTCACCTCGCGTGTGCCCGGAACGCGCATCAGCTCGGCTTCCATCGTGTGCGCGATCGCCGAAAGCTCGGACGCCGAAGCCATTGCGTTGCTCCACAGCGTGACGGCCACCACCGGCACGTCGTCGATGCCCTTGGGCAGCACCACCGGCGCAAGCGTTCCCAGGTCGCGCGGCAGCCAGTTCTGGTTGGCGTTGAGCACGTCGTACAGGCGCACCAGCGCCTCGGTGCGCGGCACGCCGACCTTGAACTGCACCGTGATGATCGCCATGCCCGGGCGCGCCACGGAATACGTGTGTTCGATGCCGCCGATCTGCGCCAGCACCTGTTCGGCCGGCCGCGCCACCATGTTCTGCACGTCGGCCGACGACGCGCCGGGGAAGGCGATCAGCACATTGGCCATCGTCACGTTGATCTGCGGCTCTTCCTCGCGCGGCGTGACGAGGATCGCGAACAGACCGAGCAGCAGCGCGACGAGCGCGAGCAGCGGCGTCAGCGCATTGCTCTGGAACGCCGCGGCCATGCGGCCGGCAATTCCAGGCGCGGCCGGCGCGGCTGAAGCGTCGGCTTGTGGCGTCGATTCGCTCATCTCAGGCACCGAGCCCGGCCTGGAATGCAAAGCTCATCGCGGGTCCGCGCCACTGGCCGGCCGCGCGCCCGACAAGCCGGCGCGCACCGCGTCGGTCGCGATGATCTCGCCCTCGTGCACGCCGGCGAGCAGTTCGATGCGGTCGCCCAGCGCCGCGCCGCTGCGAACCGGGCGCAGCACGAACTGGCCGTTGTCGACGGCGTAGACCGCGGTCAGCTCGCCGCGCCGGAGTACTGCGCTGACCGGGGCACTGAGCGCGCCTTTGCGGTCCGCTGTCGGCGTTGGCGCCGGCCCGCGGAAATGCACGCGAACGCTCTGCCCGGGGCGGGCGAGCGCGCTGTCGGCCACTGACAGCGGCAGGCGCCATTCCACCGTCTGCGACACCGCGTCGGTGCTCGGCAACGACTGGCGTTGCACCGGCGCGACCATGCGGCCGTCGGGCAGCTCCACCAGCAATTCGCGCGCGCCCGAGGCGAGCGCG
Organism: uncultured beta proteobacterium; assembly: GCA_963791595.1. GTDB lineage: Bacteria > Pseudomonadota > Gammaproteobacteria > Burkholderiales > Burkholderiaceae_C > JAEMQF01. The sequence continues at coordinate 63,734 of CAWBTF010000017.1, read as the reverse complement.
GCGCGCGACATCGGCACCTGCACCACCGCGCGCAACGCGCCGGGCTCGTAAAGCGTCACCACCGGTCGGCCGGCGACGGCGAGATCGCCCACTTCGAGGTGCGTGGCGAGCACGACGCCGGCAAACGGCGCGGCAACTTCGGCGTGGCCGCTGACCAGCGTCGCCTGGCGGCGTTCGGCCGTCGCTTGCGCCAGGCCCGCTTGCGCGGCGTCGAGCTGCGTCAAGGCCTGGTCGAGCGCCGCCTGGCTGATGAAATTCTGCGCGCGCAGTTCGCGCGTGCGCTGCGCGTTCTGCTGCGCCGCCGTGAGCAGCGCCTGCGCCTGCGCCACCGCCGCGTCGGCGCGCGCCACGCCGGCTTGCGGCTCGCGCGGATCGAGGCGCGCGAGCACCTGCCCGCTGCGCACCCGGTCGCCGGCCTTCACGAGCAGCGCGACGACGTTGCCGCCGACCTGCGCCGCGACCGTGCTTTGCTTGACGGGCTGCAGCGCGCCGTCGAGCGCCATCGCGCTGGCCGCGTTGCCGCGCTGCAGCCTCGTGGTGGGCACCAGGACCGCCGGTGCGCTGGCGGCGTGCAGCGCCGTCAGGGCGGCAACAAAGAGAACCGCGATGCGGGGGCTGTTGATCTTGAACATGGCAGCAGTGGCTCCAATCTGGAACAGTGTTCGTGTGAACGCTGGGCTTGACTGTATACCCTACACCGTATACAGTCAAGCCCGTTCGAACTGCATGAACCGCACCCGCCGCGCCCGCCCAAAGGAGTCTTCAATGAATGCCCCGACCAGCGTCGAATCCCTGAACATCGTGTGCCCGAGCTGCACCACCACGAACCGCGTTCCCGCGCAACGCACCGGTGAAGACCCGCTGTGCGGCAAGTGCGGAGCCATTCTGTTGCCTGCCGCGCCGATTGCGTTGAGCGATCGCAACTTCGAGCGCGTTGTCGCCTGCACCGACCTGCCGGTGGTCGTCGACTTCTACGCCGACTGGTGCGGCCCGTGCCGGACGATGGCACCGCAGTTCGCGAGCGCCGCGGCGCAGGCGAAAGGCCGCGCGCTGTTCGTCAAGGTCGACAGCGACGCGTCTCCCGCCACCGCGGGGCGCTTTTCGATCCGCAGCATCCCCACCGTGGTTCGCCTGAAGCGCGGCACGGAGGTCGGCCGCTTCAGCGGCGTGCGCGGCGCGGCGGATCTGCTGAGGTTCGCGCTGGGCTGAGCAACCGTCGCCGGGCCACCCCAAGACGGTTGCTCGCCATGGGCCACGAAGGGGCCCCTTCGGTGCCCGCGGGGGGCGGGCGCGAAGCGACCGGGGGCGAACGGCACCGTCTTGGGGCAGCCCGCCGACGCTTGCTCAGTCGAGCAGGTCTTTGGGCACGTTCCCGCCATTGGCGGCGATCCGCGCGAGCACGGTCTTGTGCAGCCACATGTTCATCTTCGCCGAATCCCCCATCAGTTCGGCCGGGCAGGCCAGCTCGGTGGCGAGTTCCTTGCGCGCCGTCAAGCTGCTGTCGATTTCGAGGAGTTTCAGCAGATCGACGATGGAAGTGCGCCAGTTCAGCTTCTGCGGGTTCGCCGCCGCGCGCTTCTCGAGGTTCGCGACCACATCGACCAGGGCGACCGGCGCTGGCGACGCAGAAGCGGCGGCAGTCGCACCGGGGCCCGCGGATGCGGCCGCGGGTCCCGAGGGCGAATCGGCGGGAGCCGCTGCCGCGTTGCCAATGCCGAGTTTCGCGAGAATGTTGCTGAAGAATCCCATGGTGTGCTCCTTTGTGCCAGAAGGAATGTTGCGCCCCGTCCGAATCGCCGGGACGCGTCTGATCGTACACGCAGGATTGCGGCCAGTCTGGCGGGGCCATTCCATCCAGAATGCAGTGCGGCCATCTAGTGTCCTGTCCCACAAATAAATGGCATTGAGATTCGAGCAGGCGGTGATGATCGTGCGCTGGCCAGACAGGGCAGATACCGCGTGGTATCTGCCCTGTCTGGCCAGCGCGCGAGGGCGCCGCCTGCTCGAACCCCTTCGGGGCGGACCGAAACGGGGCGATCGCCGCGTTGCACAGGCGAGGCGATACCGCCCGGTATCGCCTCGCCTGCGCGCCTTGCGCTCATCCCCGTTGCGGTCCGTCTCAATGCCGTTTATTTGTGGGACAGGACACGAGGACTTCGGATTCTGAACCCAGGCTGGCGCGGGGGCTGACAGTTCTCGGCGTGCGCCATGCCGCATTGATGGGGCCTTTTTCGGCCGCTTTTCCGGCGTTTCACCGGCTGGCGCGACTCAAGAATCAGGAGCCATGGTCAAATCTTCGAAGTCCTTCAGCATCGTGCGCTACATCGACGACGAGTTGCAGCTCGCGCCACTCGTCTGGGATCAACTGCTCGACACCGTGCTCGAACAGGCGCTGCGCAAGCAGACCGCGAAGCCGCTGCGCTTGCGCACCGACGACGACGACCTGCCCCAGCTGCTGCACCGCAACCGGTCGGCCATGGGACAGACCTACGTCGAATCGCTGCGCGCACAGACCCGGCGGGCTTCCCAGTCGATCCCGAAACACGTTCCCAAGCCCGATGCCGAGCGTGGGCGGGCGAAGAAGATGGTGCTCGAGCTCGTCGATCTCGATTCGATCGCGCTCGACGTCGAGCTGACTCGGGTGATCCAGGCAATCAAGGACGAGGCCGAGCACGAACTGCGGGACCTGCAGGCCTATCTTGCCGCCGTGGTGGGTGACATGGACATCGAGGAAGACCACAACCCATTGCATCCGGCGGTGCACGGCCGCGCCTTCCGGGCCGCTGCCCAGGCCATGCGCGCGCCCCTGCAGCAGCAGCTCGGATTCGTGCGGATGGCCACGCCACTGTTTGCGCAGCTGCTGCGCGAGGGCTATTCCGCCTCCTGCGCGAGGCTCGAGGAAGCGGGGGTCGAGCCGGCCTCACACCGCTGCATCGTCATGCCCGACGGCAAGCGCCGCCTGCAGATCCTGCCCGACGTGGCCTATGTGCCCGAGCTGCCACGCACGCGCAACACGCTGCCGGCGGCGGCGCGCGGCGTGTTGTTGCGCGAACGGGTGGGTTCACTGGCGCGCGCGCCTCGCAGGGACGAAACTGCCCCGCGACCGCTGCACGAGCTGTTGCGGGCGAGCATCTTCGACGCCGGCCCGCCAGGGCGCGAACCGGCACCCGCGCTGGTGACCCGCGGCGCGACCGATCGTCAGGTGGTGGATCTCGTGAATCGGCTGTTCAACGCCTTTCCCCTCGATGAACGCGTGCCCGACGACGTGCGCGAGATCATCGCTCAATTGCGGGCCCCGGCCATGCGCCTCGCGTTGCGCGACCCGTCGCTGCTCGACCAGCGCGAGCACCCCATCTGGCGGCTCATCCATCTGTTCGCCTACCAGGCCGAGATGCTGCCCAAGACCAACGATGCGGAGCGCCTGCGTTGGTTGCACTACGGGCGCAAGGCGATCGAGGAACTCGCGATCGCACCGCTGCAGAAGACCGCCTCGTACCAAGCCGCATTCGAACGCATGGAGGAGTTCCTGAGGCAACGCCTGGCACGTCGATGCGCCGCGCTGACGGCGCGCTTTCAAGCGTTGCAGACCACCGAGGTCGGGCTGGCCGCCACCAGAGCCAGTGCCTCCGACAACGGCAAGGCGCTGAACTCCACGCTGGCGGCGCTGCTGCCCCGGGTCCCGCGCGCACGCCTGGCCAGTGAAAGACGCTCACCTTGCCGCCGAAGCGTGGTTCAACGGCCTCGGGCCCGGCCAATGGCTGCGACTGCAGCTCAAGGGCAACTGGGTGCACGCCCAGCTGTTGTGGCAAGGCGAACGGCGCCAGATCGTCATGCTCGGCGACGGTGCCACCGATACGACTTGGGCGCTGCGGCGCGGGGTGCTGATGAAGATGCACTACCACGGGCTGGCCAAGACGCTGCAGATCCGTTCTCTGGTGGGCACCGCAGCCATGCGCGTCCAGGAGCAGTTTGCGATCGGCGACGCAGCCTGAGCCAGCTGCTGGGCGAGACAGCGCCCGCTTGACCGCCATCAACGCGTCCGCCACCACGGCGGTTAGTCTGGGTTGATGAAAAAGGTCGACCTGAAGAAAGAGCTGAACCAGCTCTACACCGCAAGCGCGAAAGAGGTCGTGCAGGTCGAGGTGCCGGCGCTGCGCGTTCTGATGATCGATGGCGCGGGCGACCCGAACCAATCGCCCGCCTATGCGCAAGCCGTCGACCTGAGCGACATCCGGCGCGCCGCAGCGTCGAAGTGGAAGACGATCCTGCGCCAACCGATGACGTGATGCACCTCTCGGGACGGCCCGGCGACGGTTGCTCACTCGAGGCCAAGCTGCGCTTTCTTCGGGCGCACGCCGCGGGCGCGCAGTCGAACGCCGCGCCCGAGTGCCTGGAGACGCACATGTCGTGGCTTTTCTTCACGGCTGAGCGCGTGCTCAAGCTGAAGAAGCCGGTGCGCTTTCCGTTCCTCGACTTTTCGACGCTCGCTGCGCGCGAGTTCTATTGCCGCGAAGAGGTGCGCCTGAACTCGCGCCTCGCACCGGGCGTCTACCTCGGATTGGTGGCGTTGCAGGCGAGCGGCCACGGCCTGATGCTGGTGGCCGAAGAAGACCTGCCCGCCCCAGGGGACACCGTCGACTGGCTGGTCGCGATGCGGCGCCTGCCGGCCCAAGCCGCGCTGCAATCCATGATCGCGCAGGCGCGGATCGCGATGCGCGACGTCGACGCACTGGTGGCGGTGCTCGCCGCTTTCTATCGCAGCGCGCCTCGCATCGACGTTGCGGCACCCGAGTTTCTGGCGCGCTTCGAGCGCGAGCAGGTGTCGACGCGCGAGGTGCTGCTGCGTCCGCAGTTCCAGCTGCGCGGCGCGGCGCAGGTTCTCGACCGGCTCGACGCGGCGCTGATCGCCCACGCGGCGCTGTTGGCGCAGCGCTGCTCGCGCGGTGCGATCGTCGATGGCCATGGCGACCTGCGCCCGGAACACGTGTGGCTGCTCGATCCGCCCGTCGTCATCGACTGCCTCGAGTTCAACCCCCTGCTGCGCCAGGTCGATCCCTTCGCCGAGATCGCCTTCCTCGGCCTGGAATGCGAAATGGCGGGAGCGCCGTGGATCGGGCGGCGCTTGCTCGCCGGCGTCGCGTCAGCGCTGGACGATAGCCCGGCGGACGCGCTGCTGCAGCTCTACACCGCGCAGCTCGCGCTGCGCCGCGCCCGCTTCGCGATGGCGCACCTGCTCGACCCGCAGCCGCGCACGCCGCAGCATTGGCCCCCGCTGGCGCAGCGCTACATCGACCGCGCAGGCGTGGCGCTGGACGCTTTGAACGTGCCCGCTGCGGCGCACGCCCAGGCAGGCATCAGCGCCGCCAGGAATCGCGGCAATCCCTGATCGCGCGCGCGAACAGCGGCACGCTGGAGACGATGCGCAGCTTGCGGCTCACCGCTCCCGCGGTGGGCAGGCGAAACGGCGGCACGCTGTCGGTGACGATCACGCGCGAGATTGCGGCGTCGGCCAGCACCTCGGCGGCGGGCTCGATGAACAGGCCGTGCGCCGCACAGGCGATCACCTCGCGCGCGCCGGCATGGTGCAAGGCGTGGGCGGCGCGGCGCATCGTGTCGCCGCCGGCGATCAGGTCGTCGAGCAGCAACACCGTCATGCCGTGCACATCCCCCGCCACCAGGTTGTCGCTGCTCACCAGGCCCGCACTGCGGCGTTTGTCGATCGACGCAAAGCCCACCGGGACCGAGAGCCGCTCGAGCAGCGCTTCGCGCCACAACTGCGCACGCTTCACGCCGCCCGGGTCGGGCGACGCCACGGCGATCGGGGCGGCGCCGGTGAGTTCAGGAACGAGCGGATCGAAGGCGCGATGCGCTTCGAGGTGCAACGTGATGCAGCGAAACGCGTTCTGGAACGCGGCGACGTTGTGCGCTTCCAGAACGATGATCTGCGCCAGCCCCACCGCCTCGAACAATTGCGCGACGTAGCGCAGCGTCAGCGGGTCGAACGGTTTGGTCTGGCGGTCCTTGCGCGCGTAAGCCAGGTAGGGCACGACGGCAGTGATCCGCGCCGCGCCGTGCTCGCGCAGCGTGGCGATGAACATCAGCAGGCGAAACAGCTTGTCGTGCGGGCTCTGTTGGCTTCCCAATGGGCCGCCGTGCAGGCTGCACACCACGTAAGCGTCCGCGCCGCGCGGGTCCACCTTGGGCCGCACCTTGTGCTCGCCGTCTTCGAAGGCGCGGTCTTCGAACGGGCTCAGGCTTTCCTCGAGATCGTCGGCGAGCGCGGTCGCGAAATTGGAATCGGGGTCGAGGCTGAACAGCAGCATGGCTACGCTCCCGGGTCAGGGTTGAAGGGGAAGCTGGAGAACTCGCCGATGAAGCGCTCCAGCGCATCGGGAGGCAGGCAGTCGATCCCGGCCGCGCGGGCGCGGCCCGAGCCGCCGAAGCGGCTGCAGAGCCGGTCCGCGCCATTCGGCGCGATGAGCGGCGCGCGCACGCTGACCTCGAAACCGTCGTCTTGCAGCGGCTTGAGCACCGCGTGCGCCCGTTGCGGATGCTCGAGCGCGAGCCAGTTGGCGAGCGTGCCGATGACGCGCCGGCTCCACGGCGCATCGGGCAGCACCACGACGCACGCGCGGTCGTTCTGCCAATGCGGCGCCACCGCGACGGCCAGTTCGAGGTCGGCGCGGCGCAGCGCGTCGAGCTGCTGGGCGACGGAATCGTGCAGCAGCATGTCGAGCGGGTCGGCATAGCGCGCCATGACTTGATAGAGGCTCGCCGGCGCGATGCGCACGTCGCGCTCGTCGTCGCCGTAGGCGTTGTAGTTGATCGCCTCGCCGAGCGCACGCAGGCTGGTCCGGTCCTGACTCGGCATGCCCGCGGCCGCGGCCAGCGCGTCGGCGACTTCGCTCAGGTTGTCGCCATACGCACCCACCAGCGCCCAGGCATGAAACGCACCGCGCAGGTGCCGGTCCATCAGCAGGCTGGTGCAGACCTGGGGGCTCGTCTCGAGATGGCATTCCAGATTCGGGTGCACGGGCACGTCCCGCACCGCGTGGTGGTCGAAGTAGCGCACCCGAACGCCCTGATCGAGCAGACGCAACAGCGCGCCTCGGTTGCGCTGCATCGAGATGTCGCACACCAGCACTTCGTCGCCGGGCGCGGCGTGCACGCGCTCGAGCAAACCGATGTCGCGCTTCAGCCCGGTGACGAGCGCGGCGGGCGCCGGTTCATGCAGGCGCCATTGCAGCACCGCACACAGGCCGTCGGCGTCGCCGTTGCAGACATCGATGCGCTGCACTCATTCTCCTTCTTCCAGCCGTTGCGACTCGGCCGGCATCGTGCTGACGTGGTGCTTGCCCAGACTGACGCGTTTGGCCTGCAAGCCCTGCGCCGCGACTTCGGTGATGAACTGGACTTCCATGCCGACGCGCACCTGATCGAAGCGCGCGCCGGTCAGATTCTCGCGGCTGAAGTAATACTCCTGGCCGTCGGGAGTGCGGATGAATCCGAAGCCGCCCTCGTCGTTCAGGCGCACCACTTCGCCATGATATTCACGCGGGTGCTGCTTCTCCTGCCCGCGACGCTGCTGGACCACCTCTTCGATCTGGCGCTTCATGCCGTCGAAGGCGTCGCGCAGCGCGACATAGACGTCTTCGCGCTCGACTCGGTTCACGATGAGTTCATGGCCGGGCAGCGTCAAATCGATGCGCACGCCGAACGGCCGGCCCTGCTGCCGATGCTTTTCCAGCAAGTCGACGACGACGCGGCACGCCATGATGTCGGCGCTGAAGCGCTCGAGGTGCGCGGCCTTCTCGCGCACGGCGGCCTCGACGGCGTCGGAATGATCTATGCCGCGGAACGTGATCTGCAGGGGCTGGCGCATCGATCGTCTCCGGAAGTTGACCCTGATTCAGTGTGGCTGCAGGCACGTCATCGCGGACTGAGGTAGCGCAAGGCGCAGCACCAGCCGCTTGGCGTGGAATTACGCCTTCGCGGCGATCAAGGCCCTGGCCGCGGCGACGATCTTCGGCGCCAAAGGCAGCGCGGCGTCTTCGAGGTGCTTGGCATAGGGAATCGGCACCTCTTCGCTGCACACGCGGGCGGGCGGCGCGTCGAGTTCGTAAAACGCTTCTTCGCTGACTTGCGCGAGGATCTCGGCGGCCAGGCTGCAAGTGCGCCAGCCTTCGTCGACGACGAGCAATCGCCGCGTCTTGCGCACCGATTCGAGCACCGTGGCCATGTCGAGCGGGCGCAGCACGCGCAGGTCGATCACTTCGGCTTCAATGCCTTCGTCGGCCAGGTTCTCCGCCGCGGCCAGCGCGCGCGGCAGGCTGCCGCCGTAGGTGACGAGCGTCAGCGCCGCTCCCGCGCGCCGCACCGCCGCGCGCGACAGGTCCACGACCCGCGCCGGGTCAGCGAGTTCACCCTCCAGGTTGTAGAGCTGCGCGTGCTCGAAGATGACCACCGGGTCGGGGTCCTGCAGCGCCGGCCACAACATGCCGCGCGCGTCTTCCAGCGTCGCCGGCGCGAGCACCTTCAAACCCGGCACATGCGCGTACCAGACCTCCAGGCTGTGCGAATGCTGCGCCGCGAGCTGGCGGCCGGCGCCGGTGGCCATGCGGATCACCACCGGCACCGAGAACTGGCCACCCGACATGTGGCGCATCGCTGCGGCGGTGTTGACGATGGCGTCGAGCGCGAGCAGGCTGAAGTTGACCGTCATCACCTCGACGATCGGCCGCATGCCGCCCATCGCAGCGCCGATTCCCGCGCCGACAAACCCCAACTCCGACAGCGGCGTGTCGCGGATTCGCGCCTCGCCGAATTCCTCGAGCAGACCCTTCGTGACGGCGTAGCTGCCGCCGTAGCGCCCGACGTCCTCGCCCATCACGAAGACCCGCGGGTCGCGCTGCAGCGCCTCGCGGTGCGCGGCACGCAGGGCTTCACGGTAGCTGGTCTTGCTCATGGCCGCACGCGAATCGGCATCACGGATGCACCCGGTTCGCAAGCCGCTTGCGGAACCGGAATTCCCGCCTTGACCAGAAATTCATCGACTTCGGCTTCCAGTTCATCCCAGTCCGTGTACTCGCAGTCCTTCGACGTGTCTGTGCTCTGCCCTCGCTGGCGCGCGATCATGCGCATCAAGACGCGCTTGAAGTAGTCGTACTGGGTGTATTTGAGCGCGCCCGCCACGCAGTGCATCGCCACCGGCTTGAGGTCGCAGTCGTCGACGAAGTCATGCAGCAGGCGCCGCGTCTCGATCCGGCTCTCCAGATCGTTCAGTGCCGCGGTCAGGCTGACCGAGAACACGGCGCACGGAAGCGCAATCAGCCACGCATGGTTGCGCTTCACGAACTGCGCGAGTGACTTCGGGTGCTCCTGCTGGTGCACCGAACCGGCGAGGATCACCCCCTGGTAGACCACCGACACGGCCTCGGCGGCCGCGGGCGTCGCGGTGTCGACGAGGTCGACGCGGTGGCCGCGGATGCGCAGGCGCTCGGCAATGAATTCCGCGATTCTGCGCGTCTGGCCTTCGGTGGTGGCATAGGCAACGAGGATGGGCAGCATGCAGGTCTCCTGGTTCGCGTCTGCGTCATGCCGCGGGCGTGAGCACGTCGCGCGTCAGCTGCTGCATGGGTTCCCAGCTGCCGGCTTCGGCGAACGCCACCGCGGCGTCGACTTCGCGCATCGCTTCTCCGTCGAGCTGCTCGAAATCGACCTCTGTCATCTTGCCCGCGGCTTTCAACGCGTCGGTCAGGCCATGGATCGGGCCGTGCTGCTTCCAGCGCTCGACCTCCGCCTTGTCGCGGTAAAGCTCGGCGTCGAACATCGAGTGGGCGCGGAAGCGGTAGGTGTGCAGCTCGAGGAAAAACGGCACCTGCTGCTCGCGCACGAACTCCACGGCCTGCCGCGCGGCGTCGAACACCGCGAGCACGTTCATGCCGTTGATGTGGCCGGTGGGCACGCCGCAGCTGCGCGCCTTTTGCGTCAGATCGATCTGCGCCTGGCTGCGCGAGAGCGCCGTGCCCATCGCATACAGGTTGTTCTCGCAGACGAACAGCACCGGCACGTGCCACAGTGCGGCGAGGTTCAGCGATTCCTGGAACGCGCCTTCGGCGACCGCGCCTTCGCCGAAGAAGCAGGTGGTAACGCAGCCCTTTCTCATGCTGAGCTTGTCCGCCAGCGCCAACCCCACAGCGAGCGGCAAGCCGCCGCCGACGATCGCGTTGCCGCCGAAGAAGCGCGTCGCGCGGTCGAACAGATGCATCGAGCCGCCGTGCCCGCGCGAACAGCCTTCCTGCTTGCCGTACATCTCGGCCATGATCGCGTTCATGCTCACACCGCGCAGCAGCGCATGGCCGTGTTCGCGGTAGGTGGCGACCACGTTGTCTTGCGGTTGAAGGTTCGGCATCACGCCGGCCGCGACCGCTTCTTCGCCGATCGCCAGGTGCAGAAAGCCGCGGATCTTGCCCTCGCCATAGAGTTGCGCGCAGCGCTCTTCCAGGCGCCGGATGCGCAGCATGTCGCGCAGCCGCGCCATGCAGAAGTCGCGTTCATAGCGCTCGACGTCGGTGACGCGGTTGCTGGTCAGCGTTGTGTCAACCGTATCGCTCATGACCCACCCTCCAGCGTCGACAAGTCGCCCTCGGGCAGCCCGAGTTCGCGCGCCTTCAGCAGGCGGCGCATGATCTTGCCGCTGCGCGTGCGCGGCAGGGTCGCCGCGAACGCGATCTCCTTCGGCGCCACCGACGGGCCGAGGCGTTTGCGCGCATGCGCGAGCAACTCGCGTTTCAGCGCTTCGCTTTCGGTGAAACCTGGCTTGAGCGTGACGAAGGCCTTCACTGTTTCGCCAAGCACCGGATCAGGCTTGCCGATCACGCCCGCTTCCACCACCGCCGGGTGCTCCATCAACGCGCTCTCCACTTCAAAAGGCCCGATCAGGTGGCCGGCAGACTTGATCACGTCGTCGGCGCGGCCGACAAACCAGAAATAGCCGTCGCCGTCGCGCTTCGCCAGGTCGCCGCTGAGGTACCAGTCTCCGGCGAAGCACTTCGCGTAGCGCGCGTCGTCGTTCAGATAGCCGCGGAACATCGAAGGCCAGCCGCGCCGCAACGCCAGCTCGCCCTCGACGCCTGCCTCGTCAATCACGCGGACCGCGCCGCCATCCAGTCGCTCGACCACGCACGCGTCGACGCCCGGCAGCGGCCGGCCCATCGAGCCGGGTTTGACGTCGAACGCCGGCGCGTTGCCGATCATGATGCCGCCGGTCTCGGTCTGCCACCAGTTGTCGTGGATGGGCATGCCGAACACGTCCTGGCCCCACCATACCGCTTCCGGGTTCAGCGGCTCGCCCACGCTCGCGATGAAGCGCAACTTCGGAAAGGTGAAACCTCGCGCGAGCTCGGCGCCGGCTTTCATCAGCATGCGAATCGCCGTGGGCGCCGTGTACCAGACGCTCACGGCCTGCTGCTGCAAGATGCCGTACCAACGCTGCGCGTCGAACTCGGCTTCGTCGACGATCAGCGTCACGCCGTGCAGCAGCGGCGCGATGATGCCGTACGACATGCCCGTCACCCAGCCCGGGTCGGCGGTGCACCAGAACACGTCGTCTGCATGCAGGTCGAGCGCGTACAGGCCCGTCGCGTAATGCGTCAGCGCCGCCTCGTGCACGTGGATCGCGCCCTTCGGCTTGCCCGTCGTGCCGCTCGTGAAGTGCAGCAGCGCCGGCTCGTCGGCGCGCGTCGCGACGGTCTCGAAATGCTCGGACGCGTTGCGAAGCAGCGCGTCGAGGTCGAGCGTGCCGGCCGGCAACGACTCGCCGGCGCTGTCGCCGCCGGTCACGACGAACACTTGTTCGAGCGTGCGGATGTCGGCGCGCACCGGTGCGACCTTGCGCTGATAGAGCGCCGCCGTCGTCACCAAGGCTCGGCCGGCGCCGAGATTCATGCGCGTCGCGATCGGCTCGGGCCCGAACGCCGAAAACAGCGGCGACACCACCAGCCCCGCCTTCAAAGCACCGAGCACCGCGACGTACAACTGCGGCAGGCGCGGCATCAGCACGAACAGGCGGTCGCCGCGCCGCAGTCCACTATGCATGACCGCATTCGCGAAGCGGTTCGCCGCCAGCATCAACTCGCGGTACGTGAGGCGCTGCTCGCTGCCGTCCGCTCCCAGCCAGTGGATCGCCACGTGCTCGCCGCGCTCACCCGTGCCATGGCGATCGAGCGCCGCCGCCGCGATGTTCAGGGCGCCTCCCGGCGCGGCGCCGAGCGCGCTGCGCATGCGCTCCCAGGAGAAACCTTCGCGCAGCGCGGCCTCGTCACGCCAGTGCGGCGCGACTCGCAGTGCGGCCGGTTGTTTGGCGATCCGCGCGGAACGCGTTGCCACGGTTGAAATCGATGGCATGGTTCACCTTTGCTTGTCGCCGACCATACCGGTCGCGCCGCAGGCACGAGTTGATTTGAGACAAGGCACGCGGCGCGCGAGCATCTACCGTACCGTGCAGCCGCCGCCGATCCGGACGGCTGAGGACATACACGCCACGTCGCTCACGCCGCAGCACCGGCTCAGTGAACGTGCTTGGAGCTGCGCATGAAACCCTTTCGCGACCGAGAAGACGCCGCCCGGCAACTTGCGCAGGCCCTCGCGCCTTGGCGCGGCAAGCACGCCGTCGTCTACGCGATTCCGCGCGGCGCGGTGCCGATCGCCGCGATCCTTGCCGACGAGCTCGACGCCGATCTCGACGTCGTGCTCACCCACAAGCTCGGCGCTCCGGGCAACCCGGAATACGCGATCGGCGCGGTCGCGGAATCGGGCTGGAGCCACATCCAATACCGCGGCGGCGACGTTGACGACGCCTACATCGAAAGCGAAACCGCCGCTCAGCTCGAACGGCTGCACGAGCGGCGCCGCAACTACGGTGCGAAGCGCGTGTCTGCCAAGGGGCGGGTCGCGATCGTCGTCGACGACGGCCTGGCCACCGGCGCGACGATGGTCGCCGCGCTGCACGCGCTGCGCGAACAGCAGCCGTCACGCCTGATCTGCGCCGTTCCGGTAGCCGCCGCCGACAGCCTGCGCCGCGTGCGCGCGCTGGCCGACGAAGTGGTGTGCCTGCGCGCGCCCGAGGACTTTCACGCGGTGGGTCAGTTCTACGACCACTTCGGGCAGGTCGAGGACGAACAGGTCATCGCAACCTTGCACCAGGCGCGCGCGCAACCGCCGCCCACGCATTCTTGATGCGCCACAGCGCCAGCGCTGCGGCAAACGCGCGCAGCACGGCGCGAGGTTTCCAGATCGCCAGCGCCAGAGCGGGAACGAGTCCACCGGCGAGTGCAAGTGCGGGCCGGCGGCGCGCTGCGTGCCACAACCCAGCACCCCGATCAACCCACACTGCGACACGCAGCGCCGGTTCGAGCGAATGCGCGAGTTGCACGCGTTGCTGCTGCGCGCGCTGCACCAGCTGTTCTCGACGCAACGCCAGCAGCGTGCGATATTGCGCGGTCGTCACGGACGCGGTCGCCACGAACGCGTTGGCCGCAGCGGCGTTGGTCATGGGCGCGTCGGTGACGAGTGCGGTGCTCACGGTGGCGCCGCCGATCCAGGCTGCAGAGCGCTGCGGTCACGCTGCAATTCGGCCAAGGTGGTTTCCAGCAATCTCGGCTTGGCAGCGGCCTTGCGCCGCCATGCCACGCCAAGGCCGGCGCCGAGCCCGAGAAACAGCGCCGCCTCGAGCATCAGCACGAGCATGCGCGCGTCTTCCCAGAACACCAGCACGAGCAGCAGCGCCGCCAGCACCAGACCGACGCCGAGGAAGAACAACGTCGCACAGGCGAAAAGCAGCAGCTCCGCGAGACGCAGCCGCTCCTCTTCAAGCTCGGTGGCGGCGAGCTGAAGACGCGTCTGCCCAATCTCGACCAGCCCGGCCAACACGGCGCGGGCCGAGCCGAGCAGGCCCAGCTGCGGCGTGCTGTCCAAGCGGGGCCTCGCGTCCTGGCTGCTGTCGTTGCAGAAACTAGCGGCGTGCGATCAGCATGCCGATCAGCAAGCCGATGCCGGCGGTGATGCCCATTGCGGTGTAGGGGTGCTCGTGCACTGCCTGGTCGGTGACGCGCGCCGCGCGCTTCGCGTTGTAGACCGCGGTGTCTTCGAGGTTCGTCAACTCGGCCTTCGCGCTGCGCAACTGCTGCTCGAACTTGTCGCGCGCAGAATTGAACTGCTCGCTGCCGGTGCGCTGCGCGTTCTTCAGCAGGTGCTCGGCTTCGTCGACCATTTGCTGCAGGCTGTGCGCCAAGCGGTCGCGTGAGGTTTGGTCAGCGGTGGGGGTGGTGGTCGTGGCTTCCATGGTGTAGATCCTTCGGCTCGTGGTGATGCCGCGTTGGCGGCGGTAGGTCGCGATGTGCGGCGGGTTTGCGCCGCCTAGGGGCGCTGTCTACGGCTTGGTGGGGGCACCCTCCTTCATCGGCAGGCACATCGAGTGGCGCGGCTCGCCCATCTTCATGCCGCGTCCCTTGGCGCGCTCGGCCATCCTGGCCTGGTGCTCGGTCATGTACGCCTTGCACTGGTCCATGGACTTCATCTCGGCCATCTTCGCGTGATGCTCGTCTCGCTCCTTGGGCGTCATCATCGACCAGCCCGCGGTGTTGTCAGGCCCCATGCGCATGCCGGCGCAGCAACGGTCACCCGGCTGCGCCAGCGCCGGCAGAGCCAAAGCCGCGCTGAGCACCGCAGCGGTCAGGAGTCGGTACTTCATCGATTCACTCCATGGGCGCCCCAGCGCCCCATGCGAACGATTGAACGCCAAGTCCCCGCCACGCGAGTTGACGTGGCTCAAACGCGAAAACGCGCGCGTCGCAACTACCCTGCGGAGATCAGAGCGCCAGTGGCGATCGAACCGGCTCGCGCAACTCGTGCCGGACCTGCGCCGCACCGAGCTGCCGATGCAGCCCGACCACGCCGCCGATCACCACCAGCGCCGGTGCCCGAACGTCGTGAATCAAAGCCAGTGTCGGCAGCGTCTGCACGCTGCCGATCACGTTGCGCTGCGTCGGCAAGGTGGCGCGCTCGATCAGCGCCGCGGGTGTCTCCGGGCGCAGGCCATGCTCGATGAGCTTCGTGCAGATCAGCGGCAGGGTCGCCACGCCCATGTAGATCACGACGGTCTGATTCGGGCGCGCGAGCATCGGCCAGTCGAGGTCGACCTGGCCCTCGCCGTTGCTGTTGCCGCCCCCCTCGCCTCTCGCGTTGCCGCGCGCACAGGCGTGGCCGGTCACGAACACCACCGCTGCGGCGTGGTCGCGGTGCGTCAGCGGAATGCCCGTGCACGCCGCAGCACCTTGCGCCGCGCTGATGCCCGGAACCACGTCGAACGGGATGCCGTTCGCCGCGAGCGCCTGCGCCTCCTCGCCGCCGCGGCCGAAGATGTACGGGTCACCGCCCTTGAGCCGCAGCACCGGCTTGCCGGCGCGCGCCAAGCGGATCATCAATTCGATGATGCCTTCCTGCGTCAATGTATGACAGCCCGCCTCCTTGCCGACGTAGATGCGGTCGGCGCCTTTCGGCAATAGTTCGAGCACCTCCTTGCTCACCAAGTGGTCGTACAGCACCAGCCGCGCGGCCTGCAACGCCTTGGCGGCCTTGATCGTCAGCAACTCGGGGTCGCCCGGCCCGGCGCCCACCAGCGTGACGCGCGCCGCGGTCGACGGGCGGGGCTGAATTGCAGCGGTTCATTGAGCAGACTCATGGTGCTCTCTCCCATCGGGAAGTGAGTTTGCATTTTGAAAACGCCGGGCCTCACGGTCCTTGAACCATGTCAAGGGCGTGGGAGGGACTTCTGGCTTGCCGAGTTCAGCGTGCGCAGCGCTGTGTCACGCGTTCGGCAACACCGCAGTCGCCTCAAGCTCGATCTTGCCGGGGTTGTCGAGCAGATCGGAAACGAAGATCATGCTCATCGCCGGATAGTGCGTTCCCATCTGCACGCGCCACGCGGCGCCGAGCTGCGCGCCGTGCCGCAAGGTAAGCCGGCTTGTCGCAGCAATACGCCGTCATGCGGCAGATGTGTTTCGCCTGGCCGCCCGCTTCGTGCAACACGGCGAGCACGTTCTTCAACGCCTGCTCGAACTGCGCAACGATGTCTTCCGACTCGAACTTCTGCTGAGCGTTCCAGCCCACCTGCCCGGCAATGAAAACGATGCGCCCGGCCGGCACGGCGATGCCGTTCGCGTAGCCGATCGGCGCCGCCCAGCCTTCGGGGAGTAGCACTTGCATGGTCGCTCCTATTCTTTCAATTGCTCGACCGGGATTCGCGCATCTCGAGACGCACGAAATGCTTCTGCCTCGTGAAGGGCTGCTTTCGGCCCGTTGCTGCCGTTCGCCGCTGCGTGCACGCCAGCCTCCGCGCGAGGGCAGGTGGCCCGGGGTACGTTCTCCGGCCCACGCTCGCGGGGCACGCGATGTGGCCCACGGCGCGCGGCGCCATCAACGCCATCCAAGCGCGCGCAGAGCCAGGACACCGCGAATGGGTCCTGCGCCCGTACCCCGAGCCACCTGCCCTGGCCACCGCGTGGCACCCCTGCGCATCGCCCGCCACCATGGGTGGTAGCAGGGCGGTGGTGGTGCCCCCGGGCGCAGGCCCCATTCGCGGTGTCCTGGTCCTCTGGGGGCTTGGACGGCATTGATGGCGCTGTGCGTGGTGGGCCTCGGTGGTGCCCCGCGAGCGTGGGCCGGAGAACGGGGGCGCCGCCACCGCCCTGGGGAACGGTCGCTGGTGGGCTGGGCCTGCACACAGCGGCGAACGGCAGCAACGGGCCGAAAGCAGTCAGCGCTCCGCTGAACGCCCGACGTGAGTTGACATCGACGAGCTTCACTTCAGTTGCATCACCGTGCCAGAGTTTGGTCCACTTCAATCGGTGTAGCGCGGCGGGTCCGGGTCGACAGCCCAGTCGCCTTCCGGCACCGGCACCTTCGCGAGCCAGGCGCGCACCAGCGCCACATGTTCCCGTTCTTCAGCCTGCAACTCGAACGCGGCGCGACGCACCGATTCGTCGGTGGCGCTTTGCGCGAGCTTGCCGAAAGAACGCTTCGGCGCGCTGCTCGGCGGCCAGCGCCAGTTGCAATGCGTGCCAGGGCTGCATCAGGTAGTGCACTTCGTCGATCGGCACGGTTTCGGGCGCTTCGAATTCAGGCCATGCCGCCGGGTCGGCGGCCGGTGCGGTGGCCTCGTCCCAACCCATCTCTTCGAGGATCTGCTGCGCGTGTTTGCCTTCGTACTGCGCCATCGTGCGAAACAGCTTCGCGACCTCGCGGTTGTTGTGCATCTCCATCGCGTCGGCGAATTCGTTGTAGCGCGCGACGGCGTCGCACTCCATCGCGAACGCCTGGGCCATGAATTCTTCGATCGTGTGCACGGGGGTTGTCGGTGCGACTTTCATACTTCGAACTCCGCTTCGAGCTCAGTCACGCTGCACGGCGCCTTGTCGGGGTGCGCCGCGTACGGTGTGCGCGTTCCCGCGTACAGCACGCCGATGTTGAAACCGTCATCCGTCATGATGCGGCGCGCGGCGCGCGCCGCATCATCGGTGGGCGCCACCGGCGCCGGGTGCACATGCTGCTTCCATTCGCGCTGTTCGGGCCGGAACGTTACGCACGGGCTCAGGACTTCGATGAACGCGAAGCCCGGGTGCCGGATGCCTTGCGCGATCAGGTTCGCGGTTCCGTTGGGGTCGCCCGCGAAGGCGCGCGCGACGAAGCTCGCACCCGCCGCGAGCGCGATCACCAGCGGATGGAACGAGCGGATGCCGGTGCCGCCGGGCGAGAGCTTGTTGTCCCAGTCGGGCTCGGTGGTCGGCGATGCCTGGCCTTTCGTCATGCCGTAGACATGGTTGTCCATCACGATGTAGGTCAGGTCGACGTTGCGCCGGCACGCGTGCAGGAAGTGGTTGCCGCCGATCGAATAGCCGTCGCCGTCGCCGCCGGTGACGAGCACCGTCAGGTCCGGTCGCGCCACTTTCAACCCGGTGCCGGCGGCCAGGGCCCGGCCGTGCACGCCGTGAAAACCGTAGCACTGCGTGTACGCGGGTATGCGCGACGAA
The DNA here is from genome assembly GCA_963791595.1 of uncultured beta proteobacterium. GTDB lineage: Bacteria > Pseudomonadota > Gammaproteobacteria > Burkholderiales > Burkholderiaceae_C > JAEMQF01. The sequence goes on along the minus strand of CAWBTF010000017.1, from coordinate 45,648 downwards.
CAGCCGATGCCCGAGACCACGGCCACGTCGTGAGGCGGAACTTGCAGGCTCGCGAGCGCCTTCGTGATCGCGCTGAGCACGGTGAAGTCGCCGCAGCCGGGGCACCAGATCGGCTTGGTCGCTGACTTGTAGTTCGCCGCGGTGAAGGCCACGGCGGGTGCGGCAACGTCGTTCATGCGAACTCCTCTTGTCGCGAGCGCCGGCGTGCTGCTCGCTGTGCCACTTGATGATCGCCTCGGTCAATTCCGCCGGCCGCAGCGGCAGCGGCCCGGGGCGGTGGAAGCTTGCCGGCCGGCCCGGCAGGTCGACCACCCCCCGCAGATAGCGGCACAGCTGCGCGCCGTGGTTCTGCTCGACCACCATCACGCGCTTCACGCCGCGCAGCGCCGCAGCGAAACGCTGCGCCGAGATCGGCGCGAGCAGGCGCAACGCGATCAGCTTGACGTGCGCTCCCTGCGCCGCGGCGCGGGCCACGGCTTCGCGCACCGTGCCGGTGACCGAGCCGAAGGTGATCACGGCAGCGTCCGCTGCGCCGGCTTCGCCCTCTTCAATGTCCGCCCAACGGCTGCCGTAGTCGAACAGGGCCAGCTTGCGCTCGCGCTTGTCGAGCTGCACGCGGTGGTCGCGCGCCTGGCTGCTCGGGATTCCCGCTTCGCTGTGTTCGAGTCCGTCAGCCGTGTAGACGATGCCGGGCGTTCCGGGGATCGCCATCGGCGACACCCCCGACGCCGTGTCGCAGTAGCGTTGGTAGTCGGCCGTGTGGGCGGCGGCCGTGAGGCGTGTTGCGCTTGTCGGCGCGGTGCTTGTGGCATCCAACGGCCGGTCGATGATCGCGCGCGACTGGCCCATGAACTGGTCCGACAGCACAATCGCCGGCGCCTGCAGCGCCTCGGCGAGCTGCACTGCCCATTGCGTGGTCGCCACGCAGTCGGCGATCGACGTCGGCGCGAGCACCAAGCGCGGCGCGTCGCCGTGCAGGCCGCTCACCGCGAACGACAAGTCGCTCTGCTCGCTCTTCGCCGGAATGCCGGTCGACGGGCCGCCGCGCATCACGTCGACGACGACGATCGGCACTTCGGCGCTGACCGCCAGGCCGATCGCCTCAGTCATCAGCGCCAGCCCGGGGCCGGCGGTCGCGGTGAGCGACGGCACACCGCCGAACGACGCGCCGATGATCATGTTGGCCGAGGCGAGCTCGTCTTCGGCTTGCAGCAGCGTGCCGCCCACCCTCGCGAGCGCCGGCGCCATCCATTCGAGCATCTCGGTGGCCGGCGTGATCGGGTACGCGGCGACGAAGCGCACGCCGCCGCGGATCGCGCCGTAGCCCGCGGCTTCGTTGCCGCTGATGAGCCAGCGCGGGGTTCGCGCTGCGTCGCAGTCGTCGTTCGCCTGGCCGGCGCCCGTATCGGGCTGCGGCTTGCCTTCAGCAGCATCGAGCCGGTTTCTGTGTTCCCACCCGGTGACCTGCGCCGCCTGCTCGAGCCCGGCGCGCAGCGCTGCCAGGTTCGCCTGCAGTCCGGCGTCGCCACGCTTCCAGGTCTCGCGCAATGCAGCTTCGAGGGCGTTCGGTGGAATTCCAGCCAGCCCGCCCGTCAGGCCGAGCGCGAGCATGTTGACCCAGCTGCCGGGGATCGCCTTGGCCATCTTCTTCAATGGCAGCGCGATGCAGCGCGCGCCGCTTTGGGTGAAGACGCCGGGAGCCTCGCCTTCGTCGGCGTCGCCGATCATCAGGCTTGCCGCGCGCAGCGGGATTTCGTCCGCAAAACGGTTCACGTTCTGCCAGTCCATCGCGAGCAGCAGGTCGAAGCTGTCGTCCAGCGCATCCACGGCCTCGCGCGCCAGGCGCAGCAGCGCCGCCGCTTCGCCGCCGCGGATCTGCGGGCCGCTGGTGCGCACCATCAAGCCGTACAGGCCGGCGCGCGCCGCGGCGTCGAGCAGCAGCGTGCCGGCCGTCATCACGCCGCTGCCGCCGCTGCCGGCAAGCGCGACCGAGACCGACGCGCCCGGCGTTCCCATTGAGGTTCTAGCGGCCATCACGCTCGGCTCCTTCGCAGAAGTTCCCATACCCGGAAGTGAAACGGCGGCGAGGCGTTCTGAACCTGATGCAGATCAAGTTATTCGCAAGTTGCCGGGTTGATAATGAATTTCAGGCGCATTGTGGTACCAGATTACCAGTTTAGGAGCAACCGATGCATGCCCAGGCCCACCGCTGGCTGATGAAGTGCAGTGAACACGCCGCTCGAATCCGCCGGGTTCGATGCGACTCCCGGCGCGGGCGAAGTGAGCGTGGCGGTTGCGGGCTGCGGCGTGTGCCACACCGACCTCGGCTACTTCTATGACGGCGTGCGCACCAAACATGCATTGCCGCTCGCGCTCGGCCACGAGATCAGCGGGCGGGTCGTCGCCTGCGGTGCGGGTGCCGAGCGCTGGGCCGGCAAGGCCGTGATCGTGCCCGCCGTGCTGCCGTGCGGTGAGTGCGATGTGTGCAAACGCGGCCTCGGAACCATCTGCCCCTCGCAAAAGATGCCGGGCAACGACATCCAGGGCGGCTTTGCGACGCACATCGTCGTTCCGGCGCGCGGCCTGTGCGAAGTGGACGAGGCGCGCCTGGCGAAGGCCGGCCTGCTGCTGCCCGAGGTCTCGATCGTCGCCGATGCGCTGACCACGCCGTATCAGGCCGTGCAACGCGCCGGTGTCACTCCCGGCAGCCTGGCGGTGGTCGTCGGCGCGGGCGGCGTCGGCGGCTATTGCGTGCAGGTGGCGCGCGCCTTCGGCGCGAGCGTGGTCGCGATCGACGTCGACGATGCCAAGCTCGCGGCAATCGCCCCGCACGGCGCCGCGCTCACGCTGAACAGCCGCAAGCTCGACACCAAGGCGCTCAAGGCCGCGGTGCTTGACTTCGCGAAGAGCCACGGCCATCGCAGCACCGAGTGGCTCATTTTTGAGTGTTCGGGCACTGCGCCGGGGCAGTTGACCGCCTACAGCCTGCTCGTGCACGGCGCAACGCTGTCGGTCGTCGGCTTCACGATGGACAAGGTGGAGCTGCGCCTGTCCAACCTGATGGCGTTCGACGCGCGCGCCATCGGCAACTGGGGTTGCCCGCCCGAGGCTTACCCGGCAGCACTGGAACTGGTGTTGTCCGGCAAGGTGCAGATCAAGCCCTTCGTCGAAATCCACCCGCTCGACGACATCAACCGCGTGTTCGCCGCGGTTCACAGCCGCGACATCAAGAAGCGTGCCGTGCTCGTGCCGGCACTCGCCTGACCCGTCCAACTGAACCCCTCCCGAGGAGATCGACCCCATGAATGCCCCCGAAGCCCGGTCCACGCTGCGCGAATTCAAGAACCACGACGTCGTCGACGACATCGCCAAACCCGGCATCCGCTTCGAAAAGCGCCCGGCACACACGCCCGACGGCAAAGTCGTCCCGGGCCTGTTCAACGCCTGGATCACGCTCGACAACGCAGCCCAGTTCAACTCCTACACGACCGACATGGTGAAAGGCGCGATCCTGGCGTTTCGCGCCGCATCGAACGCACGCGACGTGAACTGCGTCGTCTTCACCGGCGCCGGCGACAAGGCCTTTTGCACCGGAGGCAACACCAAGGAATACGCCGAGTACTACGCCGGCCAGCCGCAGGAGTACCGCCAGTACATGCGCCTGTTCAACGACATGGTCTCGGCGATCCTCGCGTGCGACAAGCCGGTGATCTGCCGGGTCAACGGCATGCGCATCGGCGGCGGCCAGGAAATCGGCATGGCGTGCGACTTCTCGGTCGCGCAAGACTTGGCGCGCTTCGGCCAGGCGGGGCCGAAACACGGCTCGGCGCCGATCGGCGGCGCGACCGACTTTCTGCCCGTGATCGTCGGCGCCGAGCGCGCGATGGCCGCTTGTGTGCTGTGCGAACCGTTCTCGGCCCACAAGGCATACCAGATGGGCATCCTGACCGACATCGTGCCGGCACTCGAGGTCGACGGCAAATTTGTCGCGAACCCGCTGGTGGAAACGCAACGCAGCTTCGACGAGTTCGGCCGCAATGTCTACGGCGAGCCCAAAACCGGCGAGGCGCTGAAGGAAGGCAAGGCGCTGCTCGCGCGCGGCAAGGTGAACCTGTCGCGTCTCGACGCCAAGGTGGAAGAGCTGTGCGCGAAGATCCTGCTCACCTTCCCCGACTGCACGACGAAGACGCTCGAAGAGCTGCGCAAGCCCAAGCTCGAGGCGTGGAACCGCAACAAGGAAGACGCGCGCGCCTGGCTCGCGCTGAACATGATGACGGAAGCGCGCAGCGGCTTCATCGCGTTCAACGAAGGCACGAAAGAGGATCGCGAAGTCGACTTCGTGCTGCTGCGCCAGAAGCTGGCCGCTGGAGCAAGCTGGGTCGGGCCGCTGCACGATTCGATCCAACCCCGGGCGAAATCGCAGGTCCCGCGCCATGGCTGACCGGGCTCACCCGGCGCCGGACCGTGCGCCGCAGTTCGAGCCGTCCGGCACACAACATGTGCAAGACTGGCTCGAACATGGCGACGCGCTGCTGCGCCTGCGCCTGAATCGGCCGAAGGCAAACCTGATCGACGCGGAAATGATTGCCGCGCTCGACGGCGCGCTCGTCGCCTGGCACGCGCGCACCGACCTGCGCGCCGTTCTGTTGGATGCCGAAGGTCCGAACTTCAGCTTCGGCGCGAGCGTCGAAGAGCACCTGCCGGCGAACTGCGCGGCGATGCTCGCTTCGCTGCACACGCTGATCATGCGCATGCTTCAGTTCCCGGTGCCGATTCTCGTGGCGGTGCGCGGCCAGTGCCTGGGCGGCGGGCTCGAAGTTGCGCTCGCCGGCGGCCTGATCTTCGCCACCCCCGACGCGATGTTCGGCCAACCTGAGATGAAGCTGGGCGTGTTCGCGCCGGCGGCGTCTGCGTTGCTGCCTTACCGCGTGAATCAACCGGCCGCGGAGGACTTGTTGTTTTCCGGGCGCAGCATCGGCGCCGTCGAGGCCAAGGGGATCGGCTTGGTGCACACGATCTACGACGACCCGCAGATCGCCGCACTCGCCTACTTCGAACAACACCTGGCGAACAAGAGCGCCGCCGCGCTCGCCTGCGCGGTCAGCGCCGCGCGCGCGCCGATGATCCGCGACGTTCGCCAGCGCCTCGCGGAAGTCGAATCGCTCTACCTGGAGCGCCTGATGAAAACGCGCGACGCGAACGAAGGCCTGACGGCGTTTCTGGCCAAGCGCAAGCCGCAATGGGAGCACCACTAGATGAACACGATTCCCATTTCACCGGTGGTCCCGCTCATCGAGCGCTGCCAGCAGCTGTTCGACGACCTCGACTTCACGTCTGTCAAACAGTGGAAGGCCGCAGACCCGAACCGCAAGGCGATCGGCTATATGCCGGTCTATGTGCCGCGCGAACTCATTCACGCGGCAGGCATGCTGCCGGTGGGCATACTCGGCGGCGGCGATTCGCTCGAAGTGATTCAGGGCGACGCGTATTACCAGAGCTACATCTGCCGCATTCCGCGCTCGACGATCGAACTCGGCCTGACCGGGCGCCTGAACTGCCTGGACGGCATGCTCTTCCCTTCGATCTGCGACGTGATTCGCAACCTCTCGGGAATGTGGCAGATCCTGTTCAAAGACAAGTATGTGCGCTACTTCGACGTGCCGCAGAACTATGTCGATGCGATCGGCGGCACTTTCTACATCCAGGAGCTGCAATCGCTGCGCGAGGACCTGGGCAAGCTGCGAGGAGCGCCGATCAGCGACGCCGAACTGAACGCATCGATCGCCGTCTACAACGAGAACCGCGCTGCGGTGCGCGACTTGTATGCGTATCGTTCAGCGAAGCCCTGGCAGGCACCAACGTCTGAGGTCTACCTGCTGCTGCGCGCAGGGATGGTGCTGCCGGTCGAGGACCACACGCGGCTGCTGCGCGACTACCTCGCCGCCACCGACTCGGTGGCGCGCCCAAAGCGCGACAACGCTCGCGTCGTGATCAACGGGTGCTTCTGCGAACAGCCGCCGCTGGCGCTGATCAAATCGATCGAGATGTCGGGCTGCTACGTCGTCGACGACGACTTCATGCTCGTCACGCGCTGGCTGCTCGACGACGTGCCAGCCAACGCCAGCCCGCTCGAAGAACTTTCCAAGGCGTTCCTGCACCGCTCGGCAACGACCGCGGCCAAGTACGATGCGACGCGCGAAGAAAAAGGCATGTTCCTGCTGAAGCAGGTGAAGACACGTGGCGCCGAGGGCGTGATCTTCGCCGCGCCTTCCTTCTGCGATCCCGCCCTGCTCGAACGTCCGATGCTGCAAGACGTGCTCAGCAAGCACAAGGTGCCGCACACCGCGTTCAAGTTCGCCGAGAACACCGGGCAGATGGCGCCGATCCGCGAGCAGTCCGGGACGTTTGCCGATTCGATCAAACTTTGGAGCGCCGCATGAGCCACGTAACACATCCTTCCTACGACGTCATCCCGGCGCACGCCGGGATCCAGTGCGGCAGGCAAAGAGTGGATCCCGGCGTGCGCCGGGATGACCATCGCTCTTCGGGGAGAGCCACATGAATACCAGCGTCATCGCCATGCCGACACCGCGCGGCAACCCGACGCAAAAACCACGGAACGTCCAGAAAGAAGACGCGATGTGGCTGCAAAAGGAGCTGATCAACAAGAACTACATGGAGCTAGCGACCGCGCGCGCGAACAACCGCAAGGTGTCGGCGACGTTCGTCCCAGGCAACCTGAACGAACTGCTGATGTGCTTCGACTTCGCGCGCAGCCTGCCCGAGACGAACGCGTTGCAGAACGGCATGCGCAAAAAGAGCGGCAAGATGATCATGGACGCCGAACGCGACGGCCAGAGCGAGGACGTCTGCACCTACGTGAAGGCCGACCTCGGCATGATGATGGGCGGCGAGATCGGCCCCACCGGCGAAGCGCTGCCAACGCCCGACATTCTGCTGCTGTCGTACACCGGCTGCTTCACGTTCATGAAGTGGTTCGAGCTGATCCGCCACAAGTACGGCTGCGAAACCGTGATGTTGCACGTGCCGTACCAGGCCGAAGGCCGGATCGCGCCGAACATGCGCGAGTACGTGGTGAAGCAGCTGAAGGACACCGTGATTCCGACGCTCGAGCGCATCTCGGGCGTGAAGTTCGACATCGACCGCCTGCGCGAGTACATGCGCGAATCGGTAAAGGCCGAAGAGAACCTGGTCGCGGTGCTGCAGTCGGCGAAGCACCGCCCATCGCCGATCGACGGTTACTTCGGGGCCGTGTACTACATCGGCCCGATCTTCACCGCGTTTCGCGGCACGCCCGAGGCCACCGAGTATTACCGAGTGCTGCGCGGCGAGATCGAGGCGCGCATGCGCGAAGGCAAGGGCCCCGTCACTCCCGACGGCGAGATGGGCGAAGAGAAGTACCGGCTGATCGTCGAAGGCCCGCCGAACTGGACCAACTTCCGCGAGTTCTGGAAGATGTTCTACGACGAAGGCGCGGTCGTCGTGTCATCCACCTACGCCAAGGTCGGCGGCGTCTACGACTTCGGCTTCCGCCACGACCCGGAGCACCCGATCGAATCGCTCGCCGATTATTGCCTGGGCTGCTACACGAACTTGAACCTGCCGAGCCGCATCGACATGATCTGCAAGTACATCGACGAGTACCAGGCCGACGGTCTGCTGATCAACTCGATCAAGAGCTGCAACAGTTTCTCTGCCGGGCAGTTGCTGATCCTGCGCGAGGTGGAGCGGCGCACCGGCAAGCCAGCGGCGTTCATCGAGACCGATCTCGTCGACCCGCGCTACTTCTCGGCGGCGAACGTGAAGAACCGGCTGGAGAGCTATTTCCAGATGGTCAAGCAAAAGCGCACCTCCGGTATCGGCGAGATCGCCGGTGCCGCGGGCCGGATGATCCCCATCGTCGCGCATTGAAGGAGCCCACACCATGCGCTGCTTCATCGGCATCGACCTCGGCTCGACGACGACCAAGGCGGTCGTGATCGACGAGCAACAGCGTGTGCTCGGCCGCGGCATCACGAACTCGCGCTCGAACTACGACACCGCGGCGGCGATCGCGAAGCAGGAGGCGCTCGTCAACAGCCGCTTCCACCTGTTCCGGCAAGCCTTGGGAAGCACGCAAGCGCTGAATGGGGCGCTCGACGCCTTTCTCGGGCAGTTGGAACGCGACTTCCGCTCCGAGCAGTACCTGGAGCAACTCGCCGATCTGGAGGCGACCTGCCAGCGCAATCTCGGCAGCGCGAAGTTCGGCGACGCAACCGCGGCCGTCGGCGAAGCATTGAGCGAAGTCTTTCGCCGCATCACCGCCGAAGCGCCGCTGCTCTTTGCGCCCGGCGCGAACCGCAAGTCGGACTTCTTCCGCGACATCGCCGGCAGCCAGTACCTCGCGACCGGCGAGACGGTCGCCAAAGAAGCCGGCACACGCTACGACCACCTGCTCAACGTGTTCGACCGATCCATCATCGAGGTCGAGAACCGCGTCTACGGCGACTCGATCAAGCGCCATCTGCTCGCCGCACTCGAACGCACCTTCGCCGCGCTGCCGCAAACGGCAAAGCGCCGCACCCAAGTGGAAGCGCCGATCAAAGGCATCCTCGACACCGAGCTGGAAGAGAGCTACGTCGTCGGCACCGGCTACGGCCGCGCCCGGTTGCCGTTCTCGAAAGAGCATGTGCGCTCCGAAATCCTCTGCCACGGCCTGGGCGCGCACGTGATGTACCCCGGCACCGCGACGGTGCTCGACATCGGCGGCCAGGACACGAAGGCGATCCAGGTCGACCCGAAAGGCATCGTCGAGAGCTTCCAGATGAACGACCGGTGCGCCGCGGGCTGCGGTCGTTACCTCGGCTACATCGCCGACGAGATGAACATGGGCCTGCATGAGCTGGGGCCCATGGCGATGAAGTCGACCAAGGCGATCCGCATCAACTCCACCTGCACAGTGTTTGCCGGCGCCGAGCTGCGCGACCGCCTCTCATTGGGCGACAAGCGCGAAGACATCATGGCCGGACTGCACCGCGCGATCATCCTGCGCGCAATGTCGATCCTGGCGCGCTCCGGCGGCATCCGCGACCAGTTCACGTTCACCGGAGGCGTGGCGAAGAACGAGGCCGCGGTGAAGGCGTTGAAGGAATTGGTGCGCGAGAACTACGGGGAGTTGCAGCTCAACATCGACCCTGATTCGATCTATACCGGCGCGCTCGGCGGCGCGACATTCGCGTGGCGCGCTGTTGTCGAAGAGGGCAAGAGCATCGAGGCACGGGTCTAGACCGAGGGCACCAGCATGACTTACACCATCGGCATCGACATCGGCTCAGGCGCAGTCAAGAGCGCTCTGTTTCAAGTCGAGAACGGCGAACCGCAATGGCTCGCCAAACGCTGCGAACGCATCCGCCGACGCGACCCGATGACACTCGCGCACGAAGGCCGCGACGGAGTGCTGGCAGACGCCGGCCTGAGCGCGGATGACATCGACTACATCGCCACCACCGGCGAAGGCGAGAACGTGCCGTTCGCGACCGGCCATTTCTACTCGATGACGACGCATGCGCGCGGCGGCGTGTTCCTGCACCCGGGAATCAATGCCGTGGTCGACATCGGCGCGCTGAACGGCCGCGCGATCTATGTCGACGCACGCGGCAAGGTGCTGAGCTACAAGATGACGAGCCAGTGCGCGTCGGGCTCGGGGCAGTTTCTCGAGAACATCGCGCGCTACCTCGGGGTTGCAGTGGAAGAGATCGGGCCGCTGTCGCAAACCTCCAAGACACCCGAGAAGTGCAGTTCGATCTGCGCCGTGCTCGCCGAGACCGATGTCATCAACATGGTGTCGCGCGGCATCGCGACGCCCGATGTGTTGAAGGGCATCCACCTGTCGATGGCGTCGCGCATCGTCAAGCTGCTCAAGGTCACCGGCATCAAGCAGGGCATCGCGCTGATCACCGGCGGCCTGGCGCTGGACAGCGGGCTGCTCGCGGCGATCCAGGAAGAGATGGTCAACGAGAAGGTGAGCGTGACCGCGCTGAGCCACCCCGATTCGATCTACGCCGGCGCTATCGGCGCGGCGCTGTGGGGCGCGTACCGACACGCCAAGCTGAACGACCTGCAGGAGCGCGTCGCTGCTTGACGCCCACCGCAACCCGGCGCCGCACATTCAGAGCACGAACGAGGAGAACCCGCACCATGGCCCTGCTGATCAACGACAACTGCACCGCATGCGATGCCTGCAAACCCGTGTGCCCGAACGAGGCCATCAGCGTCGGCGACCCACTCTACGTGATCGATGCGCTGCGCTGTACCGAATGCGTGGGCGCCGAGGACGAACCGCAGTGCAAGCTCGTCTGCCCGGCCGATTGCATCGTGCCGAACCCGGACTTTCAGGAAACGCCGGAGCAGTTGATGGCGAAGTACGAGTCGCTGCACGGTTAGCGCCCGGGCCTCGAGATCGCCGCTGCGGCATGGCCGCGGACCGAAGCATCGGTTTCTTCGACGAGCAATTCGTCAGGCAGATCCGAAACCACGATTTCCGGCTCAACCCGTTCGAGCAGTTGGCATTGCCTCACCTGCGCGGCCGCGTGCTCGACTTCGGCTGCGGGATGGGCAACCTGGCGCTCGCAGCCGCGCGGCGCGGCTGCTCGGTCCTTGCGCTGGACGCCAGTGCGGCGGCGATCGAACACCTGCGCGCGGTTGCGGCCACCGAAAACCTGGACATCGACGCCGCGCAAGTCGACCTGCGCCGATACGTGATCGATGAAGACTTCGACACCATCGTCTCGATCGGCCTGCTGATGTTCTTCGATTGCCCAACGGCAGTTGCTTCGCTCGCCGAGGTCCAGGCCCATGTCAAGCCCGGCGGCACCGCGATCATCAACGTGCTGGTCGAAGGCACAACCTTCCTCGACATGTTCGATCCCGCGGGCCATTGCCTGTTCGCCCGCGACGAGTTGCCGCGCCGCTTCGCGGGGTGGATGATTCTGGCGTCGGAATTTGCCGACTACCCCGCGCCGGGTGGGCGGGTCAAGTCATTCGCCACGCTCGTCGCGCGCAAGCCCGGCGCAACGGGTGCGCTGCGCGATCAGGACGGCGCGGACCGCGCGGCCAGGTAATCGCGCAACTCACGGAACGACGCTTCGGGTGCGGCGCCGAACAGCGGGTCCGGTACCGCCGCGACGGCGCCACCAACGAAGTGCCAGTCCTGAGGCCCGAGCAGATTCGCGGCGCGCGGCAGGATCTCCCTGTCCTCGGTGGCCAGGTGGTGGCGGTAGTAGGTCAGGTACTGCGCAGCGGCGGCCTCCACGGTGGTGCGCATCAGCACGTTGCCGACGATCACTTCGTTCAGGCATGCCACGAATTCATCGCCCGCGGCGGCGATGGCGCGGTGCTCCTGCAACAACCGGTTGATCGGCAGGCGCAATGCCGGGTCATGCACCACGAGGCGCGCGAACGCGGCGTCTTCGCGTGGATGGTGAACCTGGTCGGCGTATTGGCGCAGGTACGTCACGATGTCGAGCATCAGGCCGAAGACCGGCGCTTCCCCGCGCTGGAATTCCACCACCTGCTCATCCAGCACGTCCAGCAGCTGCGCGAAGTGCGCGTGTTCCGCATCCCATCGAGCGAGCACATCGGACATGCCAAGCCTCCCATCGTCAGACTGACGAGCCCGAAAATCTTGGCCTGCCCGCGGCGGCGCCCTTTGCGCCAGATCAAGCGGCAGGCGCTTTCGCACCGCACCATTGTCAACGGCCGAAACGCGCTGGCTCGCTTGGAACGGGCGAGAGGGGGGCGTAGGATTGACGCCGGCCTTTCATTCAACCATTTCCGAAAGGGGCACCCATGAGCGACACCGTCAAGTACCTGCTCGAAGAATCGCGCCTGCCGAAGAGCTGGTACAACATCCAGGCCGATTTGCCGAAGCCCGCGCCGCCGGTCCTGCACCCGGGAACGCAGCAGCCTGTCGGCCCCGGCGACCTGGCACCGCTGTTCCCGATGGAACTCATCATGCAGGAGGTGTCGACCGAGCGCCACATCGACATTCCCGAGCCGGTGCGCGACGTGTACCGCCAGTGGCGCCCGTCGCCGCTGTACCGCGCGCGCCGCCTCGAGGCGGCGCTGAAGACGCCGGCGAAGATCTACTACAAGTACGAGGGCGTGTCGCCGTCGGGCAGCCACAAGCCCAACACCGCCGTGCCTCAGGCGTTCTACAACCGCCAGGCGGGCGTGAACAAGCTCGTCACCGAGACGGGAGCCGGGCAATGGGGCTCGTCGCTCGCTTACGCCGGCCATGTGTTCGGCATCGACGTGCAGGTCTTCATGGTGCGCGTCTCGTACAACCAGAAGCCCTATCGGCGCGCGCTGATGGAGACCTACGGCGCGAGCTGCATCGCGTCGCCGTCCGACCACACCGAGTCGGGGCGTGCCATCCTGAAACAGCGCGCGGACCACCCGGGCAGCCTGGGCATCGCGATTTCCGAAGCGGTGGAAATCGCGGCGCAGCGCGACGACACCAAGTACGCATTGGGCAGCGTGCTGAACCACGTGCTGATGCACCAGACGGTGATCGGCCAGGAAGCGATTGCGCAGATGGAGATGGCGGGCGACTACCCGGACGTGATTGTCGGCTGCACCGGAGGTGGCTCGAACTTCGCCGGCATCGTGTTTCCGTTCCTCGGCCAGCAGTTGCGCGGCGGCAAGAAGCTGCGCATCGTCGCCGTCGAACCGTCGGCGTGCCCGAGCCTGACGCGCGGCAAGTACGCCTACGACTTCGGCGACACCGCGCACCTGACGCCGCTGACCAAGATGCACACGCTCGGCTCGACCTTCACGCCACCGGGCTTTCACGCCGGCGGGCTGCGCTACCACGGCATGGCGCCGTTGGTCAGCCACCTGAAGGAGCTGGGGCTGATCGAAGCGGTGGCGTACCAGCAGCTGCCGGTGTTCGAAGCCGGCGTGCAGTTCGCGCGCACCGAAGGCATTGTCCCCGCTCCGGAAGCGAACCACGCGGTGAAGGGCGCGATCGTCGAGGCGATCCGCTGCCGCGAAGAGGGCAAGTCGCGCACGATCCTGTTCAACCTGTGCGGCCACGGCCACTTCGACATGCAGGCCTACATCGATTACTTCGGCGGCAAGTTGAAGGACCTGGAGTACGACGAGGCCGAGCTCGCGATGGCGCTGGCCGGCTTGCCGTCGATGAAGCAGGCCGCGTAGGTCGGAACGGCCGGACACCGTTGCGCGCAGCAGGCAGGAGGCTCGCGATGCGTCATGGGGGACGATCGTTTCGCGGCCGATTCGGCTCGCTGCTCGCCGCGGCGATCTGCTGCGGCACGTGGCTCGCGCACGCCGCCGATGAAGGCACGAGCATCTTCGTCAACGGCCAGGCCCTTACAGGCGAAACGGTGCGGACACTTCAACAGGTGTATCCCGTCACGATCGCGCCGGGGCGCTACTGGTACGACCCGATTTCCGGCGCTTACGGACGCGAAGGCGAGCCGATCGCCGGGCAGATGATCGCCGGCCTGGCGCTGGGTGGGCCGATGCGTGCCGACGCATCGCGCGGAACGTCGGGGGTCTTCATCAACGGGCGCCACATCACAGTGGGCGAGAAAACCTACCTCGAGCAACTCTGCCGAACGCCTGTGGCACCGGCGCGCTACTGGATCCTGTTCAACGGTCTGGGCGGCTACGAAGGCGGCCCGGCGACCTTCAACCTCGGGCAGTGTCCCGGCATGGCCACGCAAAACAGCGGGCCGCGTTCGATGTCCAGAACCTACTGCGACGACAACGGCAACTGCACGTCCACCGGCGTCCTGGGCTACATCACGACCACGGCACGTTGAGTCGCACGCGCCTGAACCTCACCCACCCAGGTGCAGCTTGTACACGGCGCCGTTCGAGAACGTGCAGTCCCCCGTGCCCTGGTACGGAGTCGTCATCTGGTACTCGCACGACATGAAGGTGCCCTTCCCGCCGTAGGCACTGGCCACGCCGCGCCGTTCCTCGTTGGAGACACGAGTGGCCTCGCCGATCAGCACGTCACCCTGGTAGCTGACCTGGAAGCGGCCCTTGCCCGTCATCATGTTGGTGACGGTTCCGACGACGATCCCGGTCTGCGACGCGATGTCGTTGGACGGATACAGCCGCGCGTTGAGCACGGCAGGCATCTGGCCCGCCAGTGGTGCCGGCGCCGGCGCCCCTGCAGGCGGCAGCGGGTAGTGCTCGTAGATCGTCGTCCCGTCCGGTCCCCTGACGGGAACCACATAACACGCGGACAACAGGACCGAGATTCCTGCCAGCAGCAGAGTTGAATGGGCGTGTTTCATGGATTGCTCCTGGGAAGTCATTCAGGAATGCTGCGGCCCAATCACGCCCGGGTCATTGATGCATCGCAATCGTCCCGCGCGCAGCGGGCTCGACGTCAGGCGTGTGCCCGGGTCTTGCGCGTACCGACGACGCTTGCCTTCACCAATTCGTCCAACGCCGCCTCGAGCGCCGCTGACAGTTCGCGTGCGTCCGGCACCGCGCTGCGCGCGGTCGTGAAGCCGAAGCCCATCTTGCCCGCGTAGCTCAACACGGTGATGTTGAGCCCGACGCCATGCTCGACGATCGACAGCGGCCAGTAGCCGGCCATTCGCGCGCCCGCTGCATACAGCGGAACCTGCGGTCCGGGAACGTTGGAGATCACCACGTTGGCGATCGGCGGCATCGCGCTCGCGATTCCCGGAGCGTCCGTACAGCGCCGCCAGGGAGCGCAGCAGCCAGGGCGTGCCGATCGACGGGAAATCGGTCGGGATCACGCCCCGGGCACGTTTCGCCAGCGACTTGACGGCGCCCGCGCCGTCGCGAATCGCGCGCAGGCGTTTCACCGGGTCGGCGATGTGCGTGTGCAGGTTCACCAGGCTCAGCGTGGCCTGCGTCGTGTACTCCGTGTTGCCCGCTTCGCGAAGCGAGATCGGCATCGTCGCGATCAGCGGCTGCTTCGGAATCCCGCCGTGCGGCGCGAGGTAGCGGCGCAGCGCGCCACTGCACAGCGCCAGCACGATGTCGTTCAGCTTCGCCTCGTGCACGGCGGCGAGCCGCTCGAGCGTGGGCAGCGCAATCGTCGCGGCGGCGAAGCCGCGCTCGCCGGTGACGGAGACGTTCAGCGGCGTCTTCGGGCCGAACGAGAAGTTCTGCCCGAGCCGACCCTTCGTGCCGTCAGCTGCTGCTCCGAGCATCCCGGCGAGCGTCTTCACCACATCCGGCAAATGGCGCAGCAGTTTCACGTACTGCCCGGCGTCGTGCTTCAGCGCGGCGGCGGCGAGTTCGACAATGCCCGGATGTTCGGCACGCGGCACCGGGCCGCGTCGGACGCGCCGCGGCTGCTGCGGTGTCGCATCGAACAACGCGTTGGCCAGCAGCACGCCGGCCTGACCGTCGAGCACCGCGTGATGCACCTGGAAGTAGTAGCCGGCCTGGCCCGTCTCCAGACCGTCGATGACGGCCAGGCGCCAAAGCGGCCGGTTGCGGTCGAGCGTTGACGAGTGCAGGCGCGCCGCGCAGTCCTCGAGCTGCGCCTGCGTGCCGGGGCTGGGCAGAGTGATGCGCTGCACGTGGTAGTCGAGATTCACTTCGCCGTCTTCGATCCAGACCGGGTTCGCGAACTGCAACGGCATCGGCGCGAGCTTGCGCGTGAGGACTGGTGCCAGGTGCAGCCGCTGGGCCATCTGCCGTTTGACCTTGGCGTAGAAGTCGCCGCGGTAGCCGGCGGGCAGGTCGAACACGTGCAGCGACGCCACGTGCATTGGCGTCTCGGGTGTCTCGAGGTGCAGGAATGCACCATCGACTCCGCTCAAGGTCTTCATGTCGAGCCGCCCGCGCGATCGGGCTCGAACCGACTGCCGCTCAGGCAGCGGTCTTGCGCGCCCACAGCTTCTTGGCTGGTGCAGCCCTCCTCGCGGGCGCCGCCTTCTTCGCCGGCGCGGCCTTCTTCGCTGCGGTCCTCTTCGCGGGCGGCTTTGCAGCCGCCTGCTTCACCGACGCCGCGGCCTTGGGCGCTGGCGTTGCGCTGAGCTTCTCGGCCTTGCGCACCGCCTTGTCGAGTGCCTTCTGCGCCTTCGCGATCACCTTGTGCAGCCGGGCCTCGGCCTTCTTCAGCACCGCCTCGACCTTGTCTTGCGCGACGCCGGTCTTCTTCAGCGCGGCGGCCTTGGCCTTCGCGAGTTCGGCCGCGGCGGCGCCGCGCACCTGGTCGATCTTGCCTTGAACGGCGTTGCGCGCGTGCTGGGCGGCTTCGTTCAAGCTGTCGACGGCCTTGGCGAGTTCCGGGTTCTTGGGCTTGCGGATGGGCACGGTTTGCTCCTCGTGGTTGGATGGCGCACTGTAGCGCGGGCGGTGTCCTGGTGAGTGTGCCGGCGTGTCGTCGGGCGGCAGGGCAGCAGGTGGGTCCGCTCTCATGCTCTGGTTCTGAACAGCACTTCAGCCCATCGTCGCTAACGACTCGCCTGCGTCGGCTTGCGCGGACTCGCGCCCACCGGCGCCCTGCCGGTCTGGCAGCGCGGCGAACGCGGCGCACGCCCTGGCCTGCGCCGCCAGCACCTCAGGAAGAATTTCCAGCGAGCGATCGTCCCACTCGCCCATCAAGCAGACCTGCACCCAGTTGCGCTGCACGAGGTAGGCGCTTTGATAGGCCAACAGGAAGCCGCAACGCGCCATGCGCTGGCCCAGGCGCGCGGCGGGCACGTCGGCGGGCAGCGCGATGCTGATCACGCCGGGCATCGCGATCTCATCAGCGGCGACGATGGTCAGGCCATGCCGGCGCAGCGCGGCGCGCAGGCGCAGGTCGGCGTCGCGCACCTCCTGCCAGCGGCGCGGCCAGTCGATCGCCAGCGCGGCATCGAGCGCGGCGAGCAGATTCGACGATTGCGTGGTCGGAACACCGTTCGCGTCACGGGATGCCGCCAGATCCAGGCAACGCGGCACGCTGCCGGCGGGCGCGAGCCGGCCGTCGTGGCAGACGATCGCCAGCCCCGGATACGCGCCGAGCGCCTTGCCGGCCACAGCGCTCGCAAAACGCGCCGCACTGAGGTCGAGCGGCTGCAGGCCCGCCGCGCTGACCGCGTCGACGCACAGGTCCGCTGCGTGCTCGCGGCACAGTGCGCCGAGCCGCGTTAAGTGATTGCGCACGCCGCTCGACGTCTCGCAAGCGGCCATCCACAGCCACGCCGGGCGCGCGCTCGCAAACGCGGCACGCAGTTCGTCCTCGCGAAAGCCCTGCCCCCAACCCGAGCGCAACACCTGGAAGTCGAGCTGCCAGCGGCGTGCGTGGTCGACGAGCCGTTCGCCGAACTCGCCGTTGGCGAGCACCAGGCCCGGGCGCGAAAGCACTGCGAGCTGGGCGCCGATCGCGTCGTTGGCGAGCGTGCCCGAGCCGAGCAGCAGCAACGCATCGTGAACCTTGAGCAGTCCGCGCAACCGGCCGCGAACCCGGTCCATCAGCGCCATGAACTGCGCGCTGCGGTGCGAAACCGGTGGCTGTGCAAACGCCTCGCGCACGGCGTCGGATATCGCCACCGGCCCGGGCAGCAGATTCGTCGCGCTGCGCCCACCGGCGATTTCGAGGTGCGCGTCGTGCGCCGCGTAGTTCGCGAGCGTCAGGAACATCGGCTGGTAGCGCGCCGCGGGCTCGCCCACCATCGGCCCGAACGGCTGAAAGCCGAGGTGCCGGTAGAGTGCCAGCTCGCGCAGCGTCCCGGAGATGACGCCCAAGTCGCAACCCAGCTCGCGGAAGTGGTTCGCGAGCACACCTGCCAGACGCGCGAACACCGAGCGCTTGCGATAACGTCGATCGACGGCGAGCAGCCGCACTTCCACGCTCCTGCGATGCGGCGGAAGATAGGCGTCGAGATCGGGCAGCTTCTGGTCGAGCGAGAACGGTCGCGCGCAGCGCCCGGCGATCATGCCGACCACCTCATCGCCGTCCAGACAGATCGCGTACGTGTTCTGCGCGTGGAAACGGTCGACCAGGCGCTTCGCGTCGTTCGGCGGATGCTGCGGAATTTCCTCGACGAAGGTGCGGTAGTTGAGGCGGTGGATCGCCTCGAATTCTGCCGGGTCGTCGGCGAGCTTGAAGCGCAGCGATTCGGCCATGGTCACTTGGCCTTGGACGCCAGCTTGATCGTCTCGCCCGCGACCATGAACACGCCGCGTCCGCGGTGGTGCAGCGTGCGCGGCGCCTTGATGGCCGGGTCGACCCAGGCCTTCACGACTTCGAGCACGAAGAAGTTGTAGCGGTTCACGAACCTGGTGTCGAGCACGCGGCACTCCAGATTCGCGTAGCACTCGTCGATCAGCGGCGCGTCGACCAGCGCTGCCGGCGCCGGGGTCAATCCGAAGGCCTGGAACTTGTCGATGCGCGCGCCCGATGAGTTGCCGCACGCCACGACCTTGGCCGCGAGTTCCGCGGTCGGCACGTTGAGCACGCACTGGCGCGTCGCCCTCAGCGCGTCGAAGCTGCGATGCCGGCCGCTGACGATGCAGCCCACGAGAGGCGGTTCGAATTCCATCATCGTGTGCCACGACATCGCCATCACGTTGCGCTGGCCCTTGTGCGCGGTGCTGAGCAGCACCACCGGCCCCGGCTCGAGCAGTCCGTAGACCTTGGACAGGGGATAGGAACGTTTCGTCATCGCCACGCCTGCGTTTCGCGCGTTCACTTCGAGCGCGCCGCGCCGGCCTCGTATTGCGAAGGCGTGACGCCGGCGCGCGCGAGAAAAGCGCGCAAGTGCAGCAGCGCGCTGGTTTCGAGCACGTTGCTGTGGTGCGGCCGGTGCAGCACCTCTTCCATGCGGTTGAGCTTTGCGCGAAACCGCGCGCCCGAGAGCGGCTCGAGTTCCGCGCCGACATGCCTGAGCAGCGATTCGATGTCGCGCCAGTGCACGTTGCCGCTGGGCGGGTCGTGGAAGATGGTGCGGATCAGGGTGGCGTGGTGGCGGCTCATGAATCGCTCCCGAGACCTGATGAATGAGGACAGCGTACTCGATACGTTCCCCATGGCAACACGATGGCCCGGGCTTGGCATGAGCAGCGTCAAAGGCGGCGAAGATGGGCCCGCCGCGTGCCCTCAAGTTCCGCGCGGCAGGCTCGGTGCGACCAGCACGCCCGCGAAACGGACCAGGTAGGCGACGAACGCCATTGCCCACAGCAATGCGGCGAACGCCACCACCTGCGGCCCGAAGCCATGCACGGTGGCTGCCAGGCGCATCGCGGCGGCGCCGAACACCAGGACCGCGGCGATGCGCATCCCCACCGGCGCGACCAGCGCGCGCCCGGTGTGGCGCAGCGCCACGCGGGTCATCAGGCTGAGCATCATCAGGCCGAGCGCGCCGACCGTGAACGCGTGCAGCCAGGCAGCCTCTGGCACCGGGCCGCCGAGCTCCGCGACAGCCTTCAGAACAAAGGCGAACAGCAGCCAGGCAAAGCCGAGGTGCATCGCCGGCAGCAGCGGCTGGTCGGCAATGCACCAACCGCGCCAGCGCGCGACGCGCACGCCGTGCACGAGCGCGCAAGCGCCGGCGAGCGCGCCCGTGAGCGGGTGCGCGCGCGCCGCTCAGGTCGGCGCAGATGAGCGCGACCAGCAGCGCCAGCGCCAGCGTCTCCAGCGGCATCACAAAGCGCGCCTGCGTGCCGCGCCCCAACTCGCGCAGCGCGTTGCCGGTGAAGACGGGCGTCAACACGCCGCCCTTGAGCGTGTACAGCACGACGAGCGCCCAGACCGCGGCGCGCAGCGCACGTTCCGCGCCGGCCACGTCGCCGCCGAGCACCGCCGCGTGGTAGGCGAGATTCGCCGCCAGCATCGCCAGCAGGATCGGCAGCAGCAGGCGGTACAGGCGGTTCGGCGCGCGCCACAGCGGCGCCGCGAGCAGCGCGAGCAGCGCCGGCCACAGCAACAGGTCGATCAGGGCGACCGCACTCGCCGGCAGCCATGGCGCCGCCCAGAAGGCGATGCGGCCGAGCAACCACGCAAGGGCCAGCGCGGCGAGCGGTGCACCACGCACTTCGGCGATGCCGGCCCAGCTCGGCAGCGCGGTCAGCAAGGTGCCGACGACGATCGCTGCCGCAAAGCCGAACAGCATTTCATGGCCATGCCACAGCACATGCCCGCCGCTCGCACCGAGGTCGACAACACCGGCAAACGCGCCCACGCCGCCGAGCGCCAGCAGAGGTGCGTAGAGCGCGCCGAGCAGGTAGAACGGGCGAAAGCCGCTGCTGAACACCGGCAGCGCGGCGCGCCCACCAGCCATCACGCCGCGTGCGCCAGCTCTGCCGCCACCGGCGCATCGGCCTCGAACGCAGAGAACAGCGCGTCGCGGCGCTGGCGAGCCAGCTCCATATTGCGCTGCTTCACGACGCCGAAGCCGCGCACCGGCTCGGGCCATTGCGCGGCGGCAACCGCCGCCTCGAAGCGCGCCGCGTCGAGCCTGCGCAGCAATCGTTCGACGCTCGCTTCGTACTCGGCGGCGAGTTCGCGTTCGCCGCGCCGCCGCGCGCTCCAGCGCAGCGGGTCGAGCAGCGTGCCACGCAGGTGTCTGCCGAGCGCCAGCAGGCGCAACAGCGGCCTGATCCATGCGCCGAACCGGTGCTTGCGTGGCCTTTCGCCGGCCGTGGCACGCTGCCACGGCAACGCGAAATGGAAGTTCAAGCGCCAAGCGTCGCCGAAAGTGGCTGCGAGCGCGGCGTCGAATTCGGGGTCGTTGAACAGCCGTGCGACTTCGTATTCGTCTTTCACCGCGTACAGGCGAAATGCCTGCCGCGCCACCGCGAGCGACAGGCGTTCGCTGCCCGGCGCGACCTGCTGCTCGGCGCGGCGCACGCGTTCCACCAGCGACCAGTAGCGGTGCGCCAGCGCCTCACCCTGGTAGGCGACGAGTTCGGCGCGGCGCCGGGCCACCACTTCGTCGATGCTGCTTGCGATCCGGCGTGCTTGCGGCAGCACCTCGGTCGCAATCGCCTGCTGCTCGGCGCGTTGCGGCCGCGCCGCGGCAAGCCGGCCCCAGTCGAACGCACGCTGATTCAGCTCGACGGCAACGCCGTTGAGCTCGATCGCGCGTCGCAGCGCTTCGCGGCCGAGCGGCACCCAGCCGCGTTGCCAAGCGACGCCGAGCATGAACATGTTGGTCGCGATCGAATCGCCGACGAGCAACGTGGCCAGTCGCGTCGCGTCGGTCTCCTCAGGGGCGTCGAGCACGCCGCGCAACGCTGCCAGCGCCGCCTCAACCGGGAATCCGCGTTCCGGGTGGCGCACGAATTCGCCGGTGATCGCTTGCGCCGTGTTGATCAGCGAACGCGTACGCCCAGGGCGCAGCCGCTGCACGCTGTCGGCGCCGGCGGCGACGAGCAGGTCGCAGCCGAGCAGCAGGTCGGCGTGAACGATGCGCGGCGCGTGCAGCGCTTCGCCGTCCGCGGCGATGCGCACATGCGTCATCACCGCGCCGGCCTTTTGCGACAGGCCGGTCTGGTCGAGCACGGTCACGTGCCGCCCTTCCAGGTGCGCTGCCATGCCGAGCAGCGCGCCGAGCGTGACGACGCCGCTGCCGCCGACGCCGGCGATCAGCACCGAATACGCTTCGGCGAACAGCGGCAGTTGGGGTTCAGGCAAGGCGTCGATCTCGGCGGGAAGCGGGCCCGCGTGCGCGCCGGAGGTCGGAGCCACCGCGCCGCTTTTCGTCGACGCTGCCTGCACCGTCACCAGCGCCGGGCAGCAACCCTCCAGGCAACTCATGTCGAAGTTGCAGGTGAAGCGGTCGATCGCGCGCTTGATTCCGAACTCGGTCGGCACGGGCACGACCGACAGGCAGTTCGATTGCACGCTGCAGTCGCCGCAGCCTTCGCACACGGCTTCGTTGATGAACACATGGCGCGTCGGCGTGGGCAACGCACCGCGCTTGCGGCGCCGGCGCGCCTCGGTGGCGCAGGTCTGGTCGTAGATCAGCGCGGTGACGCCGGTGATGCCCCGCAGTTCGCGCTGCACCGTGTCGAGCCGTTCGCGCGGCAACACCTCCACGCCCGGCGCGAAGCCCGCATCGTGCGGGTATTTGTGCGGGTCATCGGCGAGCACGACGATGCGCTTCACGCCCTCGGCGTGGACCTGGCGCGTCAGCTGCGGCACGGTCAGCGGCCCGTCGACCGGCTGGCCGCCGGTCATCGCGACCGCGTCGTTGTAGAGGATCTTGTAGGTGATGTTCACGTTTGCCGCAACCGCGGCGCGGATCGACAGCAGGCCGGAGTGGAAGTAAGTGCCGTCGCCCATGTTCGCGAACATGTGCTTCAGGCCGGCGTGCTCGGCCATGCCGATCCAGGTGGCGCCCTCGCCGCCCATCTGGCTGATCGTCAGCGTGCGCCGCTCCATGCCCACCGCCATCAGGTGGCAGCCCACGCCGCCGAACGCGCACGAGCCTTCGGGCACGACGGTCGAACGGTTGTGCGGGCAGCCCGGGCAGAAGTAAGGCGTGCGCTGCAACATCGGATTGGGCGCGATCCGCGGCCGGCAAGCCAACGCATCGGCGCGCTCGACCCATTTGCCGGCGGGGTCGATTCGCGCGAGCCGCGACGCGACCGCGCGCGCGACGATCAGCGGCGTCAGCTCGCCGGTGGGCGGCAGCAGCCACTGGCTGTGCGGCGCCGGCCACTCGCCGCTTTCGTCGAATTTGCCGACGATGCGCGGGCGCACATCGTCGCGCCAGTTGTAGAGCATCTCCTTGAGCTGGTACTCGATGATCTGGCGCTTCTCTTCGACCACGAGAATTTCTTCGAGGCCGGTCGCGAAGCGCCGCGCGCCGTCGGCCTCGAGCGGCCAGGCCATGCCGACCTTGTAGACGCGCAAACCCAGGCGCGCGGCAGCGGCTTCATCGATGCCGAGTTCGTGCAGCGCCTGGCGCAGGTCGAGCCAGGCCTTGCCGCACGCCGCGAGACCGAGGCGCGCGGGTCGAAGGTTTTCAGGGCTGTCCCACACCAGCCGGTCCAGGCCATTCGCGCGCGCATACGCCGCTGCGGCGTAGATCTTCGTCGCCTGCATGCGGTGCTCTTGCGCGGCGGGCGGATCCGGCCAGCGGATGTGCAGGCCGTCGTGCGGCAGGTCGAAGTCGTTGGGAATCTTCACCTGCACCCGCGCCGAATCGACGTCGACCGTCGCCGAGCCCTCGACCACGTCGGCGCTCAACTTGAGCGCGACCCAGAGCCCCGTGTAGCGCGACATCGCCCAGCCGTGCAGGCCGAAGTCGAGGATCTCCTGCACGCTGGAGGGCGCGAGCACCGGCATCGCGCACGCCGAAAACATGTGTTCGCTCTGGTGCGCCACCGCCGACGAGCGCGCCGCGTGGTCGTCGCCGGCGACGACGAGCACGCCGCCGGCGCGCGACGTGCCGGCCTGGTTCGCCTGCTTGAACACGTCGCCGCAGCGGTCCACGCCGGGACCCTTGCCGTACCACATCGCGAAGATGCCGTCGCGCTTTGCGCCGGGCAACAGCCGCAACTGCTGGGTGCCCCAGATCGCCGTGGCCGCGAGGTCTTCGTTGACGCCGGGGTGGAAGCGGATGCCGTGCTCGCGCAGGTAGGGCTCGGCGTCGATCAGCGCGCTGTCCAGCCCGCCGAGCGGCGAGCCGCGGTAGCCCGAGATGTAGCCCGCCGTGTTCAAGCCCGCCGCGCGGTCGCGCTTGCGCTGCAGCATCGGCAGGCGCGCCAGCGCCTGCACGCCGGTGAGGAAGACGCGGGCGCGGTCGAGCCGGTACTTGTCGTCCAGTGCGACGGGGGCAAGGGTCATCGTCAAGTCCTCATCAGAGTCAGCGTCGCTGGGCGTCGTTCATCCGGTCGCGCTGAAATCGGGCTCGCGGTGTTCGAGGAACGCCGTGATGCCTTCGCGCGCCGCCGCGGTGCAAGCGGCCGTGCCGAATGCGCGATAACCGACTTCGAGCGCGCTGCCCAGCGTGGGCTGCTGCGCCGCGTCGCGCACCGCTGCGGCGATCAGCCCGATGAGCGACGCGCTCAGCACCCGCCCATCGGCCGCCTTGGCCTCGCCCGCGCCGAACTCGGGCACAGTGGCGCGGCCTTGCGCGATCGGCTCGATCCGTCCGGCGAGTTCATGCACGCGCGCGACCGCGAGACGGATCAACGAATCGAAATCGTCGGCCAGCTGATCGATCACACCCAGCTCATGCGCGCGCCCGGCGCTCAGACGTTCGGCACGCGCGAGCATCGCGTGGAACACCGGCGCCGCGGCCGGCCAGCGCCGATACGGAACGACCATCGCGCCGATGCCGGGGAGGATGCCGAGCGTCACTTCGGGCAACTGCATCCACGCATGGCGCTGCGCGACGATTCCGTGGCAGCGCATTGCGAGCTCGAAACCACCGCCGAGCGCCATGCCGTTCAGCGCGGCGACCACGGGTTTGTTCATGCCGTCCAGGTGCACGAGCAAGCGCGAACAGTCGCGCGCGTACTGTGCCGCGGCGTCGGCGTTGCCGAGCAGCGACGGGAAGCGCCCGATGTCGGCGCCGGCGCAGAACGCCCTGGTGCCGTAGCCGACGATCACGAATCCTGCGACGCTCGGGTCGCTCTCGTGCTGACGGATCGCGCCGAGGACCTCGTCCGTCATCTCGTCGTGCAGAGCGTTCAGCGCCTCGGGCCGGCGCAGCGTGACGACCTTGACCGCGCCGATCGTGTCGACGAGCACATGGCGCGCCGCCGGCTGGTACGCGGCGAGCGCGCGTTTGGGCAGCGGCATTCCGGGCCGCTCATGGGCGAAGCAGTTCAGCATGCGCGCGCATTCCTTGTCGCCGAGAGCGTGCATCAGTTCAAGCGGCCCGCGTTTGAATCCAAGCGCGATTCGGCAACCCATGTCGAGGTCGGCGGCATCGCCGATGCCGCGGTCGAGGATGTCGACCGTTTGCGAGAACAGCACGCCGAGCAGGCGGTCGCGGATACGCGCGCGGATTTCGGGCGCCACGACGACCGGCTGGTTCGGCGCGGGCGTCGCCCAGCGCTCGACCGAGCGGAAGATCGTCGCCGGCCGGTAATGCGCGCCCTCCTTCTTCGGCCTGCAATGTGTTCGTTTCGACGATGATCGGGTTGCCGTGTGCGAGGTTGAGCACGAAGAACGGCCCGGCGTGAACGAACTCCAGCGCCACGCTGTCGATTTCGGCGGCGGACCTGCCGTCGAGCAACAGCGCCGCCTCGTTGCACCAGTTGTCGAACACGCGGTCGAGCATGAAGCAAAGTACATCGCTCGTCAGCAACGGCAGCTTGCCGGTGGCGCACAAGACTTGCCGCAGCCAGACGATCAGCGCGCGGTCGGCGCCTGGCCAATCGATCACTTCGACGGCGAGGTTGCGCCACGCCGGCGCGAAGAAATGTGTGACCGTCGCGCGCTCGGGGTGACGCAGCTCGGCAAACAGGCGCGCGGCCGGCAATGAACTCGTGTTCGACGTGATTGCCGCGTCGGAGCGCACGCGCGCCTCGACGTCGGCGAAGATGCGGCGCTTCAATCCGAGGTTTTCGCTCGCGGCCTCGATCACCCAGTCGCAGGGTGCGAGCGCGTCGTAGTCGGTACTGCCGTGCAGATTCGCAAGAACCTGCTCGGCCGCCGCCGGCTTGAGCTTGCCACGCGCAATCGCCTTGTCGGTGTATCCGCGCAGGCGTGCGAGCGCGCCGTCAATCGCTGTCTGGCGAATGTCGATCA
Source organism: uncultured beta proteobacterium (assembly GCA_963791595.1). Taxonomy (GTDB): domain Bacteria; phylum Pseudomonadota; class Gammaproteobacteria; order Burkholderiales; family Burkholderiaceae_C; genus JAEMQF01. The sequence continues at coordinate 19,931 of CAWBTF010000017.1, read as the reverse complement.
GCGTGACGCTCAACTCCGGCAGCGCCGTCTTCAGGTAATACGCGATGTCGGGCCCGATCGCGCCGGCACCGATCACGCCGATGTGGCGCGGCATCGGCCTCGGGCTCGCCTCGAGCAGCGGGTTGGCGAAGAACTTGGTGCTCATCGAAGCCTCACGCAACGACACCGGCGTCGAACAGCGAAGCGATGTCGCCCGCGCCGAAACCCGCCTCGGCGAGAACGCTGCGCGTGTGCTGGCCGTACTTCGGTGCGAAGTGAAGTTCGGTGCGCGCCTGCGGCAGGTTCACGGCCATCGGCTGCATCCGCACCACGCGCCCGTCGGGCATCGCGGTGCGGGTCAGCTTGTCGCGCAACTGCGGCAGTTCGCGCACCTGACGGATGTCGTGAATGCGCGTCGCGGGAATCGTCGCGCCGCGCAAGTCGGCGAGGATTTCATCGGCCGGGTGCGCGATTGTGGCGGCGCCGATGTCGCGGTGGATCGCCTCGCGCTCGCGATGCCGCCCTTCGTTGGTCGCGCGCACTTCGTTGGCGACGCATGCGAACTTCGGGATCGCCGTGAAACGCCGCCACTGCACGTCGCTGCCGATCGCGAGGAACACGTAGCCGTCGCTGGTGCGGTAGACGTTGGTCGGAATGAACTTGCGGTGCTCGTTGCCGGCGCGCGTGATCTCCTCTAGCGCGCAGCCGAAATCGATCAGCGGCAGCACCGTGATCAACCATGAGGCGGCGGCCTGCAGCATCGACACGTGGATCTCGGCGCCCTGGCCGCTCTCGGCGCGCTCGAGCAGCGCGAGCATCACGTTTGCGTAGAGCTCATCGCCGGCCTTCAGGTCAATCACCGGCAGGCCGTTCAGCGTCGGCGGGCCGTCGCGCGCGCCGGTCACTTCCATGTAGCCCGCCATCGCCTGGATCACCGGGTCGTAGCCGGGCGCGTCCGGGTAGTCGGGCCCCTGCGCCGAGATGCCGGCCCAGATCAGCCTCGGATGTGCGCCGCGCAGCACTTGCGGAGCATATGCCGAGCGCGGCGTAGCGCGACGGCACCGTGTTGCAGCAGAACACATCCACATCCAACGCACCGATCAGCTGCGACAGCAGCGCCTGGCCGCGCGCATCTTTCAGGTTCAGCGCGATCGCCTGCTTGCCGACGTTTGGCGCGACGAAGTAGCTGCGCCGGTCATCATCAACCACCCGGCTGCCGATGTAGCGGTTCGGGTCGCCGGGAAGGCCCTCGCCCGTCGGCGTGGCTTCGATGCGGATCACGCGCCAGCCCAGTTGCGCGAAGCGCAGCGTCGCGTAGGGCAGCGACAGCGCCTGTTCCAGCGACAGCACGGTGCGCGGTTTCATGGCGCCTCGGCAACCCTCGGCGTCGGCCGCAGTGGCGGCAAGGCGCCGTGCAGCGCACGGTAGACACGCTCCGGCGTGAACGGCAGGCTCGTGATGCGCACGCCGGTCGCGTTGTAGATCGCGTTTGCGGTCGCCGCAGCGACGCAGATCGCAGGCGCTTCGCCCACCCCCTTCGCGCCCTGCGGGCCTTCGCCGTCCATCGACTCGATGAAGTGGATGTCCATCGCCGGAATCTCCGGCGCGGTGATCAGCTTGTAGTCGCGAAAGCTCGGGTTGCGGATGCGCCCGCCCTCGACGACCAGGTTCTCCGTCAGCGCGTAACCCTGCCCCATCACGATGCCGCCTTCGATCTGGCCCTCGATTCCCAGGCGGTTCAGCACGCGCCCGACGTCGTGCGCGGCGGTCACGCCCAGCATTCGCACGACGCCGGTGTCGGTGTCGACCTCGACCTCGACCACCTGCGCGCCCCACGCGTACGCGGCCGACACGTCGCCCTTGAAGTGCTTGTCCTGGTGCACGCTCGGCGGCTCGTAGTAGAAGCTCGTCATCACGAGTTCGGCGCGGTCGCTGAAGTGCAGGCTGCGCAGGAACCGCGCCAAGTCGGTCAACTTCTCGCCGCTCTCGGCACGAACGATGTGCCCGCCACGCAGCGCCAGCGCCCACGCCGCGCAGTCGAAACGCTGCGCCGCCGCAGCGAGGATTTTCGCTCTCGCCTTGCGCGCCGCCCCGATCGCCGAATTGCCGGCGATGAACGTCGTGCGGCTCGCGTGCACGCCCACGTCCCACGGCGTGATGTCGGTGTCGTTGTTGACCACCGTCACCGCCGAGATCGGCAGGCCGAGCTCTTCGCAGACGAGTTGCGACAACACGGTTTCCGAGCCTTGGCCGATCTCCGACGCGCCGGTGATCAGCGTGACATGGCCGAAGTCGTCGAGCTTGAGGATCGTGCCGCAGCCGTCGGACGGGTAGATCTTCGCGCCACCGCCCACATGCAGCATCGACGCGATTCCCACACCTCGCTTGATGGCACCCGGCAAGGAGCGCGCCGCCGCGTACTCGGAATGCTTGCGCTGGAACTCGCTGTGCAGCGCCGCGGTGCGCAGGCACTCCTGAAAGCCGCAACTGCGAAACACCATGCCCTGGCCGCTCACCTCGCCGGGCACCTGCGCGTTCTTCAGGCGGAATTCGAGCGGGTCCATGTGAACCGCCTCGGCCAGCCTGTCCATGTGCGCCTCGACGGCAAAGGTGGCCTGCAGGTTGCCGTAACCGCGAAACGACCCGGCGTACGGGTTGTTCGAGTAGACCGCCACCGTGTGGTAGTCGCAATGCGCAACGCGGTACAGCGACGAGAAGGTCTGCATCATCACGAACGGCGTGGTCGCGCCCCACGACGTGTACGCGCCGTTGTCGTGCAGCGTGTGCACGGCGCGAAACGTCAGCGTGCCATCAGCCTTGCAGCCCGAGCGCAACGTCAGGCGCACCGGCTGGCGCGTCGGCGAGGCGAGGAACTCCTCCTCGCGGCTGAACACCAGCTTCACCGGCCGGCCGGTTTCGCGCGCGAGCCAGACGCAGATCACTTCGAACGGGTAGATGTCGAGCTTGGAGCCGAAGCCGCCGCCGATCGGCGGCTGGATGATGCGGATGCGCGCCGCGTCCATTCCCAGGATCTCGGCGAATTCGCGCTTGTGCAGGAACGGGACCTGGGTGTTCGAATAGAGCAGCAGGTTGCCCTTCGCGTCGAACTCGGCGATCACGCCCGAGACTCCCATGCAGCAATGCGTCACGTAGTGCAAGGCGAACGTGTCTTCGACGCTCACGTCGGACTGCGCTTCACCCAGCTTCAGATCGCCGTGGTCGTAATCGAAGCGCATCGCGATGTTGTCGGCCTTTCCCGCCAGGCCAACCGACGCCCCGGCAGGCGCGCCGAGAATCGGTGGGTGCACGAGCGGAGCCCCGGGTGCGAGCGCGTCCTCAGCATCCGCGATCACGGCCAAGTCTTCATACTCCACTTCGATCAGGCGCAGCGCGGCGCGCGCGATCGCTTCGCTGTCGGCCGCCACCGCGGCGATCTCGTCGCGAAGGCTGCGCACTAAGGTGCGCTTCAGCGGCAAATGGTCTTTCGCGACGCCGATCGGCCGCTGCTCGGGAACGTCCGCCGCGGTGAGAACCGCGTGTACGCCGGGCAGCGCGCGCGCCGCGGTGGTGTCGATGCGCACGATGCGCGCATGCACGCGCGAGCTGCGCAGGATCGCCGCGTGCAGTTGCCCCGGCAGCTCGATGTCGTGCACGTAGCGTGTCTTGCCGCTCGCCTTCTCGGGCGCGTCCATCTTCGGAATACGCTGGCCGATCAGGCTCGGCGCGGCGCTCGGTCGACTGAGCACTTCGTTCATGGCCTCTCCCCCGCCGGCAGCGCCTGTGCTGCCGCGCCAGCGTCGACGATCGCCTCGACGATCTTCTGGTAGCCGGTGCAGCGGCACAGGTTGCCTTCGATCGCACGCTTGGCCGCCGCGGCGTCAGGGTGCGGATGTGTCGCGAGCAGGTGGGTGCCCTGCACCATCACTCCCGGGGTGCAAAAGCCGCATTGCACGGCGCCGTGTTCGACGAGGGACCGGCTCAGTGCCTGCGCATGCACGTCGGCGGCGAGGCCTTCGATCGTGACCACGTCGCGGCCGTCGCAGTCGAGCGCGAACAGCAGGCAGGCGTTCACGGACCGCCCGTCGACGATGATCGTGCACGCGCCACACTCGCCTTCGCCGCAGCCGTACTTCGTTCCGGTCAGGCCGATCACGTCGCGCAGCATCTGCAATGCGCTCATCTGCACGCCGACGCTGGCGCGGCGCTGCACGCCGTTCAGTCGAAAGCGGATCTCATGCGCGCTGGCACGCTGCGCCGGCGTTTCCACGGGTGCGGTTTCAGGCAGCGGCGACATCGTTCAACACCCTTCGAATCATGTTGCGCAACAGCTCCTTCCGGTACCAGGCGCTGGCACGAACGTCGTCGATCGGTTTCGCTTCGTCGGCGGCGCTCGCGGCGGCCTGCTCGGCCAGCGCCGAATCCAGCAGACGCCCTTCGAGCAAAGCTTCCGCGCCTCGCGCGCGCAGCGGCGTCGGCGCCACTGCGCCGAGCGCCAGGCGCACGCCGTGCAGCCGGCCTTCGACGTCGCGGCGCGCAGCGAAGGCGATTGAGATCACCGAGATGTCGAGCGCCGGACGGGTGCCGGCCTTGTAGAAGCGCACCACCTGCCCCTGCGGCGCGAGCGGCACGCGCACCGCGCTCAGCAGCTCGTGCCTGCCGCGCAGCGTGGCGCCGGGCCCGGTGAAAAACCCGTCCAGCGGCAGCCGGCGCACACGCGCCGAGCCGTCTTCGGCGAGCCACGCCAGCTCGACCTCGGCGCCGAGCGCGAGCAACGGCGGAAGCAGGTCGCCCGCGGGCGAGGCGTTGGCGATGTTGCCGCCCAGCGTGGCGGCGTTGCGGATCTGCTCGCTCGCAAAATGGTCGGCCGCCACGCTGAGCAGCGGCGCGTGGGCGCGAATCAGCGGGTCGGTGAGCAGCTGCGTGACTGTGGTCAATGCGCCGAGTTTCAGGTCGCCGTCGAGCTTGATCGCGTCCAGGCCGGGCACACGGCGGATGTTGAGCAGCGTGTGCGCCCCTTTGATCCGCCCGGCGTTGAGCTGAGGCATCAGGTCGGTGCCGCCGGCGAGGATGCACACGCCGCCGGGATTGCCGCCGCGCCCCTCGGCAACACTCAGCGCCGCGAGCGCTTCGTACAGGCTGGTCGGCGCGAGGTAGTTCTCGAGCGATGCGACTGCGGGGTTCATGCCACCGTCTCCACTTCGCGGTGCTCGAAGCGCACCGGCTCGGCATAGCGCCCGTACACGCCGACCAGCCGCTGCGTGATCTCGCCGACGCTTGCGTAGGCCTTGACCGCGTCGACGATCGAACCCATCACGTTGAAACCGTTGCGCGCGTCGGATTCGACCCGGTCCAGCGCCCGCCCCACCGCGGCGCCGTCGCGGGCGATTCGTACTTTGCGCAGCTCGGCAATCTGGGCACGCGCGTCGTCGGCGCGGTACGGGTGCAGCTCGACGTCGGCGTCGGCGTCGCTGTCGCTGCGATACCGGTTCACGCCCACCTTCGGAAACGCACCCGATTCGATCGCGCGCTGCATGCGGTACGCCTGGGCCGAGACGCGCGACTGGATCGTTCCGTCGGCCACCAGCTGGACGATGCCGCCGGCGGCATCGGTCTCGGCGATGATGCGCTCCATCTCGGCGCGCATCTGGTTCGTCAGCGTCTCGATGTAGTACGAACCGCCGAGCGGATCCACCGTGTCGGCCAGCCCCATCTCTTCGATCAGCAGCTGCATCGTGCGCAGCGAGATGCGCTGCGCGTGTTCGCTCGGAATCGTGTACGCCTCATCAAAACAGCACAGCGCCATCGTCTGCGCGCCCGACAGCGCGGCGACCAGCGCGTAATACGCGCCGCGCACGATGTTGTTCTCGGGCTGCTCGAGCGTCAGGCCGCCGCCGCCGCCGCCGGCGATCATGCGCAGCCACATCGATCCTGGCTGCTTCGCGCCGTACTGCTCCTTCATGATCTTCGCCCAGAGGCTGCGCCCGGCGCGGAACTTCGCCACCTGCTCGAACAGGTTGCCGAAGATGTTGAAGTTGTACGAAAGCCGCCCGGCAAATTCGTCCACGGGAACGCCGCGTTTGATCACTTCATCGGCGTAGGCGCGCGCGATGCAGAACGCCCACGCCATCTCCTGCGTCGGCGTCGCGCCCGATTCGCGGATGTGGTAGCCGCACACCGACACTGGGCTGTACTTCGGCGCGTGCTCGGCGCAGTATTCGATCGTGTCGCCCACCAGCCGGATCGAAGGCTGCACCGGGAACACCCAGGTGCCGCGCCCGATGAATTCTTTCAGGATGTCGTTCTGCGCCGTGCCGCGCAGGCGCTTCAGGTCGAAGCCGCGTTTCTGCGCCATCGCCAGGTACATCGCGATCAGCGTCGGCGCGGCGCCGTTGATCGTCAGCGACACGGTGATCTTGTCCAGGTCGATTCCGTCGAACGCGATCTCGAAGTCGCGCAGCGTGTCCACCGCCATGCCGACGCGGCCGACTTCGCCATCGGCTTGCGCGTCGTCGGAATCGAGACCGCATTGCGTGGGCAGGTCGAACGCGACGTTCAGTCCCGTCTGGCCGTTCTCGATCAGGAACTTGAAGCGCCGGTTCGTGTCCGCCGCGTTGCCGAAGCCCGTGTACTGGCGCATCGTGAACGGCTGCTTGCGGTACATCAGCGGGTGGATGCCGCGCGTGAACGGGTACGCGCCGGGGTTGCCGAGCATGCCCCAGCCGCCGCTCGCCTCCACGTCAGCGGCGGTGTAGAGCGGCTGGATCTCGATGCCCGATTCGTTGCGAACCGGCCGGACGTGGAACTCGGGGCTGTCGCGTTTCATGGTCGATGTGCCTGGTTGGCCTTGATGAAGTCGCAGATGTCGTCCAGGCGCGAGCCGGTCGGGAACACGCCCTTGAAGCCGAGCGCGCGCAAGGCGCCGTGGTCCTGCTTCGGCAGGTTGCCGCCGATCACCCACAACTTGTTTCCCAACCCCGCCCCTTCGAGCAGGGGCTTCAGCCTGGTGCAGAACGGCAGGTGCGAACCGGCCATGCTGGACAGCGCAATCACGTCGGCGCCCTCGCGCAGCGCGGCGGCCACCACCTGCTCGGGCGTCTGGCGCAAGCCCGTGTAGTGCACGTCGAAGCCCGCGTCGAGCATCGCCCGCACGACCACTTTCGCGCCCTGGTCGTGGCCGTCGAGGCCGGGCTTGGCGAGCACCACCTTGATCGTCTTCACTTCGTTCATGACGTCAATTCCTTCCCGATCACCAGCTTCAGGATTTCGCTCGTGCCGCCGCCGATCAGCGTGAAGCGCACGTCGCGCAGGTAGCGTTGCACGGGGTACTCCATCGCGTAGCCGTAGCTTGCGAGCACACGCGCCGCCTGGTCGCAGATGCGCGCCGCGGTCTCGCTCGCATGCAGCTTGGCCATCGCGGCTTCCTTGTGGTGCGGCCGGCCCACGCCGTGCAGCCACGCGGCGTAATGCACCAGGTGCACCGCCGCTTCGAGCTCGGTCGCCATTTCGGCGAGCTTGAATTGGATCGCCTGGAACCGATCGATCGTCTTGCCGAACTGCTTGCGCTGTGCTGCGTAGGCCAGCGCGGCGCCGAGCGCGGCGCGTGCGACGCCAAGCGCCATCGCGCCGGTGATGATGCGGATTTCGGCGAGCAGCTTGCGCAGGTGCACTTCACCGTCGCCCACTTCGTGCGACAGGCGGTGCGAGTCGGGAACGAAGCAGCCGTCGAACGCCACCTCCGAGGTCGGCAGCGCCCACACGCCCATCTTGTGAATTTCGCGGCCGACGATCAAGCCCTTGAAGTGCTTCTCGACGAGAAAGATGGTGAGCTTGCGCTTGAGTAGATCCGGCTCTGCCGGGCTACTCAAACCCCCTCGGGAGGCGGACGACGTAGTCGTCGGCCTGGGGGCGCTTTCAATGTCCGCCTTCGCGAACACGGTGAAGAAATCGGCCACGGGCGCCGACGTGACCCAGGTCTTCTGGCCGTTGAGCACCCAGCCGCCGTCGACCCTGCGCGCGAGCGTCGCGATCGAATCCAGGTCCGACCCCGCATTCGGCTCGGTCATGCAGATGGCCCCGATCTTCTCGCCGCGCAGCGCCGGCTTGAACAGCCGCGCGACGACATCAGCGTTGCCCAGCATGTGCAGGAACTTCGTCCCCATCAGCGATTGCATTGCCGCAGCGCCAGCCAGCGACATCGAACCCCGCGCGACCTCGGCCAAGGCCAGCGAGAACTCCAGCAATCCCGCGCCGCTGCCGCCCACGTCTTCCGGGTAGCGCATGCCGAAGAACCCCAGCTCGCCCAACTCCTTGAACAAGGCGCGTGGAAACGCATGCGCTTCATCGATCGCCGCCGCCTGCGGCGCGATGCGCTGGTCGCAGAAACGCGCAAAGGCGTCGCGGATCGCGACTTGGTCTTCCGTGAGGTCGAAGTTCATTTCAGTCGGCCCGATTCATCTGGCGCAACTTTGCAGCCCGCTGAGCACCGACAAGTGGCGAAGTCGGCCTTCGTCCCTTTGCTGCCGTTGGCCGCTGTGCGCATGCCAGCGTTCGCCGCTGCGCGCCTGCCTGCTCCGCTGCGAGGGCAGGTGGCCCGGGGTACGTTCTCCGGCCCACGCTCGCGGGGCACCGAACGTGCTCCACGACGCGCAACTCCATCAACGCCAGCCAAGCACACAAAGAGCCAGGACACCGCGAATGGGTCCTGCGCCCGTACCCCGAGCCACCTGCCCTGGCCACCGCGTGGCACCCCTGCGCAGCGCGCGCCACCCGTGGTAGAGGGCGGTGGTGGTGCCCCGGGCGCAGGCCCCATTCGCGGTGTCCTGGCTCTTTGCGCGCTTGGATGGTGATGACGCTTCTGTCTGTTGTGGGCCTCGGTGCTGCCCCGCGAGCGTGGGCCGGAGAACGGGCGCCGCCACCGCCCTGGGGCGCAGTCGCTGGGGGGCTGGGCTCGCGCGGACAAAGGGCTTTGGCTCCAAGCCCCGGACCACCTGCCCTCGCGCAGGGGCAGGCATGCACGCAGCAGCGAACGGCAGCAATGGGCCGAATGTCGTCTTCGAAGCAACACTTGAGAAAGCGGCTGTCATACCAACTCCGCCTCACTCATCCCGTAATCCCGAATCGCCGCTTCACGAGAAATCACCCCATTGCGCACCTCTTCAGCAAGCACTTTCCGGTCACGAAGCCGCGGGTCGCCCCAACCACCACCACCGCTCGCAACCTGGTGGTAGACGCGTGCCGCGCGGCACGCCGGTGATCAGGTCCTTGTTGCGCGGCGTGACGCATCTGCCGTCGGGGTAGCGCAGGCGAATGAAATTGAGACCCGCGCCTTGCCCACCCGCGAGGCCGAACGCGCCTTCGAAGTCGCCATCGCCGAACGTCACGAGCTGCGTGTCGTCCGAGCCGATCTCGAAGATCGTCTCCACACCCAGGCCGCCGCGCCATTGGCCGGCGCCGGCCGAATCGGGCAGCAGTTCGTGCTTGATCAGACGGTGCGGCGTCTGCTGCTCGAACATCTCGTAGTCCTGGTCGAGCACGCCGCCGGAGGCGTCGATCATGCCGATGTGGTCGTAGCCGTCGAAACCCTGCATCGCGCCCGAGCCGCCCTTCAGGCCCATGAAACCGATGTCGACGTATTTCTCGCCGTTCCTCGGATCGATGCCTGTCGTCAGCGAGGCGAGCAGGTTGTTCCAGCCGGCGGTCACGCGGTCCGGCAACACCGGCGCCAGCGCACGCTGGATCGCGTCGGCATTCGGCGGGCAGAGGTGGTTGCCGAACGTCGTCGCCTTCGGGTACGCGGCGTTCAGGATCGTGCCTTGCGGAATGACGATCTCGATCGGCTCGACCATGCCCTCGTTGTGCGGGATGTCGGGGTTGACCATCTGCAGCAGCGTCAGGATCGTCGCCGACGCGCTCGACGTGAACGTCCCGTTGACGAAGCCGTTGGTCTGCGCATCGGTGCGCGAATAGTCGAACCTGATGCGCTTGTCGCTCACCTCGATGTCGACGCGGATCGTGAACGTCGAACCTTCGTGGCGGCCGTCGTAGTAAACGCGTCCTTCGCCGCTGTAGCGGCCGTTCGGGATCTTCGCGATCTCGGCTTCCATCATGCGCTGCGTCGCGTCGAACAGCGCCTGCTTGTGCGCCTCGAAACTCGCGACGCCGTACTTGCGCAGCAGCTCGATTGAAGCGCCGCTCGCCCACCGTGCACGCGCCCATCTCGGCCTTCATGTCGTGCTGCACGATGTCCAGCCGCACGTTGGCGAAGATCAGGTTCCACACGTCCTTGCGCAGCTTGCCGCGCTCGACCACCTTCACCGCCGGGATGCGCAGCGCCTCTTGCCAGACCTCCACCGCGTTCGGGTTGTAGCCGCCCGCCACCGCGCCGCCGATGTCGGCCTGGTGGCCCTTCACCGCGGTCCAGCCGACCAGCTGATCGTCGACGAACACCGGCTTGAACACCGCGACGTCGTTGTTCTGGTTGCCCAGCGTGAACACGTCGTTGTGGAAGAACACGTCGCCGGGGTAGATCTCGCCGTCGAAGATCTTCGCGATGTGTTTGCACACGGGAGCCAGCGAAAACGCCAGGATCGGCAGGTTTTCGGTCTGCTCGAGCATGCGGCCCTGCGCGTCGTACAGACCCGTCACGTAGTCCTTCGCTTCGCACAGGATGGGAGAGCGCGTCGTCATCGCCATCGAGATGCTCATCTCGTCGGTGATCGCCTTGAAGCTGCGCGCGTAGACCGACAGCAGGATCGGATCGACCGTCATTCGAGCACCTCCTCCGGCTGCATCACTTGCTGGCGCGCGAAGCCGGCACCGAGCAACTCCTCGCGCCCCTTCGCGTACAGCACGAACGAACCGAGCGGATCGACCGCGCAGTCGTACGAGTCGCTGACGAAGATCGCCGTCGTCTGCTGTTCGATCAGCGCCGGCCCGGCGACGCGGTGCCCGCAGTGCAGCCGGTGGCCGTCGTAGACCGCAATGGTGGCGAAGGCGTCGCGCTCGGGGACGTAGACGCTGCGCCGGCCCTTCAGCGCGGCACAGCGGATTCGGGTCGCCTGCGGCTTCACTGCGGTAAGCCGGGCGCTCGGTCGCGCCGATCGCCTGGAGCCGCACGTTGATGATCTCGACCGGCGAAGCCTCGTGTTCGAGCGAGTAACCGTACAGGCGCAGGTGCTCGGCGTGGAAGGCGCGCGCGATCGCGCTCGTGTCGCGCCGCTCGATCAGCTGAAGCGGCAGTGGCACCGAGACTTCGTGGTACTGCTTGACGTAGCGGCAATCGAAGCGCAGCTCGGTGCGCCGCCGCGCCGGCGCGACGCCCTCGGTGGCGAGCAGCTTCGCGCCCTCGCGTGCCATGTCTTCGACCAGCGCCGACAGGCGGCCCCAGTCGAGCCCTTCCAGCCTTGCGACGAAAGTGCGCACGAAATCATGGCGCAGCTCGCACATCAGCATGCCGAACGCACACAGCACCGACGCCTCGCGCGGAACGATCTGCAGCGATATGCCGAGCTCGTTGCAGATCATGCAGCCGTGGATCGGCCCGGCGCCGCCGCCCGGAATCAGCGGGAACTCGCGCGCGTCGAAGCCGCGCTTGATCGTCACTTCGCGCACGCCCTGCGCCATGTTGTTGCACGCCACGCGCACCATGCCGGCAGCGGCCTGCTCGACGCTCAGCCGCATCGGCGCGGCGATGTGCTTTTGAATCGCGCGCCGCGCCGCCTGCACGTCGAGCTGCATCGTGCCGCCGGCAAAATAGTCCGGATCGAGGTAGCCGAGCACGAGGTTCGCGTCGGTCGTCGTCGGCAACTGGCCGCCGCGCCCGTAACACGCCGGGCCGGGGTCGGCGCCGGCGCTTTGCGGGCCCATGCGCAGCAGCCCGCCGTCGTCGAGCCAGCCGATCGAGCCGCCGCCCGCGCCGATGGTGTGGATGTCGAGCATCGGCAGCGCGATCTTGTGGCGTGCGATCTCGCCGTCGTTCTTCACGAGCGGCGCGCCCACCGCGACCGACGCCTCGAAGCTGGTGCCGCCCATGTCGGTGGTGATGCAGCGCTCGCGCCCGAGCGCTTGCGCGTAGAACAGGCCCGCACCCGGGCCGCCGGCGGGGCCGGACAGCAGCGTCAGCGCCGCCTTGTCGCGCGCCGCCTGCGGCGAGATCACGCCGCCGTTGGACTGCATGATGAGCAGCAGCCCGTTGAAGCCGATTGCCGCGAGGCGCTGCACCAGCTGGTCGAGGTAATGCCCGAGCTTCGGCCCGACGTAGGCGTTCAGCGCCGTCGTGCTGATGCGTTCGTAGAAGCGAATCGACGGCAGCACGTCGGCCGACACCGACAGGTAGGCGCCCGGCATCTCCTGCCGAACGATCTCGGCTGCAGCCTGTTCATGCGCAGTGTTCGCAAACGAGTTCATGAAGCAGACCGCGACCGACTCGACGCCCTCGCCGCGCCACTGCTTCAGCGCGGCGCGCACCGCGTCGACGTCGAGCGGCGCGAGCTCCTGCCCGTCAGGGCCGATCCGGCCGGGGATGCCGATGCGGCGCGCTCGAGGAATCAGCGGCCGCACGTTCGCATAGCGGTTGTTGTACTGCTCTTCGCGAACGCCGCGGCGCATCTCGAGCGCGTCGCGCACGCCTTCCGTCGTGAGCAGCGCGCAGCGCGCGCCGGTGCTGGTGAGCGTGGCATTCGTCGTCACCGTCGTGCCGTGCACGATCGTCGTGATCTGGCGCGCGAATTCGGGCAGCGTCAGCGGGGGCTGAAGCGCCGCGGCGATCTGCGCCAGCCCGTCGACGACGGCGATCGACGGGTCGGCGGGTGTCGACAGCAGCTTGTGGATCAGCGGCGGCGCGTCGTCGCGCGCGACGACGAAGTCGGTGAAGGTGCCGCCGACGTCGATGCCGATCTTGTACGTCATGCCGCTGTGCTCCTCGGTCCAGCCGGCGCTCGGTGTGTCTCGGCCGCCGCGCGCGCCGCGACGAGCTGGCGCAGCTCTTCCTTGCGCACCTTGCCGAGCGCCGTGCGCGGCAACGCCTCGACGATCCACACGTCCTTCGGCTGCTTGAAGCGCGCGAGCCGGCCGTCGACCGCCGCGAGCACGCGCTCGCGCGTCAGCGCCGCTCCGGGCTGAGGCACGACCACGGCGACGACGGCTTCGCCCCAGCGCGTATCGGGGCGGCCGACCACCGCGGCTTCGGCGATGCCGGCGCATTCGAGCAGCACGCCTTCCACTTCCGCCGGGCTGACGTTTTCGCCGCCCGAGATGATCATGTCCTTGAGCCGGCCGTCGATGCGTCAGGAAACCGTCGCCGTCCAGGTGGCCGCTGTCGCCCGAGTGGAACCAGCCGCCGGCGAGCGCCTTCGCGCTGTCCTGCGGGTCGCGCCAATAGCCGAGCATCAGGTTGCGGCCACGCACCCAGATTTCGCCGCTGGTGCCGGTGCCGACATCGCGCCCTGCGGAATCGACGATGCGCAGCTCGCAGCCCTTGGCGGCGCGCCCGGTCGAGCCGGCCTTGGCCCACGCTTCGTCGGCGTGCAGGCACGCGGCGATCGGCGCGGTTTCGGTCGCGCCCCAGACCTGGATCAGCGGCACGCCGCGCGCGTGCACGGCGTCGATCAGGCGCCTGGGAACGAGCGTCGAGCCGGTGCTGATGCAGCGCAGGCTCGACAGGTCAGCGCTGCCCCAGCGCGGGTGCGCGAGCAGCGCGTCGAGCTGCGCCGGCACCAGCACCGTCAGCGTGATGCGCTCGCGTTCGATCGCCGCCAGCGTCGCGCCAGCGTCGAACTTGGCGTGCAGCGTGACGCTGCAGCCCGCACGCAGCGCCGGCGTCGTGAGGATGTTCAGGCCGCCGACGTGGAACAGCGGCAAGGTCGTCAAGATGCGGTCGTCGGCCGTGAGCGCGTGCATCTCGACGCTCGCGTCGGCGTTGGCGTCGATCGCCTCCTGGCTCAGCAACACGCCCTTCGGGCGGCCGGTCGAACCCGAGGTCCAGCACAGCAGCAGCGGTGCACGCTCGTCGACCCCTGCGTCAGCCGGCGGCAGGATCCACGGCGCATAAGCCCCCGCGAGGAAGGCGTCCCAGTTCGTCCAGCCCGGCGGCGCGGCGCTGGCCTCGCCGAGGGAGATGCAGCGCGCGGCCGCCGGCGCGACACCTTGCTCGACCGTGGCCGCAGCGAAACACGCGTCAACGAACAGCAGTGCCGGCGGGCAATCGCTCAACATCGCGCGGTGCTCGGGCGGCGCGAGGCGCCAGTTCAGCGGCATGAAGACGGCGCCCAGGCGCGCGCAGGCGAACAGCGTCGCCAGCATCGAGGGACTGTTCAGGCCGAGCCAGGCGACGCAGTCGTCGCGCGCCACGCCATGCGCGCCAAGCGCCGCGGCAAGGGTGTCGATGAGGCGCGCGAGGGCCGCGTAGCTGAGCGTCTGACCCTCGAAACGCAGCGCCGCCTTGTCCGGCGTGCGCTCGGCGACGGTGGTGATCCAATCGGCAATCGGCATCGCAAGCTCCTCACGAGTCGCCGACTTCGAGCACCACCGCCATCGCGGTGTCGCCCGCCGCGCAGCCGGTGAACAGGCCGTAGCCGCCGCCGCGCAGCACGAGCTCTTCGATCAACTCGATGATCGAGCGGGTTCCCATCGGCGCCTGCGGGTGCCCCCAGACCAGCGAACAACCGAAAGTGTTCATGCTGCGCCAGTCGATTCCCATCGCGCGCGCGAAAACCAGGTCGTTGACGGCGAACGGGTTGTGCGTCTTCACCGCCGCCATCTGCGCGATGCCGTGGCCGGAGCGCGCCAGTGCGTGCTGGGCTGCGGGCACGGTGGCCTCGGGCATGTGCGCGAGTTCGGCGCGCGTCATGCCGAAGCCGTGCAGGCGCACCGCGATCTTCGGGTCGGTCGACCATTCGCGCGCCAGCTCGCGCGTCGTGACGATCAGCGCCGCGTTGCCGTCGGCCGGGTGCGTCTGGCCGCCGAAGGTGACGCTGCCGCCTGGCGTGACGGGGCGCAGCGCGGCCAGGCCTTCGGGCGTCGAGCGCGACACGCCTTCGTCGCCTTCGAGCCTGGTGAGCGTCTTCTTGTAGCCGGGCGCGGGAACGTCGAACGGCAAGGTCATGAAGCGCTTCAGGAACGCCGCGCCGTCGGCGGTGGCCTTGGCGTATTGCGCTTCGCGGTGCAGCACCACCTCGTGCTGCTCGGCGGTGCCGATGCCGTGCCGCTTCGCGACGTTCTCGGCGGTCGCGAGCATCGAATGGCCACCGAGCGGGTCGCAGCCGAAGTTGTCCATCACCCAGTTCTCGGCGACTCCGGTGCCGCCCGGGCCGCGCGGGTTCGGGTAATACAGGTGCGGGCCGTTGGACGTGCGGTCGCAGGTCAGCACCAGCGCCTGCGTCGCCAGACCCACCTCGATTTCCTGCGCCGCGGCGAGCAGCGTGCGCACGCCGGTCGCGCAGGCCTGCATCAGCGTCGGCCCGCCGCAGCTTGGCGCGCCGATCAGGCCCATCAACCAGGGCATGCCGTAGAACGAATGCGCCTGCGGCACCGAGAAGCCGAGCACGCCGAAATCGAAGCGCTCGGCGTCGATCTTGCGCCGCGCCAACTCGTTGCGCGCCACATGCGCAGCGAACTCGATGCTGTGCAGGTGCGCGAAGCTGCCCTGCCAGCGCGCGAACGGCGTGCTCCAGTAGGCGCCGTAGGGAATCTGGGCTTTGTATTTCATGGCGCTTCATCCCGCTGCGACGGCGCGTGCGGCGCCGGTGTCGAGACGACGCCGTTTCGCCCCGTTTCGCGCCGCCCGGCCGGTTCACTTTCGATTTCCCGGCATGCGGCTTGCCGTCCAGGCCCGTCGCCTCGATGAAGGCACGCCGCGCCTGCAGCAGGTGTTCGTGCATCGCGGCGGCGGCCGCGTCGCCGTCGCCCGCAGCGAGCGCCGCGTTGATGCGCTGCAGGCCACACAGCACGATCTCGCGCACGGCTGGGTCGCCGAGCGTCAGCGCGCGGATGTGCTGCAAGTGGTCGGCGTAGACCTCGATCACGCGCACGAGCCGGGTGTTGGGCACCCACTCGAGCCACGCGCAGCGGTAGCGCACGTTCGCGTCGCGAAACGCATCCGCGTCGCCGGCGCGGTGTGCGGCCTGCGCCTCTGCCAACGCAGCGCCCAGCGGGGCGCGCCGCGCCGAGTCGGCGAGCCGCGGCGCGACGCCGCGCAACGCCGCGGGCTCCACCAGACAGCGCAATTCGTAGATGTCGTCCACGTCGCGCAGCGTCAGCGCCGGAACGGTGAAGCTGCGCCGCTCGCTGATGAGCAGCCCTTCGCTCGCCAGACGCGCCATCGCCACGCGCACCGGCGTGCGCGACACGCCGAACTGCTCGGCGAGTTGCACTTCCTGCAGCGCCGCGCCGGCGCCGATCGCACCGCTGCGCAGCTGTGAGCGCAACGCGTCATAGACCTGATCGCCCAGCGCCGGAGCGCGTGCTACGAGCTTGAGCGGTCGGTCCGGCACTGCGCGCCCCTAAAACCCACGCCTCGGCGGGCCTTGTGTGGATACTGCATACATTCGCCCCACTTGGGCAGGGGTTCGGCGCGGATGCCGAGTGCTCCGGTTGCGCCAGATCAAAGCGACGAGCCGCAGCAGTTCGTGGGCGAGGTCCCGACGTGTGAACGGTACAGAATCGCGCCCAGCATCAGTGAACCACGACGCCGGGCGCCACCGTGCTCGGCGACGCGTCGCGCAATTGGAGAGAGCTGCCATGCACGCCTCCCGTTCGATCGCACTTCTGTTCGTCGTGCTGCTCACATCCGGCGCGTTAGCGCAAGGTGGCACCGCCAGCGACGGGCTCACGGAATCCTTCCATCGGGTCACGTTGTCGCGCAGCGGTGAACTCAACGTTCTCATCGGCAAACGAACCGGGACCAATCCGGACATTGCCGTCTTGCTGTTTGCGGGATATCCGGGAGTGTTGCGGCTTCGGGAAGAAGCGGGGGCAGTGACCTACGACCTTCGCGGGAATTTCCTGCTTCGAGCGCGTCGCTTCCTCAACACCGAGAGAACGTTTACCGTTGTGGTCGATTGCCCCGTCGATCAATGGACTGCCTGCGGTGATGCGTATCGCTCGTCAAAGCAGCACGCAAACGACATCGCTGACGTTGTCGCCTCCGTGAAGACGGCATTCGGCGCAAGACAGGTCTATGTCGTGGGCACAAGCTATGGCACCGTCTCGTCTTCGTTCCTGGCGAGGGGGATTGGCAGCAAGATAGACGGAGCCATACACACGTCAACGTTCACGAACCCGGATTCCGGAGCGCATGCCCATGGCTTGCCCATGGCGACGTTCGACTGGTCCAAAGCGGAAATCCCTCAGCTCTTCGTGCATCACAAGAGCGATCCGTGCGAACGGACCCCCTATTCCAGCGTCGTGGCACGAAAGGGCGCGATACCCCTCATCACGGTGGAGGGTGCAACGAATGTCAGAGGAAAGCCATGCGATGCGTTTTCCGAACACGGATTTTCCGGCCGAGAGCGGCTCGTGATGACAGCGATTCATCGCTGGATCACGGAGCGTAAGCTGCCAGCCGTCATCGGCACAACAGAATAGGCGCGCAGCAGGCGCTCGCCTGCGCCGCTTGGCGGCGCGCCCGGTCGCGACTCAACGTGATGGTGCGGCGCGACTGCGAGGCGCCGCTTCGGCCCCTACTGCCGCGGTGACGGCACCGCTCTCGGAAGGCAGGGATCCGGGCTCGAAGTCGAATTCCATCGCAATCGCCTTCACGCCCACAACGCGCCGCACGGCGCGTTCGATCGCGTCGCTTTCGGCGAGGCCGCGCACGCAACCCGTCAGCATCGCGACCCCGTCGCGGACACGAACTCCGACGCGGGCCTGGACCGCCACGTCGAGCTGCAGCTCGGCGAGCACGTCCTGCTTCAATTGCGCATCCGTCTTCATGGTCACCCTGAGCTTCCGCTGGGTCGATCATGACCAACGCCTCGGCTTTGGACCACCGCCGGTTTGAGTGGTCCGACTTCGCTGCTTTCGCCTGAGAGCGGCGCCGCTGGCGCTGCCCCCGCGCCTGCACGCGATGCGGGGCGTCATCGAACTCTGGGTGGCACCGGGTCAGAGCCCGAGCCAAGGCGTGGCGCGCCGAGCACCCTCGCACGGGGCCCCGCCCAAGCCCGACCGCGCTTGTCCCGCCTCCACGACAAAGCCGAACCCCATTGAGCAATCCCCGTGCGCTGCCATGAGTGCCTCAGGAATCCGTTGCCGCGCCCCCGGGCGCTTCGAGATGAGGTTCCAGATCAGGCGCCCGGCGCGAATTGCTGACGCCGCGGTTCATGCGCGATTCGCGCAGGCTCAACATGAAAGTCGAGGTCTGGACGATCAACGAAACCAGCGAGATGAAGCGGCTGCTCGCGCTGCCGGTCGACGGCATCATGACCGACTACCCGGACCGCCTGCTGCCGCTGCTGGCGCGCTGAGCGCGGTTCGGCTCGGAGCTGCCTACGACCCGGAGCCGCAGCAGCTCGGCGCGCAGCAGCTCGGCCTTGTTTGCTTCCTTGCTCGCTGCGCTTGCCGCTTCGCCGGCCTTGCGGCCCAGCTCGGGCTTGACCGCGCGGATGAATCCGCTGACGAACTTGCCGTCGACTTGGCTTGCGAGTTCCCGCATCTCGGCGCTCTGGCCGGCGAGGAATTCCTGCGCGTCGTCGACGCCGTAGACGCGAGTCACCTCGATCGCTGCGTTCTCGAAACCGGCGGCGGCGAGTTTGTTCAGGTAATCCTCTTCCGACAGCGCGCCGGCCACGCACCCGACCCACAGCTCCATGCTCCTGCGGATCGCCGGCGGCACGTCGCCGCGAACGACGACGTCCGACACGGCGAAGCGCCCGCCGGGCTTGAGCACGCGAAACGCCTCGCGCAGCACGCGGTCCTTGTCGGCCGACAGGTTGATCACGCAGTTCGAGATGATCACGTCGACGGAAGTGTCGGGCAGCGGGATGTTCTCGATCTCGCCCTTCAGGAAGTGCACGTTGGTCAGCCCGCTCTTGCGCTTGTTCTCTTCGGCCAGCGCGAGCATCTGATCGGTCATGTCCAGGCCGAACGCCTTGCCGGTCGGGCCGACGCGCTTGGCCGACAGCAGCACGTCGATGCCGCCGCCCGAGCCGAGGTCGAGCACGGTTTCGCCGGGCTTCAGCTCCGCCAGCGCGGTCGGGTTGCCGCAGCCGAGCGAAGCGAGCAGCGCTTTCTCGGGCACTTCGCCGGATTGGGCGGCGTCGTACAGGTCGCTCGTGATCGGGTCGCGTGCGCCGCCGCAACTCGGCGCGCCGCCGCAGCACGCGCCGGTGGCGCCCTGCGCGACCCGCGTCGCGGCCTCGCCGTATTTCTGCCTGACGACGTCTTTGACTTCAGTTCGCGTGTTCATCGTTTCGCTCCTTCAAGTGCAGCAGGTGATCGCCTGCGGTTCGACAGCCTTGTTGCGAGTGCAGCACTCGGCGTACAGAAAGCCGAGCAGCGCCTGCAACGCCTTGGTGTTCGCCGAATACCAGAGAAAGGTTCCTTCGCGGCGCACGTTGACGAGTTCCTCGTTCTTCAGCTTGTCCAGATGGTGCGAGAGCGTCGAGCCGCCGATCTGCAGCTCGGCGGCGATGTCGCCGACCACCAAACCCTGCGGATGGGCACCGAGCAGCAGCCGCACGATGCGCAGCCGCGGCTCGGTGCCCATCGCCGAGAGCATGTCGGCGAAGCGTGCGACGGCTTCGGAATCGTCTCGTTTGGCCACGGCGGATATCCTTCTATATTTCGACAATGAGCGAAATATAGACGCCATCGAACCGCTCGTCAAGTGCCGGCATCGAGGAATGCGCGTGCACCCGCTCGCCGGGTTTCAGGTTCCGAAGGGAAACTCCGGCGCGTTGCGCGTGAGCACCGCCGAACGCACCCGCGCGCCCCACAGCGCGCCGAGTTCGCCCGACAAC
>CAWBTF010000016.1:0-348566 GCA_963791595.1 uncultured beta proteobacterium | reverse complement strand
GGGCGCGAGCGCGTGAGCGCGGCGGTGCAGGGCGCCGGCGGCGTGCTCGCGCCGGCGCGCCGGGCCTGCGAGCTGGTCGAAGCCGCGCTCGCCGCGCGCTTGCTGTATCGGCGCGACCGCGAATACGTGGTCACCGGCGAAAAGTTGCAGCTGATCGACGAGCTCACCGGGCGCATTGCCGACGGCCGCCAATGGCAGGGTGCGCTGCACCCGATGGTCGAAGTCAAGGAAGGCCTGGAGCCCAGCGCGCCGACCGTGACCGCCGCGCAGATCACCTACCAGCGCTTCTTTCCGCGCTACCTGCGGCTGTGCGGCATGAGCGGCACGCTGCTCGAAGCGCGCCACGAATTGCGCGTCGCCTACGACGCCGCGGTGCAGCGCGTTCCGCTCGCGCGAGCGAACCGGCGCGTGATGCACGGCGAGCGCTGTTTCGTCGACGCCGCGCACAAGTGGCAGGCGGTGCTGCGCGCGGTGCGCGAGCAGGTGGCGCAGGGCCGGCCGGTGCTGGTGGGTACCGACAGCGTTTCCGACTCGGCGCACCTGTCGGCGCTGTTGCACGCCAGCGGCGTCAAGCACCAGCTGCTCAACGCCGTGCAAGACGCCGACGAGGCGCAGCGCATCGCGCGTGCCGGCAGCGCGGCCATGGTGACCGTGGCGACCAACATCGCCGGCCGCGGCACCGACATCCGCCTGGACGCCGCGGCGGCCGCGCGCGGCGGCTTGCACGTGATCGCGACGATGCGCAATCGCTCGCGCCGGATCGACCGCCAGTTGTTCGGCCGCGCCGCGCGCCATGGCGACCCGGGTTCGGCGCAAACGCTGCTCGCGCTCGACGACGCCTTGCTCGCCAGGCACTGGCCCGGCGCAGTGTTGCGCGCGGCCGGCGCGTGTGCGCGCTCGCTGGCGCGCAACGACGGCAGCGTGCCGGCGTGGCTGGCGCGGCCCTTGTTCGGCGTGGCGCAGCGCCTGGCCGAGCGGCGCGACCAGCGCCTGAGGCGTGCATTGCGTCACGCCGACCGGTCCGCCGCTGAGGCCTACGGCTTCAGCGGTGGCACGGAATGACGACAACGAAGAGGTATTCCCATGGACCGCCATCTGACCACCGCCGCTTGCCTGGCGCTCGGCTGCGCTGCCGCGGCGTTGCCGTTTCCTGCCGGTGCGCAGATTTCGCCCACGCCCGCGGAGTCAGCCCGGGCGCAACCGGCGTCGAAGCCGGCGCCCGCGCTGGACTGCATGATCCAGCCGCACCAGGTGGTGCAGGTCGGCAGCGCGGCGCCGGGCGTGATCGAGCGCATCCTGGTCGACCGCGGTGACCTCGTCACGAGCGGCCAACCGATCGTGCAACTCAACGCGTCGGTCGAGCGCGCCGCGCTCGCCGTGGCGCGCGAGCGCGCGGCGCAGGCCGGCGGCGTTCGCGCCGCCGAAGGTGCGCAGGAGTTGGCCCGGCGCGAACTGGAACGCGCCAACGAGTTGGTCGAGCAGAACTTCGTCAGCAAGACCTACGTCGACAAACAGCGCGCCGAAGCGCAAGTCGCCGGCGGGCGCAGCGACGAGGCCAAAGAAAAGCGCAAGCTGGCGACGCGCGAACTTGACCTCGCTGCAGCGCAACTCGAACAGCGCACGATCCGCGCGCCGATCGCGGGTGTGGTGGTCGAGCGGTTCATGTCACCGGGCGAATACGTCGACCAGAAGCCCGTGCTGCGGCTGGCCGCGATCGACCCGCTGCGGGTGGACGTGCTGGTGCCCGCGGCCGCGTTCGGCCAGGTCGAGATCGGCCGAGCCGGCACCGTGATTCCCGAGCTGTTCAACCGCAGCCCGCATGTGGCGACGGTGAAAACCGTCGACCGCGTGATCGACGCGGCGAGCAACACGTTTCGGGTACGCCTCGAGCTGCCGAACCCGAACGGCGCATTGCCGGCCGGCTTGCGCTGCAAAGTCGACCTGGCGTTGAAGCTGCCCGACGCACCGCCGCGAAGTGCGCCCGCCGCGCCGCTGGCGAACAGCACGGTGCTGCCCGTGGTGCAACGGCGCTAGCCCAACAGGCCAACGATGACGCTGCTGCGGCGACTCAGCACCTGGCTCGGCCGGAGCGTGAAGCGTCGGGCCGAACGCTCAGCCGTCGTCGAGGAGGTCGAGCCGCGCATCCTGTACTCGGCTGATCTGAACCCGGCGCTGTGGGCCGGCGACCCCGTGCAGCCGAGCGCGATCGTCGGCTCGCTCAACCCCGGGCCGTTGACCACCGCAGCCGCCGCCGAACAACAACAGCAGCGCCGCCACGAGATCGTGTTCGTCGACGCCGCCGTGCCCGACGCACAGACGTTCATTGACAGCCTGCTCGCGAGTCGATCGGCAGGGACGCAAATCGAGGTGGTGGCCCTGCAGGCGGGTAGCGATGGTGTGGCGCAGATCAGCGCTCTACTGGCCGACGAGCGTGGCCTCGACGCGATTCACATCATTTCGCACGGCAGCGACGGTGCAATCCAGATCGGCGCCACGCAGCTCGATACTGCGCGCCTCGCGGTCGACGCCGAGGCGGTGGCGCGCTGGGGGCAGGCGCTGGGCGCCGACGGTGACCTGCTGCTGTACGGCTGCGACGTGGCTCAGGACGCCGCGGGTCGGGCCTTCGTGCAAGACCTCGCGCGTCTGACCGGCGCTGATGTCGCCGCCAGCACCGACCTCACGGGTCAAAGCCAGCTCGGCGGCAACTGGACGCTCGAATACATCACGGGCCGCATCGAGGCGTCGGCGGCCCTCGGTGCCGAGGCGCAACAGGCTTGGGCGAATGTACTGGCCATCACCGTTGGCAACACCTCGTCGTCGATGACGACCGGCGCGAGTTCATTGACCTTTGCGCACACCGTCGCCAGCGGCTCTGACGGCGCGCTGGTCGTCAGCGTCTCGTTCCAGGCCGGGTCGACCGGCGTCTCTTCGGTCACCTACGGCGGCACCGCCCTGACCCTGCTCGGCTCGGCCGAAAATGCTTCCGGTGCGCACACCCGCACCGAGATGTGGCTGCTGAAAGGTCCGGCCACCGGAACCGCGAACGTGGTGGTTTCGACGAGCTCGTCCGCGGCGTACACCGCCGGCGCGACCAACTTCTTCGGCGTCGACCAGACCACGCCCACCGGCACCTTCGCCGGCGCGACGGCCAACGACCGCGCGCCCACCGTGGTCGTCAGCTCGGCGGCTGGCGAACTGGTGATCGACTCGCTGGCACAGCGCTCGACGTCGTCGGGTTCGGTCGGCGCCGGCCAGACCCAGGCTTATGTTCAGCAGACCGGGACAGCAGGCGGTGACACCTATGGCGCCAGCAGCACCGAGGCGGGTGCCGCGTCGGTGACGATGAG
This sequence comes from uncultured beta proteobacterium, assembly GCA_963791595.1. GTDB lineage: Bacteria > Pseudomonadota > Gammaproteobacteria > Burkholderiales > Burkholderiaceae_C > JAEMQF01. The sequence goes on along the minus strand of CAWBTF010000016.1, from coordinate 345,219 downwards.
CTGGTCGACGTCCGGTTCCGGCACGGGCGAGTGGGCCATGGGGGCCGTGTCGCTCAAGGCGGCGACGGTCGGTACACCGTCGATCTCGGGCCTCGCCGGCGACAGCCTGCGCTACACGGCCGGCGGCGGGCCGATCGTGATCGAGCAAGGTGGCAACGCCGCCGTCACCGACGTCGATTCGCCGGACTTCAACACCGGCACGCTGACGGTGTCGTTCGCGGCCGGCAGCGACGCCGGCGAGGATGTGCTGGCGATCCGAAACCAGGGCACCGGCGCGGGCCAGATCGGCGTATCCGGGTCGAACGTCACCTACGCCGGCACGACGATCGGTACCTTCACCGGCGGTTCGGGCGGCACCAACCTGGTGGTGACGCTGAACGCGAACGCCAACGCGACCAGCACCGCAGCGCTGATCCGCAACATCACCTTCCAGGACACCGACACCGCGAGTCCGACGTTGGGCACGCGCACGGTGCGCTTCGTGCTGAACGACGGTGACGGCAAGACCAGCGCCAACGTCGACACCAGCGTGACGCTCGGGCCGACCAGCCCGCCGGCAGCCTTGTGGGTGTCGTCGAACACCGTGGCCACGTCGTCGGCCGGCAGCGGCGGCCTCAGCTGGAGCGATGGCCAGGTCGTCAAGTTCGGCGACCCCAACCTGGCCCTCGGCAGCGGCACCACGGCCGGGACGTTCTCCAGCGTCTTCGACATCGATACCTTCGCCAGCAGCGATGCCAACATTGCCGGGCTGCACCAGGTCAGCCGCAGCGTGGTGGTCGGCACCGGCGGTGGCAGCTTCACGCTGCAGGCGGGCGACGTGCTGCTGGCGGTCGACGCCAACGAAACGCTCGGTGGCGTGGCGGTCACCAAGAACGACATCGTGCTGTTCCGGCCGACGACCCCCGGCAACTACAGCGCGGGCAGTTTCTCGATCCTGCTGCAGAACCCGACGACCAAACAGGTTGGCGACTTCGCGCTGGCCGAACAGAGCACGGTTGTTGGCGGCGCGACGGTGCAGGCCGGCAGCTTCCTGATCTCCGAGCCGAGCAAGGTCAACCTGTACATGTTTGCGCCGACCTCGGTTGGCGCGGGAACGACCAGCGGCACGCTGACGACGCAGTTCGTCGATGGTGCCGGCATCAACCTCAACGCTGGCATCGCAGGCGTCGAGCTCATTCAGGCGCCGACCACCCTGGGGGGCGTGGCGCTGACCACAGGGCAGCTCCTGATCTCGCTGAATGCGAATGACAGCACAGTCGGCACGAACAACCTCTCGGTCACCAAGTTCGACGTCTTTGTGCTCGACCTGACCTCGACCGGCGCCGGCGCGACGGCGGGCACCGCGGCGCGGCTGCTCGTCGGCACCGACGTCGGCATGAGCGCCGGCGGCGAGGAGTTCGACGCGCTGGCGCTGGTCGGCGTGAACCAGGCGCCCGTGCTTTCCGGTGCCAACAACCTGACCTCGATCGCCGAGGACCCGTCGAGCAACCCCGGCACGCTGGTCTCGGCGCTGATCAGCGGCCAGGTCACCGACGGCGACACGGGCGCGCTGAGCGGCATCGCCGTCACCGGCGTCGTCAACACCAACGGCGCCTGGCAGTGGAGCGCCAACGGTGGCCTGGACTGGAACGCATTCGGCAGCCCGAGCACGGCCGCGGCGCGGCTGCTGATCGCCGACAGCCAAACCTACGTGCGCTTCGTACCGAACGCGGACTGGAACGGTACGGTCAGCAACGGCATCACGTTCCGGGCCTGGGACCAGACCACCGGTACCGCGGGTCTGACGGCGAACACCACGACCAACGGCGGCTCGACCGCCTTCAGTTCAGCCACCGCGAGCAGCAGCATCACGGTGACTGCGGTCAACGACGCGCCGAGCGCGACCAACCTGAGTGCTGCGGAGACATACACCGAGGACACCGCGCTGAACCTGACCGACATCGTGATCAGCGATATCGACAGCGCCAACGTCACTGCGACCTTGACGTTGTCCAACGTCGCCGCGGGCAGCCTGAACACGGGAACCTCGGGCGCCGTCACCTCGACTTACAACGCCGGAACGGGCGTGTGGACCGCCAGCGGCGCGATCGCGAACGTCAACGCCTTGCTCGCCGGGCTGACCTTCACGCCCGCGGCCAACTTCAACAGCAACTTCACCATTGCGACCAGCGTCAGCGACGGCGTCGCCACGCCAGTCACCGGCAGCAAAGCGATGACCGGGACCGCGGTCAACGACGCGCCGAGCGCGAGCAACCTGAGCGCGGGCGAGACCTACATCGAAGACACGCCGCTGAACCTCACGGACATCGTGATCAGCGATGTCGACAGCGCCAACGTCACCGCGACCTTGACGCTGTCCGACACCGCAGCGGGCGGCCTGAACACCGGCACGTCGGGCGCGGTGACCTCGACCTACAACGCAGGCACGGGCGTCTGGACTACCAGCGGCGCCGTCGCCGATGTCAATGCGCTGCTCGCCGGCCTGACTTTCACCCCCGCGGCCAACTTCAACAGCAACTTCACAATTTCAACGAGCGTCAGCGACGGCGTGGCCGCTCCGGTGACCGGTAGCAAGGCGATGACGGGCACGGCGGTGAACGACGCGCCCAGCGCGACGAACCTGAGTGCCGCCGAGACCTACACCGAAGACACCGCACTGAACCTGACCGATATCGTCGTCAGTGATGTGGACAGCGCCAACGTCACCGCGACGTTGACCTTGTCGGACACGGCCGTCGGTAGCCTGAACACCGCCACGTCCGGCGCGGTGACGTCGACCTACAACGCGGGCACCGGTGTGTGGACGGCGAGTGGAGCTGTCGCCGACGTCAACACGTTGCTCGCCGGTCTCACCTTTACGCCAGCGGCCAACTTCAACAGCAACTTCACGATCATCACCAGCGTGAGCGACGCCATCGCTACCCCCGTCACGGGCACCAAGGCCATGACCGGCACTGCCGTCAATGACGCGCCGACAGCGACCAACCTCAGCGCCACCGAGACCTATACCCAAGACACGCCGCTGAACCTGACCGACATCGTGATCAGCGATGTCGATAGTGCCAACGTCACGGCGACGCTGACTTTGTCGAACACGGCCGCGGGAAGCCTGAACACCGCAACGTCGGGTGCGGTGACGTCGACTTACAACGCCGGAACCGGTGTGTGGACGGCGAGTGGTGCCCTTGCCGACGTCAACACATTGCTCGCCGGGCTGACCTTCACGCCCACGGCCGGCTTCAACGGCGCTTTTACCGTCGCCACGAGCATCAGCGACGGCGTGGCCGCTCCGGTGACCGGCAGCAAGGCGGTTTCAACCGGCACGGGCATGGGCATCTGGACCAACAACACCAGCAGCCCACAGCACGCCCAGTGGGACGGCAGCGGATTCGGCACCGCGACGGCACCCAACGCGCTGGGTGAGTGGACGCATATCCAAGCCGTGGAGGCGCCGACGCGCACCGAAATCGTCGCGGTGGGCGTCGACAGCGCGGGGGTGATGCGCGGCGAGATGTGGAACGGCAGCACCTGGACGGCGTTTTCGTTCAACACCATCGTCGACCTCGGCACCACCGGCTACCAGAGTTTCCAGATCGCCTACGAGCAGCAAAGCGGCGATGCGATGCTGGTGTGGGACAACGGCACGACCGGCAGCTCGAGCCCGAGCTACCGCACGTGGAACGGTACGTCTTGGTCGGCGGCGCAGACGATCACGACGCCGGTCTCGGGCGAGGCGGTGCAATTGCGCCTGGCGGCCGACCCGAACAGCGACTCGATGGTCCTGGCGGTGACCGGGACGCCGCTGGCGAACGACTACGCGTTGGTCTGGAACGGCTCGAGCTGGGGCAATTCGGTGACGCTGGACACGGCCACCGGCATCGACGGCACCGAGATTCACGTCGCCTACGAGGCGCACAGCGGCCAGGCGCTGGTCGTCTACGACGCCGACGGAACGACGAATGCGGTCAACTACCGCACCTGGGACGGCACCAGCTGGAGCGGCCAGCAGTCGCTCAGCGCTCCGGCCGGGGTCGCGGCCGGGAGTGACGCAAGCTTCACGGTGCTTGTGTCGGACCCGAACAGCAACCGAATCGCTCTGGGGGTCGTCGCCGAACCCGAGATCTGGCTCGCGGTGTGGGATGGCAGCGCCTGGACCAGCGCATCGACGGCGACGGCGTCGGCCGGGTCCACGACCGACCTCAACGTCGCACTCGGATTCGAACACGACTCGGGCGACCTGCTCGCCGCGTACGGCAAGAACGGCAGCAACTACGTCGCTTACCGCAGCTGGACGAGCGGCGGCGGTTGGTCGGCCGAGACCGCGAGCAACGCGAATCTCAACCTCGGCGCAACCCCCGAGGCGTTGGCGCTGTTCGCCGATCCGAACTCGAACCAACTCATGCTCGGCACCCGCGACAGCGGCAACGACGTGCGTTACGCGCTCTGGACCGGTTCGGCGTGGAGCGCCGCACTCGCCGATTCGACCGGCGATGCCGGCGGTGCCTACGCGACGCCGATGGCCTTCGTCTGGTACCACAACAACCGCACCCCGGTGATCGGCACCACCGGCTTGTCGATGGCGGAGAACGGCACGCTCGCCGGCACGGTGGCCAGCAGCGACGCCGACGGCGATGCGCGCACCTACTCGATCGTCGGCGGCGCTGACCAGGCGCTGTTCACGATCGATTCCGGCACCGGGGCGCTGAGCTTCGTCTCGGCTCCCGATTACGAGAGCCCCACCGACGCCGGCGCCAACAACGTCTACGACGTGATCGTCCAGGTCGCGGACGGCAAAGGCGGCACCGACAGCGAAGCGATCGCGGTCAGCGTCACGAATGCCAACGACGCGCCGGTCGCGACCAACCTGAGCGCGGCCGAGACCTACACCGAAGACACCGCGCTGAATCTGACCGATATTGTGATCAGCGATGTCGACAGCGCCAGCGTCACGGCGACATTGACCTTGTCGAACGCCGCCGCCGGCAGCCTCAACACGGGCACTTCGGGGGCGGTCACGTCGACGTACAACGCCGGAACGGGAGTCTGGACCGCGAGCGGCGCCCTCGCCGATGTCAACACTCTGCTCGCCGGGCTGACCTTCACCCCTGCCGCCAACTTCAACAGCAACTTCACGATCGCGACGAGCGTCAGCGACGGCGTGGCCGCTGCAATGACTGGCAGCAAGGCGATGACGGGGACGGCGGTGAACGACGCACCGGTAATCACGACCACCGGCACGACGCTCGCCTACACCGAGAACGGTGCGGCCACAGTCGTCGACGGCGGTTTGACTGTGAGCGATGCCGACAGCACCAACCTGACCGGCGCCACGGTGACGATTTCGGCCAACTATGCCAACGGTCAGGACGTACTGGCGTTCACCAACCAGCTCGGCATCACCGGCAGCTGGAACGTGGGCACTGGCGTCTTGACTCTGAGCGGCACCACGACAGTGGCCAACTACCAGACGGCGCTGCGCACGGTGACCTACGTCAACAGCAGCGACAACCCGAACACCGCCACCCGCACCGTCTCGTTCGTCGCCAACGACGGCAGCGCCAACAGCAACACCGGTGCACGCAACATCAGCGTGGCGGCGGTGAACGACCCGCCGGTAGCCACCATCACGCTGGCGACCTACGCCGCCACGGAGCAGGTAGCGCTGACGCTCAAGAACACCGGGCTCTCCATCAGCGACGTGGATGCCGCGTCGGGCTCGATGACGGTTACGCTGTCGGTGAACGAAGGCACGCTGACGGTGACGGCGGGGAGCAGTGGCGCGGTGGTCAGCAACTCCGGCACCTCGTCGGTGACGATCACCGGCACGGTGACGCAGATCAACAACCTGCTGAGCACCGATGCCACCAGCGCGGTGAGCTACACCGACAACACGGACACGCCCAGCGCCAGCGTGACGCTGACTTTGTTGGTCAACGACAACGGCAACACCGGCGGCGGGTCGCTGACGAATTCCGACACGGCGACGATCAACATCACCGCTGTCAACGACGCGCCAACGCTGACTGCCACAGCACTTGACCCGAGCTTCACCGAGGCTGCGGGTTCGGGCACGCAGGCTGCGGCGGTGAGCGTGTTCAGCACCGCGGCCACGAGCACCATCGAGTCTGGGCAGACGATCACCGGGCTGACCTTCACGGTGAGCGGCCTGGTGGACGGAGCCAACGAAGTGATCGTCGTCGACGGCCGCACGATCACGCTGGGCGCGAACAGCTCGGGCACGACCGCGACCAATGGCCTGGCCTACAGCTCCACACTCAGTGGCGCCACGGCCACGATCGTGCTCTCAAGCGGCAGCCTGAGCACCGCCGCGACGCAGACGCTGGTGAACAGCATCACGTATCAGAACACCCGCACCGACAATCCCACCGCGGGCAACCGGGTCATTACGCTCACGCAGATCAAAGACAGCGGCGGCACGGCCAATGGTGGCGTGGACACGACGACGCTCGCGATCGGCTCGACGGTGACGGTCAGCGCGGTCAACGATCCGCCCGCCATTGCCGACGCGACGGTGGCCATCGACGAGAACAGTGCCAACGCGACCGCGGTCAGCAATGTCAGCGAAAGCTTCACCGGCACCGATTTCGACCGTGACGCGCAGGCCATCACCTACAGCATCACGGCCGGCAACACCGGCGGCGCTTTCGCCATCAACGCCGCAACCGGTGCCATCACGGTGGCCAACAGCGCAGCCTTGGACTTCGAAGTCACGCCGAGCTTCACGCTGACGGTGACGGCGAGCGACGGCACGCTCAGCGACACGGCTGCCATCACCGTCAACCTGAACAACCTCAATGACAACGCGCCGAACATCATCGATGTGACCGTGGCGATCGACGAGAACAGCGCCAACTCCACCGCAGTCACCAACGTCAGCGACAGTTTCACCGGCACCGACTTCGATCGGGACGGCACGGCGATTGCCTACAGCATCACGGCGGGCAACACCGGTGGAGCGTTCGCCATCAACGCCGCCACCGGCGCCATCACGGTAGCCAACAGCGCGGCGCTGGACTTCGAGACCACACCAAGCTTCACCTTGACCGTGACGGCCAGCGACGGCACGCTCAGCGACACCGCAGCGTTCATCGTTAACCTGAACAACCTGAACGACAACGCCCCGAACATCATTGACGCCACGGTGGCCATCGACGAGAACAGCGCCAACGCCACTGCGGTGACCAACGTCTCCGACAGCTTCACCGGCACCGACTTCGATCGGGACGCTCAAGCCATCACCTACAGCATCACCGGCGGCAACGCGCTGGGCGGCTTCGCGATCAACGCCGCGACGGGCGCCATCACGGTAGCCAACAGCGGCGCCTTGGACTTCGAGTCCACCCCGAGCTTCACGCTGACGATCACGGCCTCGGACGGCACGTTGACCGACACCGCGGCGATCACCGTCAACCTGAACAACCTCAACGACAACGCGCCCGCCATCGCCGACGCCACTGTCGCAATCGACGAGAACAGCGCCAACGCCACTGCCCTGATCAACGTCTCCGACAGCTTCACGGGCAGCGACTTCGACCGTGATGCGCAGGCGATCACCTACAGCATCACCGGAGGCAACGCCCTCGGCGGCTTCGCGATCAACGCCGCGACGGGCGCCATCACCGTGGTGAACAGCGCGGCTCTGGACTTCGAAACCACGCCCAGCTTCACCCTGACAGTGACGGCCAGCGACGGTAGCTGAGCGGCACCGCCGCGATCACCGTCAACCTCAACAACCTGAACGACAACGCGCCAGCCATTACTGACGCCACGATGGCGATCGACGAGAACAGCGCCAACGCGACCGCGGTGATCAACGTCAGCGACAGCTTCACGGGCACCGACTTCGATCGCGATGGCACGGCCATCACGTACAGCATCACGGCGGGCAATACCGGTGGTGCGTTCAGCATCAACGCCACGACCGGCGCCATCACGGTAGCCAACAGCACGGCTCTCGACTTCGAAACCTCGCCCAGCTTCAGCCTGACAGTGACGGCAAGCGACGGCACGCTCAGCGATACCGCAGCGATCACCGTCAACCTGAACAACCTGAACGACAACGCGCCGGACATCATTGACGCCACGGTCGCCATCGACGAGAACAGCGCCAACGCCACCGCGGTCACCAACGTCAGCGACAGCTTCACGGGTACCGACCTGGACCGCGACGGCCAGGCCATCACTTACAGCATCACCGGCGGCAACACGGGTGGCGCCTTTGCGATCAACGCAGCCACAGGTGCCATCACGGTGGGCAACGCCGGTGCTCTCGACTTCGAGACGACGCCGTCATTCACATTGACGGTGACGGCCAGCGACGGCACGCTCAGCGACACCGCTGCGATCACGGTCAACCTCAACAACCTCAACGACAACGCGCCGGCGATCGCCGATGCCACCGTCGCCATCGACGAGAACAGTGCCAACGGCACGGCAGTCACGAACGTCAGCGATAGCTTCACCGGCACCGACCTGGACCGTGACGGCGACGCGATCACCTACAGCATCACCGGCGGCAACGCGCGGCGGCAGCTTTGCGATCAACGCCGCCACTGGCGCCATCACGGTAGCCAACAGCGGCGCGCTGGACTTCGAGACGAACCCGTCCTTCACCCTGACGGTACCGCCGTCGACGGCACGCTGTCCGACACCGCAGCGATCACCGTCAACCTGAACAACCTCAACGACAACGCGCCGGCGATCGCCGATGCCACCGTCGCCATCGACGAGAACTCTGCCAACGGCACGGCAGTCACGAACGTCAGCGATAGCTTCACCGGCACCGACCTGGACCGTGACGGCGACCCGATCACCTACACCATCACCGCCGGCAACACCGGCGGAGCGTTTGCGATCAACGCTGCCACTGGTGCCATCACGGTGGCCAACAGCGGCGCCCTGGACTTCGAGACCAACCCGAGCTTCACCCTGACGGTAGCGGCGTCCGATGGCACGCTGTCCGACACCGCCGCGATCACCGTCAATCTGAACAACCTCAACGACAACGCGCCGGCGATCGCCGATGCCACCGTCGCCATCGACGAGAACAGTGCCAACGGCACGGCAGTCACGAACGTCAGCGATAGCTTCACCGGCACCGACCTGGACCGTGACGGCGACCCGATCACCTACAGCATCACCGCCGGCAACACGGGTGGAGCGTTTGCGATCAACGCGGCCACTGGTGCCATCACCGTGGCCAGCAGCGGTGCCCTGGACTTCGAGACCAACCCGAGCTTCACCCTGACCGTGACGGCGTCTGACGGCACGCTGTCCGACACCGCTGCGGTCGCGGTCAACCTGAACAACCTCAACGACAACGCGCCGGCCATTTCGGATGCCACGGTGGCGATCGACGAGAACAGCAGCAACGGCACTGCCGTGGTCAACGTCAGCGACAGTTTCACGGGCACCGATCTAGACCGGGACGGCCAGGCGATCACCTACTCGATCACCGGCGGCAACACCGGCGGAGCGTTTGCAATCAACGCGGCCACCGGCGCGATCACGGTCGCCAACAGCGGAGCACTGGACTTCGAGACGACGCCGTCATTCACCTTGACCGATCACCGCCTCGGACGGTACGCTGTCCGACACCGCGGCGATCACCGTCAACCTCAACGATCTCAACGACAACGCGCCGAGCATCATCGATGCGACCGTTGCCATCGACGAGAACAGCGCCAACGCGACCGCGGTGATCAACATCGCCGACAGCTTCACCGGCACCGATTTCGACCGCGACGCGCAGGCCATCACCTACAGCATCACCGCCGGCAACACGGGTGGAGCGTTTGCGATCAACGCGGCCACCGGCGCCATCACCGTGGCCAGCAGCGGTGCCCTGGACTTCGAGACCAACCCGAGCTTCACCCTGACCGTCACGGCGTCCGACGGCACCCTGTCCGACACCGCTGCGGTCGCGGTCAACCTGAACAACCTCAACGACAACGCGCCGGCCGTCGCCGATGCCACCGTCGCAATCGACGAGAACAGTGCCAACGGCACGGCAGTCACGAATGTCAGCGACAGCTTCACCGGCGCCGATCTGGACCGCGACGATGACGCGATCACGTACAGCATCACCGCGGGCAACACCGGTGGAGCGTTTGCGATCAACGCGGCCACCGGCGCGATCACGGTGGCCAGCAGCGCAGCGCTGGACTTCGAGACGACGCCGTCATTCACACTGACAGTCACCGCCAGCGACGGCACGCTCAGCGACACCGCAGCGATCACCGTCAACCTGAACAGCCTGAACGACAACGCACCGGCCATCGCCGATGCCAGCGTCGCGCTGGACGAAAACTCGGCCAACGGCACTGCCGTGGTCAACGTCAGCGACAGCTTCACCAATACCGACCTGGACCGTGACGGCGACCCGATCACCTACAGCATCACCGCCGGTAACGCCGGCGGAGCGTTTGCGATCAACGCGGCCACTGGTGCCATCACCGTGGCCAACAGCGGCGCGCTGGACTTCGAGACGACGCCGTCATTCACACTGACGGTTACCGCCAGCGACGGCACGCTCAGCGACACCGCAGCGATCACCGTCAACCTGAACAACCTGAACGACAACGCGCCGGACATCATTGACGCCACGGTCGCCATCGACGAGAACAGCGCCAACGCCACTGCGGTAGCGAACGTTAGCGACAGTTTTACCGGCACCGACTTCGACCGCGACGGCACGGCCATCACCTACAGCATCACGGCGGGCAACACCGGCGGTGCGTTCAGCATCAACGCCTCGACGGGCGCCATCACCGTGGCCAACAGCGCCGCGCTCGACTTCGAGATCACGCCCAGCTTCAGCCTGACAGTGACGGCAAGCGACGGCACGCTCTTGGACACTGCCGCCATCACCGTCAACCTGAACAACCTGAACGACAACGCGCCCGCCATCGCCAACGCGACAGTAGCCATCGACGAGAACAGCGCCAATGCGACCGCCGTCATCAACGTCAGCGATAGCTTCACCGGAACCGATCTGGACCGCGACGGCGATGCGATCACCTATTCGATCACCGGCGGCAACACCGGCGGCGCCTTTGCCATCAACGCGGCCACTGGTGCCATCACCGTGGCCAACAGCGGCGCGCTGGATTTCGAGACTACACCTAGCTTCACCCTGACCATCACGGCCTCGGACGGCACGCTGTCCGACTCCGCTGCGATCGCGGTCAACCTGAACAACCTCAACGACAACGCGCCGGCCATTTCGGATGCCACAGTGGCGATCGACGAGAACAGCAGCAACGGCACTGCCGTGGTCAACGTCAGCGACAGCTTCACCGGCACCGACCTGGATCGCGACGGCGATGCGATCACCTACAGCATCACCGCCGGCAACACGGGTGGCGCGTTTGCGATCAACGCAGCCACCGGCGCTATCACGGTGGCCAACATCGGCGCGCTGGACTTCGAGACGACGCCGTCATTCACGTTGACGATCACGGCCTCAGACGGCACGCTGTCCGACACCGGCGCGATTACCGTCAACCTCAACAACCTCAACGACAACGCGCCGGCCGTCGCCGATGCCACCGTCGCCATCGACGAGAACAGCGCCAACGGCACGGCAGTCGCGAATGTCAGCGACAGCTTCACCGGCACTGATCTGGACCGTGACGGCCAGGCGATCGCCTACTCGATCACCGGCGGCAACACCAGTGGCGCGTTCACCATCAACGCGGCCACCGGTGCGATCACGGTGGCCAGCAGCGCAGCGCTGGACTTCGAGACTAACCCGAGCTTCACCCTGACCGTGACGGCGTCTGACGGCACGCTGTCCGACACCGCCGCGATCACCGTCAACCTGAACAACCTCAACGACAACGCGCCCGCCATCGCCGACGCCACAGTCGCGATTGACGAGAACAGCGCCAACGCGATTGCCGTCGCCAACGTCAGCGACAGCTTTACCGGCACCGACTTCGACCGCGACGGCCAGGCGATCACTTACAGCATCACGGCGGGCAACACCGGCGGCGCGTTCACCATCGAGGCAGCCACTGGCGCCATCACGGTGGCGAACAGTGCGGCGCTGGACTTCGAGACCACACCCAGCTTCACCCTGACCGTGACGGCCTCGGACGGCACGCTCAGCGACACCGCGGCGATCACGGTCAACCTCAACAACCTCAACGACAACGCGCCGGCCATCGCCGATGCGGCGGTCGCGATCGACGAGAACTCGGCCAACGGCACTGCCGTGGTCAACGTCAGCGACAGCTTCACCGGCACCGACCTGGATCGCGACGGCGATGCGATCACCTACTCGATCACCGCCGGCAACACGGGTGGCGCGTTCACCATCAACGCGGCCACCGGCGCGATCACGGTGGCCAACAGCGCGGCGCTCGACTTCGAGGTCACGCCCAGCTTTACGCTGACGGTGACGGCCAGCGACGCTAGCCTGAGCGACACCGCCGCGATCACGGTCAACCTCAACAACCTGAACGACAACGCGCCAGCCATTGCTGACGCCACGGTGGCCATCGACGAGAACAGCGCCAACGCCACCGCAGTCACCAACGTCAGCGACAGCTTCACCACGACCGACTTCGACCGCGACGGCCAGGCGATCACTTACAGCATCACGGGCGGCAATGCCCTCGGCGGCTTCGCCATCAACGCTGCCACCGGTGCCATCACGGTGGCGAACAGCGCGGCGCTGGACTTTGAGACGACGCCGAGCTTTACCCTCACGGTGACGGCCAGCGACGGTAGCCTGAGCGACACCGCCGCGATCACGGTCAACCTCAACAACCTGAACGACAACGCCCCAGCCATTGCTGACGCCACGGTGGCCATCGACGAGAACGCCGCCAACGCCACTGCGGTCACCAACGTCTCCGACAGCTTCACCGGCACCGACGTCGACCGCGACGGCACGGCCATCACCTACAGCATCACGGCGGGCAACACCGGCGGTGCGTTCAGCATCAACGCCGCGACCGGCGCCATCACGGTAGCCAACAGCACGGCTCTCGACTTCGAAACCTCGCCCAGCTTCACGCTGACGGTCACGGCGAGCGACGGCACACTCAGCGACACCGCCGCGATCACCGTCAACCTGAACAACCTGAACGACAACGCACCGGCCATCGCCGATGCCAGCGTCGCGCTGGACGAAAACTCGGCCAACGGCACTGCCGTGGTCAACGTCAGCGACAGCTTCACCGGCACTGACCTGGACCGCGACGGCGATGCGATCACCTACTCGATCACCGGCGGCAACACCGGTGGCGCCTTTGCGATCAACGCGGCCACCGGCGCGATCACGGTGGCCAGCAGCGCAGCACTGGACTTCGAGACGACGCCTTCTTTCACTCTGGCCGTCACCGCCTCGGACGGCACGCTCAGCGACACCGCTGCAATCACGGTCAACCTCAACAACCTCAACGACAACGCGCCGGCAATCGCCGATGCCACCGTCGCCATCGACGAGAACAGCAGCAACGGCACAGCCGTGCTCAACGTCAGCGACAGTTTCACGGGCACTGACCTGGACCGCGACGGCGATGCGATCACCTACAGCATCACCGCCGGCAACACGGGTGGCACGTTTGCGATCAACGCGGCCACTGGTGCCATCACCGTGGCCAACAGCGGCGCGCTGGACTTCGAGACGACGCCTTCTTTCACCCTGACCGTCACGGCCTCGGACGGCACACTCAGCGACACCGCCGCGATCACCGTCAACCTGAACAGCCTCAACGACAACGCGCCGGCCATCACAAGCAATGGCGGTGGCGCGACAGCGACGGTCAACGTCGCGGAGAACACGACCGCGGTGACGACGGTCACCGCGACCGACGCCGATCTGCCCGGCCAAACGCTGACGTACTCGATTTCGGGCGGTGCAGACGCTGCCAGGTTCAGCATCAACGCCAGCACAGGCGCGCTCAGCTTCGTTGCCGCTCCCAATTTTGCGAGCCCCACCGACGTCGGTGCCGACAACGTCTACGACGTGACGGTGCAAGTCTCCGACGGCTCCCTCACCGACTCGCAGGCGATCGCGGTGACGGTGACCAACGCCAACAGCGCTCCGACCTTGGGCAATGGTGCATTGAGCGCCGTCACCGAGGACAGCATCAACCCAGCGGGGCAGGATATCGCCGCCATCTTCAACGGCCAGTTCGCCGATGCCGATGCCGGTTCCAGCTTCGGCGGCGTCGCGGTGGTGGGCAACCTTGCCGACGCCGCCACGCAAGGCAGTTGGCAATACTCCAGCAACGGCGGGGCGAACTGGTTCGCCATGGGCACGGTGTCCGACAACAGCGCTGCGCTGGCCCTGAGCAGTTCCGCGCTGATCCGTTTTGTGCCGGTGGCCGACTACAACGGCGCCCCGCCCGCCTTGACGGTGCGCGGCCTGGACAACACCTACGCGGGCGGCTATGCCAGCACCGCGGGCAGCGAAAGCCGCGTCACGCTCGACACCACGGTCAACGGCGGCAGCACCGCGATAGCCGCGGCCACGGCCAACCTGTCGACGTCGGTGACCCCCGTCAATGACGCGCCCGCGACCACGCCTGTGGTGTTGGCAGCCATCTCCGAAAACAGCGGCACCCGCCTGATCACGCAACTCGAACTGCTCGCCAACGCCAGCGATGTGGACGGCCCGGCCCTCACCGCAACCGGTCTTGCCGTCGCCAGCGGCGCCGGCACCCTGGTCGACAACGGCAATGGCAGCTGGACTTACACGCCTGCGTTGAACGATGCGAGCGGCGTCTCGTTCAACTACACGGTGACCGACGGAACGGCATCGATTGCCGGCAGCGCAACACTGGACATCACAGCCGTGGCACCAGCCCCAGCCCCAGCGCCCGTGCCCGTGCCCGTGCCCGTGCCTGCGCCTGTGCCTGCACCCACACCCGCACCCGCACCCACACCCGCCCCTGTGCCCGCACCCACGCCGGTGCCAGGCCCAACGCCTGAGCCAGTGGCAGGACCCGGCGCCCCAGCGGCGCCTGCCCCACCGGGCTTGAACGAAGCCGCAGTCAACACCCTGTTCCCATACGGCCCGTCGACCGAGAGCGATGCCCCCATCCGCCGCGCGCAGGAGCTGAACCTTCGGTCGCCGCAGGATCAACAGCGTCGAGGCGATCGCTACGACGATGCCATGGCCTTGAATTCATTCGATATCCCAGGAATCGACGAATTGCAGAACAACGTCGTCGCCTGGGACGATGCCAGCGCGCATGGCGCCCTCAGCGCAGCGTTGCGCAGCGTCGCCCAGACCTACCGCTACGCGCCGCTCGACGCCCAGGCGGGTGGGGCAGAGGCCGGCAGCGAGGACAGGCGCGCACCGGAAACGTGGATGGAGATTGCGCAAGACCCGGCGCGCGTGGCCAGCGTCGCCGTCACCGCCGGCTTCGTCTGGTGGTTGACGCGCAGCGGCGGCTTGCTCACGACGCTGCTGATGGGCGTGCCGGCTTGGCGTCACGTTGACTTGCTGCCTGTCTTGGCCCGGCCGCTGGACGACGAAGACGATGATGAAGCTTCCGCCGGCAGCAAGAACGCCGCGCCGAACTCCGATCTCCAGGACAGTGCCATCGACGCGTTGTTCAGCGCCAATGAGAGCAGGCCTCTCGCAAGGTTCCCGTCGTGAAACGCCCCAGCCCCTTGGTGCAGATGACACTGGCGCTGGTGGGCCTGTGCGGCACGCTGGTGTTGCTCGCCGACATGTTCTTCGGGCTCATGCCGGGCGCCGAGGCACAGACCAGGCATTTGCGCAAGAACATCGGCGAGGCCCTGGCGATTCAGGTGGCGGCGTTGATGCAAAGCGAAGACCGCGCCGCGCTGCAACGTACGTTCGATGGCGTGCTGGCGCGCACCCAAGACGTGCAATCGCTGGCGATTCGGCGCGGCGACGGCACGGTTCTGATGCAGGCGGGTGACCATGACCGAACCTGGCAGCCGACGGATGACAACCTCTCGCATCCCGAGCAGGTGATCGTTCCGTTGAATGCCGCCGGCTCGCGTTGGGGAAGCTTCGAGATCGCCTTTCGCACCGATGCCATCCACCCGGTGTGGCGCTTTTTGACACAGCCGCTGATGTTGTTGATGCTCTTCATCTCCGGCGCGGGAACCTTGGTGTTCGGCCTGTACATGCGGCGCGCTCTGCAGCATCTCGATCCGGCGTCGGTGATTCCCGAGCGTGTGCAAGGCGCGTTCGATGCCATGGCCGAAGGAGTGGTCGTGCTCGACGCACGCGGGCGCCTGCTGCTGGCGAACAAGGCGTTTCGCGCGCTGCACGCCGATGCGCCCGAAGTGGCCACCGGTCAGACACTTTCAGCCGTGCCGTGGCTGAGCGCGAATCTGCCCGCCGATCTGTCGCAGCACCCCTGGGTACGCGCGATGTCCGAGCGCGCCGCGAATGCCGGCCAGACGCTGGAGATCGACCGCGGCGGGCCCGCAGCGCGAATCCTCGTGATCAACTCCGCGCCGATCACCGAGCCGAGCGGCAGTGTGCGAGGCTGCATCGTGACCTTCGACGACGTGTCCGAACTGCATCGGGCCCACGAGGCCCTGCACGAGGCGATGGCCGAACTCAAGTCTTCGAAGGAAGAGCTGCAACGACAAAACGTCGAGCTGGAGCACCTCGCCACGCGCGACCCGTTGACCGGCTGCTTGAATCGGCGCGCCTTCTACGAGGCCTTCGAGGCACTGCTGCTGCGTGCCAGGAGCGACGGCACAGCGCTGAGCTGCGTGATGGTCGACATTGACCGATTCAAGTCGATCAACGACACGCACGGCCATGCGGTGGGCGACCAGGTGATCCAGAGCCTGGCCAAACGCATGCTCGAAACGGTTCGCGTGGGCGACCTGGTGGGCCGTTATGGCGGCGAAGAATTCTGCGTCGTGCTTCCCGGCTTGGCGCTGCCCGAAGCGTCCGCCTTCGCCGAACGGCTGCGCTCGCGCATCGAGGCCCAATGCGGCGCGGCGGTGCGTGACGTGGACAAGCTCCGTGTCACGGCGAGTTTGGGAGTGGACGCGCTTTCGCCCGGTTCAGACCGGGTCGCCGTGCTGATCGACCACGCCGATCAGGCACTGTACCGAGCCAAGCGCGGCGGCCGCAATCAGGTGTGCCACTTCGATGCCGATTCCCAGGCGCAAGGCACGGCCGACAAATTCGACCCGGTCAGCAAGTGTTTGCTGCCCGCGGCCTTTCAGCCGCGCTTGAATGCCCTGCTGCTCGCTGCGCGCGCGCGCGGGGAGGTGCTCAGCGCGATCCAGTTTTCGATCGACCCCTATCGTTTGCTGCTCGCCAGCGCGGGGGCCGAGGCCGCTGACGCCGCGGTGCGCAGCGTCGCGGGCATCCTGCGCGAGAACACAGGGCCCAACCACCTGTTGGTTCGGCTCGACACGGAACACTTCGCCTGGGTTGCCGCGAATCGCTCGATCAATGACGCCCTGCTCGTCGCGGAGCAGGTGCGTTCGCGGGTCCAAGCCGAATGCTCGGTCGCCGGTGCGGTTCGCGCCGATGACGTGGGTCACTCTGCTCAGGCACTCACGGTGAGCGCGGGCGTCGATTCTCTGCCGGCGGCCGCAACCGGTGCATCCACCTTGGTCGAACGTGCCGGCAAAGCCTTGTTGCGAGCGAAGCGCGAAGGCGGCAATCGCGTGAACCGGTTCGCCGCTGCCGTTGAAGCGCCAGAACGTGGCACGAGCCCCGCCGCTGCGAAAAGCGAGTTGGCGATCGAATGAATCCTGACTCGCTCGCCTCTTCCAGCAAGACGCTGGCCAGGGCCATGCTGCGCCTGACGCTGGCTGGCCTGGCCACCTTCGCGCTGCTGCCGCCGCTGCTGTGGGCGCTGGCGCTGGCGCTCGTTTCACTCGCTGGGCCCGGCGCGGATGTCCCGGCATTTCACTGGTCGAGCGTGGCCGTCCTGGGCTTGCTCAGCAGCGGCGTCGCCTATGCGATCTGGGCGCTGCTGCTGGAGCCACGGCTGCGAGAGCTGCGCAGGAACGATCACAAGATCCGCACCATCACGCGGCGTGACTCACTCACCCATCTGCCCAACCGCGACGGGATTCGACTCGCGATCGAACGCGCCATCAAGCTGGCGCGGGATTCGCCACACAAGGTGGGTCTGCTGATGATCGACGTGGATCGCTTTCGCCTGATCAACGATTCTCTCGGCCCCCCGGCGGGTGATGAACTGCTGTGCAGTGTTGCCGCGCGCATCCGCTCCATGGTGCGCAACAGCGATGTCGTCGCACGCCTGAGTGCCGATCAATTCGCGGTACTGGTCGAGCAGACGGGTGACGTTCACGCGCTGGAGGTCATGGCACGCAACCTGTTGCGCGCATTCGTGCCGCCGCACAGCGCGGGCGGGAGCGAAATGGCGGTGACGTTGAGCATCGGTGTGGCCATCCAGGGCGAACATGCCGACACCGTGGACGCGCTGCTCAAGTGCGCCGAAGGCGCGACGCGTGCCGCCAAGGCGGCCGGCGGCTCGCGGTTCCTGACTTTCGCGGCCGAGATGCACGTCGACAATCAAGAGCGTCTCGACCTCGAGAGGCGCTTGCGGCACGCGCTGCAGGACAACGAGTTCGCGCTCGTCTATCAGCCGATCATGGATTCGAATGGCCGGCAGATCGTGGCTGTGGAGGCGCTCATCCGCTGGGCGCAGCCGGGCCGCAGCCTGGTTTCGCCGGGCGAATTCATTCCGGTGCTCGAGCAAACCGGATTGATTGTCGAGGTCGGAACCTGGGTGCTGAGGCAGGCATGCCGGCAGGGCCTGGCCTGGATCAACGGGCAGGCGCCCCAGCTCGTGCTGTCAGTCAACGTTTCGCCGCGTCAATTCCTGGAGGCCCGCTTCGCGCAGACCGTTGCCACCGTGCTGGGAGAGACCGGTTTCCCGGCGCACCGGTTGCAGCTTGAAGTGACGGAAGGGCTGCTGCTCGAGCCCTCGCCCGACACCCTGAACAAGATCGGAATACTGGTCAATTCAGGAGTGCGCCTGGCCATCGACGATTTCGGCATGGGGTACTCGTCCTTGGCCTACCTCAAGACATTTGCGCTGCACGCCTTGAAGATCGATCGCATGTTCGTGCGCGATATCGCGCTGAACAAGCGCGACGCAGCCATCGGCCGCGCCATCATCGACCTTGGCCACGGCCTGGGCCTGAAAGTCACCGCCGAAGGCGTGGAGACAACCGAGCAGTTCAATGCGCTGCGCCGATTGGGCTGCGATTCCCTGCAGGGCTTTCTGTTTTCGCGGCCGGTCGGGGCTGAGGAGCTGAAGGCGCTTCTGGCGCAACGCGGCACCGTGGGCGAAGAAACCTCGGACGTTCCGGCGTCACGCTGGGCCACCACCCAGGCACCGGCGCTCAGCCAGCTTTAGCCGCGGCCTGCGGTGCGGATTGCGCGAACAGTTGACGCAGGGATTGCTCGAACACTTCGGGCGGCTGCCCGCCCTGGATCAGGTGGCGCTCGTCGATCACGACGGAGGGCACCGCGTGGATTCCCAAGTCCTGCCAATGGCGCTCGGCTTCGCGCACCTGCTCGGCGTATTCGTCGGACTCGACGATCGTGCGGGCGCGCGCGGGGTCCAGCCCCACCTCGCTCGCAACACGCACCAGCACCTCAGTGTCGCCGGGGTTTTGCGCCTGCGTGTGGTACGCAACGAGCAGCGCATGCTTGAGCTCGCGCTGCTTGCCCTCCAAACCGGCCCAATGCAGCAAACGGTGCGCGTTGAACGTGTTCCAGATGCGCGGCCGATCGCCGAACGTGAAGCCGACTTCGGCGCCGCGCTGGCGCAGGCCCTCGCGCGCCTGCGCGAGCTCGGCCGGTGACCTGCCGTATTTGCGAGACAGGTGCTGCACCGTGTCTTCGCCTTCGGGCGGCATCGCCGGGTTCAGCTCGAACGGCTGGAAGTGCAATTCGACGGGCACCGAATCGCCGAGGCGCTTCAGCGCGATCTCGAATGAATTCAGGCCGACCGCGCACCAGGGGCAGGCGATGTCGGAAACGAAATCGATCTTCATGGCGGGCCTCGATGCGGTGATCTGAATCGATGGTAGCAGCCGGGGCTGCGCACCCCCTGCTCTCGCCGTCGTGACTTTTCTACATGGCAGCCAGCACGCGCCCTTGATACCTTTGGTCACCCCTTTGTTAGCAGCACGCAATGTCAAGAGGATGCCCATGGCTCGATTCAACGTTTCCCTGCACGTCGCCCTGCCACTGCTGACGGCCGCGGCGCTCGGCGCCTGCGGTGGTGGCGGTGGCGGCGAGACACCCGCGGCGGCTGCCGCGCAACCTGCCGCCGCTCCCGCTGCCGCACCCGATCCGGTTGCGGCTGCACCGGCGCCGGTTCGAGAATCGATCCTGGCCGGAACCGTGGCTGTCGTCGCGACGCCCGTCACCGTGACGTTGCAGCTGGTCGACCCGAGTCAGGCGAGCCAGGTGATCACGTTGACCACGACGACTGACGACCAGGGAAACTTCTCGATTACCGCGCCGACCGACGTGATCCCGAAGAGTTCGCAAGTCGCGGCGCTGATCACGGCCGACGGTTACATGCCCACCGTGATCGTCTACGCCACCGACGCAGACGGCGACCTGACCGCCGTTTCGACAACCAATGCCCTCGGCACATTGCCCGTCACCGGTCCGATCCTGCTCGATGCGGCGGCGCCTGGAGTGTTTGTCTTCACCGGGCTCGATGTCCTGAAACGGTTCGGCGACGGCAACGCCTCCGGCCCCGTCAACTCGAAGCTGCAGTTGCCCACGCCGCCGAGCGACCAGCCGGTGATTATGCTCGCATCGCAACGCATCGATTACGTTGACGCCACGAAGAGCGGGCTGCATGTGAGCCTGCTGGTGCGCGGACTGGAAGTGTCGGAGTGCTTCGGCGCCCAAGTCACGCTGCGCAGTTTCACGGCCTCGAACGTCGAACTGGCATCCCAGAGCCATGCACTCGCGGACTCCCCGGTGACCGGCGAATTCGCGAGCCAGTCATTCGAGTTTGCGCTCGACTCGGCCGCATTGTCCGGTGGGACCTTGCAGCTGGAAGTTCGCACCGGCCGTTGCGACGTGAATAACTACGACGATTCCGAAATCGTCGGCACGACGGGGACCTACAAGTAGCTGTTGCCCAGGGTGGGCGCGGCGTTCATCCCTGGCGCTTGAAAGAACCCGCCTGCGCCGCGGGCGGCAAGCCATTCGCCTGCGCCACGAAGTCGGCGAGCATCGGCACGAACTTGTCGCCCTGGCCCGCCGCGTCCATCGCCGCGAACGCGTTTTTCACCAGCGTCTGCAGGTTGTTCACCGCGCCGACTTCGTTGGCCATGCTCGCGAGATAGCGCATGTCCTTGTGCGCGTTGGAGATGGTGAACTTGTGCGCGTTCGGGTCGGCTTCCAGTGACCACTTCATGAACGTGTCGTAGAAGCCGCTGCGCATGCGCCCCGCCCCGACCACGGCGTGGAACTGCTCGATCGTCAAGCCCGCCTTGCGCGCGATCGCCAGCGCCTCGGCGAACAGCGCTGCGTAGCCCATCGCGACGAAGTTGTTGATGAGCTTCATCTTGTGCCCCAGGCCGAGCGGCCCGAGGTGCACCACATTGCCGGCCCAGCAGCGCAGCACGGGTTCGATGCGCAGATAAGTGTCGGCGTCGGCGCCGACCATGGCGTCGAGCGTCCCTTCTTCGGCCTCTTTCGGCGTGCGCGACAGCGGGGCGTCGACCAGGGTCATGCCCTTGGCCTTCAGCTCTTCGCCGAGAGCAAGAGTCGACACCGGGTTCGACGTCGAACAATCGACCACGATCAAGCCTTGCTTGCCACTGGCCATCACGCCATCGGCGCCCCGCAGCAGCGCTTCGACCTGCGGCGAGCCGGTGACGCACAGGTGCAAGATGTCGCAGGCCAACGCCAGCTCGCGCGGCGTTTTCGCCTCGCGCGCACCGAGCGACACCAGGTGCTCGACCGGTGCGCGGTTGCGGTGGCCCATCACGACCAGCGGGTAGCCCTTGGTGACGATGTTCTTCGCCATGCCGTGGCCCATCAAGCCGACGCCGATGAAGCCGATGGTGGGTCGGGTCATGTTGCTTGCTCGTTGGTCCCCGGCGCGTCATCCCGACGCAAGTCGGGATCCATGGAGCCGAGATCGATCGGTGGATCCCGGCGTTCGCCGGGATGACGGTCGGGACTCGCTTCTTCTTCGTCCCATTCAAAGTTCGGTAAGCGCGGATCACCTGGCTGTCATCGGCCTTGCCGTGGCCCTGGCCCGACGCCGCGAGGAACATCTGGTGCGCGGCGGCGGCCAGCGGCGTGGCTTGGCGTGCGAGGCGCCCCTGGTCGAGCACGATGCCGAGGTCCTTCACGAAGATGTCGACCGCGCTCGTCACCGGCGGGTCGTCCTGCATCATCTTCGGCCCGCGGTCGCCCCACATCCACGAGTTGCCGGCCGAGACCGAAATGATTTCGTGCATCGTCTGCAGCGACAGGCCCGCGGTCTCTGCGACGTTCATCGCTTCCGCCGCGGCGGCGATGTGCACGCCGCACAAGAGCTGGTTGATCATCTTCGCGGTGGAACCCAGGCCCGCCGTCAGGCCGACGTGGAAGATGCGTTTCGCGGTGGCTTGCATGACGGGCAGCGCACGCTCGAGTTCGGCGTTCGGCCCGGAGCACATGATGGTGAGCGCGCCCTCGCGCGCGCCGACCACACCGCCCGACACCGGTGCATCCAGCATCGCCAGCCCGGCATCGGCCAGGCGCGCCGCCAAGCGCGCCGCCTGCGCCGGCGGCTGCGTGCACGCCGCCACGACCAGGGCGCCGCGCGGCAAGGCTTGCGCGGCGCCACCGTGACCGTCGGCGTCGCCGAACAGCACGCGCTCGGCCTGGTCGCCGTTCACGACCATCAGCCACAGGATGTCGGCGCCCTGCGCCACGTCGGCCAGCGACTTGGCCACTTCGCCGCCGGCCGCCGCCAGATTGGCCAACGCTTGCGCCTGCAGGTCGAAGCCGCGCACCTGGTGCCCAGCCTTGATGATGTTGGCGGCCATGGGCAAGCCCATCGCGCCCAGACCGATGATGCCGACTCGCATCGCGACTCCTTCCGCGCCTATTCCTTGACCGAACCGGTCATTCCCGACACATAGTATTCGACGAAGAACGAGTAGATGAACGCCACCGGCAGCGAGCCGAACAGCGCGCCGGCCATCAGCGAACCCCAGTGGTAGACGTCGCCTTCCACGAGTTCGGTGACCACGCCCACCGGCAACGTCTTGATCTCGCTCGACGAGACGAACGTGAGCGCGTAGATGAATTCGTTCCACGACAGCGTGAACGCGAAGATGCCCGCCGAGATCAAGCCCGGCACGGCGAGCGGCAAGACGATCTTGGTGAGGATCTGCCAGCGCGTCGCGCCGTCGATCAGCGCGCACTCTTCGAGCTCGAACGGAATGGTGCGGAAATACCCCATCAGCAGCCAGGTGCAGAACGGGATCAGGAACGTCGGGTACGTCAATATGAGCGCCAGCCGCGTGTCGAACAGGCCGAGCTGGAACACCACCGAGGCCAGCGGAATGAACAGGATCGACGGCGGCACCAGGTACGCCAGAAAGATCGCCAAACCGGTCTGCTTGGCCCCGGAAAAGCGCAGCCGCTCGATCGCGTAGGCGGCAAGCACTGACGCGGCGAGCGAGAAGAAGGTCGACACCACCGACACCAGCACCGTGTTCCACATCCACTGCGGGTAGGCCGTGTCGAACAGCAGCTTCTTCACATGGGCGAGCGTGGGCTCGATGATCCAGAACGGGTTACCGTCGCGCGACAGCAATTCGTTGTTCGGCTTGAACGAAGTGATTCCCATCCAATAGAACGGGAACAGCAGAACGAACAGGAAACCGAACAGCGGCAGGTAGACGGTGACCCATTTGCGCGGCGTGGACTCCAGAAAGCCCATGCCGCCCATGTCGGTGTTGTCGACGCGCGGGCTTGCCACAGCGCTCATTTATCGGCCCCTCCCTGTTGCCAGGCGCGGCGCTGCAGCCCGAAGTAGCTGAACATGATCGCCGCCAGCAGGAACGGCACCATCGCGATCGAGATCGCCGCGCCTTCGCCGAGCGCGCCGCCGGAGATCGCGCGCTGGAACGACAGCGTGGCCATCAGGTGCGTGGCGTTCAACGGGCCGCCGCGCGTGATGACGTAGATCAACTGGAAGTCGGTGAACGTGAACAGCACCGAGAACGTCATCACCACCGCGATGATCGGCGTGAGCAGCGGCAGCGTGACGTGGCGGAACTGCTGCCAGGGCGTGGCGCCGTCGATCGCTGAGGCTTCGTAGTACGACGGCGAAATCGTCTGCAAGCCGGCGAGCAGCGTGATCGCGACGAACGGCACGCCGCGCCAGACGTTGGCGGCGATCACCGAAAAGCGTGCGTTCCACGGGCTGCCGAGGAAGTCGATGTACTGGTCGATCACGCCGGTCTTCATGAGCACCCACGAAATGATCGAGAACTGCGCGTCGAAGATCCACCAGAACGCGATCGCCGACAGCGCCGTCGGAACGATGTATGGCAACAGGATCACGGCTCGAAAGAACGACTTGAAGCGGATGTTCTTGTTCAGCAGCAGCGCCAGCCACAGGCCGAGGAAGAACTTCAGGATGCTCGCGATCGTGGTGTAGAACAGCGTGTTGAACAGCGCGAGCTGCGTCACCTGGTCGGTGGCGAGGAACACGTAGTTCTCGATGCCGATCCATTGCCCGGGGCGGCCGACCTTGGCGTCGGTGAAGCCGAGCCACACGCCCAGGCCGAGCGGATAGGTCAGGAACAGCAGCAGCAGCACCGCCGCGGGCAGCATGAACACCAGCCCGAGGGCGTTGCGACTGTTCTGGAGTTTCTCGAGCATCGGAGGTGCCGCGGCTTGCGCCGCGGCCGTCATGGCTGAGTCACGCCGGCAAGGGCCGGTCGCGACAGCATTTCAGTGCGGCCTCAAACCTTGTAGTAACGCTCGGCGCGTTTTTGCGCGCGCTCGGCGGCTTCCTTGGGGGTCTTCGAGCCGCTCGCGGCCTCGGCCACCATGTTGACCATGATGAAGTCGGCCGCGGCGCCGGCCGATGCGTAGCCGAGCTTGCCGGCGTAACCCGCGGGACGCAGGTTCTTCACGCAGTCGCGGTACGGCGTGTGTTTCGGATCGGAGCTGAAGATGCCCACCTTCGTGTAATCCGCCAGCGGCGGGGCGATGTAGGCGCCAGCCGCGGTGAGCCACGGGTCGAACTGCTCCTGTTCCATCATGAAGCGCAGGAACTCTTTCGCGGCCTGCGGGAACTTCGTGTACTTCATGATCATCTGGTTGAAGAACAGGTGCGACTCGGTGGGCACGCCCACCGGGCCGACCGGGTACTGCGCGTGGTACACGTCTTCCTTCAGGTCGCGCACCTTCTGGTCGGTCGAAT
This sequence comes from uncultured beta proteobacterium, assembly GCA_963791595.1. Taxonomy (GTDB): domain Bacteria; phylum Pseudomonadota; class Gammaproteobacteria; order Burkholderiales; family Burkholderiaceae_C; genus JAEMQF01. Next base: position 319,783 of record CAWBTF010000016.1, on the reverse strand, counting down.
TCTTCGTCGCGTAGTAGATCGAGATCCCGTTGTTGGTGAGGCTGATCTGGCCGTCGAGGAACGCCTTGTTGTTGTTCGGGTCCAGCCACGACAGCGTGCCCGGAATGAAGGTGGCGTACAGCTCTTTCGCGTACTCGAGCGCGCGCAGCGTCTCGGCGCTGTCGATCACGACCTTGTTGTTCTCGTCGACGAGCTTGCCGCCGTGCGACCAGACCAGCCAGTTGCACCACAGGCCGTCACCCGTGGCGTTGCCCAGCGCCATGCCGGCCGGCGTGCCCTTGGCGTGCAGCGCCTTGAGCAGCGCGAGGAAGCCGGCGGTGTCTTTCGGGAACGCGTCGAAGCCCGCCGCCTTGACCATGCTCTGGCGGTACACGAGCATCGCGCCGGCCGCGCCCAGCGCGATGCCGATCCACTTCTTGCCGTCCGGGCGCAGATAGGCTTCGCACGCCGGGAACCAGCCGCCATATTTCTTGCCGAGGTAGGTGGCGAGGTCGGTCACGTCGAGCAGCTTCTCAGGGTAGAGGTTCGCGTCGTCGTTGGTCGACAAGATGATGTCCGGGCCGGCACCGGTGTTCGCCGCGACGGCCGCCTTCGGGCGCACGTCTTCCCAGCCTTCGTTGTCGACGCGCACTTCGATGCCGGTCTTCTCGGTGAACTTCTTGACGTTGGCCGTGTAGGCGTCGATGTCGCCCTGCACGAAGCGGCTCCAGCGAAGCACGCGCAGCTTCGCGCCTTTTTCGGGCTTGAATGCCAGGGCTTGCGCGTGCACGGCCGGGGCGAGCACGGCGGCGCCGGTGCCCACGGTGGCCGCGGCAGCGACGCCGGCCGAGCTTTCGAGGAATTTGCGGCGGTTGAACGGGGTCATCTTGCTCTCCTTCAGTGATCTGTTGGGTGTGGCGGGGGAACGGGTGTCAGGGACGGCTGGCGCTGCGGCGTCAGGCCGAAAGGCGTTGGCCGCTGCCGGCATCGAACAGGTGCGCTCGCTGCAAGTCGGGCAGCAGGTGGATGGTACTGCCGGGCTCGAAGTCATGGCGCTCGCGGAACACCGCGGCCAGATCCACGCCTTCGTGGCGGCAGGCGATGAAGGTGTCCATGCCGGTGGGCTCCATCACGACGACCTGGGCCGCGATACCGCCGCCGTTGGCCAGCGTCAGGTGTTCGGGACGCGTGCCCAGGATCACCGGCTGGCCGTCGGCACCTCCGGACAGCGGCGGCGCGTCCAGGCGCGTGCCGTCGGTCAACTCGACATAAGCCGAGCCGGCGGCGCGCTTCAATTTCGCGGGCAGGAAGTTCATCGCCGGCGAGCCGATGAAGCCGGCGACGAACTGGTTCGCCGGGTGGTCGTACAGCTCGAGCGGGCTGCCGGTCTGCTCGATGTAACCGTCGCGCATCACGACGATCTTGTCGCCCATCGTCATCGCCTCGATCTGGTCGTGCGTGACGTAGACCGAGGTCGTTTTCAGCCGCTGGTGCAACTCCTTGATCTCGCCGCGCATCGCAACGCGCAGCTTCGCGTCCAGGTTGGACAGCGGCTCGTCGAACAGGAACACCTGCGGGTCGCGCACGATCGCACGGCCCATCGCGACGCGCTGGCGCTGGCCGCCCGAGAGCTGGCGCGGGTAGCGCTCGAGCAGCGCGCCCAGGCCCAGGATTTCGGCGGCGCGCGCCACCGTGGCGTCGATCTTGTCCTGGCTCTGCTTGGCCAGCGCGAGCGAGAACGCCATGTTCTGGCGCACCGTCATGTGCGGGTACAGCGCGTAGTTCTGGAACACCATCGCGATGTCGCGTTCCTTGGGCTGCATCAGGTTCACGATCCGCCCGCCGATCGCGATTTCGCCGTCGGAGATATTCTCCAGCCCCGCGATCATGCGCAACAGCGTCGACTTGCCGCAGCCCGAGGGCCCGACCAGCACCGTGAACGAGCCGTCGGCGATCTCGATGTCCACGCCATGCAGCACTTCGACGTCGCCGAAGCGCTTCTTGACCCCACGAATCGATACGCTGCCCATGTGCTCCCGCCCGCCCTGCTGTGCCTGGCCCGGCAAGGCCGAGCGCCGTTGCGCACGATAGCCGCTGCGCGCGCACGCGTCGCTCCGTAATTACCCGTTGGCCGGGGCCCAAGTCGTCTGATAACCTGACCATCATGTCAATTCTGGTGGCCGAGCGATTGTCCGACCGGCTTGCGAGCCTGCTCGCAGCCCAGCTCGAAGCGGGCGCGCTGGCGCCCGGCGACCGCCTGCCCACCGAAGCGCAGCTCGCGCTCCAGCACGGCGTGTCGCGCACCGTCGTGCGCGAAGCCGTGCACCAGCTCAAGTCGCGCGGCTTGCTGCGCTCGCGCCAGGGCTCGGGCGTGTACGTCGCTGTGCCGCCGCCGAACCAGTCGCTGAGCTTCGACCCCAAGGTGCTCGAGTCGATGACCGCCGTGACCCAGGTGGTCGAGCTGCGCCGCGTGCTCGAGGGCGAAATCGCGGCTCTGGCGGCGCAGCGCGCGACGCGCGAGCAGATACGCGCGCTGCGGCGCGCGCTCGCGGCGCTGGATGCGGCGATGAGCGAGGGGCGCGACGGTGTCGACGAAGACCTTGCGTTTCACCGCGCGATCGGCGAGGCGACCGGCAACCCGCAGTTCACGCGCCTGCTCGTGTTCCTCGAGCAGTACTTGCGCGAAGCGATGCGCGTCACCAAGGGCAACGAGGCGCGCATCGCCGACTTCACGCAGCAGGTACGGATGGAGCACCGCGCGATCGTCGACGCGATCGCCGCGCGCGACGCCGATGCCGCGCGGCGCTGCGCGACCCAGCACCTGGAACGCGGACAATGGCGGCTCGAGGCCGGCGGCGCGATACTTCGCACCCCGCCAGGCGTGAAGGCCAACGACCGTGCCGGCAAGACGAGGACTGTGCGCGCATGAATCCAGGCATCGTGCTCGGCGTGATCGCCGACGACTTCACCGGCGCGACCGACGTCGCCGGCATGCTGGTGCAGGCCGGCATGAAGACATTGCTGACGATCGGCGTTCCCGAGGTCGGCACGCCCGACACCGACGCCGTGGTCGTGGCGCTCAAGACGCGCACCGTGCCCGCAGCGGAAGCGGTGGCGAAGTCGGTCGCGGCGTTCAACTGGCTGCGCGGCGCGGGCGCGCAGCGCTTCTACTTCAAGTACTGCTCGACTTTCGATTCCACGTCCAAGGGCAACATCGGCCCGGTGATCGACGCGCTGATGGAGGAGCTCGGCACCGATTTCACGATCGCCTGCCCAGCGTTCCCGGTGAACGGGCGAACCATTTATCGCGGCCACTTGTTCGTCGGCGACCAGTTGTTGTCCGATTCGGGCATGCGCAACCACCCGCTGACACCGATGCGCGACGCCAATCTCGTGCGCGTCCTGCAATCGCAGTCCTCCCAGCGCGTCGGGCTGCTGCGTCACGACGTCGTGCTCCAAGGTGTGGCCGCGGTGCACAAGGCGATCCAGGGGTTGATGGCCCAAGGGGTGCGCGTCGCGATCGCCGATTGTCTGGCTGACGCCGACCTGCACGTGCTGGCGCAGGCCTGCGCAGACTTGCCCTTGCTCACCGCGGGATCGGGGCTGGCGCTGGGCTTGCCCAAGGCCTACCGCGAACGCGGCTGGCTGCAGCACGACAGCCAAGCGGCACGGCTGGACCGCATGGTCGGCCGCAGCGCCATCATTTCGGGTTCATGCTCCGAGGCGACGAACGCTCAGGTCGAGGCGTGGCGCGCCGCCGGCAAACCGGCACAGGCGATCGACCCGCGCGCATTGGCACGCGGCGAGCCGGTGGTCGACCGCACCGTGAACTGGGCGCGCGAGTGGCTCGACCGCGGCCCGGTGCTGCTCTATGCAACGACCGGCGTCGCCGATCTGGAAGCGGTCCAGACCGAACTGGGCATGGCCCGCGCCGGCGAACTGGTCGAGACCGCGCTCGCGCAGATCGCGCGGCGCCTCATCGACAGTGGCGTGCAGCGCCTGATCGTCGCCGGTGGCGAGACCTCGGGCGCGGTGGTGCAGGCGCTGCGCGTGGAAGCGCTGCGCATCGGCCCGGCCATCTGCCCGGGCGTGCCGTGGACGCAGGTCGTTGGCCGGCCGCTGTGGCTGGCGCTCAAGTCGGGCAACTTCGGCGGGCCGGAGTTTTTTGCCGACGCGTTCAAGGTGGCAGCGACGCCGAACTGACCACCCTGCCGAGCTTCGATGCAATCCCTGAGCACCGAGATTTGCCGCGTCGGCCGATCGCTTTACGAACGCGGCTACGTGCACGCCACCGCCGGCAACATCAGCGTGCGCCTGCCCGACGGCGCAGGCTTCCTGATCACCCCCACCGACGCATGCCTGGGTTTCCTGGATGCCGAAACGCTGGCCCATGTCGACGCCGCGGGTCGGCAACTGAGCGGCGCGCGAGCGAGCAAAACGCTGGCGCTGCACCGCGCGATCTACAGCGCCGATCCACACGCGCAATGCGTGATCCACAGCCACAGCACGCACCTGGTCGCGCTCACGCTCGCCGGCGTGTGGAGCGTCGACGACGTGCTGCCGCCGATCACGCCCTACTTCGTGATGAAGGTCGGCCACGTGCCGCTGATCGGCTACCGGCGGCCCGGCGACCCGGCACTCGCCGACGACATCGCGCGCCGCATCGACGCTGCGCGCAGCCGCGGCCAGCTGCTCCGCGCCGTGCTGCACGAGCGGCTCGGGCCGAACGTGTGGCACGACAACCCGGGCGCGGCGATGGCGGTGCTCGAGGAACTGGAAGAAACCGCCCGGCTCTGGCTGATGAGCCAGCCCCGCCCCGCGCCGCTGAGCACTGCGCAGATCGACGAGTTGCGCAGCGCCTTTGGCGCGTCGTGGTAAGCCACCGCCCGCCACCCGAACCGCAATCAAAGCCACCACCTCAGAGGACCCGCACATGCCACGCTTTGCCGCCAACCTGTCGATGATGTACACCGAGGTCGACTTTCTTGACCGCTTCGCTGCCGCCGCAGCCGATGGATTTGCGGCGATCGAATACCTGTTCCCGTACGCGTTCGACAAGGCCGAGATTGCCCAGCGCCTGAAGGCCCACGGCCTGACCCAGGCGCTGTTCAACGGCCCGCCGGGCGACTGGGACAAAGGCGAGCGCGGCCTGGCCAGCCTGCCCGGACGCGAGGCGCAGTTTCGCGCCAGCGTGACCGAGGGTGCGCTGCCCTACGCCCAGGCGCTGGGCTGCCGGCGCGTGCACTTGATGGCGGGCCTGCTGCCCGAGGGCGCGGACCGCGCCGCGCACCGCGCCACCTACCTCGAGAACCTCGCCTGGGCTTGCAAGCAGGCGGCCAGCGCCGGCGTGCAAATCCTGATCGAACCGATCAATGTCCGCGACGTTCCCGGCTACTTTCTGAATCGCCAAGACCATGCGCATGAAGTCGTGCGCGAAGTCGGCGCGCCTAACCTGCTGGTGCAGATGGACCTGTACCACTGCCAGATCGTCGAGGGCGACGTGGCGATGAAGATCCGCAAGTACCTCGGCGATGCGCAGCACAAGGGCCGCGTCGGCCACTTCCAGATTGCCGGCGTTCCCGATCGAAACGAACCCGATCGCGGCGAACTGTTCCATCCCTACCTGTTCGATCTTCTCGACGAACTGAAATGGGACGGCTACGTCGGCTGCGAGTACCGCCCGAAAGCGGGCACCTCGGCCGGACTCGGTTGGTTCCAACCCTACAAACCACAGCAAAGGACACGTGCATGAAACTCCTGATCACCGGCGGCGGCGGCTTCGTCGGCTCGCGTCTCGCCTCGGCCCTGCTCGCGCGCGGGCAACTTGCCGGCCAGAAGATTCAAAGCGTCGTGCTCGCCGATCAGGTGGCGCCGCGCCCTGAGCTGCTGGCCGATGCGCGGGTGCAGGCGCGCACCGGGCCGCTGCTGGCGCAATGCGCGCAGTTTCGCGAAGAGGCTTTCGACGGCGTGTTCCACCTCGCCTCGGCGGTGTCGGGCGAATGCGAGGCCGATTTCGAACTCGGCCTGCGCTCCAATCTCGACAGCACGCGCGCCCTGCTCGACGCGCTGCGCCTGCGCACGTCCGGCGGCGCCGCGCCGCGTTTCGTGTTCTCGAGTTCGGTCGCGGTGTTCGGGCCCGATGCCGAGCGTGCCCTTGCCGAAGCTGGTGGCCGACGACACGCTGCCCGCGCCGCAGACGAGCTACGGCACGCAAAAGCTGATCTGCGAGCACCTCGTCTCCGACTACACGCGCAAGGGCTACATCGACGGGCGCTCGGCGCGCTTGATGACGGTCACGGTGCGGCCCGGCCGGCCGAACGGCGCAGCGTCGTCGTTTTTCTCCGGAATCATCCGCGAGCCGCTGGCGGGCGAGGAATCGATCCTGCCGGTGAGCGTTGACGTGTCGCACCCGGTGTCGTCGCCTGCGCTGACGATCGAAGGCCTGATTCGCGTGTTCGAGGCCACCCGCGACCAGTTGGGTGGGCGCCTGGCGCTGAACCTGCCGGCGCTCAACGTGCGCGTCGGCGAGATGCTCGCCGCGCTGGAAGCGGTGGCGGGCAAGCGCGTGCGTGAACGCGTGCGCTATGTGCGCGACGAGCGCATCGCTGCAATCGTCGCCAACTGGCCGGGCGGCGCGAGCTTCGCGCGCGCCACGCAGCTCGGCTTGAAGCCGGCGGCGAACTTCGCCGACATCGTGCGCCAGTACATCGACGATTGCCGCAGCTCGCCGAGCGGCGAAGGCGCGTTGAAGGGCATGCAATGAACCAGGTCGATCTGCAAGGGCGCGTCGCCGTCATCACCGGTGGCGCGCAGGGCATCGGCTATGCGTGCGCGCAGCGCATGTTGCGCAGCGGCGCGCGCGATCGTGCTGTGGGACATCGACGCCGCACGGCTCTCGCAGGCCCGCGACAAACTGCTCGCGATCGGCCCGACGAGCACGGCCGTCGTCGAACTCACCGACGAGCGCCGCCGTCGCTGACGCGACGGCGAAGGCGATGGCCGAGCACCAACGCATCGACATTCTGCTCAACAACGCCGGCATCACCGGCGGCAACGGCACCACCTGGGAGCTCGACCCCGCGGTGTGGCGCCGCGTCATCGAGGTCAACCTGGTCGGGCCCTACCTGACCTGCCGCGCGATCGTGCCGCACATGATCGCGCAGAGTTATGGGCGCATCGTCAACATCGCGTCGGTGGCGGGCAAGGAGGGCAATCCGAACGCCTCGCACTACAGCGCGTCCAAGGCGGGCGTGATCGCGCTCACCAAGTCGCTCGGCAAGGAACTCGCGACGAAGGGCGTGCTCGTCAACGCGGTCACGCCGGCCGCTGCCAAGACCGCGATGTTCGACACGATGACGCAGGCGCACATCGACTTCATGCTGTCGAAGATTCCGATGGGGCGCTTTCTGGAGGTGGAAGAGGTCGCGGCGATGGTGGCGTGGCTGTCGTCTTCCGACTGCTCGTTCAGCACCGGCGCCGTGTTCGATTTGTCGGGCGGGCGCGCGACCTATTGAGCCCTGACAAAGGACACGCTGCGATCAGCTCACGGCTTGCCAGACGAGGCCAACCTTCGGACGACTTCTTCGAGATCGCATGCACACGCGCCGCTTGATCGTTGCTTGCCTGCTGCTCGGCTTGCGCGGGTGGGCACAGCGCCCAGACGCAGGCGGTGCCGGTGCCGAACAAGCGCTGGTACCTGGCAGCGGCTGCGATGCGGCGCCTGGCGCAATCTTGGGGCGACCAGCCCTACGGCGCGGTTCTGGTGCTGGGTGATGAACTCGTCGGCGAAGGGCCGAGCCGCGTGGTCCAGCGCGGCGATCCGACCGCCCACGCCGAGCGCGAGGCTATCCGTGACGCGCAGCGCCGGCTGCAACGCACGCGGCTCGACGGCAGCGTGCTGTACTCGACGTCGCGGCCGTGTTCGGCGTGTGAAGCCGCCGCGGCGGCGGCCGGCGTGAGCCGCATGGTGTTCGGTGAAGACCTCGCAGACGCCGGCGCACCGCGCCCTTGAAAACCCACAAGATGCGACTGACTGGCGCCGGCTCGGGAAGGCGAGCGCCGAGGCCCCATCGCGATCGCAGCGCCGGCGGCGCTACGATGCCCACATGCGCATCGAAGCCGTCACCCCTTTCATCCTGCACGTTCCGGTCACCGGCTCGCAGATCGCCGACAGCACGCACACCGTGTCGCACTGGGGCGTGGTCGGCACGCGCATCGACGTCGAAGGGGGCTTGCGCGGCTATGGCTACACCGGCACGCATGCGCACCTGGCCAGCGACCAGCTGATCACACGTTGCATCTCGACCTGCCTGGCGCCATTGTTGATCGGGCAGGACGCACACGACGTCACCGCGCTGTGGCAGCGCATCGCGCGCCAGCCGCACCTGCAGTGGGTCGGGCGCGCCGGCATCACGACGCTCGCCCATGCGGCGATCGACGTGGCGCTGTGGGACGTGAAAGCCAAGGCCGCAAACCAGCCGCTGTGGAAGCTGCTCGGCGGGCAGGTGCGCGAGAAGGTGCGCGCCTACAACACCGACATCGGCTGGTTGAGCCTGCCCGATGCCACGCTGCTGCGCGGCGCTCAGGACGCGGTGCAAGACGGCTTCACCGGCATCAAGATCAAGGTCGGCTCGGGCGTCGAGCGCGACCTGAAGCGCCTGGCCGCGGTGCGCAAGGCGATCGGCCCGGACGTGACCCTCGCGATCGACGGCAACGGCAAGTGGGACCTGCCGACCTGCCAACGCTTCTGCCGCGCCGCCGAAGACCTGGACGTGTACTGGTTCGAAGAGCCGCTCTGGTACGACGACGTGAAAGGCCACGCGCAGCTCGCGCGCTCAACAAGCATCCCCATCGCCCTGGGCGAACAGCTCTACACCACCGACGCGTTCGCCGAGTTCTTTGCGCAGCAGGCGATCCACTGGGTGCAGCCCGACGTGACACGCATGGCCGGCGTCACCGAAGTGCTGCGCGTGTGCGAGATGGCGCACGCGATGCGCCTGCCGGTCGCGCCGCACGCCGGCGACATGAGCCAGGTGCACGTGCACCTGGCCTACGCGCACCCGGCGATCGCGGTGCTGGAATACATCCCGTGGATCAAGGACTGTTTCACCGACCCCGCCGAGGTGGCGGACGGCTGGTTCAGGCAGCCGCAACAGCCGGGCGCGGGGACCACGCCGACGCCGGCGGCATTGCAGCAGTTCGGCAAGGCGACAGCCTGAGCTTGCAGCACGACCGCATCATTGCGCAGACGCGCGCGTGGGTCGAGCGCGTCGTGATCGGCCTGAACCTGTGCCCATTCGCGAAGGCGGTTCAGGTGCGTGGGCAAGTTCGCTACGCCGTGTGCGACACGACGGACGAATCGGAACTGCTCACGATGCTTCGCGACGAACTCGAGCTACTGGCGCGAAGCAGCCCCGCGGTCACCGACACGACGCTGCTGATCCACCCGAATGCGCTGACCGACTTCGACGCGTACAACCAGTTCCTCGACGACGCCGACGCCGTGCTGGCCGAGGCCGGCTTCGAAGGCGTTCTTCAACTCGCGAGTTTTCATCCCGACTATCGCTTCGCCGGCACCGCGAGCGATGCCATCGAAAACGCGACGAACCGCTCGCCCTACCCGATGCTGCACCTGTTGCGCGAAGCGAGCGTCGAACGTGCCGTCGCGGCCTTCCCCGACGCTGCGGAAGTTTACGAGGCGAACATCCGCACGCTGCGATCCCTCGGCCAGGAGCGGTGGGCCGAATTGATGGCGCGGTGCCGGGCCGAAGGGCGCATTGACGAGGCCGACGGCAATGCCGCGCGCTCGGCGTAGCATCGGCGTTGACCCTGTCCAACGATTCGAACCGTCGACCCATTCATGCTGCAATTCGAAGACATCCGCGCCGCCGCGGCGCGACTGAAAGGCGTGGCGCACCGCACCCCGGTGCTGCGCTCGTCCACGCTCGACGCGATGCTCGGCGCCCAGGTGTTCATGAAGGCCGAGAACCTGCAGCGCATGGGCGCGTTCAAGTTCCGCGGCGGCTTCAATTCGGTCAATGTCTTGAGCGATGCGCAGCGCGCACGCGGCGTCGTTGCGTTCTCCAGCGGCAATCATGCGCAAGCGGTGGCGCTGGCCGCGCGGCTGCATGGCTGCAAGGCGACGATCGTGATGCCGCACGACGCGCCGGTGAACAAGGTCGCGGCCACCCGCGGCTACGGTGCAGAAGTGGTGCTGTACGACCGCTACCGGGAAGACCGCGCGCAGATCGCGAAGTCCATCGTGCAAGAGCGCGGTTGCGAACTGATCCCGCCGTTCGATCACCTGCCGGTGATGGCGGGCCAGGGTACGGCGGCGTTGGAGCTGATCGAGGATTGCGGCGAACTCGACGCCTTGATCGTTTGCGCCGGCGGCGGCGGCCTGCTTTCCGGCTGCGCCGTCGCGGCGAAGCATTTGCTGCCCGACATCTCAGTCTACGGCGCCGAACCGCAGCGCGGCAACGACATGCAGCAATCGCTGCGCAGTGGGCACATCGTCAGCATCGAGGTGCCGAGAACGATCTGCGACGGCCAGCAAACCCAGGCGGTCGGGCGTCATCCCTTCGAAGTGATCCAGGCGCTGGTGCGCGACGTTCTCACCGCGCCCGACCCGGCGGTGGTGGACGCGATGCGCTTCGCTTTCGAGCGCATGAAGGTCGTTCTCGAGCCCTCGGGCGCGTGCGCGCTCGCGGCGTTGATGGTGGCGCCGCAGCGCTTTCGCGGTCAGCGCATCGGCGTCACGCTTTCCGGCGGCAACATCGACGCGGCACGCTTCCACGCGTTGCTGAGCGGCACTGAGAGAGTGGATTGAGGCGGGATCGAAGCCACGAGGGAAACACGATGAAACCAAGCACCGTCTGGACCGTTGCACTCGTGCTGCTGGGCTTGATCGTCGGCGGCCTGTACTGGTGGCAGCTCGAGTCCCGATCCGGGCCGCCGAATCCGGCGGCGGCTCCTGCGGAGTCACCGCCCACGGTGGCGGCGGCGCCCAGCGCCCCGGCATCGATTCCGGAACCGCCACCGGCGGCTCCGGCAGCCGTGCCGGCACCGGCCACTGCGGCGCCGTCGAGCACGCTGGCCGAAGACTTACGCGAAACCTTCGGCGAAAAGGCGCTGCTGCGCTGGCTCAATGTCGATGCCCTGGCGCACCGCGTCGCGGTCACGGTGGACACGCTGGCGCGGCCGCACTCGCCCGCTCGGTTCTGGCCGGTGCACCCGACTCCGGGACGTTTTGCGACCCAGTCCACCGGCACCGCGGAGCTCATCGCCGCCGCGAACGCCAAGCGCTATGCAGAGTTTGTCGCCTGGGTCGAGACGCTCGATGCCAGAGCCGTCGTCGCGCTGTACCGGCGCATGTACCCGCAGTTGCAGCGCGCCTACGAAGACCTGGGCTACACCGGTCGGTCGTTCAACAACCGGGTGCTGGCGGTCACCGACCACCTGCTCGAAACCCCCTCGGTCGCCGAGCCGATCGAGGTCAAACTGGCCAACGTGAAAGGGCCGATTCAGCCTCTGCGGCCGTGGGTGATGGTGGAATTCGCCGATGAAGAGCTGGAGGAGAAATCCTCGGGGCAGAAGCTGATGCTGCGCATCGGCAAAGACAACGCGCAGCGGCTCAAAGCCAAGCTGCGCGAGCTGCGCACCGCGCTCACGCAGCCGCGCTGAGGCTCGATTCGACGAGCGTCAGGCGCGGCTCAAACCGCGGTGCCTCGTTGCCCTCGCTGCCCCCGTCGCGGTTGGCGGCGGCAACGCCGCAGCCCTGAACCTGATCGGCCACGCCGCGCGCGGTGAGCGTCATCACGCGTTCTTCGTCGGCGCGCGCGATCTCGCGCATCAACACGCAGTCAACACCGCGCACCACGCCGCGCTCGCGCACCACGCTGTCGCGGTAGGCCTTCGCCGCCGCATTGCGCGTCAGCAGATAGGTCTTGTAGAGCCAGGGGTGCTGCTCGTCGAGCACGCCGGCGTACAGACCGAGCTGGCCATAGGCGAGCTCGACGGATGTCAGGCTGAAGGCCTTCATCGTGCCGAAGGCCACCGCGATCAGGCCGCCGAGCAAGCTCGTCAGGCAGATCACTTCAAACGCCGACAAGACGCCGCGGCCCGCCGCGCCGAGCGACGACTCTTGCAGCATCAAGCCCATCAACCCGGCGGCGAACACCGCGACACCCAGCGGCGTCGCGAAGCGCATCGCATCGGTTCGCTTGTAGCGCGGCGACAGAGCGAATTCACTGGCCAGCGCGGCGAGTTCAGCGTCCGACAAGCCACCGACCTGGCGCGCAGTGGCGAGTTCGCCCTGCCGGGTCAGGCGCTGGCTCCAACGTGCCATCTGGGTCTGCGTGCCAGTGGCCACCGGGTGGGGCCGATAGCCTTCGCCCGAACGCTCCAGCGCGTCTTTGCTGGTAATGGAGCCTTGCGCGAGCTGACCGAACATGGATGCGACTGTCATAGAGAGGTGCCCTTTCTTCAACGCCACCGACTCAGGGAATCGGTGGCACTGGCGTTGCGAATCCGTACCCGAAGCATCGCAGCGGCGCAGACCATCGACGAGACCCCGAAGCGGTGCCGGCCCATGAACCGAGGGGCGAAATCGGGTCCTTTGCGGGGCGCCGATACAACTCGCGGGTGACCCCTCCCCCGCCGCTGCAAACAAAGTCACGCGGGACACAACATGAGTCGGTCGCAGCGATGCGTTTGGACCCGACCGCGTCGCTTGCGCGCCACGTCTCACCAAAGCGGTGCGGTAACGGTGCATCCAATTGTTAACGCCGTTCGCTGCGCGCCGGTGTCCAGCTGGGGCCATCTGCCCCAGCGTCCCGCAGTGGCGCAGCGTCGATATGATGGCGCCCCTCTTCCATTGGAGTTGCCAGTGAATTCACGCTCACCATTCACGTCGCCCGCGGTGGCGACGCTGATCCTCGCGATGTCGGCCGTGCAAGCCCAGTCCCCGTCCGATCCCGCGGCGGCAGCGAAAGAACCCGCCGCCGTGACCACACCCAGCGGTCTGGTCTATCGCTCGTTGAAAGACGGCACCGGGGCGACCCCGAGCGCGAGCGATGTCGTCAAAGTGCACTACCGCGGCACGTTCCCCGACGGCAAGGAGTTCGACAGTTCGCTGGCACGCGGCAAGCCGGCCGAGTTCCCGCTGGGCGGCGTCATCAAGTGCTGGACCGAGGGCGTGCAACGCATGAAGGTCGGCGGCAAGGCCAAACTGATCTGCCCGCCGGCCATTGCCTATGGCGAGCGGGGAGCCGGTGGAGGTTTGATCCCGCCGAAGGCGACGCTGCACTTCGAAGTCGAACTGCTCGGTGTCGTGGGCAAACCGTAGTGCCAACTTGTTGCTCGGCTCAGCGTCGTCTGTAACCAACGCAACAGACCTGCGAGGCTGATGCGGATGCGCCGGGCACGAATCGGCAGGCCACGTGCTTTTGATTGCAGGTCGGCTTGACTGCCGGGGCACGCCAAACATACCCTGTGGCTCCCCGTTCTTCGTTGGGTGCCATGTTGAACCTCGATTTCGCGTCTTCTGCCTCATTGCTGCTGTCGGTGCTCGTGCTGATGTCGGTACTGTGGTCGCGTCGGCGCGTGAACGCCGCGCAGAAGAACGCCAAGCGTTCCGAGTTTCTCGACACCATCGAGGCCTGGCCGCCGCAGGCGGTGCGCGTGATGACGCTCGCGGAACGCCAGGCCTACGAGCTGCTGCGCCGCGCGATGCCACGCAACTACATGGTGCTCGCGCAAGTGCCGCTGGCGCGCTTCATCAGCGTGCCCACCGAAAACCCGCACAGCCAGTGGTTGAGCCGCGCCGGCCGCTTGAGCGTGGACCTGCTGCTGTGCGACCCCAGTTCACGCGTCGTGGCGGCGATCGACATCCGCGCCGACAACGAATCCAGGCGCACACTGAGCCGCCACGCGCGCCTGGCCAAAGTCCTGAAGGCCGCCAATGTGCCGGTTCATGCCTGGCGCGACGGCGCGCTTCCCGCGTTGAGCGAGGTTCGCGCGATGTTCCAGACGGGCATGCGCGACGACTCCGACGTGCTGCCGCAGTCCGACGACCGGCGCCTGCTGCCGCAGCCCGAAATTCGCGAACTGATGATTGGCAACGACCGCCGCGGCGCGGCGCCGATGCAAGAACCCGTGGCGTCGGACTTCTTCGACTCGGACGTCGTTCCCTTCACCGCCGGCATCCGGCGCGGCTGATCGGCCGCCCCGGGGTGGCCGTCAGGTCAGCGCGCCGGCATCCTGGCGCGCCATCGCGCTGGCGAGCACCTTGTCGACGCGTTTGCCGTCGAGATCGACGACTTCAAAGCGCCACCCGTCCCACTCCACCGCATCGGCCGTGCTCGGAAGGCGACCCAGCAGCAGCATGATCATTCCGGCCAAAGTGTTGTAGCGGCCCCGGTCTTCTTCGGGCAACTCTTTCAATGCCAGCCGGTCCTTCAATTCCGGCACCGGAATCAGGCCGTCGAAGAGCCAACTGCCGTCGGCCCGCTGCACGCCCCAGGAATCTTCGTTCGACGGCGTCGTGAACTCGCCGGTGATCGCCTCCAGCACGTCACGCACCGTGATCATCCCCTGCACTTCACCGTACTCGTCGACGACGAACACGAATTGGGCGCTGGAGGCGCGAAAGTTGTCGAGCAACTCCATGCCCGACAGCGTCTCGGGCACGAACACCGCCGCGAGCAGACCTTCGGTCAGCGCCAGCGGCAAGCCCTGCATCGAGCGTTGCAACAAGGTCTGCGCCGAGATCACACCCAGCACGTCGTCCAGCCCGCCGCGGCATACCGGGTAGCGTGAATGTTCTTCGTCGGCGATGACGCGCAACACGTCCTGCGGCGACGCGTCGGCGTCGAGCCAGACGATCTCGGCGCGCGGAATCATCATCGAACCCACCTGCCGATCGTCCAGACGAAACACGTTGCGCACCATCTGGTGCTCATGCGCCTCGATCACGCCGGCGTCCAGCCCTTCGACCAGGCTCGCGGCGATTTCTTCTTCCGTGACGCTGCGGTCCGGCGGGTTGTGCATGCCCAGCAGTCGCAGACAGGCCTCGGTGCAGACGGTCAACAGGCGCACGAACGGCCGTGCCGCGGCCGACAGCCACTCCATCGGGCGCGCGACGAGCCGCGCCACGGTCTCCGGGTAGATCTGGCCGACGCGCTTCGGAACCAGTTCGCCGAAGATGATCGTCAGGAACGTGATCGTGATGACGACCATTGCGGTGGCAGCGATCTCGGCGGCGCGATCGTGCATGCCGAAGGTGGCATTGAGCCAGCGCGCGAACGGCGCCGAGAATGCGGCGTCGCCGACGATGCCGTTCAGGATGCCGATCGACGTGATGCCGATTTGCACCGTCGAGAGGAATTTCGTCGGGTTGTCGTGCAGGTCCATCGCCGCTTGAGCGCCGGCGTCGTCGGCCTCCACCATCACTTGCAGCCTGGCCTTGCGGCTCGCTGTCAGCGCCATTTCCGACATCGCGAACAAGGCGTTGACAAGAATCAGGAAAATCAGCAGGGCGACATCCATGCGCGTGGCGCGATCGTGTGCGCGAACCGGTGGGAAGCGCAGCGTAGCAGAATCGAGCCATGAACTATCTGCTGGGCGACGTGCAGGGCTGCTGCGACGCGCTGCGAAGGCTGCTCACCAAGATCGACTTTTCGGCGTCGCGCGACCGCTTGTTCGTGCTGGGTGACCTCGTGAACCGTGGCCCGAAGTCGCTCGACACGCTGCGCCTGCTGCGCGGTTTCGGTGACGCGGCGCTGTGCCTGCTCGGCAACCACGATCTGCATTTGCTCGCGGTCGCGTTCGGCGGCCGCAAGCTGCACCGTGGCGACACGTTCGGCGATGTGCTCGCCGCGCCGGACCGCGACGCGTGCATCGACTGGCTGCGCGAGCAACGCCTGGCCATGCACGAGCACGGCTGGTTGATGGTGCACGCCGGGGTCGCACCGCAGTGGGACACAGCCACCACCCTGGCGCTCGCCGGCGAAGTGCAAACGATGCTGCGCAGCGCCGAACTCGGCGAGTTCCTGCACACGATGTACGGCGACGAGCCGACTCGCTGGGACCCGCACCTTCAAGGCCATCGTCGCCTGCGCTTCATCATCAATGCGTTGACGCGCATTCGCTTTGTCGATGGGCAAGGTTCGCTCGACCTGCAAACCAAGGAAGGCGCGGACGGCGCGCCGCCGGGCCATGTGCCGTGGTTCGACGCTCCTGGCCGGCAGACCCGGGGCACGCCCATCGCGTTCGGCCACTGGTCGACGCTCGGCCTCATTGATCGGCCCGACCTGCTCGGCCTGGACACCGGCTGCGTCTGGGGCGGCACGCTCACCGCGGTGCGCATCGACGGCGGGCGGCGTGAGCTGATCCAGGTGCATTGCGAGGCAGCCCAGCGCCCCGGGCCAGTCGACAAGAGCGGCGCAGGCTCGACCGGCGATCGATCGCCATGATCTCGGTTGTTACCATCGCCGCTTCAAAACGCCAGCCGAGCCACTGAGCCATGAGCACAAGGTCGATCGATTGCAGCGATGCCGAGTGGGAAGCGCGCGTGCGCCTGGCCGCTTGCTACCGCATCTTTGCCCACCTCGGCTGGACCGAGATGATCTACAACCACATCACGCTGCGCCTGGAAGGGGCGGGCCAGCACTTCCTGATCAACCCGTTCGGCCTGCACTACAGCGAAGTGAAGGCATCGAACCTGGTGAAGATCGATCTGCAAGGCCGCAAGGTCGGCGCGTCGCCCTGGCCGGTGAATCCCGCTGGGTTCACGGTACACGCCGCGATCCACGCCGGCGTGCCCGACGCGCACTGCGTGATGCACACCCACACCACGGCGGGCATGGCCGTGGCGTGCTCGCAAGGCGGGCTGTCGATGAGCAATTTCTATTCGGCGCAACTGCACGGCAAGGTGGCCTACCATGACTTCGAAGGCATCACGGTGCACGCCGACGAAGGCCCGCGGCTGGTGCGCAACATCGGCGACAAGCCGGCGGTCATCCTGCGCAACCACGGCCTGCTCACCTGGGGCTCGACCTTGGCCAAGGCCTTCGTGACGCTGTGGACCTTGAACCGCGCCTGCGAAGTTCAAGTCGCGTCGATGGCGATGGGTGCGGTGATCGACATCCCCGAGGCCGTGCAGCGGCGCTGCACCGAGGACTCGTTCCAGTTCCGCGTCGACTTCGGCGCCGGGCAAGACGTGCTGGACGCGCTGACGCGGCAGATCGATCGGATCGATCCGTCGTACCGCGAGTGATCGCTTAGACTGCTGCGATCCAGTGTTGAGTGACGGCAACCCGTCTTTGGGTTCGAAGAAAGAGTGGCAGAGTGGTCGATTGCACCGCTCCTGTCCAACAGGGGTAACGGTTATCTCCGCGGCGCCCCCGGGACACCGACCCCCGCCAGCACTTGCTCCTGCGAAGCGTCATCGGTCCGCGCACCAGACTCGATCCACACCGCGTTGCGCCGCGCCACCACTTGCTCCAGCCACACATCGATCTGATCGGCCGGCTTGGCGCCGCTGAACAGAAAGCCCTGCATGACACCGCAGCCAAGCCGACGCAGCACCTGCATCTGGCGCAGGTTCTCCACGCCTTCGGCGACGACGCGCAGGTTCAGCGAACGCGCCAGCGCGATGATCGCGGTCACGACCGCCGAACTCTTGGGCGTCGCGCCCAGGTCGCGCACGAAACTTCGGTCGATCTTCAGTTCGCCGATCGGCAACGTGGTCAGGTAGGCGAGCGACGAATAACCGGTGCCGAAGTCGTCGATCGAGATCTGCACGCCGATCTGGTTCAGGCGGTGCAAGGTCGGAATCACGTTGTGCAGTTCCTTCATCAAACCGGTCTCGGTGATTTCGAGTTCGATCGCGCTGGGCGCGACACCGCAGGCCGCGGCCGCGCTTTGAATCAGCTCCACGAGGTCGGTGCGCTCGAAGATCCGCGGCGGCAGATTCACGGCGATCGAAAGCCCGGGGCCGAAGCGGTCTTGCCACGCGCGCGCCTGCCGCGCCGCTTCGCGCACCACCCACTCGCTCAGCGGCACGATGAGACCCGACTCCTCGGCCAGCGGTATGAACGCGCCGGGCGAAATCAGCTCGCCACCACGGTTCCAGCGCATCAGCGCTTCGGCGCCGACCATGCGTGCGCTGTGCACGTCGACCTTGGGCTGATAGTGAAGCACCAATTCGTTGCGTTCGATCGCCTTGTGCAGCGCGCTCTCGAGTTCGAGCGTCTCGCGCCCGGGGCCGGCTTGCGCCGGGCTGTACAGAACGACGTCGTTGCGGCCGGCCGACTTCACCGCGTGCATCGCGACGTCGGCGTTCTTCATCAGGTCGGCGGCGTTCGTGCCGTCGCGCGGGTACAGCGCGATGCCGATGCTGGCGGTGACAAAGCATTCCTGCCCGCCCACCGTGAAGGGCTCGCGCATCAGCTCCAGGATGCGCGCGGCGACACGCTGCGCATCGGCTGCCTGCGCCACTTCGGGCAACAGCGCCATGAATTCGTCGCCGGTGAGTCGCGCCACCGCCTCGAGCGCCTGCGCCGAGGCCGGTGTGCCGGGGCTGGCCCCGGGCTCTAGCACCTGGTCGGAGTGGCGCACGCATTTCTTCAGGCGCCTCGACACCTCGAGCAAGAGTTCGTCGCCGGCCGAGTGGCCGAGCGTGTCGTTGATGATCTTGAAGCGGTCCAGGTCGATCAGCAACAGCGCCACCTGGTGCCGGGCGTGGCGCGCCGCGTCGATCGCGCGCTCGATGCGGCGGATCAACTGCCGGCGATTGGGCAAGGCGGTCAAGGCATCGAAGTTGTCGAGGCGCCGAATCTTGTCTTCGGCAGTGCGCCGGTCGGTCAGATCCTGGACGATGCCGGTGTAGCCCACGAGCCTGCCGCTCTCGACGAATTCAGGTTCCGCCTCGACACGCACGATGCGTTTTCGGCCGCCGCGTTGCAGTACGGCAACGTCGGTGGTCAGCGTCGCGACATGCTCGACGGCGTCACGCAACAGCCCGATCAGGTTGCCGCGGTCCTCGGCCGTCAACGCGCGCAACACGCGTGCCAGCGATGGCGCCGGGTTGAAGCGAAAACCCAGAACGCGCAGCGCCTCGACCGAAAAACGCGGCGCATCGCTGCCCGCCTTCCACTCGAAACTGCCCATGCGCGCCAGATCCTGCGCGCGTGCGAGCTTGGCTTTGCTGCGCTCGAGCTCGAGCCGCGTGCGCGACGCGCGCAACAGGTAGCGCAAGCGCCCAGCCAGCAGGTTCCATTGGCTGGACTTGACGAAGAAGTCGGTCGCACCCGCCTCGTAGGCGCGGCTGATCGATGCATCGTCGTCCAGCCCGGTGAGCATCAGCACCGGCAGCGCCTGGAAGCCGGCGCGGCGCCGCAACTCGCGGCAGGTATCGAAGCCGTTCAGGCCGGGCATCAGCGCGTCCAGCACCAGCACGTCGGGTGCGGCGTGCGCTATGCGTTGCAGCGCTTCTTCGCCGGAAGTGGCCTGCTCGACGCTGAAGCCGCGATCGCGCAGCGCGGCAGCGACGATCAGCAGGTTCACCTCGTCGTCGTCAACCAGCAGCAACCGCGGCGGCACCGCCAGTTCATCGTCCGCTGCCGCGGGCGTGGAATTCATCGCGAGGTTCGTGCCAGCTGTTCGAGCGCGGGTTTGACGTTCTCGATCTCGCCGCGAATCGCCTCGACCCGCGCCGCGATCCCTTCGGTGACTCCGGCCCGAACCGCCGCTTCGAGTTCCGCGCAAAGGCTCGACAGGCGCAGCGCACCGATGCTCGCCGAGGAAGACTTCAAGGTGTGCGAGACATGGCGGATGACCGTGAAATCGTTGGATTGCACCGCGCTTAGCAACTGCGGTGCCAGGCGAGCGAGCGACTCCTGGAACGCCTTCACCACACGTTCCACCAGGCCGTTGCGACCCTGGGGATCGAGTTCGCGAAGCCCCGACACGGCCGCGGCGTCGAGGCTGGCGATGGTGCGCCCATGGGTCGCTGTGGGCAATGCGGCGCCTGCGAGCGATGATTCGGTAGAAGTCGGCATTGACGATGTGTCCGCTTTGATTCGCTTGATTCGCTTGATCCGATTCGTCCGATGTGTCGCGCGCGCCGGCGACTCCGTCATCTCGAGCTTTGCCCGATGATCGAGGCGCGCATCGCACCGTCGGCGCCCGCACCGGTTCGAACGATTCTCGGCCACAACCCCGCCGCGGCAGACGCGCCGTTGCGAATCAAAACGTGGTTTTCGCACACTTGCGGTGAGGCGTTTCAGGCGCAGCATGGCGCGCGCCGCGACGCGTACAGCGGGCGTCAAGAAACGGCGTCGCCGCCTTCGCGATCCTGCAGCAAACGCCACATCACTTTGCCCGAACCCGACTTGGGCAATGCGTCGACAAACTCGACGATGCGCGGCGCCTTGTACGCCGCCATCTGTTCACGCGACCAGTCGACGATGTCCTGCGCCGACGTTTTGCCCAACGCCTGTGCGCGCAGCACGACGACGGCCTTGACGGTTTCGCCGCGATAGGGGTCGCGGGCCGCGATGATGCACGCCTCCTGCACCGCCGGGTGCCGGTACAGCAGCGCCTCCACCTCGGCCGGCCAGACCTTGAAGCCGCTCGCATTGATCATGCGCTTGAGCCGGTCGGTGATGAAGAAGTAGCCTTCGTCATCGATGCGACCGAGGTCGCCGGTGCGAAAAAAGCGCTTGCCGTCGAGGTCGATGAACGCCACGGCGGTCGCCTCTGGGTGGCGCCAGTATCCCTTGAACACCATCGGCCCGTGGCTCACGATTTCACCCGCCTGGCCCAGCGGCAGTTCTTGCAACGTGATGGGGTCGACGATGCGCGAGTCGACGCCGAAAATCGGAATGCCCAGGCATTGCAGCTTGGCGCGCTCGGGCGGATTGGCGTGCGTCGGCGCGGCGGTTTCGGTCAGGCCGTAGCCTTCGGCGAACGTCAAGCCGAATTCGTCGAGCAGGCGCTGCGCCACCGCTTGCGGCATCGCCGCGCCGCCGCCGCTGAGATTTCGCAAGCTGGACAGATCGAAGCTGCGGTAGTTGGGGCTGGCAAACAAATCGATCACCATCGTCGGAATGCAGGTCCAGTGCGTGATCCGGCAGTGCGAGATCAGGCGCCCGGCGAGTTCGCGGTCCCAGCGCGGCATGATGACGCAGGTGCTCGCGGCGTACACCGAGGCGAGCACCGAATACACCATGCCGGTGATGTGGAACATCGGCACCACGGCCAGGCTCACGGTTTCAGGCCCCGCGTGGCTCCACTGCCCACCCACGGCATTGGGCATCAACGTCGCGTGGGTGTGCATGCAGCCTTTGGGCAGTCCGGTGGTGCCCGAGGTGTAGGGCAGCATCGCCAGGTCGTCGGGCAACGCGGTATGCGGCCCCGGTTGGAGGTGCCGGGCCAGCGCGTCGCTCCATCCGGTGGACTGTGCGTGCGTCGCGGCGCCGGCCGGCGCCGCGTTGCGCAGCCACTCTTCCATGGCAACCGGTGGCGCCTGGCCTGGATCAATCTCACCGGCGGGCAAGGCATCGGCATAACGTGCGATCAGCACCTGCTGCACGCGCTGTTCCGGCGGCAAGGCGTCGTTCGCCGCGTGCACGATGGGGGCGAGGTCGGCGCTGCAGATCACCACCTTCGTCTGCGGGTCGACGATGTAGTGCTTGAATTCTTCGGCACGGTTCATCGGGTTCACCGGCACCAGCACGGCGTTGGCACGCCACACGGCGTAACACGCGGTCGAGAACTGCGGGCAGTTCTGCATGAACAGCGCGACACGGTCGCCTGCGACCACGCCCACGCTTTGCAGCCAGCCGGCGAGCGCTGTCGCCTGGTCGTGCAATTGCGCGAAGCTCAGTGCACGCCCGAAAAACCGGTACGCTGCCTTGTCCGGGTAGCGCCGTGCCGCGACTTCCAGGTTGAACCACAACGACGTGCGCGGCACTGCCAGCTCGCGCGGCAGGCGCTTGGGCCAGATCTTGTGGTGTGGGGCGTTGGATGGAAGTTCGGACACGTCGGCGCTCATCCCGTTGATTTCATCAATCCCGGCAGCCACAGCGAAAACGCCGGCACGTAGGTCACGAGCATCAGCGCCGCGATCAGCGCACTGTAAAACGGCAGGATCGAGCGCATCACTTCGCCGACCGTGATGCCGCCGATCGCGCAGCCGACGAACTGCGTCGTCCCGACCGGCGGCGTGTTCAGCCCCAGCGCGCAGTTGAGCAGCATCATCACGCCGAACTGCACCGGGTCCATGCCGAACTGCATCGCGATGGGCAGGAAGATCGGCGTGCAGATCAAGAGTGTGGCCGCCATGTCGAGAAAGGTGCCGAGCACGAACAGCAGCACGTTGATCAGCAGGAAGATCAGCCAGGGTTCGCTGGACACACTCTTCATCAACTCGCCGGTCTGCTGCGGAACCTCGTAGAGCGCCATGAAGTAGCCGAACGCCGCCGAGATGCCGATCAGGAACAGCACCACGCCGGTCGTCTTGCACGCCTTGGCGCAGGCCGTCAGGAAGCTCTGCCAGCTCAGCGACCGGTAGACGAACACGGTGACAAGAAGCGCCCAGAACACGGCCGTGGCGGCCGATTCGGTGGCGGTGAACACACCGCTCAGAATGCCCACG
Organism: uncultured beta proteobacterium; assembly: GCA_963791595.1. Lineage (GTDB taxonomy): Bacteria > Pseudomonadota > Gammaproteobacteria > Burkholderiales > Burkholderiaceae_C > JAEMQF01. Next base: position 297,144 of record CAWBTF010000016.1, on the reverse strand, counting down.
AGGATGATGATCACGATCAGCAAGCCGGGCAATGAGGCGGCGAAGGACAGCATCACTTCGCGCCAGCCGGCGAACGCACCGCGCGTGGGATAGCCGCGCTTGACCGCGACGAAATACGCCGCGGCGAGATTGCAGAGTGTCAGGATCAGCGACGGAATCACGCCGGCCAGGATCAGGCTGAACACGCTCACCGACGCGATGCCGGAGGTGGCGAGCGTGAAGATGATGAGGTTGTGCGAGGTCGGCATCAGCGCGCCGACCAGCGCCGCGTGCGTCGTCACGTTCACCGCATAGTCGGCGTGATAACCCTCTTTCTTCATCAGCGGAATCATCACCGAGCCCATCGCGCTCACGTCGGCCAGCGGTGAACCGGCGATGCCGCCGAAGATGGTGCAGCCGAGCACATTGCTCATGCCCAAGCCGCCGCGCACATGGCCGACGAGGCTGTTCGCGAAGCGCACGATGCGCTGCGCGATGCCGCCGTGCAGCATCAACTCTCCCGCGAACACGAAGAATGGGATCGCGAGGAATGAGAACACCTGCATCCCGCCGACCATCTTCTGGAACACGACGGCCACGGGCAAGCCGGCCACCAGAATCGTCGCGACCGACGCCAGACCGATCGCGAACGCGACCGGCACGCCGATCAGCAGCAGCGCAGTGAAGCTGAGCGCAAGGACCGTCAATTCCACGCGGGCACCACGTCTTCACCCTTCAGCAGCGCCAGCACATGTTCGAACGAAAACAGCACGACCAGCACACCCGCGAGCACGAGCGCGGCGTAGTCCACGCCCACCGGCAGGCCGAGCATCGGCTTGATGTCGCTCCACTTCAGCGTCGTCCAGACCCAGCCGGACCACGCCATGATCGCGCCGAACAGCGCCACCAGCACGTGGATCAGGATTTCCATCTTCAGCCGCCACGCCGCCGGCAACAGCCCGACCAGCGATTCGAGACCGATGTGCCCGGCGTCGCGCACCCCCACCGCGACACCGAGCGCGGTGACGTAAAGCACCAGTTGCAGCGCCAGCGCTTCGGCCCAGGTGGGCGTGTCGTTGAACACATAGCGCCCGACCACCTGCACCTGCACCGCCAGGATCACGCCGATCAGCCCCACGACCGCGAGCACCAGGCTCGCCTTGGACAGCGCCGCGCAGAGCTTGTTGAATCCGCGCGCGGCTCTGCGGGCGCGAATTGGGCAGGGGCTGCTCGTCGCCTGGGCCCTTCACTTCGTGTCCTGGATCGCCCTGACCAGGCGCTTCATGTCGGGCGTGGTCATGAACTTGTCGTACACCGGGCCCATCACCGCCTGAAACGACGCCTTGTCGACCTCGACGATCTGCGCGCCGCCGGCGGTCACCGCCGCGAGCGACTTGGCCTCCTGTTCGTCCCACTTCTGGCGCTGGAATCCGACCGACTCCTTGGCCGCGGCGCGCACCATCGCCTGTTCGGCCGCCGGCAACTTGTCGAACGCCGTCTTGCTCATCACCAGGATTTCGGGCGCCATCGAGTGCTCCGTGCGCGAATAGATCTTCACTGCCTCATGGTGCTTGGCGGTGTCGAACGACGGAATGTTGTTCTCGGCCGCGTCGATCAGGCCCGTCTTGAGCGCGGTGTAGACCTCGCCATAGGGCATCGGCGTCGCATTCGCGCCCATCGCACCGACCAGCGCGACCCACAGGTCGCTTTGCTGGACCCGGATCTTCAGGCCCTTCGCGTCGGCCACGGTCTTGATCGGCTTCTTCGCGTAGATCGAGCGCGCGCCGCTGTCGTAGAACGCGAGGCCGACAAAGCCCTGGTTCTCACAGCTCTTCAAGATCTCTTCGCCGATGGGGCCATCGAGCACCTTGCGCATGTGCGCAACCGAGTGGAACAGGAACGGCATCGTCGGCACCATCGTCATCGGGCACAGCGAATTCATCGGGCCGACGTTGACGCGCGTGAAGTCGAGCGCACCGATCTTCACCTGGTCGATCGTTTCCTTCTCCGAGCCGAGTGCGCTCTTGTTGAACACCTTGATCTTGTGCTTGCCGCCGCTCTTCTTCTCGAGCTGTTCACTCATGTAACGCACCGCGACGACGGTGGGGTAGTCGTCGGCGTTGTGGGTGTCGGCGGAACGGAACTCGATCGCTCCGGCGCTGAATGCGGCGGCGAGCAGACCGGGCAAGAGCAGGGGCTGGAATTTCATGGGAACTCCTCGCAGCGCGGAACTTACTTGGTGAAACGACCCGCCCGATGCAGGCGGTAGCATCGCGCGCATTGTGGGCTACCGGTGCCCCGACTCGAGCAAGGGAGAACCATGAAACGAACCACGACATCGGTGCTTCAAGGGGCGCTCGTCGCCGGGCTGGTCGCGGCCTGCGGCGGCGACGCCAGCGTGGGCAGCGGCGACATGGTCGCACCCACCGTCACGCTCACGTCGCCCGCCGCATTCGCAGACAACCTGACCGGGCAGCTGACACTCAGTGCCACGGCCAGCGACAACGTCGGCGTCGCAGGCGTCGAGTACCAGGTCGACGGCCGGCCGCTGGCGAGTACCTCCACCGGCCCGAATTACTCAGTGCCCTTACAGACCGGCAACCACGCCTCCGGCCAGCACGTGGTGCGAGTGCGGGCGCGCGATGCGGCTGGCAACGTGTCGGCGTGGTCGAGCGCGATCGTGCGCTTCGGCGGCAGCGTTTCGGTGGCGTCGGGTTTCACGAAGAACGACACATGGGTCAGCTTGTTGAACGGCGCCACGGCGATGGTGCAAACCCCGGATGAACGGTGGTTCGTCGCCGAACAGGGTGGCGCGGTGCGCGTTGTCAAGGCTGGCGTGCTTTTGGACACGCCCTTCGTGCAATTGACCGTGGACTCCACAGGCGAGCGCGGATTGATCGGCGTCGCGCTGCATCCGAATTTCGCGACGAACGGCTTTGTCTATCTCCACTACACCACGACCGTCGGTGGCACGCACAACCGCGTCATTCGACTGACGGCCAACTCTGCGAATCCGGACATCTCCTCGGTCGGCAGCGAGTCTCCGGTTGTCGACCTTCCCGCACTCAGCGCCACCAACCACAACGGCGGTGCCATCCACTTCGGGACCGACGGCAAACTCTATGTGGGCGTGGGCGACAACGCGGTCGGCGCCAATGCCCAGGACCCGAACACCCCGCTGGGCAAGCTGCTGCGCTTAAACGACAACGGCTCAATCCCGGCCGACAACCCGTTCCCGACGCGCGCCGGCTTGGCGGGCGCGATCTGGGCCTCGGGTCTGCGCAACCCGTTCACATTCGCGGTGCAGCCTGGCACGGGGCGCATTCACATCAACGACGTGGGCGAAGGCACCTGGGAAGAAATCAACCTCGGCACCGCCGGCGCGAACTACGGGTGGCCGGGAAGCGAAGGGCCGACCACAGCGGCGGGCGTGACGTCGCCGCTGTTCGCGTACCGCCACAACCTTGCGCAACAACCCAGCACCGAGCCCAGAGGCTTCTTCACCGGCACCGCGATCGCAGGCGGCGCGTTCTATCCGCTCGGCGGCCCTTTTCCCGCCGAATTTCGGGGCAACTACTTCTTCGCCGATCTAGGCGCTTCGGCAGTCGGCGTGATCGACCTTGCCAACAACAATGCCGCCTACAGCTTCGCCCGGATCACCGGCAGCCCGGTGGACATGCAGGTCGGCCTGGACGGCGCGCTCTACGTCCTGACGCGCAACGCGATCACCCGCATCAGCGCACCATAGTGGTAGGGCCAATCAGGCCGACGCCGGCAGCCGACCGGACGCCACCAGCATGCGGTGCCAGGCCTCGTGGTCGCGCCCGGGGTGCAGGCTTCCGCATTGTTGGCAAGTGCGGGCCTGATCCGAAGACGAATAAAAGCGCCGAAACGTTGTCGGCAAGTCGGCCACGATGTCGGACAGCTGCAACTCTTCGCGCTTCACCAGAGCGCCGCAATGCGCGCAGTGCCACTGGAAGGCATCGAGCACGCCGGCGGGCCGCTGGCGTTCGACCACCAGACAGCGGCTGTCGCGCATCGGCCGCTGCGGCGAATGCAGCAGGTGCGGCGGCATCAGGAAGATGTCGCCCTCGCGCAGATCGATCCGCTCGAAGCGGCCGCGATCCCAGACCAGGAGGTAGGCGTCGCCGACGAGTTGGTAGAAGAACTCCTCGAGCGGGTCGTCGTGAAAGTCGCTTCGAGCGTTCGGGCCACCGACCACCGTGACCATCAGGTCGGCGTCTTTCCAGACCTGCAAGTTGCCCACCGGCGGCTCGAGCAGGTGGCTGTGCTGCGCCAACCAACGCGGAAAGTTCAAGGGGCGGCCATAGGCGAGATTTGACATGGGATTCCTTCACCGCTGGGTGCTGTTGACCGATGTGTCCGCGCTCGCGCTCCCGCACGGCGCGTACACGCGAATCAACCGCCCTCGCGCGCGCGCTTCGTGTTCAGCGTCTCCACGCATTGCGGGTGCTCACGATAGCGCGGTTTTTCGCATTCACGTTCCATGCACTGCCACAGCGCAACCAACACTCGCTTGCCACAGGCCTCGCGCGCCGTCTTGGGCTCGTCGACCGATCCGGGTGGTGGCTCCGAACCCACTTTGCCCTGCCCCGCAACGGCGGGCAGCGCCGCGGCCGGTGCCGGCCTGGGTGCCGGCTGCCCTGTGCCTGCCGCGGTGGTGGCCGCTGGGGTAGAGGGTGTCGCCGCCTCTGGGCGCTGCAGCGGCAGGGGAGTGGCTGGCGTTCGGGCTTGAGTTGCAACCGGACTTGCGGCCGGATTTGCGGCCGGACCCGCGACACTCGGCGGGACATTCGGCGCCGGTGCCGTCTTCGCAACGAGCGGCGCCGGGGCGGGCGTCGCGACGGTTGGGGTTGGCCGGCTGGACTCGGACTTCTTCGACTCCCGAGTGATGGGCGGCACAGCCGCGGGCGGCGGCGCGGGCGCGACCGCGGGCGGCGTTGCCGCGGTGGCCGCGATCGGCGTGTTCGCCGCATTGGGCGGTGCCATGGTGGACGGGTTCGCTGGCGTGTTCCCGGGCGTATTCCCGGGCGTCTTGGCGGGCGTGTTCGCCGGTGTACTCAGCGGGGTGACTTGCGCGCTCGGCGGGGGCGCCACCGACGTGGCTGCCGGCACCGCCGGCGGGGCGTTCGGCCGCACCGACGCTCCCATCTTCCACCCCACGCCGGCCGCGACGACGACAACGCTCACCAGCGCGGCGCCAATCAACATGCCGCGCTTGGACGAACCCGGCGGTTCTCTTTCCTCCTCGGCGGCGCCAGCGCCTGGTACTGCGTTGCGCGCACCCGTCACGGTCGGCAACGAATGCGGCGGCAGCGTCCACTGCATCGACGGGCTGGGCTGCAGCGCCTGGATCGTCGGCGTCGGCAAGGCGGTTTGGAATGGCACGGTGGGTTGCAGCGGCTCGGTCCGCGGCATCGGTTCCGTGCGCTGCAGCGGCTCAGTGCGTTGCAAGGGCTCCGTGCGTTGCAAAGGTTCCGTGCGTTGCATGGGCTGGGTCGCTGGCATCGGCTCCGTGCGCTGCATCGGCACGGTGGCCTGCATCGGCAGCGTCGGCCGGTAGGCGGCGTCCAGGGCCGGTTGCGTGGCCACGCCGCCAAGCATCAGCGTCGTGTCGAAATCCACTTCGGCCGGCGGCGGTGAGCCCGGGCGCAGTGCGCGTTGCGCCACGCTGGCCGGCACCTCGGCGCGCCCGTCGAGCACCGCGCGCAGCGCGTCGATGCTCTGCGGGCGCTCCCCCGGCCGGACCGCGAGCGCCCAGTCGATGGCGAGCAGGAAGCGCTGCGAAACCCCTGCGAAATGACGCCGCGCCAGCGGCACGAGTCCGTCTTCGATGGCGCGCGCCGTGGCTGGTGGCGGCGGCGCGCCGAGCAGGGCAAAGTGCAGCACCGCGCCCACCGCGTAGATGTCGGTCCACGGCCCCTGGCGCAGCGCCGTCATTTCGGCGTATTGCTCGATCGGTGCGTAGCTGGGCTTGAGGATCGCCGTCAGCGTCTGCGTGCGGTCGCTGATGACGCGCCGCGCCGCGCCGAAGTCCAGCAGCACCGGCGGGCCACCCGGGGGCAGCAGCACGTTGTCGGGTGCAATGTCGCGGTGGTACACGTCTTCGCGGTGCAGCACTTCGATCGCACCGAGCAGCGGGTCGAGCAGGCCGCGCAACCAGGTCTCGTCGGGCGCCGTGGCGAAATCGCGCCGCGTGTCGCGCAAGGTGCGGCCCTGCAGGTAGGGCATCACCATGTAGGCGGTGGCGTTGTCTTCCCAGAACCGGTACACCTTGACGAGCGACGGGTGGTCGAACTTGGCGAGCAGGCGCGCCTCGTTGACGAAGGAGCGCAGGCCGATCGCATAGGTTTCGCCGTGCGAACCCGAACGCAAGGTGATTTGCGGCCCGCTGCCGCGCGTCGCCAGCGCGGCAGGCATGTATTCCTTGAGCGCGACCTGGCGCTGCAGCGAATGGTCCAGCGCCAGGTAGACGATGCCGAAGCCGCCCACGCCCAGCACGCGCAGGATCTCGAACTCGCCGAAGCGCGTGCCCGGCGGCAGCGTGTCGTGTTCCGGCGCGCCGGGCGCCGGGCTGGTGGCGGCGGAATTCATGCGCGAAACAAGCCCCTGCTGGTAGCCCCGAGCTTAGCCCAGGGACGACGCCTGTTGCGACCACGGATTAGGGGGTCGCGGCCACGGCACCGATCTCCGTCGAGCCGGGCCCTGGCCGTGATCTGCTATGTTCGGCCGATGCACGCGGCAATCCCGAATCGGCCCGGCGGCGGTTGCTCAGGCTTGGCCGCAACGATCGCCCTCGCGGCGCTGCTCGGCTGCGCCACGCCGCTCGACCTTCAAGGCCACCGCGGCGCGCGGGGTCTGGCGCCGGAGAACACGCTGGCCGCTTTCGATGCGGCGCTGACGCTCGGCGTGACGACGCTCGAACTCGACACCGTGATGACGGCCGACAACGTCGTCGTCATCTCGCACGACGCCACGCTGAACCCGAACCTGACGCGCGACGCCACCGGGCGCTTCATCGACGCGCCCGGGCCCGCGATCCGTAGCCTGAGCCTGGCGCAGCTGCGCACCTACGACGTCGGGCGGCTCAAGCCCGAGTCGCGTTATGCGCAGAGCCACCCCGAGCAGCGCGCCGCCGACGGGCAGCGAATTCCGAGCCTGGCCGAACTGTTCGAGTGGGTAGCGCGGCGTGGCGCGACCCAGGTGCGCTTCAACATCGAGACCAAGATCTCGCCGCTCGCCCCGGAACTGACGCCCGAGCCCGAAGCGTTTGTGCGCGCCATTCTGGAAGTCGCCCGGCAGCATGGCATGACCCGGCGCATCGCCTTGCAGAGCTTCGACTGGCGCAGCCTGCAGGCCGCGCAGCGCCTCGCGCCCGAGGTGCCCACCGTCTACCTGAGCGCGCAACAGCCCTGGGCCAACAACGTCGCCGATCCACGCTGGACGGCGGGACTGAAGCTGGCCGAGCACGGCTCGGTGCCGGATCTGGTGAAGGCCGCCGCAGGAGCGACCTGGTCGCCCTTTCACGGTGACCTGAACGCCGCGCTGCTGAAGCGGGCCCGCGAGCTCGGGCTGAGCGTTGTGGTGTGGACCGTCAATGAACCCGCCGACATCCAGAAGATGCTCGACCTGGGTGTGGACGGCATCATCAGCGATCGGCCCGACCGGGTTCGCACGGCGCTGGCGGCGCGGGGTTGGCGAGCGCCGCGACCGATCCCGCGCTCACCCGAATAGGCCGCCACACACGGGCGGCGGCACGCCGGGTGTCAGCTTCGGGCGGCCCGCGCCCGATGCACCCAGTACGCCAGCACGCCGCCCAAGCGGTCCAGGTCGATCGGCTTGGAGACGAATTCGTTCATGCCATGGTGCAGCGCGCGGTCGCGTTCCGACACCAGCACGTCGGCGGTGAGCGCGATGATCGGCAGCTTGGCGGCGGGGTAGCGCTTGCGGATTTCGATCGTCGCGGCAATCCCGCCCATCACCGGCATGTGCAGGTCCATCAGCACCGCGTCGAAGCGGCCGAGCGAGGCGTCGATCGCCTCGATCGCCTGCTCGCCGTTGGCCGCCAGCGTCACTTCGGCGCCCCAGCGGCGCAGCGTCGCTTCGGTGACCAGGGTGTTGACGGCGTCGTCTTCCACGAGCAGCAGGTGCGCGCCGCGCAACGCCTCGGTGTCGCTGGTGCGGCTCGCCCCCTGGCTCGGCGGCGGCGGCACGCGGCGCATCGGCAGGTCGGCCCAGAACACGCTGCCCTCGCCGAGTTTGCTTTGTACTCCCACACCGCCGCCCATCAGCACCGCGAGCTGCCGGCAGATGCTGAGGCCCAGGCCCGTGCTGCCGAGTTGCCGCGAGCTGCCCGCTTCGCCGCGCGAAAACGGCTGGAACAGGCGCGGCTTCACCTCCACCGGAATGCCCCCGCCGGTGTCGCGCACCAGCAGCCGGATGCGCCCGTCGGGGCGGCGCTGCACGCCGAGTTCGACGCTGCCCACCGTGGTGTACTTGAGCGCATTGCTGGTGAAGTTGGCGAGGATCTGGCGCACCCGCACCGGGTCGCCGCTCACCCACTGCGGCACGCCCTTGCCGATTTCCAGGCGGCACTCCAAGCCCTTCGCCGCGGCGAGATCGGAATAGGCACCGCACACGGTGCCCATCAGGTCGTGCAGGTCGAAAGGTACTTCCTGCAACGCGATGTGGCCGGCTTCGATCTTCGAAAGATCGAGGATGTCGGAGATCACGCCAGCCAGCGCCTGCGCGGTGTCCTCGATGCGATCGAGGTATTCGCGTAAGCGCGAGTGCCCGACGTCGGGTTCCTGGGCGAGCCGCACCAGCCCGAGCAGGCTGTTCAGCGGTGTGCGAATTTCGTGGCTCGTGTTGGCGAGGAAATCGCTCTTCGCCAGGTTGGCCAGTTCGGCGCGTTCCTTGGCCTGCGCCAGTGCGTCGTGAGTCGAACGCCGATCGGTTACGTCTTCGATGATCCAGACGCCGTCGGTGGCACTCGCATCGGGCGCTGCGTCGGGCGCGGGTTCGGGCGGCCGCACGGTGTCGGCGCGCACGCTGAACCAACGCAGGCTGCCGTCGTGGCGCTTGAGCTGGCGTTCCAGGTCGATCGGCTGGCCATGTTCGAGCGTCGCCGCGAGCTCGAGTTCGAAGTTCGCGAAACTCGCCGCGTCAGGCCAACACGCGGCAATCGCCTGGCCGTTCAAGCCACCGCTGGGCCAACCGAGTTGCGCTTCGGCAAACGGATTCGCATAGACGATGTTCAGGCCGCGCGTGAGCAACACGCCGGCCCGCGCCCGTTGCACGGCGCTCTCGTAATCGGGAGTTGGCGTTTGAATGGTTGGCATGAACAGCGAGGCCCATGGCCTCGCGCGGATGGCCCGGGTATCGAATCGACGCGCAGACTACACCGGCGTAGTGCAGGCACGGGGGCAAGCTGGGTCAATTGCTCGAATCGTTCACGCTAGGTGTACCGCCGCGGGCGCAACGTGCAGCGCGTGCTGCGCGCGCTCCGAGAGATCGTTCACACGACGACGGGTTCGAGCTCGAGGCGAATACCGAACTTGCCGTAGACGCTTTCCTGGATCGCACGCGCCAGCGTCATCACTTCGGAGCCGATCGCGTCGCCGCGGTTCACCAGCACCAGCGCCTGTTTTTCGTAGACGCCGGCCTGGCCCACGCTCTTGCCCTTCCAGCCGCAGCTGTCGATCAGCCAGCCCGCGGCGAGCTTGACGCGGCCGTCAGCCATCGGGTAGTGAACGACCTCGGGATCGCGGCCGATGATGTCGCGGCATTGTTCGGGCGTGACGAGCGGGTTCTTGAAGAAACTGCCCGCGTTGCCGAGGCTCAAAGGGTCGGGTAACTTGGCGCGGCGGATCGCGCAGACCCAATCGAAAATCTGGCGCGCCTCGGGTGCGGTGATTCCGGTCTGGGCGATTCTGCGCTCGAGGTCGAGGTAGCCCAGCACCGGCCGCCACGGCCGCGGCAGGCGAAAGCGCACGCGCATGATCACGCTGCGCCCCGCGAGCGCATGTTTGAACACGCTGTCGCGATAGCCGAAGTCGCAATTCGGCCCGGCGAGTTGCACGCTGCGCCCGGTCATCAGGTCGACCGCGTCGAGCGACTCGAAGCGGTCCGACAGCTCGATGCCATAGGCGCCGATGTTCTGAACCGGCGCTGCGCCCACGGTGCCCGGAATCAACGCCAGGTTTTCCAGGCCTGGGAAGCCGAGATCGAGCGTCCACGCCACGAAATCGTGCCAGCTCTCACCCGCGCCTGCTTCGACGATCCAGGCGTCTTCTCGCTCTTCCACCAGGCGCATGCCGCGCACCTCGATCTTCAGCACGACTTGCGGCATGTCGCGCGTCAGCACGATGTTGCTGCCGCCGCCGAGAATGAATTTCGGCGCGCGCCCGAGCTGCGGGTGGTCGACGACGCCGCGCACGTCGGCGTCGCGCGTGATCCTCACGAGCGAACGCGCCACCGCCGGCAAGCCGAAGGTGTTGTAGGGTTTGAGGCTGACGCCGGTCTCGACCTGCATTGCGCAATTTTCACCGATGCGGGCGCACGCCGGTCGCGCGTGGCGACGACAATGCGGCCATGCCGAGTTTTGACGCCATGCTGGAACCCAACCTGGTCGAGGTGCGCAACGCCGTCGACCAGACCGCCAAGGAAATCGGCACGCGCTTCGATTTCAAAGGCTCGTCAGCGCGCATCGAGTTGAAAGAAGAAGCCTTGACGATCTGGGCCGACAGCGATTTCCAGATCGGTCAGGTGATGGACATCCTGCTCGCCAAGCTCAGCAAACGCGGCGTCGACGCGCGCTTTCTGGACCGCAGCGCGCCGATCGAGAAAATCGGCGGCGACAAGGTCAAGCAGCCGCTCACGGTGAAGAGCGGCATCGACACCGAAACGGCGAAGAAGATTCAGACGACGGTGAAGCAGAGCAAGCTCAAGGTGCAGGCGTCGATTCAGGGCGACACGGTGCGCATCACTGGCGTGAAGCGCGACGACCTGCAAGCCGCAATTGCGCTGATCCGCCAGACGATCACGGACGCCCCACTCTCGTTCAGCAACTTCCGCGATTGATGCGAGCCCGCGCCGCCATCGCTGGACTGGCTTGCCTGGGCTTGCTGGCAGCCGCCGCCGCGCTGGCGCAAACGGTATCGCTGAGCGGCAGTCTGGGCGGCAAGGCCCTGCTGATGATCGACGGCGCGCCACGCACGGTCGGGGTCGGGCAGACGGTCCAGGGCGTCAAGTTGGTCGGCGTGACCGGCAGCGACGCCGTGGTCGACGTCGGCGGGCGCCGCGTGACGCTGCAGCTCGGTCAGGCCCAGGTCAATCTCGGTGGCGTGGCGAGCGCGGGATCAGGCTCGCAGATCGTGCTGACGGCGGGCAGCGGCGGGCACTTCGTGACGCAAGGAAGCATCAACGGCAAGGCAGTGAGCTTCATCGTCGACACCGGCGCGACAAACGTCGCGCTGAGCCAGACGGTGGCTGAGCAGATCGGGCTGAACTACAAAGCCGGCCAACGCACAGTGGGCCAAACCGCGAACGGCCCCATCGTCGCGTACCGAGTCACGCTGGACACGGTGCGCATCGGTGACGTGCAGGTCTACAACGTCGAAGCCGCGGTGCTGCCCGCCGGGATGGAACAGGTGCTGCTCGGCAACAGCTTCCTCACGCGCTTTCAGATGAAGCGCGAGAACGACAGGATGACGTTGGACAAGCGGCCGTAGCCCACCTCGGCGTACGCGATGCACCGGCTGCGAGCCGCTCGGCTACCCTCGAGGGCGCGCCAACGCGAATGCCACGAGCGCGGCGATCCCGACGCCCACCAGCGCCAACAACAGCTCCCGATAGCCCGCCACCATGAGCAGCAGCCCGGCCGTGAGCAACGGCGCGGCAGCACGTGACAGCAGCGCGATCGCGCTCATCGCGCCGCTGATGCGTCCGAGTTGGGCGTGGCCGAACGTTTGCGGAACGATCGTGCCGCGCACGATCGTCATCAGGCCGTTGGACACGCCGAACAGGAGCGCGAACAACAGCAGCCCGGCCACTTGATTCGACCCCGCGAAAATCGCCGTTGACAGCGGCATGCCGGCAAGCACGAACAAGCCCAGCGCCCAGGTGCTCAGGCGCTTGCCGAACAACAGGTAGGCGATGCGCCCGGCCACCTGCGCCGGGCCGAACCAGACGACGACCGCGATCGCCTGGCTCTCATCCAGGCCTTTCGCCGCCAGCGCCGGCATCATGTGCGCCCACAGCGCCGCCGACATGAAGGCGTAGAGCGTGAACGCTGACGTGAGCAGCCAGAAGCGCGTTTCGCGCAGCGCGCCACGCAGCGTGGTGTCCGGCATCGCCGGCGCGGCGGATGGCGCGGCCGCGCGAACCGGTGCACCGCGCAGCGCCCAGGCGTGCAGTGGCGCGACGCCGAACAGCAGCACCGCTCCGACGATCTGCAACGCGCCGCGCCACTCGAACCGCACGATCAACCAGGCGACGGCTGGATACGCGAGCGTGCTGGCAAAGCCGCCGACCAGCGTCAACGCCGTGATGCCTTGGGCGTATCGGTCGGGAAAGCGTTTGGTGAGCACGCTGAAGGCGGGCTCGTACATGCACATCGCCATCGCGCAACCGAGCAGCAGCCACGCGCCATACAGACCCGTCAGGCTGCCGGCCATCGACCACAGCATGAAGCCCACGCCGGCGAGCGCAGCGCCGAGGGTCAAGACCCAGCGGCCCAGGCCCCGGTCGATGGCCGCGCCCACGCCGTAGGTCGCCCCGCCCCACAGCGTGAGGCCGAGCGTGAACGCGCCCATCAATTGCGGCGAGGTCCAGGCCAGTTCGCGCTGCATCGGCAGCACGAACAGCGAAAACGAGTAGTAGAGCGCCGCCCAGCACAGCAACTGGCCGAGCGCGAGCGCAGCCACGGTGGCGCGAAACGACGGTGGAGTCACAATCTGCGCTGCGCGCCGGAGCAAGACATGGCTTCATGCTAAAACACCGGCGGCCGACCACCGATCGACAGCCACCCCGACCACCGATTTCCTTCCGCCCGGCGCCGCACGGAGAGCCCATGGACCTGACATTCACCCCTGAAGAACAAGCCTTCCGCGAGAAGATTCGCGCCTGGGTCCGGCAAAACCTGCCCAAGGACATCAGCCACAAGGTGCACCACTCGCTCGACCTGACGCGCGACGACATGCAGCGCTGGGCGCGCATCCTGGGCAAGGAAGGGTGGCACGGTTACGCCTGGCCCAAGCAGTTCGGCGGCCCGGGCTGGAGCGCCGTGCAGCGCCACCTGTTCGAAGAGGAATGCGCGCTGGCCGGTGCGCCGCGCATCGTGCCGTTCGGCCCGGTGATGGTGGCCCCCGTCATCATGGCGTTCGGCACGCCCGAGCAGCAGCGCCGCCACCTGCCCGGCATCATGAGCGGCGACGTGTGGTGGAGCCAGGGCTACAGCGAGCCGGGCTCGGGCTCGGACCTGGCATCGCTCAAATGCAAGGCCGAACGGCGCGGCGACTACTACCTCGTGAACGGCCAGAAGACCTGGACCACGCTCGCCCAGTACGGCGAGTGGATCTTCTGCCTGGTGCGCACCAGCAACGAGGGCAAGCCGCAGACCGGCATCAGCTTCCTGTTGATCGACATGAAGAGCCCGGGCGTCAAGGTACGGCCGATCGTCACGCTCGACGGCGGCTCGGAAGTCAACGAAGTGTTTTTCGACAACGTCGAGGTCCCCGTCGACAACCTGGTCGGCGAAGAGAACAAGGGTTGGACCTACGCCAAGTACCTGCTCGCGCACGAGCGCACCGGCATCGGCGACGTGAACCGCGCCAAGCGCGAACTCGAGCGCCTGAAGCGCATCGCCAAGGCCGAGGGCGTGTACGACGACGCGCGCTTTCGCGACCAGATCGCGCTGCTCGAGGTCGACGTCGTCGCATTGGAGATGCTGATCCTGCGCGTGATCTCGGCCGAAAAGAGCGGCAAGCAAAGCCTCGACGTGGCGGGCCTGCTCAAGATCCGCGGCAGCGAAATCCAGCAGCGCTACACCGAGCTGATGATGCTCGCCGGCGGGCCGTTTTGCGTGCCCTTCATCCGCGAGGCGATGGCCGCGGGCTGGCAGGGCGATTTCTTTGGCGCCGCACATTGCGCGCCGCTCGCCGCCACCTACTTCAACTACCGCAAGACGACGATTTACGGTGGGTCCAACGAAGTACAAAGAAATATCGTCGCGCAGACGGTACTGGGGAGCTGAACATGGACTTCGATTTCACCGACGACCAGAACTCGCTGCGCGACGCCGTCGCGCGCTGGGTGGAAAAGGGCTTTTCGTTCGAGCGCCGCCACGGCATCACCAAGTCCGGTGGGCAAACGCGCGCTGTTTACGCCGAGCTCGCCGAGCTCGGCCTGACCGGGTTGGCGGTTCCGGCGGCGCATGGCGGCATGGGCTTCGGCGCGGTCGAGGCGATGGTGGTGTGCGAAGAGCTGGGCCGCGGCCTGGTGAACGCACCCTACGCGCAGGCCGCGCTGATGGCGCCGCTGCTGCTGTCCAAGGCGGCCGCCGCGGTGCAGGGCCAATGGTTGCCGAAAATTGCCGACGGCTCGGCGCTGCTCGTGCTCGCCCATCAGGAACGCGCCGCGCGCTATCGGCTGAACCATGTCGAAACGCGCGCCACGCAGGCAGGCGGCGCGTGGGCGCTGACCGGCGCCAAGAGCGTGGTGCCGGCAGGCGACGAAGCCGACGCCTGGGTCGTTTCGGCGCGCATTTCGGGCTCGACCGCCGACGCCACGGGCATCGGCCTGTTCCTCGTCGACAAAGGCGCCAGCAGTGTTGCCGTGCGGGGTTTTCCGACGCAAGACGGCGCGCGCGCGGCGCAACTCGAATTCAAGGCGGCGCCGGCCACGCTGCTCACCGCCGACGGCCTGCCCCTGCTCGAGCACGCGGTGGACGCCGGCATCGCCGCGCTGTGCGCCGAAGGCGTGGGCGCGATGGAAAAGCTGCTTGCGATCACGGTCGAATACATGAACACGCGCAAGCAGTTCGGCGTGCCGATCGCGACCTTCCAGGCGCTGCGGCATCGCGTCGCCGATGTGAAGATGCAGTTGGAGTTGGCGCGCGCGATGAGCTACTTCGCGAGCCTGAAGATGGGCGAGCCGGCACCGCAGCGGCGCCGCGCGCTGGCGCAGGCGAAGCTGCAATCGGGGCAGTCGATGCGCTTCGTGGGCCAGCAGTGCATCCAGATGCACGGCGGCATCGGCGTCACCGACGAATACATCGCCAGCCACTACTTCAAGCGCCTGACGGTGATGGAGATGACGTTCGGCGACACGCTGCACCAGCTCGGCGAAGTGAGTTCGCGAATGCTCGACACCGCCGGCGTGTTTGCCTGAAGAGCGCGCCTGGAGCACCGCGGCATGCGACCACCGCTGCGCTGGCTCACGCCATCGGCCCTGATCCTGGCCGCCGCCGTCACCGCGTGCGCGCCCAAACCCAAGCCCTATGACGAAGGGGCCGACGCTCGCGCCAACCTGAACCGCGCCTTGCAACAAGCGAAGGGCCAGAGCAAGCGTGTGCTCGTCGTGTTCGGCGCGAACTGGTGCGAAGACTGCCAGGCGCTGGCCAAGCTGATGGCCCAGGGACCGGTGGCCGACCATGTGGCGCAGCGCTACGTCGTCACCAAGGTCGATGTCGGCAACTTCAACAAGAACCTCGACCTCGCGCGCGAGATGGGCGAGGCGACGAAAAAAGGCATCCCCGCGGTGGCCGTGCTCGCGGCCGACGGGAGCTTGGTGCGCGCCACCCAGGCCGGCGAACTCGCGAGCGCGCGCCGCATGGGCGACGCGCAGGTGATCGCGGTGCTCGACGCACTGGCGGCGGCGCCGCCGCGTCAGCCCCAGTAGCAGCAGCGCAGAGCACCGCGGCTCGCCCCGATGTCCATCACTGCGATTGCCGGGTTGCACGTCGGCCACTTCACCGATTCGCGGCGCCCGACCGGCTGCACCGTCGTGTTAGCGCCGGAAGGAACCGTGGGCGGCGTCGACGTGCGCGGCGCCGCGCCGGGAACACGCGAAACCGAACTGCTCGACCCGCTCAATGCCGTGCCGGGCCCGCACGCCGTGCTGCTTTCGGGCGGCAGCGCGTTTGGCCTGGACGCCGCCGGCGGCGTGATGCGCTGGCTCGAGGAGCAAGGCATCGGCATTCGCGTCGGTAGCCTCTCCAGCGGCGCGGCGTTGCGCGTGCCCATTGTCTCGGCGGCGATCCTGTTCGATCTGCACGTGGGCGACTCGCGCATTCGCCCCGATGCGAACGCCGGTTATGCCGCGTGCCAGGCCGCGACCGCAGACGCGCCGACAGAAGGCAACGTCGGCGCCGGCGCTGGGGCCACGGTCGGCAAGTTGTTCGGCTTTGAGCGCGCGATGCGCGGCGGCATCGGAACCGCGTCGGTCCAGGTCGGCGGCATCACGGTCGGTGCCTTGATCGCGGTGAACGCCGCAGGCGACGTGGTCGATCCCGGCACGGGTCTTGTGATCGCCGGCGCACGCAGCGCCGACGGCGCCACGCTCCTCGACACGATGGCAGCGTTTCGGCGCGGCGAGTTTGCGCCCATCGTCCCGACCGGCCAGGCGACAACGATCGGCGTGATCGCCACCAATGCGAAGCTCGACAAGGCCGGCGCGAACAAACTCGCGCAGATGGCGCACGACGGCTTGGCTCGCACCATCAACCCGGTGCACACGCAGGTCGACGGGGATACGCTGTTTGCGTTGGCGACCGGCGGCGCCGTTGGCGACACAGGCACAAGTGCAGGCGCAAACCTGACCCTGCTCGGCGCATTCGCCGCCGACGTGGTGGCCACCGCCGTGCTGCGCGCGGTGCGCGCTGCGACATCGCTGCATGCACCGGGTCTGCCGCAGCTGCCCTGCGCCGCCGACATGCCGGTGGCATCGCCCTCACGATCGGTCCCATGACCGGCCCCGCGATGCGCGCCACGGCGCCGCGGTGATTCGGTGATGCACCTCGCCCAGATCCTGTTTTCGCAAGGCTTCGGATCGCGCCGCGAATGCCATGGGCTGATCGCCTCCGGCCGCGTCAGCATCGAAGGCCAACCCTGCCTCGACCCGCACGAAGAATTCGCGACCGAGCAACTGACGTTTCATGTGAACGGCGCCGCCTGGCCGTACCGCGAACACGCCTTGATCGTGCTGCACAAGCCGGCCGGCTACGAGTGTTCGCACAAGCCCCGTCACCACCCGAGCATCTACAGCCTGTTGCCCGCGCCGCTGCGCCAGCGCGACGTGCAGGCGATCGGCCGGCTCGATGAAGACACGACCGGTCTGTTGCTGTTCACCGACAACGGCGCGCTGATCCACCGCCTGACATCTCCCAAACGCCATGTGGCCAAGGTCTACATCGTCACCTGCAAGCATGCGGTGAGTGAATCGCAGGTTCAACAGTTGCGCGACGGCGTGACATTGCACGACGAATCCGTTGCCATCCGCGCCGCCGCATGCGACATCACGGGCCCGACGACGCTGCGCCTGACACTGCTGGAAGGCAAGTACCACCAGGTCAAGCGCATGATTGCCGCGGTGGGCAATCGCGTGGAAGCGCTGCACCGCAGCGAGTTCGGCGCCCTCACGCTGCCCATCGATTTGCCAAGCGGGGCCTGGCGTTGGCTCGATGGGCCCCAAGCCGTCCTGAACGACCCCGCCGCCGATAATGCCTCGCATGCGAGTCTTTCGAGGGACCCACCACCGTGAAATCGCCCGCGCCTGCGCACTGACGATCGGCAATTTCGACGGCGTGCACCGCGGCCACCAGGCGATGCTGGCGCTGCTGCAATCGGAAGCGCGGCACCGCGGCCTGCCCTCTTGCGTGCTCACCTTCGAGCCGCACCCGCGCGACTATTTCGCGGCCACCACCGGCCGGCCCGAGCTGGCGCCGGCTCGCATCGCCACGCTGCGCGACAAGCTGAGCGAGCTGGAACGCTGCGGGGTCGACCAGACCGTCGTGGTGCGTTTCGACGCGCGTTTCGCGGCGCAGCCGCCGCAGGCCTTCATCGACGACGTGCTCGTCACCGGCCTGGGCGCGAAGCTCGTGCTGGTGGGCGACGACTTTCGCTTCGGCGTGAAGCGCTCGGGCGACTACGCGATGCTCGATGCCGCCGGCCCGACACGCGGCTTCGAAGTGGCGCGCATGAACAGCTTCGAAGTGCATGGCGAACGCGTCTCGAGCTCGAGCGTGCGCGCCGCGCTCGCCGCGGGCGACATGGCGCAGGCCGCGCAACTGCTCGGCCGGCCCTACAGCATCAGCGGCCACGTCGTGCATGGCCGCAAGCTCGGGCGATGCCTCGGTGAAAGCGCGAGCGGCCGCGGCGACGGGTTTCGCACGCTGAACCTGCGTTTCTCGCACCCTCGGCCCGCGGCGCTGGGGATCTTCGCGGTGCACACCTTCGGCCTGAGCGACGCGCCGCTGCCCGGCGTGGCGAGCCTGGGCCAGCGGCCGACGGTGGACGACTCCGGGCGCGTCGTGCTCGAGGTCTACTGCCTGGACTGGCCGCGCGCGCTCGGCCCCGAGGGGGGCTACGCTAAACTCGTGCGCGTGGAACTGCTGCACAAACTTCGCGACGAAGCCCGCTACGACGGGCTGCCGGCGCTGACCGCGGCGATTCGCAAAGACGTTGACGGCGCGCGCGCCTTTTTAGCCGCGCACGCAGCCACCCACGCCCAGACCGGCCGGCAGACGACGCGCGACCGAATTTGACGCTCGGGCGTGCCATCCCGGCGAACGCCGGGATCCACCATTCGCACGTCCCAACTGCCCAACGCTGGATCCCGGCCTGCGCCGGGATGACTCCACTACGCAAGGACCGCCATGGCTGACCAGCCGACCCCTGCCACCGATTACCGCTCGACCCTGAACCTGCCCGACACGCCGTTCCCGATGCGCGGCGACTTGCCCAAGCGCGAGCCGCAATGGGCCAAGGACTGGGACGAACAAGGCGTCTACAAACAACTGCGCGACGCGCGCCACGGCGCACCGCTGTTCGTGCTGCATGACGGGCCACCCTACGCGAACGGCCAGATCCACATGGGCCACGCCGTCAACAAGGTGCTCAAGGACATGATCGTCAAGGCGCGCCAGCTCGCCGGCTTCGACGCGCAATACGTTCCCGGCTGGGACTGCCACGGCCTGCCGATCGAAAACGCGATCGAAAAGCTGCACGGCCGCAATTTGAGCCGCGACGAGATGCAGGCCAAGAGCCGCGCCTTTGCCACGGAGCAGATCGGCCAGCAAATGGCCGACTTCAAGCGTCTGGGCGTGCTCGGCGCCTGGGACCGCCCGTACCGAACCATGGACTACGCGAACGAGGCCGGCGAGATCCGCGCGTTCAAGCGCGTCATCGAGCGCGGCTTCGTCTACCGCGGCTTGAAGCCGGTGTACTGGTGTTTCGATTGCGGCTCGTCGCTCGCCGAATTCGAGATCGAATACGCCGACAAGAAGAGCACAGCCGTGGACGTGGCGTTCCTGTGCGCCGAGCCGGACAAGCTCGTCGCCGCGTTCGGCATGCCTGCGTTGAAGAAAGACGCGTTCATCGTGGTCTGGACGACGACCGCGTGGACGATCCCCGCGAACCAGGCGCTGAACCTGAACCCCGCGCTCGAATACGCGCTGGTCGACACCGAGCGCGGCCTGCTCGTGCTCGCTGCGAGCCTGGTCGAGAGCTGTCTGAAGCGCTACGGCCTGTCCGGCACGGTGCTCGCCACCGCGCTCGGTGAAAAACTCGGCGGCCTGAACTTCCACCATCCGCTGTCGCACGTCGACAAGGGCTACGCGCGCCTGAGCCCCGTGTACCTGGCCGACTACGCGACGGCGGATGACGGCACCGGCATCGTTCACTCCTCGCCGGCCTACGGCATCGAAGACTTCAACTCGTGCGTCGCGCATGGCCTGAAGCTCGACGACATCCTCAACCCCGTGCAAGGCAACGGCGCCTACGCACCCGACTTCCCGATGTTCGGCGGCACCAACATCTGGAAGGCGGTGCCCAGGATCATCGAGGCATTGAAGGCCGCCGATCGCCTATTCGCCACCGAGACCATCACGCACAGCTACCCACATTGCTGGCGCCACAAGTCGGCGGTGATCTACCGCGCCGCCGCGCAGTGGTTCATCCGCATGGACGAAGGCGTGGGCGTGTTCACGAAAGACAAGGCGGGCAAGACCTTGCGCCAGATCGCGCTCGACGCGATCGATGCGACCGGCTTCTACCCCGAGAACGGCCGCGCGAGATTGCGCGACATGATCGCGAACCGGCCCGACTGGTGCATCAGCCGCCAGCGCAGCTGGGGCGTCCCGCTGCCGTTCTTCCTGCACAAGGACAGCGGCGAGCTGCATCCGCGGACGATGGAGATCCTCGACCAGGCCGCCGCGATCGTCGAACAAGGCGGCATCGAAGCGTGGAGCCGCGCCAGTAGCGAGCAAATCCTCGGGCCTGCGGACGCCGCTGCGTATTCCAAGAGCAGCGACATCCTGGAAGTCTGGTTTGATTCCGGCTCCACGTTCTTCCACGTGCTGCGCGGCACCCACCGCGGCACGCCCGAGCATCCGGGCTTTCACGACCAAGGCCCGGAGGCCGACCTTTACCTCGAAGGCCATGATCAGCACCGCGGCTGGTTTCACTCGTCGCTGCTGATCGCCTGTGCGCTCGAAGACCGCGCGCCGTACCGTGGCCTGCTGACGCACGGCTTCACCGTCGACGCGCAAGGGCGCAAGATGAGCAAGAGCCTGGGCAATGGCATCGAGCCGCAGGCGGTGAGCCAGAAGTTGGGCGCCGAAATCATCCGTCTCTGGGTCGCCGCGAGCGACTACTCGGGCGACATCGCCGGCGACGACAAGATCCTCGCGCGCGTCGTCGACGCCTACCGGCGCATCCGCAACACGCTGCGCTTCCTGCTTGCGAACACGAGCGACTTCGATCCCGCCAAGGACGCCGTGCCGCTGGAGCGGCTGCTCGAAATCGATGCGTATGCGCTGGCGCGCGCGGCGCAGTTGCAGGCCGAAATCGTCGGAAGCTTCGACACCCAGACCGGCGTCTTCAGCGGCGGCCATTACGGCGTCTACGAGTTCCACCCGGTCGTGGCGAAGCTGCAACTCTACTGCTCGGAAGATTTGGGCGCGTTCTACCTCGACATCCTGAAAGACCGCCTGTACACCGCGGCGCCGAAATCGCTCGCGCGGCGCTCGGCGCAGACCGCGCTGTGGCACATCGTCCAAGCGTTTGTGCGCTGGATGGCACCGTTCCTGAGCTTCACCGCCGAAGAGGCGTGGCGCGTGATGGCCTCAACCCCATCGGTCTCGGTGTTCACCTCGACCTACTGGCGCTTCAACGAACCCGACCTCGAACTGCTCGCGAAATGGGAACGCTTGCGCGAGATCCGCGCCGAGGCGAACCGGCAAATCGAAGTGCTGCGCAGCCAGGGCGTTCTCGGCTCATCGCTGCAGGCCGAGTTGGCCATCGCCGTGAAGGGCCAAGACCTGTCGCTGTTGCGCAGCCTGGGCGACGACGCGAAGTTCGTGTTCATCACGTCGAGCGTTGAGATCGAGGAACTGAGGCCCACTGACGCCGAAGCCTTTCGCGCGACACCGCGCGCAAGCGCCGCGAAGAAGTGCGACCGCTGCTGGCACTACCGCTCCGATGTCGGCCACGACGCGGCGCACCCGACGATCTGCGCGCGCTGCACGACGAACTTGTACGGTGCGGGCGAAATCCGCACGGTGGCCTGAGCATGGCTTCCCGCTCCGCGCCCCTGCTGCCCTGGCTCGGCATCGCCGCCCTGATCGTCATCGCCGACCAGATCACGAAGACGCTGATCATCGGCAGCTTCGCGCATGGCGACAGCGTCACCGTCACATCGTTCTTCAACGTGGTTCGCGCGCACAACGCCGGCGCGGCGTTTTCGTTTCTTGCCGAGGCCTCGGGCTGGCAGCGCTGGTTCTTCACGATCCTCGGAGTGGCGGCGGCCGTGTTCATCGTCTGGATGCTGCGCAGCCACGGCGGGCAACGCCTGTTCGCGACGGCACTCGCGCTGATCCTCGGCGGCGCGTTGGGCAACGTGATCGACCGCCTGCTGCACGGCTATGTGGTCGACTTCATCCAGGTCCACTACGCCGGCTGGTACTTCCCGTCGTTCAACGTGGCCGACAGTGCCATCAGCGTCGGCGCGGCGCTGTTGATCCTGGACGAAATCTTGCGGGTGCGCCGCTCGCGCCAATAGCCGCGTCGCGGACTCGGGTCGGGCGCGGGCGGCACGGCCGCCCCGTTGATCTGCA
The DNA here is from genome assembly GCA_963791595.1 of uncultured beta proteobacterium. GTDB lineage: Bacteria > Pseudomonadota > Gammaproteobacteria > Burkholderiales > Burkholderiaceae_C > JAEMQF01. The sequence goes on along the minus strand of CAWBTF010000016.1, from coordinate 274,811 downwards.
TCAAGCGCCGCATGCATGACCCCGGGCGATGCCCGATTGCCCACCCGCGCCGCAATGCGCTACACCCTGCGGCATGGACAGCGCACCCGCGGGACAACCGGCCTCTCCCAGCCTCGAAACGCCAGCCGACAAGCAACGCGGCGACGACCTGATCGTCCCGCTGCGAGCCTTGTCGCCAGGCTCCGTGCTGCGGTGGCTGCGCCTGGGCTGGGGCGACTTCCGCAGCGCCCCCATGATCGGCCTGTTCTACGGCGCGAGTTTCGCCGTGATGGGTTGGCTGCTCATGTGGCTGTTTCGCAGCGCGCCGGCCTACACGCTGGCGCTGTCGGCCGGCTTCCTGTTGCTTGGGCCGTTTCTGTGCCTGGGCCTGTATGACGTGAGCCGGCGCCTGGAGCGCGGCGAAGCGCCCTCCCTCGGCGCATCGCTCGTCGCGTGGCAGACGCGCACCGGCACGCTCGCCATCTTTGGCGGCGTGTTGCTGATTCTGGAGATGCTGTGGGGCCGCGCGTCGCTCGTCGTGTTTGCGGTCAGCTTCGACGGCATGCCCGATTTCAAAGGCTCGCTGCTGGCGCTGCTCGACCCGAGCAACCTCGGCTTCATCGTCGCCTACTTTGCCGTGGGCGCGCTGTTCGCGGGTCTGATCTTCGCGGTGAGCGTCGTGGCGATGCCGATGATCCTGGACCGCCGCACCGACGCCATCACCGCCGGGCTGACCAGCCTGCGCCTGTGCCTGACGCAGCCCGGCGTGATGCTTCTCTGGGGCGCGACGCTGACGATCCTCGTCGTGCTCGCGATGCTGCCCGGTTTTGCCGGGCTGCTGGTGGTCGGGCCGCTGCTCGGGCATGCGTCGTGGCACGCGTACCGCGAGGCGGTGGCGGCGCCAGGAGAGTCAGGCGCGTAGCCACGAGGGTCAGGCCAGCCGGTCAGCGCTCTTCCGCGCACCGCCGATGCAGCCGGCCGTCGGAATCGGCTTACGGAATCAGGATGCTGCACCCCGTCGTCTTGCGCGCTTCCAGGTCGCGGTGCGCCTGCGCCACGTCTTTCAGCGCATGGCGCTGGTCGATGCGGATCTTCACCTTGCCGCTCGTCACCGCGCCGAACAAGTCGTCGGCCATCGCCTGCGTCGCTTCGCGAGTCGCGATGTGCGTGAACAACGTGGCGCGGGTCATGTAGAGCGAACCCTTCGCGCCCAGGATCGCCGGGCTGAAAGGCGGCACCGGACCGGAAGCATTGCCGAAGCTCGCGAGCAAGCCGAACGGGCGCAGGCAGTCGAGCGACTTCTCGAACGTGTCTTTGCCGACACTGTCGTACACCACCTTCACGCCGGCGCCGCCGGTGATTTCCTTGACGCGCGCGACGAAGTCTTCGCGCTTGTAGTTGATCACGTGCGCCGCGCCGTGTTCGCGCGCGAGCGCGCATTTTTCATCCGAGCCCGCGGTGCCGATCAGCTGGTAGCCCAGCGCCTTCGCCCACTGGCAAGCGATCAGGCCCACGCCGCCCGCAGCGGCGTGGAACAGCACGAAGTCTCCCGCCTGCAAGCCGCCCTGCGGCAGCGTCTTGCGCAGCAGGTACTGCACCGTCAGGCCTTTCAGCATCATCGCCGCGCCGGTCTCGAACGAGACCGAATCGGGCAGCTTGCACACCGTCTTGGCCGGCATCACGCGCGCCACGCTGTAGCTGCCCGGCGGGTTGCTCGAATACGCTGCGCGGTCACCCGCCTTCAGGTGCGTCACGCCCGCGCCCACCGCTTCCACGACGCCCGCGCCTTCCATGCCGAGCGACAGCGGCAGCGGCAGCGTGTACAGCCCCGTGCGCTGGTAGACGTCGATGAAGTTCAGGCCGCAGGCGTGGTGCCGGATGCGGATCTCGCCGGGGCCGGGCTCGCCGACGGGCAAGTCGATCAACTTCATCATCTCCGGGCCGCCGGTTTGTTCGATGCGGATCGTCGGGCTCATCTGGGTCATGGGGGTCTCCTCGAGTGCTGTCACCCCGGCGCACGCCGGGGTCCAGGGGCAGCTGTGAACGTTGCGGTATGGTGCAGGCACGCGTGCGCATGCGCGCACCGATTCTCCCCGACTCCATGAAACGCCTGCTGTCCGCCCCGAATCTCGCCCTCGCCACGCTCTGGGCCGACCTGCTCAGCGGCGCCGGAATCGCGACCACGGTGCAGCGCCAATACGCGAGCAGCATCGCCGGTGAAGTTCCGCCCGACCAGACGCTGCCCGAACTCTGGGTGCAAGACGACAGCCAGCTCGAACGGGCGCGCGCCCTGCTGCACCAGCTGCGCCATCCACCGCACCGCCACTGGGCCTGCGCGAAATGCCGCGAGGTGATCGACGGCCCGTTCGAGCAATGCTGGAACTGCGGCGCGGCGATGCCCATTGCACCCACGTCCACGCCCTCGCCATGAAGAGCCCGATCACGCCGCGCCTGGCACTGTTGATGAGCCTGCCGCCGCTGATGTGGGCCGGCAACGCGGTCGTCGGCCGGGCGCTGACCGGCAGCGTGGCGCCGATGATGCTCAATGCGATGCGCTGGTCGCTCGCGCTCGTGCTGCTGCTGCCGCTGGGCTGGCGCATCTTTCGCAAACCGCATGACATCGCTGCGCGCTGGAAGCATCTGGCGCTGCTCGGGCTGCTCGGCGTGGGCAGCTACAACGCGCTGCAGTACCTGGCGCTGAACACGAGCACGCCGATCAACGTGACGCTGATCGCGTCGAGCTCGCCGGTGTGGATGCTGCTCTTCGGCGCGACTGTTCTATGGCGAAAAGATCGGCGCCCGGCAATGGGCCGGCGCGGGACTCTCGATCGTCGGCGTGCTGTTCGTGCTGTCGCGCGGCAGCCTGGAGGCGCTGCTGCAAATCCGGCTCGTCACCGGCGACCTGTACATCCTGGTCGCGATCGCGATGTGGGCGCTGTACAGCTGGCAGCTCGCGCGCCCACCCGAATCGATGCGCGGCGCGCATGCGGCCCGATTGGAACTGGGCCGAGTTCCTGCTCGCGCAGGTGCTGTTCGGTTTGCTGTGGGCCAGCCTCGCGGCCGGCGCGGAAGCGCAAGTCGCGCCGGTGCCGATCGCCTGGTCCGCCGGGCTGATCGCGGCCTGGTTGTTCATCGCCATCGGCCCGTCGATCGTCGCGTACCGCTGCTGGGGCCTGGGCATCGCGCAGGCCGGCCCAGCGGCCGCCGCGTTCTTCAGCAACCTCACCCCGGTGTTCGCCGCGCTGCTGTCGGCGGGGATGTTGGGCGAGTGGCCGCAGTGGTACCACGCAGTGGCGTTTGCGATGATCGTTGCGGGGATTGTGGTGTCGTCGAAGCGCGATCGGCGACCGTCTTGACCTTCAGAACGTCCCCGGAAACGCCCCACCATCCAGCAACACGTTCTGCCCCGTCATGTAGCCCGCGTGCACGCTGCACAGGAACGCGCACACGGCGCCGAACTCGGCTGCCGTGCCGTAGCGTTGCATTGGATTCATCTTGCGGCGCTGCTCGAGCACCTGCTCCACCGACTGGCCGCTCGCCTTCGCCAGGCCGGCCATCGTGTTGCGCAAGCGATCCGTGTCGAACGGTCCGGGCAGCAGGTTGTTGATCGTCACGTTCGCGCTCGCCAGGCGCCCTTGCCGCGCCAGCCCGGCGACGAAGCCGGTCAGGCCGGTGCGCGCGCCGTTGGACAGGCCGAGGATGTCGATCGGCGCCTTCACCGCGCCCGAGGTGATGTTGATCACGCGGCCAAATTTGCGCTCGGCCATCTTGTCCACCGTGGCCTTGATGAGTTCGATGGGCGTGAGCATGTTCGCATCGAGCGCCTTGATCCAGGCGTCGCGGTCCCACTCGCGAAAGTCTCCCGGCGGCGGGCCGCCGGCGTTGTTGATCAGGATGTCGACCTGCGGGCACGCGGCGAGCGCCTGCGCGCGGCCCTGCGCCGTGGTGATGTCGCCGCTGACCGTGCGCACTTCGCCGCGCTTGAGCGCGCGCAGCTCGGCCGCGGTGGCTTGCAGCGCTTCATCGCCGCGCGCCGTGATGACGACGTTCACGCCTTCGTTCACCAGCGCCATCGCGCAGCCCTTGCCCAGGCCCTTGCTCGCCGCGCACACCAAGGCCCATTTGCCTGTGAGACCCAAGTCCATGTCATCCGCTCCATTGGAAAGTTCAGGCCCCGATCATCGCACCCGCCGCGCGAGCAGCCAGATGCCGAGCAACACGAGCACCGTGCCCGCCGCCACCCATGCGGTGAAGGGCTCGCCGAGGATGAGTGCGCCCATCGCAATCGTCGACAGCGGCCCCACCATGCCGACCTGCGTGGAGAGCACCGCGCCGATGCGTTCGATCGCCATCATCACCATCAGCACCGGCGCCACGGTGCAGAGTGTCGCGTTCAGCAGCGACAGCCACAACACCTCCGGCGCCACCTCCAACGCACCAAGCGGGCGCAGCACCCCGAACTGCACGATGCACAGCAGGCACGCCACCGTCGATGCCAACCCGGTTAGCCGCAATGCACCCAGGCGTTTCACTTCCTCGCCGCTGTAGACGAGGTAGAGCGCATAGCTCAGCGTGCTGGCAAACACGAACGCCGCGCCGAGCGCGACATGCGCGCCTTGCAGCGACACCTCATGGCCGAACACCAGCAGCACGCCGCTGTAGCTGACGCCGAGCGCGAGCACCTGGCGCACGCTCACACGCCGCTTGAACAGCAGCAGACCGAGGGCCAGCACCAGCGTCGGGCTGAGGTAGAGGATGAGCCGCTCCAAGCCCGCGCTGATGAATTGCAGGCCAATGAAATCGAGCGTGCTCGCCAGGTAGTAGCCGCTGAAACCGAGGCCCAGCACGACGATCCAGTCGCGCTGCGTCAAAGCCGCCTTGCCGCGCCCGGCCCACCAGGCGAGCAGCGCGAACAGCGGCAGCGCGAACAGCATGCGGTAAGTGATCAACGTGATCGCATCGACACCGTGGCGGTACGCGAGCTTGACGATGATGGCCTTGCCGGAGAAGGCGATGGCGCCGGCGCCGGCAAGCAGCAGGCCGGGCCAGAGCGCTTGCGCCGAGGGGTCGGGTGGGCGGGCCTCCGGCTGTGGCATCGGGGCCGATTCTATGAAGGCGGTGGCCCCTGGCGACGTCATCCCGGCGCAAGCCGGGATCCACCGCGTGCCGGGCGCAGTGGATCCCGGCTTGCGCCGGGATGACACTCTCGCCCGGATCACACTTTCGCGGGGATGACCGTTGATGCCCGGCACAATCGCGCGTCACACGCAAGGAGACTGGCTCATGTTCGATCTGAAAGGCAGGGTGGCGCTCGTCACCGGAGGCAACGGCGGCATTGGGCTGGGCATGGCGCATCGGCCTGGCGCGCGCCGGAGCGCGGGTGGTCGTGGCGGCGCGCGATGCGCGCAAGTCGGCAGCGGCAGTCGAACAACTCCAGGCGCTGGGCAGCGACGCGTTCGCGCTGGAAGTCGACGTGAGCAACGAAGCGTCGGTGCAGGCGATGGTGGAGGCCGCGGTCAAGCGCTGCGCACGCCTGGACATCCTGGTCAACAACGCCGGCATCAACATCCGCAAACCCGCCGACCGGGCGACGCTGGACGAGTGGCGCAATGTGCTGGAGACGAACCTGACGAGCGCGTTCCTGTGTTCGCGCGCGGCCTATCCGCACCTGAAACGCCTCAAGGACGCGCCGGCCGGCGGCAAGGTGATCAACATCGGCTCGATGACGTCGATCTTCGGCGCCCCGTTCGCGCCGGCCTACAGCGCGAGCAAGGGAGGCATCGTGCAATTCACGAAGGCGATCGCGAGCAGCTGGGCCGTGGACAACATTCAGGCGAATGCGATCCTGCCGGGCTGGATCGACACCGAGCTGACGCAGCGCGCGCGCGTGGAAGTGGAAGGGCTGAATGAGCGTGTTCTCGCGCGCACGCCGGCCGGACGCTGGGGTCGGCCGAAAGACTTCGAGGGAACGGCGGTGTTCCTGGCGAGCGGCGCGTCGGACTTCGTCAGCGGAACGGCGATTCCGGTGGACGGCGGGTATTCGATCCAGGCCTGAGCCGCGACCGGCGTCGGCACGCCGCGCAATCCGGCCCGAGGCCCAACTCACTGAGCTGCAGACTGCACGCGCCGGCGCAGGCGCCGCAAACCGAGCCACACGGCCAGCGCGATGAAGGGAATGCTCAGTGCCGTGGCCAGATCCGGCGAAACAGCCAGGCCCGAGGCCTTGGCGCCCTTGGCGACGTAGCCGACCAGGCCCGCCCCGTAGTAGGTGACGGCCGCGACCGACAGGCCTTCGACGGCGGACTGCAACAACATCTGCGCGCGCTGGCGCCGGTTCATCGCGTCGAGCAGCGCCTGGCTGCTTTGCTGCTGCTCGATCTCGACCCGGGTGCGCAGCAGGCTGCTGATGCGCGCGATGCGCTCGCTCAGGCCCTGCTGGCGCCGCGCCGCCCAGGCGCAGGTCTGCATCGCCGGGCCGATGCGCCGCTCCATGAATTCGCCCAGCGTCTGCAACCCGGCGTGGCGCACCTCGTGCAGTTCTTCGATGCGCCGCTGCACGAGCTCGAAGTAGGCCGAGCTCGCCGAAAAGCGCGCGTGCGTCGCGGCGTAAAGACCTTCCACCTCACCGGCGAGTTGGGTCAACTGGCGCAGCAGTTCGGGTTCGCTCTCCTGCTTCGCGCTGCGAATTTCCTCCGCCACCTGGGCCAGGTCGCGCTCGGCGTGCTGCAACGTGGCCGCGACCTGGCGCGCCACGGGCAGGCCGAGCAGCGCCATCATGCGATAGGTCTCGATCTCGAGCAGGCGCTGCACGGTGCGCCCCAGGCGCCGCGGGTTCATGCCTTGCACGCTGAGCAATTGCCGGGCAAAGCCGTCGGCGTGCAGGCGAAAGTCGGTGTAGACCAGGCCCTGGCCTTCGCTCACCGTGGCACCCACGAGCGCGGATTCGTCGAGCAGCTTGCGCGCCAGCTGCTCGGCCGCGTCCTGCCCCACGACCGTGCCGTCCAGGAGCAGCATGTGCAGGCCGACGAGCCAGGGCCCGGGCATCTGCGCCAACCACTCGCTGTCGACATGGGCGAGCGCCGTGTCGTCGAGATCGGCCTCGCCCGGCACCGGCGTGCGCCAGAAGGTGTAGGTCTGGAATTCGGTGTGCAGCTCCCAGCGCAGGCGCACGCCACCGAGATCGGCGCTCAGGTGGCTGGCGCCTGCCGCAGGCAGCGGCAGGTGGCGCGCCTCAAGCAGGCGGTGCAGGTGCGCGCGCGCCGCGGCGGCGTCCGGTGTCAGCGTCGCCAGGTGCGACAGCGTCAGCGGCGCGGCCAGCCGCTCGTAGGGCCGCGCGTGCACCTCGTTGTGCAGCGCCTCGCGTTGCGGATGGGCGTTGAACATGGGCTCAGATCGGACAGTGAGAGCGATCGGCTGCCCGTGCCGGCCAGCGCCGCTGACCTGGGCCTCTACAGCACCGGATCTTTGAACGCCTGCTCGCGCTTGCTCTTGATCGCCGGCAACATCACGATCACGAGCATCAGTGCGGCGGCGATCAGCAGGCCCGACGACAACGGGCGCGTCACGAAGGTCGTCCAGTCGCCTCGCGAGAGCAGCAAGGCTCGTCGCAAGTTCTCCTCCATCATCGGCCCCAGGATGAAGCCGAGCAGCAGTGGCGCCGACTCGCAGCCGAGCTTGTAGAACAAGTAGCCGATCACCGCGAACAGCGCCGTGAGGAACACGTCGAAGGTGTTGTTGTTCAGCGTGTACACGCCGATGCAGCAGAACAGGGTGATCGCGGGGAACAGGAAGCGGTACGGCACCGTGAGCAACTTGATCCAGATGCCGATCAGCGGCAGGTTCAGGATGATCAGCATCAGGTTGCCGACCCACATCGACGCGATCAGGCCCCAGAACAACTGCGGGTTGCTCGTCATCACCTGTGGTCCCGGCTGGATGCCCTTGATCGTCATCGCACCCACCATCAGCGCCATCACCGGATTCGGCGGAATGCCCAGCGTCAGCATCGGGATGAACGAGGTCTGCGCGCCGGCGTTGTTGGCGCTCTCGGGACCGGCGACGCCGCGGATGTCGCCCCTGCCGAACTTGCTGTTCGCACCGGCAAGCTTCTTCTCCATCGTGTAGGTGGCAAACGCGGCCAGCAGCGCGCCGCCGCCGGGCAGAACGCCCAGAATCGAGCCGAGCGCCGTGCCGCGCAGCACGGAAGGCCAGGCGTCGGAGAAGTCTTGTTTGGTGGGCCACAGGCCTTTTACGTCTTTCGTGAACACCTCGCGGTGCTCGGCGGGCTGGCCCAGGTTGGCGATGATTTCGCCGAAGCCGAACACGCCCATCGCGATCGTGACGAAGCCGATGCCGTCGGTGAGCTCCGGAATGTCGAAGCTGTAGCGCGCGGTGCCTGAGATCACGTCGGTGTTGATCTGCGCGAGCAGCAGGCCGAGCAGGATCATCGCGATCGCTTTCAGCAGCGAACCCGACGCGAGCACGACGGCGCCGATCAGCCCCAGCACCATCAGCGAAAAATATTCCGCCGGGCCGAACTTGAACGCGAGTTCAGTCAGCGGCGGCGCGAACGCGGCAATGATGAGCGTGCCCACGCTGCCGGCGAAGAACGAGCCGAGACCTGCTGCGGCAAGCGCCGCGCCGGCGCGGCCCTGGCGCGCCATCTGGTAGCCGTCGATCGCGGTCACGACGGAGCTGGATTCGCCGGGAACGTTGATCAGGATCGCGGTGGTCGAGCCACCGTACTGCGCGCCGTAGTAGATGCCGGCGAGCATGATCAGCGCCGGCGTCGCGTCGAGTGCGTAGATCGACGGCAGCAGCATCGCGATCGTCGCCACCGGGCCCAGGCCCGGCAGCACGCCGATCAGCGTGCCGAGCAGCGCGCCGAAAAAGGCGTAGAGCAGGTTTTGCAGCGTGAACGCGACGCTGAAACCGAGTGCGAGGTTGTTGAGCAGGTCCATGGCTGTCCCCTGAAATTTTGCGGTTGTCCGAGGGGTCAGCTAACGAGGAACTTGGGCCACAGCGGAATCGTCAGCTTCAGGCCGGCGATGAAGATCAGCCACGCGAACGCCGTCAACACCACAGCGCTGATGAGCACGCCGCGCCAACGGAATTCGTCGCTCGCCAAGCTCGTCATCACGATCAGAATCGGAATCGACACGATCATCCCCAGGCGCGGCAACAACAGGCCAAACACGTTGATCGTCAAGACGATCACGATCAACGGCCGCCACGCGATGTGGCCGATCGGCTCGCCGTCCTCGGTTTCGATGGTCAGCGATTCGAACAGGATCATGGCGCCGAGCAGCGCCGTCAGCACACCCAAGCCGAGCGGGAAGTAGCCTGCGCCGGGGCGCGCCGACGTGCCCATCGAATAGTTGGTCGCGCCGATGGCGAAACCCACGCCAACCACCAGAAACATCAGCCCGGCCCAGAAGTCCTTCTGGCTCTTGATACTCACTGTTCTGCCTCCTCGCACGCCTGCCGTGTCGCGCCCGATTCTAGGCACGGTGAGCGCCGGCTCACGTGTGGTTTACACGTAGCGCACTGGGGACAACCCGCGGCTGGGCGAAGGGCGAACGCGTGCTATCGCGCGCGCGCCGCGGCCGCGCAGCGGTCCGGGGAGAGACTCCGGGCTAACCCCAGTGCGGCGTGCAGCGCAGCACTTCGTCGATCGTCGTCACGCCCTCGGCGACTTTCATCGCACCGGCCAGGCGCAGCGGCCTCAACCCGTCGAGCAGCGCCTGGGCGCGCAGCTTTTCGGTGTCGGGCACCGGGTGGATGCAGGCGTGCGCGGCGTGGCTCACGTTGAGCAGTTCGTACAGGCCCGCCCGGCCGCGAAAACCCGTCATGCGGCAGTCCAGGCAGCCCACTGGCTTGTACGGCCGCATGCCGCCGTTCAGGCGCCAGGGCTTGATGACTTCGAGCAGGGTTTCGCGCGTCACCGACTCGTCGGGTTTCTTGCAGTGCTCGCACAGCGTGCGCACCAGGCGCTGCGCGAGCACGCCGATCACCGAGGCGCCGATCAGATAGGGCGGCACGCCCAGGTCGATGAGGCGCGTGATCGCCGACGGCGAGTCGTTCGTGTGCAAGGTGCTGAACACGAGGTGGCCGGTGAGCGCGGCCTGGATCGCCATCTCGGCCGTTTCCAGATCGCGGATTTCGCCGACCATGATGATGTCCGGGTCTTGCCGCATCAGCGCGCGCAGGCCTTCGGCGAAATTGAGGTCGATCGCCGACTGCACCTGCGTCTGGTTGAACGCGGGCTGGATCATTTCGATCGGGTCTTCGATCGTGCAGACGTTCACTTCGTCTGTCGCCAGGCGGCGCAGCGTCGAATAGAGCGTCGTCGTCTTGCCCGACCCGGTGGGCCCGGTGACCAGGATGATGCCGTGCGGCCTGGTGACGAGCGCCTCCCAGCGTTTGCTGTCGTGGCTGCCGAAGCCGAGCGCGTCGAGCTCCTTGACGGCAGTGTCGGGGTCGAAGATGCGCATCACCATCTTTTCGCCGAACGCGGTGGGCAAAGTGGAAAGTCTCATTTCCACTTCGTCGCCGTCGGGGTTGCGGGTCTTGATGCGCCCGTCGAGCGGGCGGCGGCGCTCCACCACGTCCATGCGGCCCAGCACCTTGACGCGCGCGATCATCGCGTTCATCACGCCCGGCGGGAGCTGGTAGACGGTGTGCATCACGCCGTCGATGCGAAAGCGGATCAGGCTCAGGTCTCGCCGTGGCTCGAGGTGGATGTCCGACGCGCGCTGGTCGAAGGCGTACTGCCAGAGCCAGTCGACGACCTGCACCACGCCCTGGTCGTTCGCGTCGAGCTGCTTGTTGCTCTTGCCCAGTTCGACGAGCTGCTCGAAGCTCGCCATCGGGTTCGTGTCGCCGGTTTTGGCGGCCGCACGAACCGATTTGGACAGCGTGTAGAACTCGGTCGTGTAGCGCGCGATCTCGCCGGGGCTCGCGAGCACCAGCTTGACGGTCTTGCGCGTGTGCGATTCGATCTCGCTGACCCAGGTGATGTCGAACGGCTCGCAGGTTGCGATCGTCACGTCGGTCAGGCCGTACTGAATGGGCAGCGCGCGGCGGCGCTCGGCATAAGTGACCGACATCACGTCGGTGACACGGCCCACATCCACCTTCAGCGGGTCGATGCGCAGGTACGCAATCTTGCAGCGAGCGGCCAGCCATTCGGTGAGCCGCTCCACGTCGAGCGCCTTGCTGTTGGCCTTGCGCACGAGCCCGGCACCACCCAGGCGCACCAGAGGGTGCTGCGAACTGTTGCCCGCGGCGAAGCGTTTCTCGGTGCGGTCGGCGTCTTCGACGCTGATCACACCGTCGTCGCGCAACCACTTGAGCAACACGCGCCAGTCCAGTGCGCCGGCATGCGCGGCGGCGGGGCGAACTGGGATCTCGACGGGGGTCATATCGCGGCAGGCTCGGGCTCGGGAGGAAGAAGCACCTCCGGCGGCAGCGGCCTGATCATACGAAGCCACTTGCGCGCGGGCAGATGAAATCGAGTTTCAATGTTTTGCGCACGCGCGGCAAGCAAGGACTGGGTGGGAAAAGGGGTGCTTTTCAAAGCCATCACGATCGAATTGCCCTCGCGCGTGGGCTGCATCGTGCGCACTTGTTCCGCCCCGAAGGCCGCCACGATGCGCTGCACGCTGCGTGCAAAACTGCTCTGGCGGCCGAACAGGTTCACGCTCATCACGCCGTCGTCGCTGAGCAGGCGCCGGCAATCGGCGTAGAAATCCTCGCTGTCGAGCACCGGCGCCGCAGCCTCGTGATCGTACAAATCGACACACAAAACCTGCACCGACTCGATGCGCTGCGGCTCGGCGACGAAGGCTGCGGCGTCTTGTTGCAGCACGCTCAGGCGCGGCGAGTCGTGCGGCAAGTGAAAGTAGGCATGGCCCGCGCTGATGACCGACGCATTGAGTTCGACCGCGGTTGTTTGCAGGCGCAACTTGCTGTGGCAAAAGCGCGTGATCGCGCCCGCGCCCAGGCCCAGTTGCACGGCGTGGCCCTTGCCGAGTGCCGAGCCTTCGCGCAGCAGCAGCCACACCATCATGCGCTGCACGTATTCGAGTTCGATCGCGAGCGGTTTGGACATCCGCATCGCCCCCTGCACCCAAGGCGTTCCCAGGTGCAGGTAGCGCACGCCGTCGGATTCGGAAATCGTCGCGGGCGGCATGGTGCTTGCGGGGGTTTTTCGGCTCATGGATTGAACGGATTCACAGCACGTCATGCGCCTCGAACACGGCGCGCCAGGCACTGAGCTTGCGCTCGAAGCTCCAGCTGGCGTTGGCCGGGCTGGTCGACGGCAGCCGGGTCACCTCCACACCCAGCGCGAGCGTGATCGCGTGCGCCCGGGCCGATTCGGCGCCGTTGTGGGCGACGCCGCTGAGACGCGGAGCGCGCCGGCGCAGCGTCGTCAGGTCGTTCAGTTGCGGCTGCTCGATCGCGCTGTCCAGGCTGCCCTGGCGCCGGCAGCTGGCGTAGATGTCCCACAGGCCCAGGCCGCGACGGCGCAGCTCGGCCAGACGTTTGGGATACGAGCACCCGAGCAGGTCGACCTGCCACAGAGCAGACAGAATCGGCCAGAAGTGGTTGCGCGGGTGGGCGTAGTACTGCTGGGCCTGCAACGATGCCGCGCCGGGAAAGCTGCCGAGCACGACGAGGCGAGTCGCTCGGCCGATGACGGGCGGCAGGCCTACCAGCAATGGCGATTCATGTGGCCGCCTTTGAGCCCGTGTTGCGACCCGGCGTGCGACCCTCCGCGCGACCCCGCGTGCGACCGTCTGGCGCCGCCCCGCGCCGTGCCACGCCCTCGCGTCCGTCGCCCTCGCTCATGCACCCATCCGCCGGCTGTTCCATGCGCCACCCGAGCCAGGCGCGGCAGCGCGGCGACGGAATTCGCGTGCGTCGCCTGCGCAAGCTCCGCCTGCGACAGACCACGCAGCGCGGCGAGTTGCGCGGCGATGCGCGGCAATTCACCGGGTTCGTTGCGCGCCACCTCGCCCGCAGCGCGTTGCGCCGCGCTGCGGTACAGCCATTGCGGAGGGATGTCCGGCGCGTCGGTTTCGAGCACGATGGCGTGCAGCGGCAGATGCGCCGCCAGGCGCCGGATCTGCAAGGCGCGCTCGAACGTCAGCGCGCCGCCGAAACCGAGCTTGAAGCCGAGCTCGACGAACGCGAGCGCCTGCTGCTCGCTGCCGTTGAAGGCGTGAGCGATGCCGCCGGCCACGCGAATCCGCCGCAGCTGCTTGAGCAGCGCATCGGCCGAGCGGCGCACGTGCAGGATCACCGGCAGCTCGAATTCGCGTGCGAGTTCGAGTTGCTCGACGTAGACACGCTCTTGCAGGGTGGGGTCGAGGCCGGGAACGAAATGGTCCAGCCCGATTTCGCCTACCGCCACGAGGCGCGGGTCGTCGCGCCGCTCGCGCAGCTCGTCGCGCAATGCGGCAACCGCGGCAGCCCCCGCGCTTTGCGCATGGATGGGATGAATTCCCAACGCGTAGACGAAGCCATGCGCATGCGCGAGTTCGCGTACCGCGTGGAAGTTGCTCGGCGCCACGGCGGGCAACACGAGTTCCGTCACGCCGCCCTGCGCGGCGCGGGCGATCACGGCGCCGCGGTCGGCGTCGAACTCGCCGGCGTCGAGATGGCAGTGCGTGTCGATCCACATGGCGCGATGATGCACCCCCGCAATCGGGCGGCGGCCGCGCCCGGGTGCCCTGTGACAGAAAACGCCCGCCGTGCTACCGTTGCACCTGCTGCCTCGTCCCGTCCGCATAGGGGTCATTCCCACGCCTTCGGCTCGATCCCCCCGTCAGGAAGCAGGCCATGAAGAAAGCTCCTCTGTACAGCGCCTCGCGTCGGCGAATGCCCCTGCCGGAACCTGCCGCGGCACCCGTGGCGGCCGCACCGTCGCGCTGGGCGCGCACCAAGGCAATGGCCATGCGCCACGAGAGGCGGCTCTGGGCGGCTTCGATTGCCGCGCTGCTGCTGATCGGCATCGCGCTGCAACTGAACTCGCAACGCCGCCCGGCGCCGCTGACGCTGGAAAAGATCGAAGCGGCGCTGCGCGCTTCGCTCGAAGAAACACCGCTCAACGCGGCCGAAGCGCGCGCCTACGAGGCGATCCTGCCGTCGCTGGTGCGCGTAGTGGGCCAAAGCAACGATGCCAATGACGGCTCGGACGACAACGACCACCGTGGCGTGGGCAGCGGTGTCGTGATCGTCGACAGCGGCATCATCCTGACCAATCTGCACGTCGTCGCCGGCGCGAAGCGCATCAAGGTCACTTTCGCCACCGGGCTGGAGTCGGAGGCGACGATCACCGGCGTCTACGCCGAGCACGACCTGGCGGTGTTGAAGGCCAAGAGCATCCCCGACGACCTGCCCGCCGCGACGATGCGCTCCACCGGCGACCTGCGCCCCGGAGACCATGTGATCGCGGTCGGCTTCCCGTTCGGCATCGGGCCTTCAGTGTCTTCCGGCGTCGTGTCGGGGCTGAAGCGCGAATTCCGCTCGCCCGAAGGTGACCGCGTGCTGACCAACCTGATCCAGTTCGACGCCGCCGCCAACCCCGGCAATTCGGGCGGGCCGCTGGTGACGCTCGACGGCGCCGTGGTCGGCGTCGTCACCGCGATCCTGAACCCGTCGCGCCAGCGCGTCTTCATCGGCATCGGCTTCGCGGTGCCGATCGAAAATGCCGCGAACGCCGCCGGCATGCCGCCGTTCTGAACCCGCGCCGGCACCGCCAGCCGCGCGACATCGCCACGCCCCATCAACTCCCTCCCGCCATTCATGGACCACAACCCTTCCACCGGCGCCGCCGCCTCGACCTTGATGGAGAGCGTGCTGTATGAAGTGAAACGCATCGTCGTCGGCCAAGACCGGTTCCTCGAGCGCGTGATGGTCGCGCTGCTCGCGCAGGGCCACCTGCTGGTGGAGGGCGTGCCGGGTCTGGCTAAAACCTTGACCGTGAAAACGCTCGCCGCGACGCTGCGTGGCAATTTCAAGCGCATCCAGTTCACGCCCGACCTGGTGCCCGCCGACCTGGTGGGCACACGCATCTACAGCCCGCGCACGGGCGAGTTCAGCACCTCGCTCGGGCCGGTCTTCACGCACCTGCTGCTGGCCGACGAGATCAATCGCGCACCCGCCAAGGTGCAAAGCGCTCTGCTCGAAGTGATGCAGGAACGCCAGGTCACGATTGCCGGCGAAACGCACAAGGTGCCCGAGCCGTTCCTGGTGATGGCCACGCAGAACCCGATCGAAACCGAAGGCACGTATCCGCTGCCCGAGGCGCAGGTCGACCGCTTCATGATGAAGGTGCTGGTCGACTACCCCACCGAAGACGAAGAACTCGTCGTCGCGCAGCGTGTCACCGGGCCCGCGACCACGGTGAACGTGGTCGCCAGCATGAGCCAGCTCGGCGAATTGCAGCATGAATGCCGGCAGGTCTACGTCGACCCCTCGCTGATGCAATACGCGGTGAAGCTGGTGAGCGCGACGCGCCGCCCCGACCGCTATGGCCTGCCCGATCTGGCCAAGTACATCACTTTCGGCGCAAGCCCGCGCGCGACGATCGGCTTGATCGAAGGCGCGCGTGCGCTGGCGTTCATGCGCGGGCGCAACTACGCCTTGCCCGAAGACATGACCGGCCTGGTCGCGGATGTGCTGCGGCATCGCCTGGTCTTGTCTTACGAGGCACTGGCCGATGGCTTGACTGCGGACCAGATCGTCGAGCGCGTGCAGAAGAAGATTCCGGTGCCGGACAAGCCGCTTGCGCCTCACGCGCAGCCGACCTGAGGTTGGACGAGGTGTCAGTGTTCGTCGAGCGCCGCCGCGGCGACATCATCGCTCCTTGGGGCGACGCATCCGCCGCGCCGCAGCGGCGGCTCGACGACCCGCTGCGTGGCACTGGCGCGCGACTTTCAGGCGGCAGCGGCTTGGCGAGCGGCGCCGATTCGGTCTCGGCCGGTGGCGCCGACGCCTTGCTCAAGCGCCTGGAGTGGACCGTACTGCGGCGCCTGGACGGTGTGCTGCAGGGCGACTACCGAACGCTGTGGCGCGGCGCCGGGCTGGACCTGGCCGACCTGCGCGAGTACCAGCACCATGACGACGTGCGACACATCGACTGGAACGTCACGGCGCGCTTGCAGACGCCTTACGTTCGGCAGTTCACGGAAGACCGCGAACTCGCCGCCTGGTTTCTGGTCGACCTGAGCGCGAGTGTCGATTTCGGCTCCGACCGCACCACCAAACGCAGCGTCGCGCGCGACTTCGTCGCCGTGCTCGCGCGCCTGCTCACGCGTCACGGCAACCGCATCGGCGCGCTGCTCTACGGCACGGCGGTCGACACCGTGATCCCGGTGCGCGGCGGGCGCACGCAGGTGCTGCACATCATGCAGCGCATGGCGCAGCGCCCGGAAAAGTCGGCCGAAGGCGCGACGCAGTTGCGCGACCTGTTGGTCGCCGCGCAGCGCATCGTGAAGCGGCGCAGCACGGTCTTCATCGTTTCCGACTTCATCAGCGCACCGGGCTGGGAGCGTGCGCTGGCGCAGCTCGCGCAGCGCCACGAGGTGACCGCGGTTCGCTTGTACGACCCGCTCGAGATGGACCTGCCCGACATGGGCATGGTGAACATGAACGACGCCGAAACCGGCGAGCAGCTGACCGTCGACACGCACGACGCGGGCTTTCGCCAGCGCTTCGCGCAGCTCGCGCAGGCGCGCGAAACCGCGCTGCGCGGCGCATTAGCGCACGCCGGCGTGGACACGCTCGAGCTCGCCACCGACGACAACCTGCTCGACGCCATTCTTCGGTTTGCCGACCTGCGCCGCCAGCGAAGCCGCCTCAATGCTGGCGGCGGTGCACCCGGCTCGGCGCCCGCATTCAGAGGTGCCGCTCCATGACGACCACACCGTGGATGACTTTCCTGTGGCCCGAGATGCTCTGGGCCATGCTCGCCGTACCGCTGCTTGTGGCCGGCTACTTCTGGCTGCTCGCGCGGCGCAAGAAGACGGTGTTGCGCTACGCCAACCTGGGCCTCGTGCGCGAGGCCATGGCCAAGACGACCGCGTGGCGGCGCCACGTGCCGCCGGCCCTGATGCTGCTGGCGATCACCGCCTTGCTGTTCGCTGCGTCGCGGCCCGCGGCGGTGATCACGCTGCCGACCGCGCAGAAGACGATCGTGCTCGCGATCGACGTGTCGGGCAGCATGCGCGCCACCGACGTGAAGCCGAACCGCATCACCGCCGCGCAGGAAGCGGCCAAGACTTTCGTCGCCGAACTGCCGCGCTCGGTGCGCGTGGCGGTGGTGTCGTTCGCCGGCACGGCCGCGGTGGTGCAGGCACCCACCTTGAGCCGCGACGATGTCTACGCGTCGATCGATCGCTTCCAGCTGCAACGCGGCACGGCCACCGGCAGCGGCATCGTGCTGTCGCTCGCGACGATCTTTCCCGATGCGGGCATCGACCTGTCGCAGATCACCGGCGCGCGCAACATGCCGGGCGACAAGCCCAAGCAGGAATTCACCCCGGTCGAGCCGGGCTCGTATTCATCGGCCGCGATCATCATGCTCACCGACGGCCAGCGCACCACCGGCCCGGACCCGCTGGACGCCGCAAAGATGGCCTCCGAGCGCGGCGTGCGCGTCTACACGGTGGGCATCGGCACGAAAGAAGGCGAGACGATCGGCTTCGAGGGCTGGTCGATGCGCGTGCGGCTGGACGAAGACACGCTGAAGAACATCGCCGACCGCACCCGCGCCGACTACTTCTACGCCGGCACTGCCGAAGACCTGAAGAAGGTCTACCAGTCACTCAGCACGCGCCTGGTGGTCGAACGCAAGGAGACCGAAATCAGCGCGCTGTTCGCGCTGCTCGGGGCCTTGCTGCTCGTCACGGCGACGGCGTTGTCGGTGTGGTGGTTTGGGCGCGCGGCCTGAAACGAAGCGAAGCAAGGCAGGCAAATCGGACGGAGCCAGACGATCGGCAAGCAAGGCGCCGCGCAGGCGCGTGCGAAAATTCGCCGCACCCGCCGTAGTTCAATGGATAGAACGAGCGCCTCCTAAGCGCTAGATGTGGGTTCGATTCCCGCCGGGGGGGCCAGGCGTTTCGCAAGCGCGCGTCACGCGTGCTCACACATCCCAAGGTTCGCCAGTGATACCAGATCCCTCGTGCCAAGTACAAAGGGCTCGCAATGCGAGCCCTTTGTACTTGGTCCGATCGAGTTCGGCGCGGGCGCGCCGGCGATCGACTCAGGCGGCGGAAATAGGCTGCGCGCCTTGTGCAGCGTTCAACGACGACCGGCGGGGCAGACTCCGACCGGCCTTGGCAGCGTCGTACGCGATGGCGGCGCAGATCGGGGCCAGGCACAGCACTCCCATCCAAAACAGAACTCCGAAAAACGTCATCTCGATACCCTTTCAAATCGTGCCCGCAGGTGTGGCGAACGGTGTGGACGCGAATTGTCCCGATGCGGGCGGGGCCTGCCTGTAAGCAGATGGTGCGTTTTGTGACCGATTTGCGCCGCGCGCGTTCCGAGCGCCGGCGGTCGACGAACACGGTCAGTTTGTTCTTGATCGGCGGGCTGGGGACATGGCGCTCGACGGGTGCGCTCGCTATCCCACCCGGCCGAAGAAGCGCGGCACGGCGAGAACGAAGTCGGACCAATACGTGATCACGATGAGCGTGAACGCGAGCGGAATGTAGAACGGCAGGATCGCGCGCGAGATCTGCGCCAGGCTGATCTTGGCGATGTCCATCATGATGAACAGAATGACGCCGAACGGCGGCGTGAGCGTGCCGATCAGCAGGTTCACGACGATGATGATGCCGAAGTGCACCGGGTCGATGCCCAGCGCCACGATGGTCGGGAACAGCGTCGGCGTTGCGATCAACAGGATCGCTGTCGTTTCCATGAAGCAGCCGACGACCAGCAGCCCGATGTTGATGATCGCCAGGATGAGGTACTTGTTGTCGGAGATCGACAGCATCAGCGCGGCGAGCTTCATCGGCGCCTGCGAGGTGGCGACGATCCAGCCGAACGGCACGGCGCAGGCGATGATGAAGACCAGCACGCCGCAGGTCACGAAGGTGTCGCGGCACGCTTCCAGCAGGTCGTGCAACGTGAGTTCGCGCTGCGCGAAACCGAGCAACGCAGCGTACACCACCGTCAGCGCGCCCAGTTCGGTGGGCGTGGCCACGCCGGCGAGCAAGCCTATGGTGAGCAGAATCGGCGCCGCCAAGGCCGGCAAGGCGCGCACGAAGGTGCGGCCTAGGCGCGGGAATGACATCGGCGTGGTCGGCGGCGCGGTGACACGGCCGGTGCGCACCAGCCAATAGATCATCGCCATCAATGCGCCGCCCATCAGGATGCCGGGAAAGAAACCGGCGAGAAAGAGGTCAGCCACCGAGACCTGCACCATCACGGCGTACACGACCATGATGACGGAGGGCGGGATGATCGGCCCGATGATCGCGGAGGCCGCGCTGACGGCTGCGGCGAACGCGGGGTCAAAGCCCTCCTTGCGCATCGCCTTGACTTCGACGACGCCCAGCCCCGCGGCGTCGGCCTGGGCCACGCCGCTCATGCCAGCGAAGATCATGCTCGCGACCACGTTCACGTGGGCCAACCCGCCGCGAATGTGGCCGACGAGCGCGGCGGCGAAGGCGAAGATGCGATCGGCGATTCCGGCGCGGTTCAACAAGTGGCCGGCGAGCACGAACAGCGGAATCGCGATGAGCACGAAGCTGTCCAGTCCCGTTCCCATGCGCTGCACCACGATCGACAGCGGCACCGGCTGGGTGAACACGATCGTCGCGATCGACGCCAGCGCCATCGCGAAGGCGACCGGCACTTCCAGGATCACGAGCAGGGCGAACAGCCCGAACAGCATCCAGAGCGTCATCGCTTGGCGCCCGCTGGCGCGCGGCCTCGAACCAACACCGGCAGCTCTTGCAACAACAGGTAGAGCGAGGTCAGCGCCATCGACGCCGCCGACAAGGTCAGCGGCAGCGAATAGAACCAACTGCGCGGCAACTCGATCGGCAGCGAGATCGTCTTGGAGCGACCCTCCACACCCATCACGCGCTGGCCTTGCACGATGAGCACGGCGAGCGTGAGCAGCACCAACGCCCACACCATCATGCGCAGCGCCGCCGCGGGGCGCGGCGCCAGGCGCGAGCCGAAGGTGGCGATCAGGATGTGCCGCCCCTGCTTGAGGCCGAGGCTGGCACCGATGAACACCATCCAGATGAACGCATAGGTGGCGGTTTCTTCGACCCAGGCGATCGGGCGCCCGAGCAGGTAGCGCGAGAACACCTGCACCGTGATGGCGATGACGATGAGTGCGATCAAGGCCACACCGAGCCCTTGCTCGAGCGCACCGATGCGGTCGAGCCCGCGTTTGTAGAGGGCCAGCATCAGCGCTGAACCGGCTTCAAGTCGTGAACAGGTTCAAAGCTTCTGGATCTGATCCCACAGCCCCGGCGCCCACGCGCCATCCTTTTCCATCTTCACCACGCCGTCTTTGGCGCGCTGCTGGATCGGCGCCTTGTCGATGTTCGTGACCTTGGCGCCTTCGCTGGCCATCTTGCGCACCACGTCTTCGGTCTTCATCTGCGCCGTCTTGCGCGTGTTCTGCACCGCTTCTTGCGCGCAGTCGCCGAGCAGCTTTTGCATGTCGGTCGGCAGCGCAGAGTACGACTTGTCGTTGACGGTGATGTGCGCCGATGACATCAGGTGGTCGGTGCGGATCACGTTCGTCGCGGCTTCGTGGAACTTGGCGGCGTAGGCCGATGAGATGGGCCCCTCCGCCGCCTCGACGACGCCGGTTTTCAGGCCGAGATAGATCTCGCCCCAGGCCAGGCGCGACGGGCGCGTGCCCAGCGTCTCCCACAGCGTGAGGTAGGTCTTGATCTCGGGAACTCGCATCTTGATGCCGTTCAGGTCATTCAGGCTGCCTACCGGCTTCTTGGAGAACAGGATGCGCGGCTGCGTGGGCGCGGCGGCCAGGATGCGCAGCCCCTGCTCCTTGCGCAGCTTTTCCGCCATCGCGGCGTAGGTGGCGCTGTCGAGGAACTTCTGCATGTGGTCGGCGTCGCGGAACGTGAAGCCCCAGGCGAGGATCGCGTAGTCCTTGACCCAGTTCGCGTACCAGTCGAGCACGTCGCCGTAGATGTGCACCGAGCCTTGCATCATCTGCTCGATCACCTGGACGTCGTTGCCGAGCTGCTCGCCCTGGATGAAATTGACTTTCAGCTTGTTCGCCGCCTTGTCGTTCACGCATGCGGTGAAGCGCAGGTTCTGGCGGTCGAGGATCGAGCCCAGCGCGTCGGAGCCGCCGAGCGTGAGCACGGTTTGCGCCTGCAATGGCGCCGCGAGCAGTGCGCTCGCGGCGAGCAAGATGGAGGAAAAGGTCTTGTTCATCGTCTTGTCTCCTGGTCGTTGTTGTGTGCCTTGCAGGTCAAACGCCGTCAGGTTTGCTGGGCACGTGGCAAACCGGCTCGGGTGTCGAAGTAGCGCCGCTCCAGCGCGGTTTGGTTTTCGTAGATCGATCCCTGGTTCTTCGCCGGCGGCAGCGGCATGCGGATCGGGCACGCGATGGTGCGCGGCACGACGCTCGGCTCGCCCACGACCAGACGGCTGTTGAATTCGGCCCAGTCGGGCACGCCTGCCAGCGGAAAGGCGTCGGCCGCGCCGAACTCGTACAGCAGCAGGTTGCGCGAGTGCGCCGAGCGGTTTTCCGCCGAGCCGTGCACGGCGCGAACATGGTGGAACGAACACGATCCGGCCGGGGCGATGCACGGCACTGCACGCGAGAAGTCGAGGCCGTCGCGCTCGGGTTCCATCGCGCCGCAGAAGGTGCCGTCGGGGCCGTGGTGGTCGTAGGTCGGGCCGCGGTGGCTGCCGGGCAGCACGAGCATCGGGCCGTTGTCGGGAGTCGCGTCGTCGAGCAGCACGCCGACTGCGAGCAGGTCGTCGTTCGTGTGCGGGTAGAAGGCCCAGTCCTGGTGCCACTCGACGGGAGAGCCGTACTGCGGCGCTTTCAGGTTGAGCTTCGAGCCGTGCAGGCGCACGCCGCTCGGGCCGAGCAGCGCCGACAGCACGTCCAGCAGCTTCGGCGAACGCATGAATTCGGCGAACACCGGGTCCACCAGGTGCGGCTTCTTGATGCGCCGCACCCTCGGCTCGGCGCAGCTGTGGCCGGGCTCGAGGTCGTAGACGTCGTCGTGCTCCGTGACCTTGCGCGCGCCTTCGATCAGCGCGGCGAGCACTTGTTTCATGCGCCGGCGCGTCACCTCGTCGAGCAGGCCTTCGACGACGATGAAACCGTCGCGGCGGTAGCGCTCGATGGTGTCGGGGTCCAAAACGGCCATGCTTCAACTCCCTGGCGACTTTGAGCTTGGATGGTATCGCGAGTACGCCAATCAGCGCCGCATGGCTCGTGACAGCAGCAACACCGGCACCAGGCCGACGAGCACGATCGCCAGCGACGGCAGCGCCGCTTCGCCCAGGCGTTCGTCGCGCGCCAACTGGTAGGCAACGACGGCGAGCGTGTCGCTGTTGAACGGGCGCAGCAGCAGCGTCGCGGGCAGCTCTTTCATCACGTCAACGAACACCAGCAGCAACGCCGCCAAGGTGGCGCGGCGCAGCAGCGGCGCGTGCAGTTGTCTGAAAACGCGCCAGCGCGAGGCACCGAGCATGCGCGCGGTTTCGTCCACCGACGCCGGGATGCGCGTGTAACCGGCTTCGAGCGATTGCAGCGCGACCGCCGAGAACCGTACCTGGTACGCGTAGAGCACACCGAACAAGGTGCCCGTCACGAGCGCGCTCACGCCCCAGGGAGCGAAGCGCTGTTGCAGCCAGGCCAGTGGGATCAGCACGCCGACCGCGATCACCGCGCCGGGCACCGCGTAGCCCAGCGACACGGTGCGCACAGCCCAGTTCAGGGTCCGGCTTGGCCGGGTGCGCAGCGCGAACGACAGCGCTGCAGCGAACAGCGCCGCGAGCAGCGCGGCGCACACCGCGAGTTGCAGACTCACCGCCGCGCATTGCGCGAAGCGCGCGAGCGGAACCTGGACTTCTGCCGAATCCAGCTCCTCGATCAACAAGCGCAGCAGCACGAGCACCGGCAGCAGGAATCCCAACAGCACCGGCGTCGCGCAAGCGGCGAAGGCGAGCGCGGCGCGGGTTCCGGTGAGGCGCAGTGCGCGAGCTTCGCTGCTCGCCGGCGCGGCCGCACCGGCGGAAGTGGCAAAGCGCAGGCGCCGCCGCGCGCGGCGCTCCAGCCAGAGCAACGCCGCCACCACCAGCAGCAGCACTGAGGCGAGTTGGGCGGCGCCATCGGCATCGTTCATCACGAGCCAGGCCTTGTAGATGCCGGTCGTGAAGGTTTGCAGCCCGAAGTACGAGCCCACGCCGTAGTCGGCCAGCGTTTCCATCAACGCCAAGGCCACACCGGCGGCGATGGCTGGGCGCGCCAGCGGCAAGGCCACCTCGCGCACCCGCCGCGACGTTCCGGCGCCGAGCAGGCGCGCCGCTTCCATCAGGTGAACGCCGCGCTCCACCAGCGCCGCGCGCGTCAGCAGGTAGACGTAGGGGTAGAGGCAGAAAACGAACAACGCAACCGCGCCCCACAGGCTGCGAACGTCGGGCCAGAGTGCGCCGCGGGCGCCGGTGGCGGCGCGCAGCGCGGTTTGCAGCGGCCCGCTGAATTGCAGCGCGTCGGTGGTGGCGTAGGCGAGCACGTAGGCCGGCATCGCCAGCGGCAGCAGCAAGGCCCATTCGAAGGTGCGGCGCAGCGGGAAGTCGAACAGCGTGACGAGCACCGCTGTGGCGCCGCCCACGAGCGCAACGCCAAGGCCCACCGCCACGGCGAGCACCAGGGAGTTGAGCGCGTACGCCGGCAGCACGGTTTGCCATTGGTGGCGCAGCGCCTCGACGCCCACGGCGTCCAGGCCCAGCCAGGCACCGAGCACGCTCACCACGGGCAAGGCGAGCAGCACGGCGCCGATGATCAGCAGGCGGGACATGGTTCAGACAGGCGTGGCGAACGGGCGCTACCCGGGGCGTATCGACCGCTTGTGCGAGTGCTGGGCCGTTGCAACACCCCCAAATGCGAACGATTCTGATTTGTAATTGACGCCTATCATAGGCCGATGTTTCTCGAAATTGAACGCGCCGAGGTTCGTTATGGCGCGGCTGCGGCGCGGGCTGCGGTCGATGCGGTGTCGCTCGGGCTGCAGCGCGGCGAGATCGGCGTCTTGATCGGGCCTTCGGGCTGCGGCAAGACTTCGCTGCTGCGGGCGGTGGCGGGGCTGGAGAAGCTGCGCAGCGGGCGCATCGCGATCGATGGCCAGACACTGGGTGACGCGGCCTCTGACCTGCACCTGCCGCCCGAAGAGCGCCAGATCGGCATGGTTTTCCAGGACTACGCGCTGTTCCCGCACCTGAACGTCGCGCAGAACGTGGCGTTCGGGATCGCCCACCTCGACGGGGCGCAACGGCGCGCGCGGACCCAGGAAATGCTCGACCTGGTGGGCCTGGGCCACGCCGGCAAACGCGCGCCACATGAACTCTCCGGTGGCCAGCAGCAGCGCGTGGCGCTGGCGCGCGCGCTGGCACCGCGCCCCCGCCTGCTGCTGCTGGACGAGCCCTTTTCCAGCCTGGACGTCGACCTGCGCGAGCGCCTGGCCCAGGAACTGCGCGCCATTCTGAAAGGGCTGCAGATCACCGCGCTGTTTGTCACGCACGACCAATTCGAGGCGTTTGCGATCGGCGACCTGATCGGCGTGATGCACAAAGGCGTGCTCGAACAATGGGACGACGCCTACACCTTGTACCACCGGCCGGCGACGCGCTTCGTCGCCGATTTCATCGGCCACGGCGTGTTCGCGCCGGCGCAAATCGTCGCCACGCCTGGGGGCAGCATCGTGCGAACGCCCTTGGGCGACCTCAGAGACATGCTCGAATGCCCCCTGCCCGAGGCCTTCGACGACGGGCGTTGCGAGGTGTTGCTGCGTGCCGACGACATCGTGCACGACGACGCGGCACCGGTGAAAGCCCGCATCGAGCGCAAGGCATTTCGCGGTTCGGAGTTCCTTTACACGCTGCGCCTGGCCAGCGGCGAGCAGGTGATGGCGCATGTGCCGTCGCACCACGATCATCAGGTGGGCGAATGGATCGGCATCCGGGCGCAGGTCGACCATGTCGTGACTTTCCCGCGCCCGGCCCTGCCGTGAGTGGCTGAGGCAGCCGCGGCGGCGATCTCCCCGAGACGCGGGGGCGGCGAGCGGATCGCCGGCCAAAGGGTGGATGCGCGTGCAACTTTCCCGAGGAAGCGGCACTCGAAAACGGGTCGCGCGAATATACTGACCGCGAAGTTTTTCATACGTTCGCAAGGTTTGGGGCACAGGCCAAAGGGGGACTCGATGGGCAGAAAACTCAAGGTGGCAGGCTGGGTCGCGCTCGGCGCGGTGGCCGGTGCGCTGGCCACGATGCAATTGCAGGCGATCGCGCGCAGCTCGGTTGCCCAGCTTCCGCTCGAAGAGTTGCAGCAGCTTGCCGCCGTGTTCGGCATGGTCAAGAGCGACTATGTCGAAGCGGTCGACGAAAAGAAGCTGATCACCGACGCCATCGGTGGCATGGTGTCGGGCCTCGACCCGCACTCGCAGTACTTCGACAAGAAGACATTCAAGGAATTTCGCGAAGGCACGACCGGCAAGTTCGTCGGCGTGGGCATCGAGATCGGCATGGAAGACGGCTTGGTCAAAGTGGTCTCGCCCATCGAAGGCTCTCCGGCGTTTCGCGCCGGGCTGAAGAGCGGCGACCTGATCACCAAGATCGACGACACCGTCGTCAAGGGTTTGACGATGGACCAGGCGGTCAAGCGCATGCGCGGCGAGCCCAACACCAAGGTGATGCTCACCGTGTTCCGCAGGGCGGAGAGCCGCACCTTCCCGGTGACGATCATTCGTGAGGAAATTCGCACCCAGAGCGTTCGCTCCAAAGTCATCGAGCCGGGCTACGCTTGGTTGCGCGTGAGCCAGTTCCAGGACCGCACGGTCGATGACTTCGTGCGCAAGCTCGACGAGATCTACAAGCAGGAGCCCAACCTGAAGGGCTTGGTGCTCGACCTGCGCAATGACCCGGGCGGCCTGCTCGAAGCCTCGGTCGCGATTTCGGCGGCTTTCCTGCCGGCCGATGCGGTGGTGGTCTCGACGAACGGCCAGATCGCCGATTCGAAGGCCACGTTCAAGGCCTCGCCCGAGTTCTACATGCGCCGCGGCAGCGGCGACCCGCTGCGCAGACTGCCTGACGCGGTGAAGAAGGTGCCGCTGATCGTGCTGGTCAACGAAGGTTCGGCGTCGGCCAGCGAAATCGTCGCCGGTGCGCTGCAAGACCACAAGCGCGCCACGATCATGGGCGCGCAGACCTTCGGCAAGGGTTCGGTGCAGACGGTGCGCCAGCTCTCGCCCGAGACGGCGCTGAAGATCACCACGGCGCGCTACTACACGCCCAGCGGCGCATCGATCCAGGCCAAGGGCATCGTGCCCGACGTGATGCTCGACGAAACGCCGGACGGCAATCTGTTCGCGTCGCTGCGCGTGCGCGAAGCCGACCTGGAAAAACACCTGCAAAGCGGCCAGGGCGCCGAAGTGAAAGACGAGGCACGCGAAAAGGCGCGCGAGGAAGCGCGCAAGAAGCTCGAGGACGACAACGCCAAACGCGCCGCGACCCCCCCGAAGCCCTTGCCGGAATTCGGCAGCGCGGAAGACTTTCAGCTGGCGCAGGCGTTGAACCGCCTGAAGGGCAAGCCGGTACTGGTGAGCAAGACGGCGGTGGAGCGCAAGGCGGAGGCCAGCACAAACTGATCCGTCAGGCGCTGCGCTGACCCTCCGACAACGCCGCCCGCACCAGCGGGCGTTTGTTTGTCTGCCGCCAGTTTCGTTATCCTCAGCGCATGAACGATGACCAGTTGCTGCGCTACTCGCGGCACATCCTGCTCGATGAACTGGGCATCGAAGGGCAGCAGCGCTTGCTGGAAGCGCATGCGCTCGTCATCGGCGCCGGCGGGCTGGGCTCGCCGGTGGCGCTGTACCTGGGGACGGCGGGGGTGGGGCGCATCACGATCGTCGACCATGACACGGTCGACGTGACCAACCTGCAGCGCCAGATCGCGCACAACCTGGCACGTGTGGGCCAACCCAAGGCGAACAGCGCCGCGCAGACGATCCACGCCATCAACCCCGAGGTGCGCGTCATCGCACTGCAAGAACGCGCCGATGCGCGCCGCTTGGGAGAGCTGCTGAGCGGCGTCGACGTGGTGGTCGACTGCAGCGACAACTTCGCCACCCGGCACGCCGTGAACGCGGCATGCGTGGCGCGGCGCGTGCCGCTGGTCTCGGGCGCGGCGATCGGTTTCGACGGCCAGATCTCGGTGTACGACACGCGCAACGACGCGAACCCTTGTTATGCCTGCATCTTCCCACCCGAGGCAACGTTCGAAGAAACCCGCTGCGCGACGATGGGCGTGTTCGCGCCGCTGGTGGGCATCGTCGGCACGATGCAGGCGGCCGAGACGCTGAAGCTGCTCGCAGGCATCGGCACGTCGCTGGCCGGGCGCCTGCAGATGCTCGACGCACGAACCATGGAGTGGACCGAAGTTCGCATGCAGCGCAACCCGGCGTGCAGCGTCTGCGCCAGCCGGCCCGCGGCGCCGAGGTAAGCTGCGAAGATGGACAAACGCAACGAGCTCACGGCACGAAACTTTCCGAGCGCCGAGGAAGACGCGAAGGAGGCCGGCGCGCCGTCACGCTACTCCGGGCCGGAAAGCGCGTATCGGCTGGCCTTCACCGACAAGGATTTTCTGCTGCGCGAAGAGCTGCGCCCGGTGCGCATGCAGCTCGAACTGCTCAAACCCGAGATGGTGCAGCTCGAGCACGACATCCAGTCCACCATCGTGATTTTCGGCAGCGCGCGCATCACGCCGCCCGACGCGGCAGCAGCCGATCTCGCCGCGGCACGCGCCACGGGCGACCCAAGGGCCGTGAGCCGCGCCGAGACCCAGGTCGTGATGTCACGCTACTACGACGAAGCGCAGCGTTTCGCCGGCATCGTGACGACACGCTCGCGCGAACACGACACGCCCATCTACGTGGTCACCGGCGGCGGCCCCGGTATCATGGAAGCGGGCAACCGCGGCGCGTTCGAAGTGGGCGGCAAGAGCATCGGCCTGAACATCGTGCTGCCGCACGAGCAGGCGCCCAACGAGTACATCACGCCCGAACTGTGTTTTCAGTTCCACTATTTCGCGCTGCGCAAGATGCACTTCCTGATGCGCAGCATCGCGCTGGTGTGTTTTCCCGGGGGCTTCGGCACGCTCGACGAGCTGTTCGAGACGATGACCTTGATTCAAACCGGCAAGTGTCGGCGCCGCCCGATCCTGCTGTTCGGGCGCGACTTCTGGACGAGCCTGATCAACTTCGACCTGCTCGTCGAGACCGGCATGATCAGCCCCGAGGACCTGCGCCTGTTCCACTTCGTCGAAAGCGCCGAGGAAGCCTGGAGCCATCTGGAGAGCGAATACGGCTTCGATTTGCCGCAGACCCAGACGGGTGAATTCGCGGTCGACATATGAGCGCCAAAACTTGAGCACAAGAGTCAGCCTGATCGGCGCCCCCACTGACATCGGCGCGGGCGTGCGTGGCGCGAGCATGGGGCCCGAGGCGCTGCGCGTGGCTGGCATCGTGTCGGTTCTGACGCGCCATGGCCTTGACGTTCGCGACCTCGGCAATCTGCCGGGCCCCGCCAACCCCTGGCAGGAACCGGTCAACGGCTATCGTCATCTGGCGCAGGTGGTGCAGTGGAACCAAGCGGTGCATGAAGCCGTGCACGCCGAATTGCGCGCCGACCGGCTGCCGATTTTGCTGGGCGGTGATCACTGCCTGGCGATCGGTTCGGTCAGCGCCGTGGCGCGCCATTGCCGCGAAACCAACAGGCGCCTGCGCGTGCTCTGGCTCGACGCGCACGCCGATTTCAACACCCACGTGCTCACGCCCAGCGGCAACCTGCATGGCATGCCGGTGGCTTGCCTGTGCGGCAAGGGCCCCGAGGAGTTGATCGAGATCGGCGGTGCGGTGCCGGCGGTCAGCCCCAAGGCGCTGCGGCTGATCGGCATTCGCAGCGTCGACGACGGCGAAAAGCGCCTCGTGCACGAAGCCGAGCTCGACGTCTTCGACATGCGCTACATCGACGAGATGGGCATGCGCCACACGATGGAGCTGGCGCTCGCGACACTCGACGCGCAGACACATCTTCACCTGAGCTTCGACGTCGACTTTCTCGACCCCGACATCGCCCCCGGCGTGGGCACCACGGTGCGCGGCGGCCCCACTTACCGCGAAGCGCAGCTGTGCATGGAGATGATCGCCGACACGGGGCAGCTCGCCTCGCTCGACGTGATGGAGTTGAACCCGGCGCTGGACGTTCGCAACCGCACCGCGGAACTGGCGGTGGACTTGATCGAAAGCCTGTTCGGCAAGAGCACCTTGATGCGCAAGTAAGGTTGCGGCGCCGCGTCAGCGGCACGGCCCATGCAATTTGCGGAACTGGCGCGGCTCGATGGCGCGCGCATCCGCGAACAGGCCGCGCCTGGCGCGCCGCGCCGCCTGTTCCTGCGCCGCATAGGCGCCGGCGCCGTGGCGGAAATGCGTGTTCCAGGCATGGCCTTGCGCGACCATCCAGGCGCCGATGTCTTCGCCCATTAAATCGAGGGTGACGACGGTGCGGTGGTAGTCGTCGCTGGCGTGGCCGCGCAGCCGCACATGGCGATTGAGAACGCGCGACTCGAGCGCCACCTTGGCCTGCGCGCCCCAGGCCTGGCAACTTTCCGGGGCGTCGATGCCGCGCAGACGAACCGCGCGCGGCTTGGCGTGCTCACGGGGCACACCGTCCGGCCGCACCCACAGCGTGTCGCCGTCGCTGACCCTTGTCACCGTGCCACTGAGCAGATCGCCAGCGTGCGCCACCGCGGCAAATGCGACCAACAGCCCGGACAGCGCCGCGATGCGCGCGCGCCTCATGCCGCGGCCAGCAGATTGAGCAGCCACGCGGCGAACAGCCCCAGCACGATGAACCACGTCGCCAGCACCGCCAGCGCCCCCCACCACAGACGCGGCAGTTTCTCGCTCGACGCCTGTGCCTGCGTCAGGCAGTCTTGCCACACCGCGCTCGGCGTCAGGCGCACCACCAGCGCGACACCCAGGGGCAACAGCAGCAATTCGTCGAGAAAACCGAGCACTGGAATGAAGTCCGGAATCAAGTCGATGGGACTCACCGCGTAGGCGATCACCGCAAAGGCGACCCATTTCGCCGCGCGCGGCGTCCGCGGATGCTTCAGCAGCTTCCACAGCGCGAGCAGGCGCACCCGCAACTGGGCGGCAGCACCCAGCTTGAACCAACGCGCGAGCCAGGACATGCCGCATTGTCGAACAGCCACGACGGGCACGAGGCTTGCTGACAAAGCCCGACCGGAGCCGAGCGCACTCCGAGGGAAATCGAGCATGCTCCATTCGAGAGCGCACGCCTAGACTGCGCGCGTTCCCCGCGCTGGATTGCTGCCGAATCTGCCGTGCGCCGAGCCGCAAACTGCCACCGAAACCGTCACTGGAGCCCTCACCATGCGAATCACCACCTTCAAATTGCCTCTTGGCCTGTGCGCGGCCGGATTGCTCGCCGCTCACGTGCCCGCGCATGCGGGCAAGACACTCGACGCGATCAAGGCACGCGGCCAATTCGTCTGCGGCGTCAATCCGAGCCTGCCCGGATTCTCGGCGGCGGACAGCCAGGGCAACTGGAGCGGACTCGACGTGGACATCTGCAAGGCCGATCGCGGCGGCCATGCTCGGCGACGCGAGGAAGATCAAGTGGGTGCCGCTCAACGCCGCGCAGCGCTTCACCGCGCTGCAGTCGGGCGAAATCGACGTCCTGTCGCGCAACACCACGTGGACGCTGACGCGCGACGCGTCGCTCGGCCTGGACTTCACCGGGCACGACGTACTACGACGGCCAGGGCTTCATGGTGCCGAAGAAGTCGCAAGATCACGAGCGCCAAGCAGCTCAAGGGCGCAACCGTCTGCGTGCAGTCGGGCACGACGACCGAGAAGAACCTGACCGACTACTCCAAGTCGAACAACCTGAAGATGAAGCCGGTCGTCTTCGAGACGCTAGGAAGCGACGAACAAGGCCTTCTTCGCCGGCCGTTGCCAGGCCTACACGACCGATGCCTCGGGCCTGGCCTCGATGCGCAACAAGGAAGCCGGCAATCCGGAAGACCACGTGATCCTGCCCGAACTCATCTCCAAGGAGCCGCTGGGCCCGTCGGTGCGGCGCGGCGACGACGAGTGGTTCACGATCGTCAAGTGGGTCGGTCTTCGCGCTGATCGAAGCCGAGGAGTACGGGATCACGCAGGCGAACGTCGACCAGATGAAGGCCGAGAGCACCGACCCGGTCGTGCAGCGCATCCTCGGCACCTCGGAAGACACCGGCAAGCTGCTCGGCCTCGACAAGGACTGGGCCTACCGCGCGATCAAGGCAGTCGGCAACTACGGCGAGATCTTCGAGCGCAACGTCGGCCCGAAGTCGGCGCTGAAGCTGCCGCGCGGCGCGAACAACCTCTGGAACAAGGGCGGCTTCATGTACGCGCCGCCGGTGCGCTGAAAAAGGACGCGCCAAGGTCCGAACGGCGCGCCGATTCAGCTTGATGCTGCACGCCATGACCGCGACGCCCGCGGCACGCGCCTCCACTGGCGCAGCAAGGCGTTTCGCGGCCTGCTCTACCAGGTCATCGCGGTCGCGGTGATTTTCGCCGCGGCTGGTACCTGCTGTCGCAACACGCTGGAGAACATGCGCGTGCGCGGCATCCAGAGCGGGTTCGACTTCCTCGCCGCAGCCCGCCGGCTTCGCGATCGGCGAGAGCGTGATTCCGTTCGACTCGGCGGAAAGCTACGGCAAGGCGTTCCTGGTCGGACTGTCGAACACGCTGCGCGTGGCGCTGGTCGGCATCGTGCTGGCGACGATCCTCGGCACGCTGGTCGGCATCGGCCGCTTGTCGCGCAACTTCCTCGTGCGCAGCTTGTGCACGCGCCTACGTCGAGCTGTTCCGCAACATGCCGCTGCTGCTGCAGCTGTTCATCTGGTACTTCGTGCTGACGGAGTTCCTGCCGCCGCATCGACGAGGCGCTGACACCGTTGCCCCAGCGTCTTCTTCAGCAAGAACGGCCTGCAGTTCCCGATCCCGGTGTGGAGCGCGGGCCATGCGTTGCACGTCGATCGGGTCTGCTCGGCGGGTGTCGCCTGCTTTTGGGGCTGGGCGCGATTCGCGCGGCAGCGCCGCGAGGCGACGGGGCAAGTCGTGCCGGTGGTAACGCCGGGCCTGGCCATCGTGATCGCTGTCGCGCGCTGCTCGGCTGGCTCGCTCGGCGGCGCGCCGACCGGCCTCGACATTCCGGAAAAGACGGAGATCAACGTGATCGGCGGCGGCGCGGTGACGCCGGAGTTCCTGACCGTGCTGATCGGCCTGACGCTCTACACCGCAGCCTACATCGCCGAAATCGTGCGCGCCGGCATCCAGGCCGTGGCCTACGGCCAGCACGAGGCGGCGCGCGGCGCTCGGGCTCACGCGCGGCGCAGGAAGTGCGGCTGGTCCTGCTGCCGCAGGCGCTGCGCGTGATCATTCCGCCGATCACGAACCAGTACCTGAACCTCACCAAGAACTCGTCGCTCGCGGTCGCGGTCGGCTACCCGGACCTGGTGTCGATCTCGACCACGTCGCTCAACCAGACCGGCCGCGCGATCGAATGCATCGCGCTCGTGATGGCGTGTTACCTGACGCTGTCGCTGCTGACTGCCGCCGCTCATGAACTGGTACAACCGCGCGCGCCGCGATCCGGGAGCGATGATCGCCGCGGCACATCTACACGGCCGATTCGCACCGCGCCCACCGCCGCTGGCGCACGACGGGTGCGCTCGCCGTGGCTGCAAGCGCAACCTCTTCGCCGACTGGAAGAACACGCTCGCCACGCTCATCGTCGCTGGCGCATTCTGGCGTGCGCTAGCTGCCGCCGCTGTTCGACTGGGCGCGTGTTGCACGCGGTGGCCGCGCCCGGACAACGCCGCCTGCCGCGCCGCTCGGGCATGCCGGCGCCTGCTGGGGCGTCATCGCCGAGAAAGTACCGGCTGATCCTGTTCGGCCGCTATCCGTACGAAGAGCAGTGGCGCCCGCTGGTCGCCACGCGCGACTGATGATCGCGCTGCTCGTCGCGAGCTGCTACGCGCGCGCTCTGGAGCCGCTGGCTGGTCGTCGCTGTGGCTGGCGGTGCTGGCGCTGTTTCTTCGTGCTGATGCGCGGCGGCGTGTGCGGGCCTGACGCCCGGTCGAGACGGCGCGCTGGGGCGGCTTTCCGCTGACGATGCATGCTGTCGACGCTCGAGCCTGGCGATCGCCTTTCCGCTGTCGATCGCTCGTCGCGCTCGGACGCCGCTCGCGCCTGCCGGCGATCCGCACGCTCTGCGTCGCTCTATGTCGAGTTGATCCGCGGCGTGCCGCTCATCTCGGTGCTGTTCATGGCGTCGTTCATGTTCCCGCTGTTCATGCCGCCGGGCATGACGATCGACGTGCTGCTGCGCGTGCAGGTCGGGGATCACGCTGTTCGCCGCCGCGTACCTGGCCGAAGTCGTGCGCGGCGGGCTGCAGGCGCTGCCGAAGGGGCAGGTCGAGGCGGCGCAGGCGCTCGGCCTGTCGCTACTGGCAGACGCACGCGCATGATCGTGCTGCCGCAGGCGCTGCGCGCTGGTGGTGCCGGCGATCATGAACACCTTCATCAGCACCTTCAAGGACACCTCGCTCGTCACCATCGTCAGCCTGTACGACCTCACCGGCGCGCTGCAGCTCGCGCTGGGCGACGCCGACTGGCGCAAGTTCTTCCTCGAGGGCTAGCTCTTCGTCGCCGGCGATCTACTTCATCTTCTGCTTCGCGATGTCGCGCTACAGCCAGTGGGTCGAGCGGCATCTCAATACCGGAACGCGCATGGCAATGACCGCATGGAAGCGAACCCATCATCGAGTTCGACAACGTCAACAAGTGGTACGGCGCAGTTCCACGTGCTGCGCGATATCGACCTCGACGTCGCGCGCGGCGAGCGGATCGTGATCTGCGGGCCTTCCGGCTCGGGCAAGTCGACGCTGATCCGCTGCATCAACCGGCTCGAAGAGCATCAGGCAGGGCAGGCTGATCGTCGACGGCATCGAGCTGACCGACGACGTGAAGGCCATCGAGGCGGTGCGCACGCAATGTCGGCATGGTGTTCCAGCAGTTCAACCTGTTCCCGCACCTGACCGTGCTGGAGAACCTGACGCTGGCGCCGATGTGGGTCGGCAAGATGCCCAAGAAGGAAGCCGAGGAGCGCGCGATGCAGCAGCTGGAGCGCGTGCAGCATCGCCGAGCAGGCGGCCAAGTACCCGCTGCAGCTCTCCGGCGGGCAGCAGCAGCGCGTGGCGATCGCCCGCGCGCTGTGCCTCACGCCGAAGATCATGCTGTTCGACGAGCCGACCTCGGCGCTCGATCCGGAGATGATCAACGAAGTGCTCGACGTGATGATCGAGCTCGCCGGCCAGGGCATCACGATGCTGTGCGTCACGCACGAGATGGGCTTCGCGCGCTCGGTCGCCGACCGCGTGATCTTCATGGACCAGGGCCAGATCGTCGAACAGAACACGCCGGAGGAGTTCTTCAACCACCCGAAGAGCGAGCGCACGCGGGACTTCCTCTCGAAGATCCTCGCGCACTGAAGCTCAATCTGGCGCTGTCGCGTGAACATCCGCTTCGATGAGTCCTCGATCCAAGCGCGTGGCGACGCTTTGCCGCGGCCGCACACGAACTGCTATTGGCTGGTCAGCGGCCGCGTGCTCGCGGGCGAATACCCCGGCGCCGCCGATCCGAAGCAGATGCGCGAGCGCATGCAAGCCTTGCTCGATGCAGGCATCACCCGCTGTTTCGACCTCACACACGAGGGCGAAGCGCTGCCGGCCTACGCCGTGGCGCTGCGTGAAGCCGGCGCCGCGCGCGGCGTGCAGGCACGCAGCGAGCGCTTTGCCGTGGCCGACTTCGGCGTACCGTCGGTGCAGGGCATGCGCGACGCACTGCGAGCGATCGATGCCGCGCTGCAAGGTGGCGCCAACGTCTATGTGCACTGCCGCGCCGGCATCGGCCGCACCGGCACGCTGGCCGGCTGCCTGCTCGTCGAGCAGGGGCTGGGCGCGCAGCGGGCGCTGGCGCTGATCCGCGAGAAGTGGCAGGTGATGGCGAAACTCGCCGCGGCGCCCCATTCTCCGGAGACACCCGAGCAGCGCGCTTTCATCAGCCGGTGGGAGACGCTGCAACGCGAGCGGTGAGTGCGCCTGCGCGAGGACAAGGCAATACCGGGCCAACCTGACGTCCTCATTCAGCGTGGCTCGCGATCGCAGTCGCGATCCACCCTTCCAGCGGGTCCACGCGCTCGGGCAGGCCGAAGTCGCGCCGCGCGGCGCACCAGGCGGCTTGCACCAGGCAGAGCACGGCGTCGAGCTGGTCGGCGCTGGCATCGGCGATCAGGGCGAGGCGCTGGGCGCGCGTCAACATCAAGCGCAGTCCAAGCCGGGTTCGCCCCCGCTCCAGCGCGCTGACCATCGCCCGCCGTGCTTCGCGGCGCGCTTCATTCTGCTGCGCCTTGGTGTCGCTCTTGTACGACCGCGCACCGATCAGTTCGCGCGCCAACAGCCCGGGGTAACCCTCCAGCGCGACGCGGTTCGCATCGCCCTGGTGCAAGCCGGGCAGGTGCACGCCCGAATCCAGCAACAGCGGTGCACCCGCGTGAAGCATGTAGGCCACCGGCGGGTTCACCCATTTCATCGACGGCGATGAGCCCGCCGGACGATCGCAGGCGCGGTGCGCGAACTTGGCGCCGCTCGGTCGCGCGTCGCAAAAGGCCTGGAACGTCGCGCGGATCGTGTCCCGCGGCAGCGCCGCGTAGTGGGCGATGAGTTCGGGCCAGCGCAAGGGCCAACCCAGGTGCTGCACCAGTTCGCGCGGCAGCCCCAGGGGCAAATCGAACACTCCCAACCATGGGCCGGGGGTTCGCAACCACGCGGCGAAGGCTTCGAAGTCGGGCAGCAGTTGCAGCCGTCCCAGCGCCACGCCGCCCGCGACGCTGTGCCCGAGCGCCAAGGTGATCGGCTTGGCGCGGCGTGGGCGGCTCGTGAAGTCGATGCCGGCCAGCACGGGAAAATCGCGAGGGCGTTGCTGCATCGATGGCGTTAGAGTGCGGGTTGCGTTGCTGCGCATCATCGACGACAGTTCCCAAGACCACAACCGCACATGCCCGAGACCGCCGACAAGCCCAACGCGTCCGCCCCCGCGCAAGAACCGCGCGAACACATCGTCAGCACCGAACACACCCTGGTCGTTGCTGGCCGCACCCTCGAATACACGGCGACTTGCGGCACGCTGTTGCTGCGGCTGTACGGCGACGGCCCGGGCACGCCGGCGGATGGCGCCGAGACGGCTCCCGGCAGCACACCCAGCACAGCCGCCGACACCACGCCTGACAAAGCACGCGCCGAATTCTTTTTCATCGCCTACACGCTCAAGGGCGCGCCGCCGCAATCGCGCGCGCTGACGTTCTCGTTCAACGGTGGCCCGGGGTCGAGCAGCGTCTGGCTGCACCTCGGCCTGCTCGGGCCGCAGGTGGTGGCGACCGACGAAACCGGCCTCGCACCGCCGCCCCCCTATGCACTGCGCGACAACGAGCACACCTTGCTCACGCACAGCGACCTGGTTTTCATCGACCCCGTGGGCACCGGCCATTCGCGCATGCTCGGCCAGGAGAAGGCCACCGAATTCCACGAATACCAGCGCGACCTCGACTCGGTGAGCGAATTCATTCGCCTGTACCTGACGCGCTACCAGCGCTGGGGCAGCCCGAAGTACCTGATCGGCGAAAGCTACGGCACGACGCGTGCTGCGGGTCTGTCGCACCTGCTCCAGGAAAAGCACGACGTGTATCTGAACGGCGTGATGCTGGTGTCGATGGCGATCGACATGCAAACGCTCAGCTTCGATCACGCGAATGACCTGCCCTACGCGCTGTTCCTGCCGAGCTACGCCGCCACCGCCTGGTACCACCGAGCGCTACCGCCTGACATGCAGCGCAAAGCGCTGCGCGAAGTGATCGCCGCCGCGGAAACCTTCGCCAACGCCGAGTACAGCCTGGCGCTGATGCAGGGCTCGCGCCTGTCGAGCGCCGAGCGCGAGCGCATTGCCTCGCAAGTGGCGCGTTTCACGGGCCTCGGCATCGACTATGTGCTGCGCTGCGACCTGCGCCCGCTCGATGCGCGCTTTTGCAAGGAGTTGCTGCGCCAGCGCGGCCAGACCGTCGGGCGCCTCGATTCACGCTTCGTCGGGCTGGACCGCGACGACGCCGGCGAGCAACCCGAAGCCGACGCCGCGATGAGCAACCTCGCGGGTGCCTACGCAGGGGGCATCAACCGGTTGCTGCGCGGGGCGCTGAAGTTCGAGAGCGATGCGCCCTACGTGGTGCACGCGCCGCTGTGGAAGAAGTGGAAGTGGAAGGACTTCGAGAACAAGTACGCCAACGTCGGCGCCAGCCTGCGCCGCGCGATGCAGGCGAACCCGCACATGCGGGTGTATGTGGCGAGCGGTTTCTACGACCTGGCCACGCCGCACGCCGCGGCCGACTACACGCTCAGCCATCTGGGGCTGCGCGAGACCCAGGCGGCGAACATCAGCGTCAACTATTTCGAAGCCGGCCACATGATGTACATCCACCAGCCGTCGCTGGCGCGCATGGCGATGCAGTTGCGCTCGTTCGTCAAGGCACAGGACGAGTAGTCCGACACCTTCGCAAGGTTGGAATCGGGTGCAGCGCCATCGCAGCCGAGGCTGACGAGGCTGACGAGGCTGACGAGGCTGACGAGGCTGAGAGTCAG
The DNA here is from genome assembly GCA_963791595.1 of uncultured beta proteobacterium. GTDB lineage: Bacteria > Pseudomonadota > Gammaproteobacteria > Burkholderiales > Burkholderiaceae_C > JAEMQF01. The sequence goes on along the minus strand of CAWBTF010000016.1, from coordinate 236,770 downwards.
ACAAAGGGCGACTGCAAGGTTCCGAGGAAGCCTTCGAAGCCGGTTTCGTGGTCGGTGTAATTCGCGCTGATCGTCGCCAGCGCCGCGGCGCGCTCGTCGGCGATGAAGCGCTCGATTTCGCGGTAATGATCCGGCGTGAACTTGCTGCCTTCGCTGAGCATCGCGATTTCGGCGATCACAGCCCAGTCGATCTCCTGCGGCGTGACCCACAAACGTGCCCCTTCGGGCAGGTTGCACAGCAGTTCGGCCAGCGCGCAGTCATGGTCGTGTTGGGCCACCGATACCGAATCGGGCCAGCGGCGCAGGAACGCTTCCTCGCTGCGCAACGGCGCCCACATCGCGACCAGGTACTGCGGCGGATGGTTCTCGATCGTGTCGCCGTGTTCACCCTCCACCACCTGCGCGATCGGCCCGATGATGCGGCGCACGGCACCGATCCACACGCCCGGTTCGGGGTGCGCGACGATGCGTTGGTCGATCGCGGCGGTGTGTCGGTCCATGGCGTCGGGCGTTCGAGGCATTGTGCCCGGGCCCCTGCGCAAAACCTCTCCCACATCCGCGGGGGAGGGGCTCACCCCCGCGCCGCCTCGGCACCGGTGCGTCAGTAGCGCTTGCCGATGACGAAGATGGCGATGCGCATCAGTGCATAGGCCACCCAGTTCAGCAGCCGCATCAAGGGCGGCCGGTTCATGTGCGCCTCAGGCTCGACACGGTGTCCGTCCTCGATCGCTTGCAGCAAATGGGCCCGCAACTCGGCGGCGAAAGCGTCGTCGCGCACGAACACATTCGCCTCGCGCGCCAGCAACAGGCTCAGGGGGTCGAGGTTGGATGAACCCACCGTGGCGAGCGAACCGCCGCGCGCGTCCATCACGGCGACCTTGGCGTGCAGGAAGCTCGGCGCGTACTCGTAGATGCGGATGCCGGCCTTCAGCAGCACGCCGTACACCGCTCGGCTCGCGTGGTGCTGCATGAAATACTCATAGCGACCCTGCAACAACAGAGTGATGCGAACACCACGCCGCGCCGCCCGCAGCAACGCGCGCTGAAGTTGCACGCCGGGGACGAAATAGGCATTGGCGATCAGGATTTCGCTCTGCGCCTGCGCGATGGCGATCCGGTAGGTGCCTTCGATGCGGCGCCGAAAGCGAACGTTGTCGCGCAACACGAGCGCGGCCATGGGGCCCGGCCGACGCTCGGTGAAGTCGCCCTCGGGTAGGTCAGGCATGTCAGACAGCTCCGACAGCTCGGAGGCGTCGCTCCTGCTTTCAACCATGTCCACGCCGGCCGCGGCGGCCTCGCGCGCGGCACGAAGCGCGCCTTCGAAGTCGACCTTGCTGGTTTCTCGCGCGAGTTGCAACCGCCACCACAAACGCGTCATCGTGTCGTGCATGTCGGCCACCAGCGGACCGGTGACGCGCACCGCGAAGTCCAGGCGCGGCCGGGACAACTCGCCATGGTTCGGGTCGAAGTGGTCGTCGAGCAGGTTGATGCCACCGCAAAACGCCACGGCGCCGTCGACGACGCACAGCTTGCGGTGCAGGCGCCGCCAGCGCCGGGGCAGCATCAACCGCCAGCCGTGCGCTGGGTTGTAGATGCGCCAGCGCACACCGGCCGCGGCCCAGCGCTGTTGCCACGGCGTCGGGATCTCGTCGGTGCCGACACCGTCGATCACGACACAGACCTTGACGCCGCGCGCCGCGGCGCGCTCGAGCGCCTGCGCCACCGCGATCACGGAACCGGCGAAGTCGATGATGTAGGTTTCGAGCAGCACCTCGTGCAGCGCCGCGTCGATCGCCACCGCCATCGCCGGAAACAGCTCTGTGCCACCCTTGAGCAGCTTCAGGCCATGATCGGGGCGCAGCGCTTGGCCACGCATCTTCAGGTGTGGTGCGGGGTGCGCCACGACAGCCAATCAGGCCAGCTCGAGCTCCGCGACCAGCGGCAGGTGGTCCGACATGCGCGCCCAGGCCGCTCCGCGCGGCACCGATGTCGACACGCAGCGCAGGCCGCGGGTGTAGATGCGGTCCAGTGAAAACACCGGAACGCGCGACGGAAACGTGTTCACCCGCGAGCGATGGCCGCCTTCGATGCCGGCGCGCGCCAGGCCGCAATGGCGCATCGGCGCGTCGAGTTTTTCGCCCCAGTCGTTGAAGTCGCCGGCGACGATCAACGGCGCATCGGGCGGCACTTCAGCGGCGACGAAATGCGCCAGGCGTTCCACCTGGCGCACGCGGCCGGAGTGCATCAGGCCGAGGTGCGCGACCACGGCGTGCAGCGTGGTCCCGTGCCACTGCACCGGCACGTGCAACAGGCCGCGCTGTTCGAAGCGATGGTCCGACACATCGTGGTGCCCGGCGTCGCCGAGCGGCCAGCGCGACAGCAGCGCATTGCCGTGCTCGCCGAAGCGCGTGACCGCGTTGGTGCGGTAGGCCACGGCGTAGCCTTCCGGTGCCAGGTAGTCGGCCTGCGGCAGTCGCGGCCAGCCGACGTGAGTGTCGGGGAAGCGCCGCGCATCGGCGCGGTGCGAATGTCGCACCTCCTGCAGGAACACGATATCGGCGTCGAGTGCCTCGATGCCCAGCACCAGGTTGTGAATCTCCAGGCGCTTGCGGGGCCCCAGTCCGCGCACGCCTTTGTGGATGTTGTAGGTGGCCACGCGCAACGAATGCCCGCCTTGCAAGGTGGACGGCGCGTGGCTCATTCGGCGAAGCGCGGCAAGTGCAGGATCGCCTCCGCATTGGACGCCGAAAAGCAGCGCTCTGCCGCCTCGCGCCACGGCAGCCACTCGTAGCGCAGATGCTCGCGCGGCGACAGGTTCACCGCCACCTCGCGCGGCACGCGCAAGCCGAACACATGCTCGGTGTTGTGCGTGACGCCGGGTGCATAACGATGGCGCCACACCGGGTAAATCTCGTAGACGTTGCTCAGGTGCCAGTCGCGCAGCGCGGCCTGGGGCACGCGCGGCGAGCCGATCACGATGCCGGTTTCCTCGGCGACCTCGCGCACCGCGGTCGTGGTGAGCTCTTCGTTGTAGCTGTCTTTCGAACCGGTCACGCTTTGCCAGTAGCCCGGGTGGTCGGCGCGCTCGATCAGCAGCACGTCGAGCTCAGTGCTGTGGATCACGACCAGCACCGACTCGGGAATCTTCGGCGGACGGCGCTGCGCGGCACGTTTGGCCGGGCTCATGGTTTCGAACACGGTTCGCTTAAGCCTGCTGCGCCGTGCGCAGGCGGATGTGCAGCTCGCGCAACTGTTTCTCGTCGACGCCGCTCGGTGCATTCGTCAGCAGGCACTGCGCGCGCTGGGTCTTCGGGAAGGCGATCACGTCGCGCAGCGATTCCGCGCCCGTCATCAGCATCACGAAGCGATCCAGCCCGATCGCGATGCCGCCGTGCGGCGGCGCGCCGTAGCGCAGCGCGTCGAGCAGGAAGCCGAATTTGAGCTGCGCCTCATCAGCCCCGATCTGCAGCGCGCGGAACACCTTGCTCTGCACTTCTTCGCGGTGGATCCGCACCGAGCCGCCGCCGAGCTCGATGCCATTGAGCACCACGTCGTAGGCCTTGGCGATGCAGCGCCCCGGGTCGCTCTCGAGCCAGTCTTCATGGCCGTCTTTCGGCGCGGTGAACGGGTGGTGCACGGCGTTCCAGCGCTGCGCGGCGGCGTCGAATTCGAACATCGGAAAGTCCACCACCCACAGCGGCTCCCACTCGCCTTGCACGAGGCCGCGCGCCTTGCCGAAATCGCTGTGGCCGACCTTCACGCGCAGCGCGCCGAGCGCATCGTTGACAATGCTCGCCTTGTCGGCGCCGAAGAACAGCAGGTCGCCGTCGCGCGCGCCGGTGCGTTTCAGAATCTGCGCGAGCGCGGCGTCGTGCAGGTTCTTCACCACGGGCGACTGCAGCCCTTCGCGGCCCTTGGCGACGTCGTTCACCTTGATCCACGCCAAGCCCTTGGCGCCGTAGATTTTCACGAACTCGGTGTAGCCGTCGATCTCGCCGCGGCTCATCTCGCCGCCACCGGGAATGCGCAGCGCCGCGACGCGCCCGCCCGGCGTCTTGGCCGGGACCGAGAACACCTTGAAGTCGACATCGGCCATCGCGTCGGTCAACTCGGTGAGTTCGAGCTTGACGCGCAGATCGGGCTTGTCGGAGCCGTAGCGCGCCATCGCGTCGGCGTAAATCATCACCGGGAACGGCGGCAGCTTCACGCCGATCGCGTGTTCGAAGGTGCTGCGGATCATGCCTTCGAACATCGTGCGGATTTCATCCTCGGCGAGGAACGAGGTCTCGATGTCGATCTGCGTGAACTCGGGCTGCCGGTCGGCGCGCAGGTCTTCGTCACGGAAACACTTGACGATCTGGTAGTAGCGGTCGAAGCCCGCGATCATCAGCAGCTGCTTGAACAACTGCGGCGACTGCGGCAGCGCGAAGAACTCGCCCGGGTGCACGCGGCTCGGCACCAGGTAGTCGCGCGCGCCTTCGGGCGTGCTCTTCGTGAGCATCGGCGTTTCGATGTCGATGAAGCCGTTTGCGTCGAGGAACTTGCGCACCTCCATCGCGACGCGGTAGCGCAGCATCAGGTTGCGCTGCATCGCGGGGCGGCGCAGGTCGAGCACGCGGTGCGTGAGGCGCGTCGTCTCCGACAGGTTGTCGTCGTCGAGCTGGAACGGCGGCGTGATGCTCGGGTTCAGCACCTCGATTTCCAGGCAAAGCACCTCGACCTTGCCACTCGTCAGGTTGGTGTTTTCGGTGCCGGCCGGGCGGGCGCGCACGCGCCCCTGGATGCGCAGGCAGAACTCGTTGCGAACATCTTCCGCCACCTTGAACATCGTGGCGCGGTCCGGATCGCAGACGATCTGCACCAGGCCTTCGCGGTCGCGCAGGTCGATGAAGATCACGCCGCCATGGTCGCGCCGGCGGTGCGCCCAGCCCATCAGCGTGATCGTCTGGCCGAGCAGCGCTTCGCTCACCAGGCCGCAGTAAGTCGTTCTCATCGGTCGCTCCAAATTGGGTTCAAGTCTCTCGAAGGTGGCCGGGTGCATGGCCGGCCAGACGCCACCGCCTGCCTTCGAAGCGCGGCGGTCAAATCAGCGTCAATTTCGCGACGCTTGCGGCAAGCTCACGACGTTGCTGGCCGGGCTGACGACGCCCATCGAGATCACGTATTTGAGGGCCTCGTCGACGCTCATGCGCAGCACGATCACGTCGGTGCGCGGCACCATCAGGAAAAAGCCCGAGGTCGGGTTCGGCGTCGTGGGCACATAGATGCTCAGGAAATCCGTGCCGAGGTGCGCCGCGGCTTCGCCGCTCGGCTTGCCGGTGACAAACGCAATCGTCCACGCCCCGGCTCGCGGGTACTCGACGAGCACCGCTTCGCGAAACGCGTTGCCGCTGCTGGAAAACAGCGTGTCGGAGACCTGCTTGACCGAGTTGTAGATCGACTTGACGATCGGAATCTTGATGAGCAGGCGGTGACCCTGGCGCAGCCACCACTGGCCGACGATGTTGGCGGCGAACGCGCCGGTGAGCAACAGCCCGAGCAACAGCACCAGCGCCCCCAACCCGGGCACATGGCGGAGCAGCTCGACGGTGGAGCGCGCGGTTTCCGGTAGCACGGCCTGCGACGCGCTGAGCAGCCAACCGAACACGCCGTCGATCATGCCGAGCGCGGCTTGCAACACCCAGATCGTGATTGCCATCGGCAACCAGACCAGGAGGCCGGCGATGAGGTACTTCTTCAAGGCAATTCCCGAGGAGGCGCGTCGCGTCACGAACCGGGCACGGAGCCGCCTCCGGCCGCTGTGCTGCCAGAAGCGGGCGCCGCGCCTTTCTCCACGGCCTTGCCGCTCGCCGGTGCCGCGGCCTCCGCCTTCGTGCCGTTGCCTTCGGGCGCGCTGCTTTCACCCTTCGCTGCACCGTCCTTCGCCGCGGAGTCGTCCGCCGCTTGCGATTTGGAAGCGGCAGCCTTGTCGCCCGCTGCCGGCTTCTTGTTGGCGTCACCCTTGAAATCGGTCACGTACCAGCCCGAACCCTTGAGCTGAAAACCCGCCGCGGTGAGCTGCTTTTGAAAGGCCTGCGCGCCGCATGCCGGGCAGACGGTCAGCAGCGCATCCGACACCTTTTGTAGGACGTCCTTCGCGTGACCGCAGGCGTCACAACGGTAGGCATAGATCGGCATCGCTCCTCGCCTCGCAATCCAAAGCCGATGATTGTAAGTCGGCGCGGTGCGCTCACCAGTCGATGCCCGATCGTCCCTGGCGTTCCCGGCCCCTCGGGCGACGCCGCGGGGCGCTGAACTTGTCCGCGAAGTCAGTGCCCTTTCGCGGCGGCATGCAGTCGGTGCTCGATGCTCTGACCGTGGTGGCCCAACACTTGCGGCGCCAGAGAACCGATCAGCATGAACAGCGCCGCTGCGAAAAACCCCAGCAAATTGGCAGGAAGCGGCGCCGCGTCGCCGAGCTGTGTCGCGCCCAGCCAGGTGCCGACGCCGAAAACGATGGAGGCGAGCGCTCCTTGGGTCGTCGCGCGCTTCCAATACGCTCCCGCCAACAGCGGGATGAAGGCGCCGACGAGCGTCACGTTGTAGGCGTTTTGCACCATCTCGTACATCGTGCTCTTGCTGTTCAGCGCGAACAGCAGCGCGGCACATGTGAAGGTGACGAGCACGATGCGCAGCGTCAGCAGGAACTGGCGGTCGCCCATGTGCGGCACGAAGGGACGCAGCACGTTCTCGGTGAACAACGCGGTGGGTGCGAGCAGCGCGCCGCTCGCGGTGGACAGAATCGCCGACATCAGCGCGCCGAAGAACATGATCTGCGTCCACATCGGCATCTTGCCGAGCACCAGATCGGGCAGGATGCGCTGGATCTGGCGCGGGTCGTCGGAGGCGAACAGCTCTTTCAGCGACGGCTCGGCCACGAGCGCGGCGTAGCCGATGAAGATCGGCACGAACGCGAAGCAGAAGTAGACGACACCGCCAATGATGGTTCCACGCACCGCGGTCGCTTCGTTCTTCGCGCTCGTCATGCGCTGGAACACGTCTTGCTGCGGGATCGAGCCGAAGGCGAAGGCGAAGAACGCGCTCGCCATGGCCCAGTAGCCGGCGGCTTCCATGTCGGCGGGGAACATGATGAATCTGCCTTCGGCGGAGGCCTGTGCGATGACCTTGGATGCGCCGCCTGCCAGGTCGCCGACGACAACGGCGACGAGGGTGAGGCCGATGAGAATGATCACCGTCTGGAACAGGTCGGTGAACGCCACCGACCACATGCCGCCGAAGATGGTGTAGACGACCACGATGCCCGCCCCGAGCAGGATCGCGGTGTTCAAGTCCACCGCCGCGCCCGACAGCACGTGAATCACCAGGCCCAGCGCCGTCATCTGCGCCGAGGTCCAGCCGAGGTAGCTGCCGACGATGGCCACGCTGGTCAACACCTCGATCGACTTGCCGTAGCGGTGTTTGTAGAAGTCGCCGATCGTCAGCAGATTCATGCGGTAGAACAGTCGCGCGAAAAGCAGCGCCGCGAGCACCAGACACACCGAGGCGCCGAAGGGATCGCCGGGAATACCGTGCAGGCCGTCCTTGGCAAACGTGGCGGACACGGCGAGCACGGTCTCGGCACCGAACCAGGTGGCGAACACCGTCGCGACGTTCATGTACAGCGGCAGGCTTCGCCCCGCGATCAGGTAATCCTTGGAGTTGTGGACACGGCGCGCGGCAATCAGGCCGATGGCGATCGTGACAGCCATGTAGGCAACGACGAAGGTGATCAGCATGGCCGCAGTTCCTCGTATTGAAGTCGTGGTGGCTGAAGAAGCGCGCGCAGTTTAACGACCTCAGAAGAACCTTCGCCCCATCAGCGCCAGCACAAGCAGCGTGCCCGCAACGCCCCCGCCGAAGAAGTAGAGCAATCCTTGCAACAGTCGGTTCGTGCGCTGCTGTTCGGCCAGCAACTCGGCGAACAGTCGCTCCTGCTCCTGCTCGGGCCGGCGCACCCGCAGCGCCTGGTGCAGCAGCCGGGGCAGTTCGGGCAGCAGTTGCGCATAGCGTGGCGCCTCGTGCTCGAGCCCCGTCAGCAGGGCACGCCAGCCGACCTGCGCGCCCATCCAGCGCTCGAGGAACGGTTTGGCGGTGTTCCACAAGTCGAGTTCCGGGTCGAGCTGGCGCCCCAGCCCTTCGACGTTGAGCAGCGTCTTTTGCAGCAGCACGAGCTGCGGCTGGATTTCGACGTTGAAGCGGCGCGAGGTTTGAAACAGCCGCAGCAGCACCTGGCCGAGCGAGATGTCTTTCAGCGGCCGGTCGAAGTGCGGCTCGCAGACGGCGCGGATCGCGCCTTCGAGTTCGTCGATGCGTGTGCCCTGCGGGACCCAGCCGCTTTCCAGGTGCAGCTCAGCCACGCGCTTGTAGTCGCGGCGGAAGAAGGCGATGAAGTTGTGCGCGAGATAGCGTTTGTCGGACTCGGTGAGCGTGCCCATGATGCCGAAGTCGAGCGCGATGTAGCGGCCGAACGTCGCCGGCTCCACCGACACCTGGATGTTGCCCGGGTGCATGTCGGCGTGAAAAAAGCCGTCGCGAAACACCTGGGTGAAGAAGATCGTCACGCCGTCGCGCGCGAGCTTCGGAATGTCCACACCCGCCTGCACCAGGCGCTGCCGCTGGCTGATCGGGATGCCGTTCATGCGCTGCATCACGATCACGTCGCGCGTGCACAGCTCCCACACCATTTCAGGCACGAGGATCAGGTTGAGGCCCTGCATGTTGCGGCGCAGGTGCGAGGCGTTGGCCGCTTCGCGCACGAGATCGAGCTCGTCGTGCAGGTAGTTGTCGAACTCGGCCACCACTTCGCGCGGCTTCAGGCGGCGCCCGTCCTCCGAGTACTTTTCGATCCAGCGCGCCAGAGTGCGCAGCAGCGTCAGGTCGCCTTCGATCACCTCCAGCATGCCCGGACGCAACACCTTGACCGCCACTTCGCGTCCGTCCTGGAGCACGGCGAAATGCACCTGGGCGATCGACGCGCTGGCAATCGGCTCGACATCGAAACTCGTGAACACCTCGTCAATGCGCCTGCGAAACGCGCGTTCGACGATGGCGCGCGCCGTCTCGGCGGGAAACGGCGGCACCTGGTCCTGCAGCAGTGCCAGTTCGTCGGCGAAGTCTTCCGGCAGCAAGTCGCGGCGCGTCGACAGCACCTGGCCGAACTTGACGAAGATCGGCCCGAGCCGCACCAGACCCTTGCGCAGACGCTCGCCGCGCGGCGCGTCCAGACGCCGGCCAATCGTCATCACGCGCACCAGCAGGCGCACCCAGCGCTGGCGGAAGCCCGCCAAGGCCAGTTCGTCCAGCCCGTAGCGAAGAGCGATCAGCAGGATTCGAACCAGCCGCAGCACATGCCTCATGGCGGCGCCGACCGCCCGCCGCCGCGGCCCAGGTTTGCCAACGATTGCGCCGCGCCTTGCAGCGCCGCGGCGACCGCGCGACCGAGTTCAGCGAGTTGATGCGCCGCCGCCGGACCGACCAGGCCTTCGAGGTCGCCTTCGACGTCCCAGCGCAAGTTGTCGATCAGCCAGTTCACGTCGGCCGCCAAGGCCGCGTCGCCCGCGACTTCGATGCTCGGCTTCTGCCCGGCCAGCGCGCGCAGCGCCAGTTGTGCGGGGTTCGATGCATCGATGTCGACCTGCAGCGCCGCTTCCACGTCTGTGGCCTCCCCACACCACTCGAGCAAGCCTGCGGCAGTGATCTGCCACGCCGCGTCAGGCACGGCAGGCAACGGGCTCGGCCAGCCTTGTGCGCGCAGCCGAATGCAGCGCCCGCGGTGAGCGCGCAAGCGCTGCATGGCCATCGGTTCGCTGCTGAGCACGTGATTGATGAACAGCGTGCTGCGCTCCAGCATGGCCGTGCTGACAGCGGTGCTTAGTGCGTGAAACATGCACGGATTGTAGGGAGCGGTTCACGCCGTGGCCCCGAATCGGATGCCGGCTGCAAACCGGTGCCGGACTTGTTTTGGGTCAGAATCGCTGAGTCATGCAGCCCGGAGAACCGGGGAATGGGGTTCACCGCTGGCGATGTTTGAAGAGCGCACGATCAACCGGACCTTTTTCCAGGCTCCGCAATCTGTCACGTCGCTCGTCGCGGCGTTTCTCGAACCGTGCATCACGGTGCTGACGTTTCTGGCGACGCTGCTGGCTTTCGACGAGCCCCTCGATCGCCCCGCGCTGACGCTGTGTTTGCTGGTGTTCGCGCTCACGTTCCCCGGCCCGAACCGCTTTCGCGACAACCCATTGGCGACCGTCGTGGACATCCTCAGCAGCTGGGTCACGCTCGCGGCGATTCTGCTGCTGTGCGGCTATGCGACGCGCAGCCTGCACTATTTCGAAGCGCAGGTGCTGATCGCCTGGCTGACGATCACTCCGGTGCTGCAGTGGCTGGCCGCACAGGCCGGCAAGGCCGTCGTGCAGTACCAAGCCGCTGCGTCCTCGACGCGGCGCTCGGCGGTTGTCGTCGGCGCGGGCAATCTCGGCGTCAAAGTGGCCAAGGCGTTGGGCGCGAGCAAGGACACCGGCATCGACTTCATCGGCTACTTCGACGACCGGGCCGACGACCGGGTGCACCGGGAAGCGCTGGCAAAGCGCTTGGGCAGCCTGAAGGACGTGGCGGCCTATGTGTCCAGTCACGGCGTGCACGAGGTCTACATCACGCTGCCGCTGGGCTCGCAGCCGCGCATCGTCGAGTTGCTCGAGCGCGTGCAGGGAACGACCGCGTCGCTCTATTTCGTCCCCGACGTGTTCGGCATCAGCATCATCCAGGGGCGCTTGCAAGACCTGAATGGCGTTCCCGTGGTGGGCATTTGCGAAACACCGTTCACCGGAACGAACCAGCTCGTCAAACGCGCCAGCGATGTGATTCTCGCCAGCCTGATTTTGTTGCTCGTTTCACCGCTGATGCTGCTGGTCGCACTGGGCGTCAAACTCAGCTCGCCAGGTCCCGTGTTCTTCGTTCAAAGGCGCAACGGCCTGGACGGCGACGAGATCGCGGTCTACAAATTCCGCTCGATGACCACCCAGGACAATGGCGCCGAGGTGCCGCAGGCGATCCGCGGCGACCCGCGCATCACGCCGTTCGGCGCGTTCATCCGCCGCACGTCGCTGGACGAACTGCCGCAGTTCTTCAATGTGCTTCAGGGCAGCATGAGCATCGTCGGGCCTCGGCCTCACGCGGTGGCGCACAACGAGTTGTACCGTCAGGTGATCAAGGCCTACATGGTGCGTCACAAGGTGAAGCCGGGCATCACAGGTTGGGCTCAGGTGAACGGGCACCGTGGCGAGACCGATACGATCGAAAAGATGCAATCGCGTGTCGAATACGACCTCGAATACCTGCGCAACTGGACGCTGCGGCTGGACTTGCAGATCATCGCGCGCAGCATTCGCTTTCTGTTCTTCGACAAGAAGGCGTACTGATGTTCAGCGATTCGGCGGCACACTCCATTTCGGGAGGACTCTTTATGCAGCGACTCCAATCGCAGTCTCGCCTCAGGCCGTGGCCGGCAGGGGTGCTGATCGCCGTGCTTGGTTTGGTGGCCCGGACAGCGCACGCCGAAGCCAACCCGTACTACTTCGGCATCGGCCAGTCGCTCGGCCACAACTCCAACGTCTATCAGGTCGGCAACCAGGAAATCCCCGACAAGTTCGCGACCACCAGCATCAACGCGGGCTTCGACCAGCCGATCGGCCGGCAACGCGTGTTCGCCAGCGCCTCGGTGCGCGCCACTCGCTATGAAGACATCACGATTCTGAACAACACCGGCTACGGCCTGAACGCCGGCTGGGACCTGTCGACAATCGAACGCGTGTCGGGCGGGATCGGCGTTGCCGTCAACCGCAGCCTGGCGAACTACGCCGCCGCGGGCGACCAGCAACAAGTGCCGCAAACCAAGCTGAACCAGGAGACCAGTAGTCAAGCGAACGTGCGGGTGCAGGTCGGTCTGGTGTCGCTGCTGTCGTTCAACGCGTCGGCGTCGCACAGCGAAATCAAGTACTCGGCCGTCGAGTACGACCGCTCCGAGGTACGGCAAACCGCCGGTTCGCTCGGTTTGACTTACCGTCCGAGCGGACTGCTGTCACTGGGCGGCGCGCTGCGCGCGACCCAAGGCGAGTACCCGAACGTCGTCGACCCGAGCACCGGGAAGAATGACAAATTCGATCGCAAGGATTTCGATCTCACCGCGGCCTGGGCCGCCACCGGCCAGAGCAGCCTCAATGCGCGGCTGAGCTATGGCCGCTCCGCATTCGACAGTCAGACTCAGCGCAATACCAAGGGCGCCACCGGCTCGCTGGCGTGGGACTGGAAGCCCACGGGCAAGCTGGCGTTCAACACGTCGCTGAGCCGGGACACGGGAACGGAAACGGCCCTCTACGCCCTGGCCAACAACGCGGGCACTGCCGTGGGCGACAACAGCACGCTGACGAATACCTTCGGGCTGAGCGTGGGTTACGAGGCGAGCGCGAAGATTCGCCTCACGCTCGGCACACGCTACGCACGGCGCGAGCTCGTGAGCGGTGCGCTGACCGGCCGCGACAGCGTGACCAACATCTCCCTCGGCGCGAGCTACGCGCCGACACGCAGCTGGCAGCTCGGCTGCAACGCGTCGCAGGAGGATCGCAAGCCCACGGATGGCACGAGCAGCATCTCGAGCCGCTACAGCGCCACCCAAGCGAGCTGCAACGCGCAGTTCACGATTCGATGAACACACCAACGATCCTGCTCACCGGGGCTACCGGCTACATCGCCTCGCACACCTGGCTGGCGCTGCAAGCGGCCGGCTTTGGCGTGTTGGGAGTGGACAACTTCAGCAACAGTTCGCCCGAGGTGCTGACCCGGCTCGAGCGCATCGGCGAGTTTCAGCCCGAATTCGTGAAGGTCGACGTCTGCGACGCCATGGCGCTCGACGCGGTGTTCACCGGGCGGCGCATCGCCGCGGTCGTGCATTTCGCCGCGCACAAGGCCGTGGGCGAGAGCACGGCGCGCCCACTCGACTATTACGCCAACAACCTCGGTGGCCTGCTCAACGTGTGCCAGACCATGCAGCGCCACGGCTGCAAGACGCTGGTGTTCAGCTCCAGCGCCACGGTCTACGGCAAACCCGAACGACTGCCGATCCGCGAAGACGCCGCGCTGTCGACGACCAATCCCTACGGCGCGACCAAGCTGATGGGCGAGAACATCCTGCGCGACCTCGAGAAGTCCGATTCGTCTTGGGCGATCGCCTTGTTGCGCTACTTCAACCCGGTCGGGGCGCACCAGAGCGGCCTGATCGGCGAAGACCCGCGCGACACGCCCAACAACTTGATGCCCTTCGTCACGCAGGTCGCCGTGGGAAAACGCGCGCGCCTGCAAGTCTTCGGCAACGACTACGACACGCCCGACGGCACCGGCGTGCGCGACTATATCCACGTGCTCGACCTCGCCGAAGGCCACGTCGCCGCGCTGCGCTACCTGCTCGACGGCAAGGGTTCGATCACGGTCAACCTGGGCACCGGGCGTGGTTACAGCGTGCTCGAGTTGGTGCGCGCGTTCGAGCGCGCGAGTGGACGAAGTGTGCCTTTTGACATTGTTGCGCGCCGTCCCGGCGACATCGACGCGTGCTACGCTGACCCTGGGCTGGCACTGGCAGGCCCTGGGCTGGCAGGCGCTACGCAGGACTTGACGCCATGTGCGTCGACTCTTGGCGCTGGCAGCGTTTGAATCCGAATGGGCTGACCGGATAGGAAGCGACACCCTGGTACCGAGCGTGTGCTTGCGCGACTTGGAGCGTGTCCTCTCCCGCGACCGTGAGCACGGCCCAGTTGTCAATTCAGGAGCGAGCCATTGACCATCATTGAAGTGCGACCCGTCGTCATGGCCGGTGGCAGTGGCACGCGCCTGTGGCCACTCTCACGCGCCCAGCATCCGAAGCAATTTCTGGCACTGCATGGCGAACGCAGCCTGTTTCAGCAGGCAGCCATTCGCGTGGCGGGGCTGCGCGGGCCGGATCTGAGCATTGGTGCCTCGTGCATCGTCTGCAACGACGATCATCGTTTTCTGGTGCTCGACCAGTTCCGCGAACTCGGTCTGCCCGCAGCGACACTGCTGCTCGAACCTGCTGGACGCAACACCGCCCCCGCGATGACCTTGGCGGCATTGCAGGCCATTGAAGACGGTGGCGACCCGGTGCTGATCGTCACCCCGGCCGATCAGACGGTGACCGACGAAGCGGCATTTGCGGCCGCGCTGCAGCGCGCCGTGCGCACCGCTGCAACCGGTGCGATCGCGATCCTCGGCGTCGTTCCCGACCGGCCCGAAACCGGCTTCGGCTACATCCGCTGCAGTTCGATCGCAGGCGATCCGAACGGCGCGCTGCCGGTCGAGCAGTTCGTTGAAAAGCCCGATTCTGCGACTGCGCAACGCTATCTCGATTCGGGGGGGTACTTCTGGAACAGCGGCATGTTCGTGGTGCGCGCGTCGGTGTGGCTGGCGGCGATCGATCACTTCCGCGCGGACATCGCTGCCGCAACTCGCACGGCCTGGGCCAGCCGCCGTACCGACGCGAGCTTCGTGCGTCCCGGCCGGGACCAATTCGCGGCGATCCCCGCGGAATCGGTCGACTACGCGGTGATGGAACGTGTTGCATCGGCCGGCGCCAACGCGCCGGCCTTTCAGGTGCGAATGGTGCCGCTCCAGGCCGGTTGGTCCGATCTCGGTGCGTGGGATGCCGTGTGGCAAGTGAGCGAAAAAGACGCCGCCGGCAATGCGAGCCGCGGCGACGCGCTGTTTCAGGACAGTCGCGGGACGCTCATCCATGCGACGACGCGGCTCGTCACCGCCGTGGGCTTGGAAAATGTCGTCGTCGTGGAAACCTCCGACGCCGTGCTCGTCGCGGATCGCAGCCGCAGCCAAGACGTGAAGCACATCGTCGGACAATTGCAGGCCGCCAAGCGCAGCGAACATGTGCTGCCGCGCCAGGTGCACCGGCCCTGGGGCTGGTACGACAGCATCGACGAAGGCCCGCGCTTCAAGGTCAAGCGCATCATGGTCAAGCCCGGCGCGTCACTCAGCCTGCAGATGCACCATCACCGGGCAGAACACTGGGTCGTCGTGAAGGGCACCGCGGAGGTGACGGTGGGGGAGCGCGTGATTCTGCTCAGCGAGAACGAGAGCACGTTCATTCCGCTGGGCCAGAAGCATCGGCTCGCCAACCCAGGCAAAGTGCCGCTCGAAATCATCGAGGTGCAGTCGGGCACCTACCTCGGCGAAGACGACATTGTTCGCTTCGAAGATACCTACGGCCGCACCAGCTGAGCCAAGCGCAGTATCCAAGTCCGGGAGTCAAAGGCGCCACAACTTGGCGCCGGCTTCTTCCACCTGCTCGGGAGCGTAGAAGCTCTTCACGTCGGCGAACACCCCGCCACGCACCAGGCGCTCGGCGATTCGTGGCACGCCCATCGCCGCGTATTCCTTGTGCGACACCGCCGCGACGATCGCATTCGCTTTGGGCAGGTCCGCCCACTTGGTGAGGCGCACGCCGTACTCGTGCTCGCATTCGCCTGAGTCGGCCACCGGGTCGTGCACGAAGACACTGACGCCAAAACTCTTCAACTCTCGCACCACGTCGATCACTTTGCTGTTGCGAACGTCGGGGCAGTTTTCCTTGAACGTCATTCCGAGCACGATGACGTTCGCGCCCTTCACCGCCAGGTCGGCCGAAATCATCTGCTTCACGGTCTGCTCGGCCACGTATTTGCCCATGCCGTCGTTGATGCGCCGCCCCGCCAGAATGACTTGCGGCGTGTAGCCGAGCATCTCGGCCTTGTGCGTCAGGTAGTATGGGTCGACACCGATGCAATGGCCGCCCACCAGGCCCGGGCGGAACGGCAGGAAGTTCCACTTCGTCCCCGCGGCCTTCAGCACTTCCTCGGTGTCGATGCCGATGCGATGGAAGATCAACGACAGTTCGTTCATCAGCGCGATATTCAGGTCGCGCTGCGTGTTTTCGATCACTTTCGCCGCCTCCGCGACCTTGATGCTGGTTGCCGGATAGACGCCCGCAGTGATCACGGCGCCGTAGACCTCCTTGACCTTGGCGAGCGTTTCGGGCGTGTCGCCGGAAATGATCTTCAGGATCTTCGTGACGGTGCGCTCCTTGTCACCCGGGTTGATGCGCTCCGGGCTGTAGCCGACGAAGAAGTCCTTCTTCCACTTCAGGCCCGACTGCGCCTCGATGATAGGAATGCAGACCTCTTCGGTCGCACCCGGGTAGACCGTCGATTCGTAGACGACGATGGCACCGCGCTTGATATGCCTGCCGACGCTTTCGCTCGACTTGACCAGGGGTGTGAAGTCGGGCTGATGCGCGTCGTCCACCGGCGTCGGCACGGCAACGATGATGAAATCGGCTTGGCCGATGACTTTCGGGTCGGTGCTGCATTCGAGCCGCGTCGCGGCGCGCAGGTCCTCGCTGCTCACTTCGCCGGTGGGGTCGACGTGGCGCCGGTACGCCGCCACTTTTTCAGCGGACAGGTCGAAGCCCAGCGTCTTGAACTTCTTGCCGAATTCCACGGCAAGCGGCAAGCCGACGTACCCCAGGCCGATGACTGCGATCGTCGTCATGATGAAGCTTCCTTTGTGGGTCAGACCTTGAAATACTCTCGGTACCATGCCACGAAGCGGCCGACGCCTTCGCGAATCGGCGTGCCGGGCTTGAAGCCGGTCCATTGCGTGAGTTCGGAGACGTCGGCGAAAGTGGCCGGCACGTCGCCGTCTTGCAGCGGCAGGAAATTCTTCGCCGCCACTTTGCCGGTGGCATGTTCGATCGCCTCGATGAAACTCATCAGCTTCACCGGGTCGCTGTTTCCGATGTTGAACACGCGGTACGCAACATTGCTTCGAGCGGGGTCGGGACGCGCGGCGTCATACGCCGGATCGGCGCTGGCCACCCGGTCGAGCACGCGCACGACGCCTTGCGCGATGTCGTCGATGTAGGTGAAGTCGCGAACCATGTCGCCATGGTTGAAGACGTCGATGGTCCGCCCTTCGAGAATCGCCTTGGTGAACAGGAACAACGCCATGTCGGGCCGGCCCCAGGGTCCGTAGACCGTGAAGAAGCGCAACCCCGTCGTTGGCAGACCGAACAAATGGCTGTAGGTGTGGGCCATCAGTTCGTTGGCTTTCTTCGTCGCCGCGTACAGGCTCACCGGATGATCGATGTTGTGATGCTCCGAGAACGGCATGTTCGTATTGCCGCCGTAGACGCTGGAACTCGACGCGTAGGCCAGGTGCTGCACCCGGTTGTGGCGGCAGCCTTCCAGGATGTTCGTGAAACCGACGATGTTGCTGTCGATGTAGGCATGCGGATTGACCAGCGAATAGCGCACACCCGCCTGCGCTGCCAAGTGAACGACCCTTTCGAAGCGCTCGGCTGCGAACAGGCGTTGCATCGCCTGCCGATCCGCCACGTCGAGCTTCTCGAACACAAACGACTTGTTCGGCGTCAGGCGTGCAAGCCTGTCGCGCTTGAGTTGCGGATCGTAGTAGTCGTTGAGATTGTCGATGCCGTAAACCGAGTCGCCGCGCGCCAGCAGGATCTGGCTGACGTGCATTCCAATGAATCCGGCGGCACCGGTGACCAGGACTTTCACTCGCGTTCTCCTGTGGCTGGGCAGCCAATCGGACTGAAACCAAGTCTACGTTGCGCAGTGAACCACCTCGGCGCGCCGTTCGGGTGGAAGCCCACCCGATCGTGAACGCTGCAACAAATGGTCCAGTGATTTTGAAGCTTGGACACCACGCCAAAAAAGCCGCCGCCGCAGCCGGCTCCACGATCCCGTTCAGGCCAATCGTCCGTGGCACATCTTGTATTTCTTACCGCTGCCGCACGGGCATGGTTCATTGCGTCCGACTTTCGGCACCTGCGCCAGCTGGGTCGTCGGGTCCGCCTCTTGCGAGACGCTACCGTCCTCGTTGGGATGCGTGTAAGTCACGTTGGAGATGCGCTCGGCGCGTTCTTCGATCGCTTCCGCGGCGCGCGCTGCTTCTTCCTGCGTCTGGATGCGTAGGTTCATCAGGATTCGCGTCACATCCATCTTCACGGCGTCGAGCAACTGCGAAAACAGCTCAAACGCCTCGCGCTTGTACTCCTGCTTCGGATTCTTTTGGGCATAGCCGCGCAAGTGAATGCCCTGGCGCAGGTAGTCGAGCGCCGCGAGGTGTTCGCGCCAGTGCGAATCGATCGATTGCAGCAAGATCATGCGCATGAACGGCGTGAACTGCTCGTGGCCCACGCGTTCGATCTTGGCGTCGAACGCTGTGTTGGCGGCGGACACGACTTTCGCGACGATCTCATCGTCGCTGATGGCGTCGCTTCTTTCGACCTCGGCGGCAATCGGAACATCGAGCTGCCATTCGTCGTGCAGAACGCGTTCCAGCCCTTTCAAATCCCACTGTTCCTCGACACTTTCCTCGGGAACAAAGGTGCGCACGATGGCGGTCATCGTGCCTTCGCGAAGGCTGGCGATCTGTGCCGTCAGGCTGCTCGCCTCGAGGATGTCGTTGCGCTGCTGGTAGATCACCTTTCGCTGGTCGTTGGCAACGTCGTCGTATTCGAGCAGCTGCTTGCGCACGTCGAAGTTGCGCGCCTCGACCTTGCGCTGCGCGCCTTCGATGCTGCGCGTCACGATGCCCGCCTCGATGGCCTCGCCGTCGGGCATCTTCAGCCGGTCCATGATGGCGCGCACGCGGTCACCCGCGAAGATGCGCATCAGCGAATCGTCGAGCGACAAAAAGAAGCGCGACGAACCCGGGTCGCCCTGGCGCCCGGAGCGGCCGCGCAACTGGTTGTCGATGCGGCGCGATTCATGGCGCTCGGTGGCGATGATGCGCAGGCCGCCGGCGGCCTTCACGGCCTCGTGCAGTCCTTGCCATTCGTCGCGCAACCGTTTGGCGCGCGCCTCCTTGTCAGCTTCGGAAACTGC
The DNA here is from genome assembly GCA_963791595.1 of uncultured beta proteobacterium. GTDB lineage: Bacteria > Pseudomonadota > Gammaproteobacteria > Burkholderiales > Burkholderiaceae_C > JAEMQF01. The sequence continues at coordinate 217,769 of CAWBTF010000016.1, read as the reverse complement.
CTCATCCGCCAACAGAAACTTGGTCTGGTTTTCGACGTTCCCGCCCAGCACGATGTCGGTCCCGCGTCCCGCCATGTTGGTGGCGATGGTGATCACGCCCGGCCGCCCCGCCTGGGCCACGATCTCGGCCTCTTTCGCGTGCTGCTTGGCGTTGAGCACTTGGTGCGGCAACTTCGCCTTTTGCAGCAGGCCGGAGACGAGCTCCGAGTTTTCGATCGACGTCGTTCCCACCAGCACCGGCTGGCCGCGCTCGTGACAGTCGCGGATGTCTTCGATCACCGCTTCGTATTTCTCGCGGCTGGTCTTGTAGACCAGGTCGAGTTCGTCGCGGCGGATCGTCGGCTTGTTCGGTGGAATGACGACCGTTTCCAGCCCGTAGATTTCCTGAAATTCGTAGGCCTCGGTATCGGCGGTGCCCGTCATGCCAGAGAGCTTGCCGTACATGCGGAAGTAGTTCTGGAACGTGATCGACGCGAGCGTCTGGTTTTCGCTCTGGATCTTCACGCCCTCCTTCGCTTCCACGGCTTGGTGCAATCCGTCCGACCAGCGCCTGCCGGTCATCAGCCGGCCGGTGAACTCGTCGACGATGATGACCTCGCCGTTTTGCACCACGTAGTGCTGATCGCGGTTGTACAGGTGCTTGGCGCGCAGCGCGGCGTACACATGGTGCATCAACGTGATGTTGGCCGGCTCGTACAGGCTCGCGCCCTGGGCCAACAAGCCGGCTTCGGACAACAGCTTCTCGGCGTTTTCATGGCCATCCTCGGTCAAGAACACCTGATGCGTCTTTTCGTCGACCGTGAAGTCGCCGGGCTCGATCACACCTTCGCCGGTTCGCAAGTCGAGTTCGCCGACCTGCTTCTTGAGCTTCGGCACGACGGCGTTGATGCGCACGTAGAGGTCGGTGTGGTCTTCCGCCTGGCCACTGATGATGAGCGGCGTGCGCGCTTCATCGATGAGGATCGAGTCGACCTCGTCGACGATCGCATAGGCAAGACCACGCGCAACGCGGTCGGCCGTGTCTTGCACCATGTTGTCGCGCAGGTAGTCGAAGCCGAATTCGTTGTTGGTGCCGTAGGTCACGTCGGCGGCGTACGCGGCTTGCTTCTCTTCGCGCGACATTTGCGGCAGGTTCACACCGACCGTCATTCCGAGAAAACCGTACAGCTGGCCCATCCATTCGGCGTCGCGCCGCGCCAGGTAGTCGTTGACCGTGACAACGTGTACACCCTTGCCGGTGAGCGAGTTCAGGTACACCGGCAGCGTGGCGGCGAGCGTCTTGCCCTCGCCGGTGCGCATTTCGGCGATCTTGCCGTTGTGCAAGGCGATGCCACCGATCAATTGAACGTCGAAGTGCCGCATCTTGAGTGTGCGCTTGCTGGCTTCGCGCGCCGTCGCGTAGGCCTGCACCAGCAGCGCATCGAGGGATTCGCCCTTCGCGGCGCGCTCCCGGAGTTGTGTTGTCTTCGCCTTCAGCGCCGCATCGTCGAGCGCTTCGAATTCGGCCTCCAGGGCGTTGATCTGCTCGACGGTGCGTCGGTATTGTTTGAGCAGGCGCTCGTTGCGGCTACCGAAAATGGAAGTGAGGAGCTTGGGCAACATGCGGCATTCAGGGTCGATGATTTCCAATGTGAGCGCGCGATTCGCGCCTCAGGCCTCGCGCGATCCTTCAGCCCAAATCGTGGATTGCGCTAACTCGCGCGAATACTCAGGCAAGCCCGAGGCAGCGAGACCTGGGGCGCCGATGCAGCGTCACCGCCGGTTATCAAAGGCCCGAAAGTTTAGCATCGGCACCACTTGCCTTCGGCTCGCCGGTCTCGGGCACGCGGCCAGGTGAGCCCACGTGCCGACAGGTTCAAGGTTCGTTGGGGGCCGCGCTGGGAGCGCCGGATTCCGGGGTCGCAACGGGTGTGGTGAGAGGGAGTGCCGCTTCGCTCCCGCCGCGGTTCGCATCGGGCTTCGCCGGCATTGGCGCACGCACAAGTGCGGGCGAAGCCGGCGGCGTCCGAACTTCCTTGCGTGCACTAGGCGCCGGCGCCGGCTTCAGCGGGTCGGCGAGCGCGGCAACGGCCAACGGCGTGGCACCGCGGCTGGCGAGGAATTTGGCGGGGTTTTGCGGCACGCCATCCAGGCGCACTTCGAAATGCAAGTGCGGGCCGGTCGATCGGCCGCTGTTGCCGATCTCGGCGATCTTCTGCGCTCGCTTGACGATGTCGCCCGTCTTGGCAAGCAGCTTCGAGTTGTGCGCATAGCGGGTCACCACGCCCTGGCCATGGTCGAGTTCGATCACATTGCCATACTGCGGGTGCTGCTCCGTCAGCAACACCACGCCGCCGGCGGCCGCCATCACCGGGGTGCCCACCTCGGCCGGAAAGTCGAGCCCCGCATGCAATGCCGCGACGCCGGTAAACGGGTCGGGCCGGAAGCCGAAGCCCGAGCCCAGCGGGACGTCCACCGGCTTGCTGCTCGGAATCATCAGCGCTTGCAGGCGCGATTCGAACAGGCGCGATTCGATCATCGTGAACTGATCGGTGCGTTGGTCTGCGTGCACATCCAGCGCATCGACGATTCCGCGCAGCTGATCGAGCGAGACCGAACGCGCCGGCAAGAACGGGCCGCCCTGCCCGCCCGCAGCCATCGACTTCACCACCGGGCGCAATTCTTCGCTCTTGACGCCAACCATTGCAGAGACTCGTTCGCTCATCACCTCCAGCTGAACGAGCTTGGCCTGCATTTCCCCGACCTTCTGAGCGATCGCGTCGAGGTTCTCGCGAAGAAACCGATCGCGCTGCGCGAATTCGTCGCGCACCACCAGCCGCATGATCTGGCTGACGACGGGCCAGCCTTCACGTGCCGCCTTGAGGAAGATGTAGTGGTAGACCAGGCCGGAAACGAGCGTCATCATGATGGCGAATGTCGCCACCGCGAGCGCGAGCTGCCAACGATTGAGCCGCAGCACGCGGGTGCGGGCGAGGCTGCCGTTGGTGATCAAGATTTGCATTTCACTACACTCCGTCAGGTGAATTCGAAACCACACCAGGTGACCCCGAACGCGTTACCGATCGACACCGTGCTGAAAAGCAGCACCGCGCTGATCAGCTTGCAGCAATTGATGCGGGATTCATCGGCCCGCTTCGACGCCATTCGCCCCCACCTGCCCGCCACCCTGGCCGCGCAGACCCGCCCCGGCCCTGTTGACGAACTCGGCTGGTCACTGTTGGCGGCAAACCCTTCGGTGGCCGCCAAACTTCGCCAACTCCAGCCGCGCCTCCAGCAAGTCTTGCTGGACCGGGGCTGGCAGGTTATCGCAATACGTATCAAGGTTCAACCTGGCTGAGCCAGGGTGAACCCGCAGGCGTGCAATGGTGCCGGCTGTCCGAATCGAACGGACGACCTTCCGCTTACAAGGCGGGTGCTCTACCAACTGAGCTAAGCCGGCGGGGATTCCAGCCGCGCGTCCCCAGCAGCGGCAACGCATCGAACAAGACTGCGATTTTGCGCCAGTTCCGTTTCTCCTGACTCGATCCGGCTTGGCCGTTCTGTGGCCCCCTCGGCGGGCGGTGACGTTTGCGCCGCCTGGGGCCGCTCTCTACTTGATCCGCTTGAGGGATGGGCGCCCGCCGCCTGGCGGCTCGGTGGAATCGTCCACATCCTGCGATGAAACCTCTTCCGGGTGGATGGCCTTTGAGTCGGACGATGCAAGCCGAGGGCCGCGAAGCGCCGATCCCGGCGCAGAGTCGGCAGCCGAACTCCGGGTCGGCCCTGACGCGTTTGCCGGTGTCGGAAACGCCATGCCTTGCCCGTTCTCGCGTGCATAGATCGCGATCACGTGGTCCACCGGAACCCATATCTCGCGTGACGCGCCTGCGAATCTCGCTTTGAATTCGATCGCTTCATTGCCGATGGTCAGCCCGGTCGTCGCCTCGAATCCGACATTCAGCACGATCTCGGCGTCCTTCACGTACTCCATCGGCACGCGCACGGTCGAATCGACAAATACCGCGATATAAGGCGTGAATCCGTTGTCCGTGCACCAGTCGTGCAAGGCCCGAATCAGGTAGGGGCGCGTCGAGCCGCCCGCGACATGCGGCGCGATCGGTGGGCTATTCATGATGCGGCACCGCGACCCAGTCGGAGACTACTTGCGCATCACCTTCTCCGAGGGCGTCAGGGCCTCGATGTAGGCCGGGCGGGAAAAAATCCGCTCGGCGTACTTGAGCAACGGCACGGCATTCTTCGACATGTCGATACCGTAGTAGTCGAGTCGCCACAGCAGCGGCGCGATGGCGACGTCGAGCATCGAAAAGTCATCGCCGAGCATGTACTTGTTCTTCAGGAAGATCGGCGCGAGCTGCGTGAGGCGGTCGCGGATCTGGGCGCGCGCTTTTTCGAGTTGCTTGTCACTGGGCTTGATGCCTCGAGCTTCGAGGACGTTCACGTTCGAGAACAGCTCTTTCTCGAAATTCAGCAGGAACAGCCGAACCCGCGCACGCGCCACCGGGTCGCCGGGCATCAACTGCGGATGCGGGAAGCGCTCGTCGATGTACTCGTTGATGATGTGCGACTCGTACAAGATCAAGTCGCGTTCGACGAGGATCGGCACTTCGTTGTACGGGTTCATCAAGGCGATGTCTTCCGGCTTCGCGAACAGGTCGACATCGCGAATCTCGAAATCCATTCCCTTCTCGAACAACACGAAACGGCAACGATGCGAATAGGGGCAGGTCGTTCCGGAGTAAAGCACCATCATGGTGGTGGCTCCTTGTTGAGTTCAATTCAATGGCGATCGGCACTTGTGCCGGCCGCGATGCAATCGCCGCGTTAGGCCGACGCCGCGTTCAAGTGAGCCCCGCTCACTTCACGTCTTTCCAGTAGCTGGCATTGAGCCGCCAAGCGATCACGGTGAACAAGCCGAGGTAGATCAGGACCCACACACCAATGCGCACGCGCTGTCCCTGCGCCGGTTCTCCCATCCATTGCAGATACGCCACCAGGTCGGCGACCGATTCGTCGTACTCGCGGGGTGACAGTTTTCCAGCAGCAATGGGCTCGTAACCCACGAAGCGACGCACCGTCTTCTTCGCATCGTGAGCATCTTTCTCGTCAACGAACTTTGCGCTTCGCGGGCCTTGCAGCTCCCACAGAACATGGGGCATCCCCACGTTCGGGAACACCAGGTTGTTCCAACCGGTAGCCTTCTCGGGATCGCGGTAGTAGTTGCGCAGGTAGGTGTACAGGTAGTCGGCGCCGCTGCCCTTGGCGATGTCGGCGCGCGAACGTGCGATTACGGTGAGGTCGGGTGGCACCGCACCGAACCACTCTTTGGCTTGCTTCGGGTCCAGAGCGACCTTCATCGTCTCGCCGACCTTGTCGGTCGCGAACAAGAGGTTCTGTTTGATTTGCGCTTCGCTCAGTCCCAGATCGGTGAGCCGGTTGAAGCGCATGTAGCTCGCCGAATGGCAATTCAGGCAGTAGTTGACGAACAGTTGCGCGCCGTTTTGAAGCGCCGCGATGTTGGTCATGCGCTCCTTGGGGAAAGTGTCCCAAGCGACGCCGCCTTCGCTCGCGCTGACCGTCGTCGCGAAACCCAGCGCTGCGAGCGCCGCGATGAAGTGCCTTTTCATTTTGATGTCTCCGGCGTTGGCTTCACTTGCGGGTCAATGGGCCGCGAACGTGACGCGTTCGGGCACGGGTTTGAAGCGGCCGAGTTGGCTCCACCATGGCATCAGCAAGAGAAATGCGAAGTAGGCGAGGGTTCCGACCTGGGACACATAGTTGCCGGCATCCGACGGCGGCTGAGAACCCAGGTAACCGAGCACGAGAAAGAAGAACACGAACCCGGCGTACAGCCACTTGTGCCAGCCGGGTCGATGCCGGATCGACTTGACGGGGCTGCGGTCGAGCCACGGCAGCACAAACAAGACGAGCACGGCGCCACCCATCACGACGACGCCCCAGAATTTCGCTTCGAACCCGGCCAACAGCGGCTGTTGCGAAAGCCCTACCAAACCGACTGTGGCCAGCAGCGTCTTGAAGCCACCGAAAAGAACGATCGTGAACACGGCGACGACGCCGACGCCCGCGTTCGCGAAGCGGCCGAGCCGCGCCCTGCGAATCGCCAGCACCGCGGCCACCGCGACGATCAACGACAGCACCGCCATCATCTGGTCGGTCGTCGCGCGCAGCATCGAGTAATACGGCGTGAAGTACCAGACCGGGGCAATGTGCGGTGGCGTCTTCAGCGGGTCGGCCGGAATGAAGTTGTTGTACTCCAGGAAGTAGCCGCCGAACTCGGGCGCAAAAAAGACGATCGCGCTGAAGATCACCAGGAACACGCTGACCGCAAAGATGTCGTGCACGGTGTAGTACGGGTGGAACGGGATGCCATCCAGCGGCCGTCCATCGCTGCCCAATTTGGACTTGATCTCCACGCCGTCGGGGTTGTTCGACCCGACTTCATGCAAGGCCATGATGTGCGCCGCGACCAGCCCGATCAGCACCAGCGGAACCGCGATCACATGAAACGCAAAGAACCGGTTCAGGGTTGCGTCGCCCACCACATAGTCGCCACGAATCAGCAGGGCCAGGTCCGGCCCCACGAACGGCACCGCGGCGAACAAGTTGACGATCACCTGCGCGCCCCAGTAGCTCATCTGTCCCCACGGCAACAGATAACCCATGAAGGCTTCGGCCATCAAGCACAGAAAAATCGCGCATCCGAAGATCCACACGAGTTCGCGTGGCTTGCGGTAGCTGCCGTAAAGCAGGCCGCGAAACATGTGCAGGTACACGACGATGAAGAACGCCGAGGCTCCAGTGGAGTGCATGTAGCGGATCAGCCAACCCCAAGGCACGTCGCGCATGATGTACTCGACGGAGGCGAAGGCGAGAGCCGAATCGGGTTTGTAGTGCATCGTCAGGAAGATGCCGGTGACGATCTGGATCACCAGCACTAACAACGACAGCGAACCGAAGACGTACCAGATGTTGAAGTTCTTCGGCGCGTAGTACTCCGACATGTGCTCCTTGTAGAGCTTGGTCGCCGGAAACCGGTTGTCGACCCACGTCATCAGTTTCTGCGCGGGCGACGCGTCGGCGGGTGCCGTCTTGAAATCAGCCATTCCTTGTTCTCCAGGTCCTGAAGTGCGTGTCGTGCCCGTTCAGGCCTTTTTGTCTTCTCCGATGAGCAGCCGGGTGTCCGACAGATAGATGTGCGGCGGCACCTCCAAGTTATCAGGCGCGGGCTTGTTCTTGTAGACGCGCCCGGCCATGTCGAACGTCGAACCGTGGCACGGGCAGAAAAAACCTCCAGCCCAATCGTCAGGCAGCGAGGGCTGAGCGCCGGGCTGAAATTTCTCTGTCGGGGAACAGCCGAGGTGCGAGCAGATTCCAACGGTGACAAACACCTCTGGCTTGCGCGAACGGTGCGCGTTGCGCGCATATTCCGGTGTCAGCTCATCGGGCTTGCGCGCGGAAGCCGGGTCGGCCAGAAGGCCTTCGACCTTCTTCAGCGACTCGAGCTGCTGCGCCGTGCGGCGAACGATCCACACTGGCTTGCCGCGCCACTCCACGGTCAGGCGTTCGCCGGGCTGGAGCGCGCCGATATCGACTTCGACAGCGGCTCCGGCGGCGCGGGCGCGCTCCGAGGGCTGAAAACTGGCGACAAAGGGAACCGCGGCGAAGCCGCCTCCGACAGCCCCCGCGCATCCTGCGGCGATCAGCCAGGTGCGCTTGTCGTCGTCGATCCGCGGTTCACTCATTCGGCACCTCGAAGGGTCAAGTCGTTCAGGTCAACCTTGGATTCTAGCGGACGTGTCAAGCGTGCCCCGTCGCACTCTCGCGCCAAGCGCCTGAGCCGCTTCAACGAGTCGAGCGGGCGGGCATGGGAACGCTGCTTGTGCACCGCCTCGTTGTGCTGAAATGTGGTGCCCGCGCGTTTTCGGATCGTACTGACAGATCGGGAACGACGAAGGGACTTCACTTCCATCAATCAGGAGACAAACACATGAGCATCGCAACTGAGTTCAAGGATTTCGTATCCAAGGGAAACGTGATCGATCTGGCGGTCGGCGTGATCATCGGCGGCGCATTCGGCAAGATCGTCGACTCGCTGGTCAAGGACATCATCATGCCGTTGGCGGGAAAGATCCTCGGTGGCCTGGACTTCACCAATCTGTTCATCATGCTGGCGAATCCGCCTGCCGAGTTCAAGGGACCGCTCACCTACGACGCATTGACGAAGGCCGGAGTGCCGCTATTCGCTTACGGAAGTTTCATCACAGTGGCGCTGAACTTCCTGATCCTCGCCTTCATCATTTTCATGATGGTCAAACAGATCAATCGCATGAAGACCGCGGCACCGCCACCACCGCCCGCACCAACTCCCGAAGATGTGGTGCTGCTTCGTGAAATTCGCGACGCGCTGAAGAGATAGTCGCGCGACACGCTCCGACAGGCCGTTCGATCGGGCCGATACTGACCGCACTGAGCCCGCCGACGCTTCGATCGGCGCGGCTCGCGGCGCCAGCGTTGCGCACTTTCCGGCCTATCATGCGACCCACCGATCCTCGACTGCAAGCCGCTCTTGATGCGGCCATCAATCTAGTCAAGACGACCGCCGCCGCGGTCGCCGAGCGCATGGCCGAAGCGCTGGGCACGACGGCACGGTCGACGCCCCAGTCCGCCGAGCGCGAGCGGCTGCTTTCCGCGCAGCATGAGTTGCAGCGCAACATGGCGACCTTCCACCGAGTGTTCAGGGAAGTGCTCGGCGAGAAGATGAACAGCGGATTGGCGTCGCGCCACACCGCGAAACGCGCCGTCGCAGTTTCCGACTGGGAGTCGCTCAGCCTCGTCGAGGATGAAGCCGTTGACGAGCAACTGCACTCCGACCGCATCTCCCAGATGATCGCGCACGAGTGCGAAGTTCAGCTGCGGGAACTTGGGTCGTACATGAGCGTGTTGACGCGCACCGCGCCCGGCACCGCCGAAGGCAACCCGTTGCGCGCCGAGCCTCTGGGCAGCGCGGTGTACCGAGCCATCGAAGCAGTGACCGACGAGATCGAGGTGCGCAAACTCCTGGCGCGCGATCTCGGGCAGACGCTGGCGCGGGCGATGCCGGCGTGCTACGCGGAGATTCTTGCCGATCTGAAGTCTCGCGGAATCAAGCCAGCGGCCCTGACGGTGCGCAGCGTCGAAGGTCCTGGCGTCGCCCTTGGATCGGCAAACTCAGGCTACGCCACCCTGTCGCCGGCCTCCGGCTACGACAGCCAGGGCGCGGTGAGTTCGCGCGGCGGCGCCCTGGGCCCTGCCGACGCGCCGCGCGGCGCCGGATCGGCGTTCACCGGGGGAAGTGGCGCGCGAGCCGCCGGTCCCGCGAGTGGGCGCGGCGGCGATACCCAATTCGGATCGACGACCACACAGGCCGACGTGCAGATGATGAATCTGCTGCGCCGTCTGACATCCCTGGCCACGGCGCCTGTCAACGCCGATGCTGCCGGGCTTTACCCCCACGATGGGGCGGGCAGCGCCAATGGCGCGCTGAGCTACATGCCGACACAGGCGCTGAGCCACGGCATGCACATGCCCGCGGGCGACGCGATGACCGGGCTGATGGCGGTGAACCTGATCCACGCGCATCGCGACGAGCTGAGACAGGCCACTGCGGGCAAACTCGATCACATGGTGATCGACGTCGTTGGCAGCCTGTTCGACCAGATCCTGTCCGATTCGCGCGTATCTCCGCACATGGCGCGCCAGATCGCGCGCCTGCAACTGCCGGTGTTGCGCGTTGCCCTGCGCGACACGACGTTCTTCTCCTCGCGCCGCCATCCCGTGCGCCGCTTTGTCAATCGGATCGCTTCGCTGTCCTGCGTCTTCGACGACTTCGACGAAGGGCCAGGGCTCGAGTTCATCACGCGCATACGCGAACTCGTGCAGGAGATCGTGGACGGCGACTTCGATCAGGTCGAGGTGTACGAGGCCAAGCTCGAGTCGCTAGAGACATTCATTGCCGGCCAGACGAAAGTCGAAGCCGAGCAGACCGGCGCGGTCAGCACGATCGAAAGCAAGGAGTCCGAGCTTCGCATCCAGCAACGCTACATGCAGCAACTGCGGGCCGCTTTGGCACCCTTGTCGCTGCCTGCTTATTTGGGCGACTTCCTGTCGCAGGTGTGGAGTCAGGCGCTGGTGCTGGCTGTGAGCCGCGAAGGAAGTCAGTCGGAGCGCGTCACCCGCTATAAGCGCGTGGGGCGTGACTTGGTGATGAGCGTTCAGCCCAAAGGCACGGCCGAACTTCGCAAGACGTTCCTGCTCCAGCTGCCGCCTCTGATGAGAGACCTGAACGAAGGCATGAAGTTCATCGGCTGGTCGGACGCCGCGCAGAAGGAGTTCTTCGGCAAGCTGTTGCCTGCTCATGCCGAATCTCTGAAAGGCCAGCCGCTGTCCGAACTCGATCGCAACATGCTGATCAAGCAGCTAGAGGCTGCCTTCAACATGCAGGTTCCCGGCGCCGATTCGGTCAGAGCCGCGGACCCGCTGCCGGTGCTGGAAGACGCCGTCGACATCGAACAACGCTTCACGCCGGAAGAGGCGCGCGCCGTCGGCCTGGTGGCCGAATCGGCGATCGACTGGAACGGCGAGGTCGACATCGATGTCGGCGCCGATTCAGAGTCGCCCACCGAGCAAAGCGAGTTGCTCCCTCTGGGCGAAGGCGCTGGCGACGACGATGCCGAAGAACCGACCAGCGGCCCGCAGCTGATGGAGCACATCAGCCTGGGCTTTCCGTACCAGATGCACCTGAAAGACGAATGGCAGAAGGTCCGCCTCACCTACATGAGCCCGGGCCGCCAATTCTTCGTCTTCACGCGCGGCAAGAAGCATCGGCAAACGATTTCGGTCACCTCGCGCATGCTGCTGCGCATGTGCGAGACCGGTCGCATCCGAGCCTACGAAAAGAAGTACCTGATGGAACGCGCGACACAGCGCGCCCGCAAGCAGCTCGCCGAGCTGCAGGCTCATACGCGCCACTGACGCCGCCGGGTTGGCCGAGGCTGCTTCGCACGGGCGAGCGCAGCACCCGATCTAATCCGCCGCAGTCCATCGCCGCGCCATGCGCAGCGCAGCGATCAGGCTCGAGGGATCGGCCGCTCCGCAGCCCGCGATATCGAACGCCGTGCCATGGTCGGGGCTGGTGCGAACGAAGGGCAGTCCGAGCGTCACGTTCACGCCGTTCTCGACACCGAGGTACTTCACCGGAATCAGGCCGTGGTCGTGCGTCATCGCGACCACGATGTCGAACTCACCAACATGACCGGTCATGCTGCCGCTTGCGCCATTCGCTGGAGCGTGGCGTGCGCGCATGAACACGGTATCGGGAGCGAAGGGTCCGCGGGCATCGATTCCCTCGCGCTGCGCTGCCACGACCGCGGGGCCGATGATTCGCAATTCCTCGTCGCCGAAGCGACCCCCTTCGCCCGCATGAGGGTTCAGGCCGGCCACCGCGATGCGCGGCCGGGCCTGACCCCAACGCGCGGCGCTGCGATGTGCGATTCGAATCGTCTCGAGCACCGCGTCGAACGTGACTGCGTCGATGGCGTCGCGCAACGCCATGTGGATCGTGACCAGCACGGTGCGCAATTCATCGTTGGCCAGCATCATTCGCACTGGCGGTAGCGCACCGCCTCTGGCCGCCAGGGCCTGTAACATTTCCGTGTGGCCGGGATAGGGAATGCCCGCGGCAGCGAGCGATTCCTTGTGGATCGGGGCCGTGACGATGGCTCCGGCTTCGCCGTTCATCACCAGCCGAGCCCCAGCCTCAATGCTGAGCGCGGCGGCGCTGCCCGCACGCGCATCGATCTGCCCGATCGGCGCGTCGACCAGGTCGGCCGCAACGCCATCGACCTGCAGCACCGGCATACAGCCAGGCGGCAGATGCATCGTGTCAACCGCGGCGGTGATTCGAGCCACCGCCAGCGCCCCGCCAATGAACCCGACAGCACGGCGCATCACCGCAACATCGCCGACCACGAAACAACCCCGGGCCATCGGGTCTCGCCAAAGCTTGGCGATGATTTCCGGCCCGATGCCGCAGGCATCCCCCATCGTGATGGCGATGGGCAGCGCCGTGGCGCCGCGCTCGGGCGCATTCGAGACTTCGATGGTTGTCATGGCTGGGTTTTGTTCAGACCATAATCGCCAGACCGGCCCGCGTCGAGCCTTTGTCGAGGCGGGTCTCGCCCGCTGCTGCGTACCGCCATCCTGAGTCTTTCCATGCGTAGAACTTGGCTCATTTTCTCCCAGGCGGTTACCGTGGCCGTGGCGGTGCTGTTTGTTGTGGCCACGCTCAAGCCGCAGTGGCTGAATCGGCAAGACGCCTCACTGCCGGCGCCAGTCGCCGTGAAGGCCGAGTCGCCGGCGCCCGTGCAGCCGGTCGTGCTGACCCCACCCGCGGCCGTGAACAGCTACAGCGCCGCGGCCAAACGCGCCACGCCGGCGGTTGTCAGCATCACCGCGAGCAAGGCGCCGACGCGCAACCCGAATGCGAACGATCCCTGGTTCCAGTTCTTCTTCGGCGATCGCTCGCGCCAAATGCCGCAAGACAGCCAGATCGGGCTGGGCTCGGGCGTCATCGTCGCCGCCGCCGGGTACCTGCTCACCAACAACCACGTGATCGAGGGCGCCGACGACATCGAAGTGATGCTGACCGATGGCCGCCAGGGCAAAGCGCGCCTGGTCGGCACCGATCCCGACACCGATTTGGCGGTGCTGAAAATCGACCTCGATCGTCTGCCCGTGATCGGCATCGGCAACAGCGAGGAGTTGCAGGTCGGCGACGTCGTGCTCGCGATCGGCAACCCGTTCGGCGTGGGCCAGACCGTCACGTCGGGCATCGTCAGCGCGCTCGGGCGCAACCAGCTCGGCATCAACACGTTCGAAAACTTCATCCAGACCGACGCTGCGATCAACCCCGGCAACTCGGGCGGCGCGCTGGTCGACGCGAGCGGCAACTTGCTGGGCATCAATACCGCCATCTATTCGCGCACCGGCGGCAACATGGGCATCGGGTTCGCGATTCCGGCGAGCACCGCCATGCAGGTGATGCAGAGCCTGATCCAGGACGGCCAGGTGGTGCGCGGCTGGATCGGCGTGGAACCGCGCGACCTGACACCGGAAATCGCGCAGACGCTGAACCTGCCGATCAAACAAGGCGTGCTGATCACCGGTGTGCTGCACAGTGGCCCGGCAAGCGCCGCGGGCCTGCGCCCCGGCGACGTGGTCGTGAAGATCGCCGGTGCTCCCGTGAACAACACCGCGCAGTTGCTCAGCGCGGTCGCGGCGCTGCGGCCGCAGGCGCACGCCGTGGTCAGCGTGCAGCGGGGTGACGCCGCGCTCGACCTGGACGTGACCGTTGCGCAGCGACCGAAGGCCCGCGCACCGCGCAATCCGCGCTGATGAGAAGTCGCGCCAACTCGAAGCCCAGCCGGCACAGCGTTACGGCTGCTGCGCCTCGGCTGTGGGTGCCTGCGTCTTGCGGATGAAAACCTGTGCGGCCCAGATGCCTACTTCATAGAGCAGGCACATCGGAATCGCCAGCGCCAGTTGCGACACCACGTCGGGCGGCGTGATGATCGCCGCGACGATGAACGCGAGCACGATGAAATAGCTGCGAAACGCCTTGAGCTTTTCGATGCTGACCAAGTTCATTCTCGCCAAGACCATCACGACGACCGGCACTTCGAACGCCGCACCGAACGCGATGAACATCGTCAATACGAAGCCCAGATAAGCCTCGATGTCCGGCGCCGCCGTGATGCTCTTCGGCGCGAAGCTCTGAATGAACTGGAACACCTGGCCGAACACGAAGAAATAGCAGAACGCCACGCCCACGAAAAAGAGCAGCGTGCTGGAGATCACCAGCGGCATCACCAGGCGCTTTTCGTGGGTGTACAGGCCCGGCGCGACGAAAGCCCAGACCTGGTACAGCACGACCGGCAACGCCAGCATGAAAGCCGCCAGCAGCGTGATCTTGAGCGGCACCAGGAACGGCGAAATGACGTTCGTCGCGATCAACGTCGTGCCCTGCGGCAGGTGCGCCACGAGCGGCGCTGCCAGCAGGTCGTACAGTGCGCCCGGTCCCGGCCACGCCGCAAACAGCGCGAAACACACAGCGATCGCAATGCAGGCGCGAACCAGCCGGTCGCGCAACTCGATCAGGTGCGAAACAAAGGGCTGTTCGGTGCCCGCGAGTTCGTCGGGCTCGTTCGACTTGTCGCTCATGAACGGCTCAGCTCGCGCCGGAGCCCGACGCGCGCGGTGGGCGGTAACGCGCCACCCGCGCCGCCCCGGACAAAGCCCTCACTCGAATTCCGTTGCGCTGCTTGTACCACTGCGGCATCGCGGCGCGTTTCAGGCGCCAATGTTTGCCCGGGTGTTTGTAGGAAGGTGGCGGCGGAGTCCAGGGTTCGGATGTCTCGCCCGAACCGGAGATCCCGGCGGTGGCGTCTTGCCAGGTCTTGTCGAATTCGGAACTCGTCTCGTGGATCTGATTGGATACGGCCTGTTCGACGTCGCGCGCCGCGTCTTCGACCTGCGACTTCATCTTCTTCAGTTCTTCGAGTTCGATCGAGCGGTTCACTTCGGCTTTCACGTCCGCCACGTAACGCTGCGCCTTGCCGATGAAGTGGCCGACCGTGCGCGCCACGCGCGGCAGCTTCTCCGGGCCGATGACGATCAAGGCCACCGCGCCGATCAACGCGATCTTGTCAAAGCCGAAGTCGATCATCGTGCGGCGCCGCTCGTGTGCGAGATCAAGACTTGCGCGTCGCCTCGACGTCCACCGTGTTCGGATCGGCCGCCTTTGCGGCCGGTGTCGCGCTCACCTGCTGTTGAGCTGCCGCGGCGGCCTCCGCGCTGGCCGCGCCACCATCCTTGACACCGTCCTTGAAACCCTTCACGGCACCTCCCAGGTCGGCCCCGATGTTCTTGAGCTTCTTGGTGCCGAACACGAGCACGACGATCACCAGCACGATCAGCCAGTGCCAGATGCTGAATGAACCCATCTCTCTCTCCTTGTTGAGCCCGCGTGACGAGCCGGCAATTCTAGGCCAGCACCCCTTCGACACCGGGTGCTGCCAGTTGGTTCACCCCGCGCCTGCGTGTCGCAAGCGGCAATCGCGGCCTTCAATCAACCCTTGGCCCAGGGCCGCGGCCCGCCCATCACGTGCATGTGCAGGTGCTGCACTTCCTGGCGCCCGTCCTCGCCGGTGTTGATCAGGGTTCGAAATCCATTCGTCACGCCGAGTTCGAGCGCCAGGCGCGGCGCCAGGCGCAGCATGCGCCCGAGCAGCGCCTCATGCGGGTCGTCCACGTCGTACAACGTGGCGATGTGCTGCTTGGGAATGAGCAGGAAATGCACCGGCGCCCAGGGCGAGATGTCATGAAAGCCGAACAGGAGGTCGTCCTCGTACACCTTGCGGCTGGGAATCTTGCCGGCAACGATCTTGCAGAAGATGCAGTTCGGGTCGTGGCTCATTCCTGTCCTTTCTCAGGCACGGGCATCGGCGTGTGGCTGTTCAGCTTCACCCAGCCGCGAACCACGCGGTAGAGGAACCAGATCGAAATGATCGCCCAGGCGATCCAGCCGGGCACCAGGAACAACAACCACAGCCATGAAGTGACGAGGTACAAGCCACCGGCCCAGAGCACGCTGCGGATGCGCCAGCGGAAATGCGACTCCTGCCAGCTCCCGAGCGCATCGTCTTTCTTCACCATGTCGATGATGAACGCGACCAGCAGCAACACGACGCTCGCCTGCACGCCCGGCAACACCGCGCCCACCGCGACGATCGTGTGCAGCAGATAGCTGATCTGCCCGATCGTCTTCAACGAGCGCTCGCGCTCGCCAACGTCGATCACTTCATTCATGTGCCGTCTCCTTCGCGCCCTTTCATCTTGCGCGCGGCAAATTCCTCCAGGCCGGACTGGCCTTCGCGCCGCTCCAACTCCTGCAGCACGTCAGCGGGCGACAAGCCGAACGCCGCCAGCGCGAGCATGCTGTGGAACCACAGGTCGGCGATTTCGTGGACGATTTTCGCGGTGTCGCCGTCCTTGCACGCCATCACCGTTTCCGTCGCCTCTTCGCCGATCTTCTTCAGGATCGCGTCGGTTCCCTTGTGGAACAGGCGCGCGACATAACTCGTGTCGGGGTCGCCCTGGCGGCGCGCGGCGATCACCTGCGCCAGGCGCTCCAAGGTTTGGTTGCTGTCGGTCACCGCAGGCTCCGATCAAGACCGATAGATGCTCGCCGGGTCCTTCAAGACCGGCTCCGCATCCACCCAAGCACCATCGCGCAAGACCCGGAAGAAACAAGAGTGCCGCCCGGTGTGGCAGGCGATCGGCGGTTGATGGCCGAGTTGCTCCACCTTGAGCAGCACCACATCGTTGTCGCAGTCCAGACGCACTTCGAGGACCTTTTGCACGTGGCCACTCTGTTCGCCCTTGTGCCAAAGGCGCTTGCGCGAGCGGCTGAAATAGACCGCCTCGCCGCGTTGCACGGTCTGCGTCAATGCGTCTCGATCCATGAACGCAAACATCAACACATCGTTGCTGCCGGCCTCTTGCGCGATCACCGGCACCAGGCCCTGCGCGTCCCACTTCACTTCGGCCAGCCAATCCATGCCGGCCAGTGTAGCGGCGCCCCGTGCAAACGACGTCAAGCGACGTGCGTCGCGCCGCTGAAGCCACGCTCGGCGGCGAACCAGCGCAGCACCGGCAGGCTACCGGGCAAAAGCGGTGCCGCCGTGACCGGCAATGACTGCCAGGCAAACGCCTGGCCTTCACGCATCTCCAACTCGCCGCTCCAATCGAACACCTTGCAGAAGTGCAGGCGAACCCGGGCGTGCGGGTAGTCCATCAGTTCCACCTTCCACGGCTGTGCAGCGCCGATGCGAATTCCCAGTTCTTCGTGCAACTCGCGCGCCAGCGCGTGCGCCGTGGTTTCACCCACCTCCACCTTGCCACCGGGGAATTCCCAATGCCCGGCAAACACCTTGCCGGGCGGGCGCGTCGTCATCAGGAAGCGCCCTTGTTCGTCGATCAGCACGCCCACGGCAACGTCAACCGGCGTGCGCGTCGAGGCTGTTTGTGGTGCCGCGTCGGGCGCGGGGCGCGCATCAGCCGCTGTCAAACGACATGCCTTCCCGAGTAGTCCTTCGCGAACTGGTAGGCCACGCGCCCGGAGCGCGAGCCCCGCTCGAGCGCCCAGACCAGGCTTTCCTGGCGCGCCTCTTGAATCGCCGCCTCGGCCACGCCGAAACCACGCAGCCATTGCGCCACGATGGCGAGGTATTCGTCCTGGCTGAACGGGTAGAAGCTGACCCACAGACCAAAGCGCTCGGACAACGAGATCTTTTCTTCCACCACTTCGCCGGGGTGCACCTCTCCGTCTTCGGTGTGCTTGTAGCTGAGGTTCTCTTTCATGTACTCGGGCAGCAGGTGGCGCCGGTTGCTCGTCGCGTAGACGAGCAGGTTGTCGCTGGCCTGCGCCACCGAGCCGTCGAGGATCGACTTCAGTTCCTTGTAGCCGGCCTCGCCCTCGTCGAAACTCAGGTCGTCGCAGAACACGATGAAACGCTCGGGGCGCTCGGCGACGAGGTCGACGATGTCGGGCAAATCCACCAAGTCGGTCTTGTCGACTTCGATCAGGCGCAGCCCGCGCGGCGCGAAGTGGTTCAGACACGCCTTGATCAGCGAGCTCTTGCCCGTGCCGCGCGCCCCGGTGAGCAGCACGTTGTTGGCACCGTGCCTGGCGACGAACTGTTCGGTGTTGCGCACCAGCCGTTCCTTCTGCGGCTCAACCTTGACCAGATCGTCCAAGCGGATCGTCGCCGCGTGCCGAACCGGCTCGATGAAACCGGAGCCGCCGCGTTTGCGGTAGCGAAACGCGTTTGCCGCCGACCAATCCGGTGCCTGCAACGGATGCGGCAGCACCGATTCGAGCCGCCCCAGCAGCGATTCGGCGCGCGAAATCAAATGGCTCAAAGCTTCGTTGGGAACGGTCATGCGCGGCGGGCTCAGGGCTTTTGGTGCGGCGCGCAGTGTAGCGGCGGCCTCGCGACAGCATTCGACGGCATTCGCAGCGGCGCTCGCCACAGCGGTGCTGCGTTTGCGCCAGAATGGCCGGCGAGCGGACACGACTTCAATCGAACGCACGATGACCTCGCACCCCGGCAACCGGAATGCAACGCATCTCGCTGCCCACCGGCGCCGCATGCTGATCGCCGCAAGCGTCGCATGCTGGGTGCCGGCGTCGCGCGCCCAGGAGTACCCGGCCCGGCCGATCCGCCTCATCGTGCCGTTTTCGGCCGGCGGCGCCGTCGACGGGCCCACGCGCGTGATCGCGCAAGAACTGAGCAAACGCCTAGGGCAACAGGTCAACGTCGAAAACCGGCCCGGCGCGGGCGCGACGCTCGGCAGCGAAAGCGTCGCGAAGGCGCCCGCCGACGGCTACACGCTGCTGCTCGCGTCGCAAACCAACGCGATCAGCGCGACGCTTTACCCCAAGCTCAACTTCCAGCCGCTCGACGACTTCGCGCCGATTTCGCTGCTCGGGCGCGAGCCGGCTGTGCTCGTGGTTCACCCGAAGCTGGCGGTGCGCAGCGTCGCCGAGTTGGTGGCATACGTGAAAGAGCGCCCCGGCCAGATCGACTACGCTTCTTCGGGCAACGGCAGCGGACAGCACCTGTTCACCGCGCTATTCCTGTCGATGGCCGGCCTGCGCATGAACCACATCCCGTACCGCGGCAGCGCCCAGGCCACGACCGACCTGATCGGCGGCCAGGTCTCACTCGCGATACCCGGCATCGCGGGAATGCTCAGCCACATTCGCAGCGGCAAGTTGATCGCGCTGGCCGTCACGTCCGCGCAGCGCTCGGCGCAATTGCCCGACGTGCCGACACTCGCCGAGTCGGGCTTTCCAGCGATGGTGGCCTACGTGTGGCTGGGGCTGCTCGCACCGAAGGGCACGCCCGCAGCGATCGTCGAGCGCCTGAACCGCGAAGTGCAAGCCGGGCTCGCCTCATCGGAAGTCAAGGCCTACATGGCCAATGCGTCGATCGAAGCGCTCGGCTCGACACCCGCCGAATTCGCCGCCTACTTTCGCGAAGAGCGCGACCGCTGGGCGGCTGTGATTCGCGAGACCGGCGCCAAGATCGATTGATCCACCTCACCGCTCCAACCGAACCCCACCCATGAGCCCCAATTCATCATCGACGGCCAACGCCGCGATCACCGGCGCCGAACACTGGACGCACAAGGGCGACGTGCGTCTGTTCCTGTGGGAAAAATTCGTCGACTCGCCGCAAGGCAAGCCCGCGCTGCTGTTCGTGCACGGCTCGTCGATGGCGTCGCAGCCGACCTTCGACCTCAGCGTTCCCGGCCGGCCCGATTCATCGGTGATGGACTGGTTCGCGCGCCGCGGTTTCGTCTGCTGGTGCGTCGATATGGAAGGCTACGGCCGCTCCGACAAGAGCCGCGACATCACCTGCGACATCGCCAACGGTGCCGACGATCTGCAGGCCGCCACCGATTACATCGCCAAGACGCGTGGCATCACGAGTTTCATGGCCTACGGCATCTCCTCGGGCGCGTTGCGCGCCGCGCTGTTCGCGCAACGCTGCCCGACCCGCGTGGCCCGGCTCGTGCTCGACGCCTTCGTCTGGACGGGCGCCGGCAGCCCCACGCTCGAGCAGCGGCGCAAGAAATTGCCTGAGTTCATGAAGAGCAAGCGCCGCGCGATCGATCGCGCCTTCGTCTATTCGATCTTCGAACGCGACCACCCCGAGTGCGCCGAGAAGCGCGTGGTCGACGCGTTCGCGGACGCCATCCTCGCACTCGACGACTCGATGCCCAACGGCACCTACATCGACATGTGTTCGCGCCTGCCGATCGTCGACCCGCGGCAAATCTCCGTGCCGACGCTCGTTCTGCGCGGCCAGTTCGACGGCATCGCGGGCATCGACGACCTGATCGACTTCTTCAAACTGCTGCCCAACCCCGACAAGCAGTTCACGGTGATGTCAGGCATCTCGCACGCAAGCTTCCAGCAGAAGAACTACCTGATGGTCTACGACATCCTGCACGGCTATTTCACGCGGCGCGAGCCGCGGTACACGGCGGCCGGTTCTTGAGCTTGCGCCTCGGCCGCTGACTCGCGACTCAGCGCCACGGGGACCAAGCGCTTGGGGCGCTCAGCCCGCCACGAGCATTCGCAGCGACGCGTCGAGGAACTCGGTCGGGCTGCGTTTGAACCCGGAGCGCGTGTAGCGCTGCAGCCGCCCGACGGCAAACGCCGTCAGCACCGAGGCCTGTGCATTCGCATCCACCGTCGGTGTGGCCGAACCCGCGGCTTCGGCGGCAACACGCAGGCTGGCGCGCAGCTGCGATTCGATGCGGTCGAAGAACTGGTTCATGCGCGCGAGCAGCCGGTCGTGCTCGAACACGAGCGCGTCGCCCACCATCACGCGCGTCATGCCAGGATTTTTTTCGCCGAACTGCAGCAGCACGGTCAGCACCTTGTGCACCTGCGCGCGCGGGTCGGCTTCGCGCTCGTTGATCTGGTTCACGAGCGTGAACACGCTTTGTTCGATGAACTCGATCAAGCCCTCGAACATCTGCGCCTTGCTCGCGAAATGCCGGTACAGCGCCGCTTCGCTCACGCCGAGCTTGGCCGCCAGCGCAGCGGTCGTGATGCGTTCGGCGCCGGGCTGCTCGAGCATCGTCGCGAGCGTCTGCAGGATTTGAATGCGCCGCTCGCCGGGCTTCGGGCGCTTGCGCGTGGTGGCCGCGGGCGCTGACTGGGTCTGCACATCGCCTTGGGCAGCGACAGTGTTCGGGTCGGTGATGTGCATGTCTCGGGTTCAAGCGCTATCGCGAGTTGATTCTGGCACACCGCCTTGGCTGGCCGTGCCAAGGGTGAACACCGACTTCAGTCGTGGAAAACCCGAAATCGGCCGGTTTCATGCGGGAGCGGTGACCGATTTGGTGCGAACCGAGCGTGGTTCGCAGGCCACAAAACGCACTCAATGCGAGCGAATCATGGTCCAAGGTCCACGCAGCGGGACCACGCTCCGCTCGCTCAATGCGATCGGATCATGGTCCAAGGTCCACGCAGCGGGACCACGCTCCGCTCGCTCAATGCGATCGGATCATGGTCCCGTAGGCCTGATCGGTCAGCACCTCCAGCAACATCGCGTGCGGCACGCGCCCGTCGATGATGTGCACCGTGTTGACACCGTTCCTCGCGGCGTCGAGGGCGGACGATATTTTCGGCAGCATGCCGCCGCTGATCGTGCCGTCGGCAAACAGCGCATCGATTTCGCGAGCCGACAGATTGGTGAGCAGCTTGCCCGCCTTGTCCAGCACGCCCGGCGTGTTGGTCAGCATCATCAGTTTTTCCGCCTTCAGCACCTCGGCGAGTTTGCCCGCCACGACGTCGGCGTTGATGTTGTAGTTCTCGTTGTCGGCGCCGAAGCCGAGCGGCGAAATCACCGGGATGAACTGGTCGTCTTGCAGCGCACGCACGACGCTCGGGTCGATCGACTCGATCTCGCCGACCTGGCCGATGTCGTGCACGATCGACGGGTCGTCGCGGTCCACCATCTTCATCTTGCGCGCGCGGATCAAGCCGCCGTCGCGCCCGGTCAGGCCCACCGCCTTGCCGCCGGCGACGTTGATCAGGCCGACGATGTCTTGCTGCACCTGGCCGGCGAGCACCCATTCAACGACCTCCATCGTCTCGGCGTCGGTGACGCGCATGCCCTGGATGAAGCGGCCCTTTTTGCCGATCTTCGCGAGCGCGTCTTCAATCTGCGGCCCGCCGCCGTGCACGACCACCGGGTTCATGCCCACGAGCTTGAGCAGCACCACGTCCTCGGCGAAGTCCTGTTGCAGGGCCGGGTCCGTCATCGCATTGCCGCCGTACTTGATGACGATCGTCTTGCCGTGGAACTTGCGGATGTAGGGCAGCGCCTGCGCCAGGATTTCGGCCTTGTCGCGCGGCGCGATCTGGCTTGTCGCATCGCTCTTGTCGAGCGCGGTCTTCGCATTCATGGCTTCGATCCTTTCTCGCTCAGTTCAGATAGCGTGCTTCGAGGTGCGCGCGGAAATGCCGCGTGTTCAAAACCTCGCCACTGGCGCGTTGCACGAGTTCGGTCGTGGTCCAGCGGCTGCCCTGCGACCAGATGTTTTCGCGCAACCAGTCGAACAGCGCGGTGAAGTCGCCATTCGCGATGCGCGCGTCGAGGTCCGGCACGGCGCGGCGCATCGCCGCGAACCATTGCGCGGCGTACATCGCCCCGAGCGTGTAGCAGGGGAAGTAGCCGAAAGCGCCGTCGCTCCAGTGCGTGTCCTGCATGCAGCCATCCTTGAAGTTGCCTTGGGTGTCCAAGCCCAGCAGCGATTGCATCGCCTCGTCCCACAGTGCGGGAATGTCTTCGGCCTGCGCGTCGCCCGCGATCAGCGCGCGCTCGATGCGGTAGCGAACGATCACATGCGCGGGGTAAGTGAGCTCATCGGCGTCGACGCGGATCAGGCCCGGCTCGACGCGCGTCACCAGCTTGCGCAGATTCTCTGGCTCGAACGCCGCCTGCGCACCGAAGTGCGCCTGCAGCAGCGGTGCGAGCAAGCCGACGAAGCCCGGGTTCATGCCAAGCTGCATCTCGAAACTCAGGCTCTGGCTTTCGTGCAACCCCATCGAGCGCGCTTGCGCGACCGGCTGGCCCAACCACTGCCGTGGCAGGTTCTGCTCGTAGCGCGCGTGGCCGGTTTCGTGGATCGTGCCCATCAGGCTTTGCACGAAGTTGTCTTCGCGGTAGCGCGTCGTGAGCCGCGTGTCTTCGGGAACGCCGCCGCTGAAGGGGTGCGAACTTTCGTCCAGGCGCCCCGCGTCGAAGTCGAAACCCAGGCGCTGCATCACGTCCAGGCTCAACGCGCGTTGCGCGGCCTTGGCGAACGGCCCTTGCGGCTTGACGATCACGTCGCGCGATTGGCGCTCGCGCACCTGGCACACCAAGTCGGGCAGCCATTGCTGAACCTCGCCGAACAAGCGGTCCACATCGGCGCTCGTGACGCCGGGCTCGAACTTGTCGAGCAGCGCGTCGTAGGGCGCGAGGCCGGTCGCGTCGGCACGGCGCATCGCTTCTTCGCGCGACAGGCGCAACACCTCAGAGAAGTTTTCCAGAAACCCCGGCCAATCGTTCGCGTGGCGCTGCGTGCGCCAGGCGTGCTCGCAACGCGCGCCGGCGAGCGACTGGGCCTGCACCAGCGACTCAGGCAGCGCATTGCTCAATCGCCAGTCGCGCTCGATTTCCCGCAGGTTCGCGCGGCTCCAGTCGTCCAGCGACTCACCATTCGCCGCTTCGATCAGCCCTTTCAAATGCGGCTCGGTGGCCATGCGGTGCAACAACGCTTCCATCTCGGCCATCGCCGCGGCACGCGCTTGATTGCCCTTGGGCGGCATCATCGCGGCGCTGTCCCAACCCGCAATCGAGTGCAGGTGGGCCAGGCGGTACATGCGCGCCCAGGTCTGGCTCAAGGTTTGGTAGGCGGTCTCGGCCATCGATCACCCTTCAGTATGCGGATCGGGTCGTGGAGCAGGTGCGTCGCTGAGTGGTGTCGCCGAGCGCGTCGATCAATGCGTGAACTGGCCCGGAAACACCCAAAGCAGCAAGGCCGTCAGCACGACATAGCGGCCGAACTTGCCGATCGCCATGTACATCGTACAGGGCCACAGCGGCATCTTCAGCCAGCCGGCCACGGCACACAGCGGGTCGCCCACGCCGGGCAGCCACGACAGCAGGCAGGCCTTCGGCCCGAAGCGCTCAAGGTACTCCAGCGCCTTCACCTGCGCGCGCTTGTGCGCCACGCGCTCGTACGCCAGCTCCGCGCCGTAACCCATCCACCAACTGATCATGCCGCCCAGCGTATTGCCCGCCGTCGCCACGAGCACGGCGGGCCAGAACAACTCGGGGTTGAGCTTGACCAGGCCGAGCACCGCGAATTCGGAACCCAGCGGCAGCAGCGTCGCCGAGACGATGGCGACGACGAACACCGTGCTCAGGCCGTACTTGGGCAAGGCCAGCAGGGCCAGGACGGATTCGAACCACGCTTCCATTCGGGCGGATTATCGGCACCGCACCGCACGGCGGAATGCGCGTTTTCGTGAGGATCGCCCCCGCTATACTGCCGCCTCGTTTTTGAGCAACCGCCGCACCGCTCTCCCGCCCCGCGCTACGCCGCGCCCACCGCCTTGCTCGATCACCCCTCCACCGGCTTGCAGATCGGCATGAAGATCGGCCCCTACACACTGCCCAATCGGCTGTTCGTCGCGCCGATGGCGGGCGTGACCGACCGGCCGTTCCGACAGCTGTGCAGGCGCCTGGGCGCGGGTTACGCGGTGAGCGAAATGGTGACGTCGCGCAAGGACCTCTGGCACAGCTTGAAGACCAGCCGGCGGCTCGATCACACCGGCGAAGCGGCCCCGATCGCGGTGCAGATCGCCGGCACCGACGCGGCGATGATGGCCGATGCGGCCACCTACAACATCGAGCGCGGCGCGCAGATCATCGACATCAACATGGGCTGCCCGGCGAAGAAGGTCTGCAACCGCTGGGCCGGCTCGGCGCTGATGCAAGACGAGCCGCTCGCGCTCGAGATCGTCGCGGCCGTCGTCGCGGTGTGCGAGCCGCGCGGCGTTCCCGTCACTTTGAAAGTGCGCACCGGCTGGTGCGCCGCCGAGCGCAACGCCTTGCGCATTGCGCGCGGAGCCGAGCAGCGCGGCGTGGCGATGGTCACGGTGCACGGCCGCACGCGCGAGCAGGGCTACAAGGGCGTGGCCGAGTACGACACAGTCGCCGCGGTGAAAGCGGCGCTGAACATTCCGGTCGTCGCCAACGGCGACATTGACACGCCGGAAAAGGCACGCGACGTGCTGCGCGCCACCGGCGCCGACGCCGTGATGATCGGCCGCGCGGCGCAAGGCCGGCCGTGGCTGTTCCGCGAGATCGAACATTTCCTGCGCACCGGCTCTCACCTCGCCGCGCCCGACGTGCTGCACGTCAAAGCCTGGCTGCTCGAACATCTGAACGACCACTACGGGCTGTACGGCGAGTTCGCCGGCGCGCGCAGCGCCCGCAAGCACATCGGCTGGACGGTACGCGCGCTGCCCGGCGGCGAAGTGTTTCGCGCGCGCATGAACCTGCTCGACGACTGCGCGACCCAAGTGCGCGCCGTGGCCGATTGGTTCGACCAACTCGCCGAGCAACACCGAACCCTGCCGCCAAGCGCGGCGGCGAACGACGCCTGGCTGGAACAAGCCGCATGATCACCCGCGCAACGCCATGACCAGCAAGAAGCACATCGAACAATGCGTGCGCGAGAGCCTCGAGGCCTACTTCAGGGATCTGCGCGGCGTCGAACCCTCCGCGATGTACGACATGATCCTGGGTGTCGTCGAAAAACCACTGCTCGACGTAGTGCTGCGGCACGCCGAAGGCAACCAGAGCCGCGCCGCCGAATGGCTGGGAATCAACCGCAATACGCTGCGCCGCAAGCTGCTCGAGCACAAGTTGATCAAATGACCCCCGCGCTGCGCGCTTCGCCCGGCGACGAGCGTCGATCCCGACTCACCACCGCGCCGAAAGCTCCACCGTGCAAGCCCTGATTTCCGTTTCCGACAAGACCGGCGTGCTGGGCCTCGCGCACGCGTTGCATGCGCTGGGCGTTAAGCTGCTGTCCACGGGCGGCACCGCGAAGCTGCTCGAAGGCGCGGGCCTGCCGGCCACCGAAGTCGCGGCGCACACCGGTTTCCCGGAGATGCTCGACGGGCGCGTGAAAACGCTGCACCCCACCATCCACGGCGGCCTGCTGGCGCGGCGCGACGTGCCCGCGCACATGGACGCGCTGCGCGAGCACGGCATCGCCACGATCGACATCCTGGTCGTCAACCTCTACCCGTTCGAAGCGACCGTCGCCAAACCCGGCTGCACGCTGGAAGAGGCGATCGAAAACATCGACATCGGCGGCCCGGCGATGGTGCGCTCGGCGGCGAAGAACTGGCGCGACGTCGCGGTACTCACCGACGCCTCGCAGTACGCGCCGGTGCTCGCCGAATTGCAGGCTCTGGGGTCGGTGAGCAGCGCGCTCAAGTTCGAACTCGCCGTCGCCGCGTTCAATCGCATCGCGAACTACGACGCCGCGATCAGCGACCACTTGTCGAGCTTGACTCCCGACGGCCAGGGCGGGCACAAACGGGCCGAGTACCCGGCGCAGTTCAACCCGCGCTTCGTCAAATTGCAGGACCTGCGCTACGGCGAGAACCCGCACCAGAGCGCGGCGTTCTATCGCGACCTCGAACCCGTTCCCGGTTCGCTGGTCACCGCTCGCCAATTGCAAGGCAAGGAACTCTCGTACAACAACATCGCCGACGCCGATGCGGCGTGGGAATGCGTGAAGTGTTTCAATCTCGACGACGCGCCCGCCGCCTGCGTGATCGTGAAACACGCCAACCCCTGCGGCGTGGCGCTCGGCGCGGACGCGGCGCAAGCCTATTCCAAGGCGCTGAAGACGGATCCGACTTCGGCCTTCGGCGGCATCATCGCGTTCAACACCGAGCTCGACGTGGCGGGCGCGCAGCTCGTCGCCAAACAATTCCTCGAGGTGCTGATCGCACCGGCGTTCACGCCCGAGGCGTTGGACGTCCTCGCGGCCAAGGCGAATGTGCGCGTGCTGCAGATCGCATTGACGCCGCCCTGCGCAGTCGACACGGCGCCTCCCAGCTCGGCCATCCGGCCGTATGAACTGAAACGCGTCGGCTCGGGCCTGCTGGTGCAAAGCGCCGACACGCATGTGTTGCGCAGTGCCGAGTTGAAAGTGGTCACGACGCGGCGACCCGATGCGCAGCAATTGAGCGACCTGCTGTTCGCCTGGCGGATCGCGAAGTACGTGAAGAGCAACGCGATCGTGTTTTGCGCAGGCGGCATGACGCTGGGCGTGGGCGCGGGGCAGATGAGCCGGGTGGACTCGGCGCGCATCGCCGCGATCAAGGCGCAAAACGCCGGCTTGAGCCTGCGCGGCTCGGCCGCGGCGAGCGACGCGTTCTTCCCGTTTCGCGACGGGCTGGACGCCCTCATCGACGCCGGCGCGGCATGCGTGATCCAGCCCGGCGGCTCGCTGCGCGACGCCGAAGTCATCGCCGCGGCGAACGAGCGAGACATCGCGATGGTGTTCACCGGCGTGCGCCATTTCAGGCACTGAGGCGCAGCGCCGCGGCCTCACCACCGATGAAACTCGCCGACGCGGCCGGATCGTTTCTCGCCTTCCTCGCGCGCCTGATCACCGGCGCGCAGGGCCATTGGCACGGCTGCCCGCCCAAGGCCGAACAGCGCATCTATTTCGCGAACCACCAAAGCCATTTCGACTGGGTGCTGCTGTGGGCGGCGCTGCCGAAAGACCTGCGCGCGACGACGCGGCCGATCGCCGCGCGCGACTACTGGACCGCGAGCCCGCTGAAGCACTGGATCACGCGCGAGATCTTCAACGCGGTGTACGTCAGCAGGCAACGTACCGACGACGAAGACCCGCTCGAACCGCTGATGCAGGCACTGCGCAACGGCGACTCGCTGGTGATCTTTCCGGAAGGCACACGCGGCTTTGCCGCCGACCCGGCGCCGTTCAAGTCGGGCCTGTACCACCTGGCCACCGCGTTCCCGCAGGTGCAGTTGATTCCGGCGTGGATCTCCAACGTGCAGCGCGTCATGCCCAAGGGCGAAGTGATTCCGGTGCCGCTGTTGTGTTCGGTGACGTTCGGCGCGCCGCTGCAAGTTGAGGCCGGCGAAGACAAGGGCGCGTTCCTGGAACGCGCGCGCGACGCGGTGATCGCTTTGCGCGAGGTCGAGTGATGGGCGCGCTGCGCGATCTTTCCGTGTCGCAGCAGGTGGGCCTGCTGTTCGTCGCGCTGTTCGGCGTGCTGATCGTCGTGACCGTGATCGCCTTCATCGTCACGCTGCGCGAGGGCACGCCCGCCGATGTCGAAAGGCGTGAAGCCTTCGGCCACGACCTGCGCGCCGTGTGGATGGGCTGCGCCGTGTTCTGGGTCGCGTGGGTCGCGGGCCCGATCGTCTCGACCATGCTGTTCGGTGTGGTGTCGTTCGTCGCGCTGCGCGAACTGATCACGCTCACGCACACGCGCCGCGCCGACCACCGCAGCCTGCTGCTGGTGTTCTTCGTGATCTTGCCGCTGCAGTACCTGCTCGTTGCGCAGCGCCGGTTTGACCTGTTCAGCGTCTTCATCCCGGTCTACGTGTTCCTCGCGATTCCGGTGGTCAGCGCGTTCGGCAACGACCCGCAGCGCTTTCTGGAACGCACCGCGAAGATCCAGTGGGGCATCATGGTCTGCGTGTACGGCATCAGCCATGCGCCGGCGCTGTTGTTGCTGGACCTGCCGGGCTACGCCGAGCGTGGCGCGTTCCTCGTGATCTACCTCGTCGCCGTGGTCGCGGTCGCGCAGATCGTGCAGGAAAGCGCGAGCCGCCAGCTGCGCCGCCGCCCGGTGGCGCGCGCGATCAGCCGCTCGTTTTCATGGCGCGCCTGGGGCCTGGGCGTGCTGAGTGCCGGGCTGCTCGGCGGCCTGCTCTATTGGGCGACGCCCTTCAAGCCGATTCCCGCGCTGCTGATGGCGTGCATCGCCGGGGGCTGCGGCACGCTCGGCGAGTTCGTGATGAAGGCGCTGAAGCGCGACGCAGGCGTGCGCCATTGGGGCGGCAAGACCTCCGTCACCGGCGCGGTGGGTCTGCTCGATCGCATCGCCCCGCTGTGTTTTGCCGCGCCGGTGTTCTTTCACCTGGTGCGCTGGTACTTCTCTGTCTGATTGGCCAACATGCGCATCCTCGGCATCGACCCCGGCCTGCGCACCACGGGCTTCGGCGTGATCGACAGCGAAGGCTCCAAGTTGCACTACGTGGCCAGCGGCACGATCAAGACCGACGCGGTGCACATCGGCGAGTTGCCGGCGCGGCTGAAGATCATCTTCGAGGGCGTGCGCGAAGTCGCTGCGCGCTACCAGGCGCAGTGCTGCGCGGTCGAGATCGTGTTCGTCAACGTCAATCCGCAGTCGACGCTGCTGCTCGGCCAGGCACGTGGCGCGGCGCTCGCCGCGCTCGTCAGCACCGACATCGCGGTGTCGGAATACACGGCATTGCAGATGAAGAAAGCGATCGTCGGCCACGGCAAGGCGGCGAAGGAGCAGGTGCAGGAAATGGTGAAGCGCCTGCTCGCGCTGCCGGGCCTGCCGGGCAAGGACGCCGCCGATGCGCTGGGCCTGGCGATCTGCCACGCCCATGCCGCGGGTTCCTTCGCAGCACTCCAGCGCGGCGGGCCGCTGGCGCGGCGCGCGCATGCGCAGTTCAAGGGTGGTCGGACGTATTGAGGCTTGAGAGCACCCGACTTGCGCATACGCCGCCGCACCCAAGGCAGGCCGAAACCCAACTTGTCATGTCCGCGTGGGCCATCAGCGGAGCGCTGGCGGCTTTCGGCCGTTTGCTGTCGTTCGCCGCTGCGTGCACGCCAGCGACTGCGCGAGGACAGGTGGCCCGGGGTACGTTCTTCGGCCCACGCTCGCGGGGCACCGGAGGTGGTCCACGTCGCGCAATTCCATCAACGCCAGCCAAGCTCGTGCCGAGCTTGATCGGTGAATGACGCGGCTGTCCGTGGTGGCAAGCAGCCCTTCAAGTCCTCGCGGTCCAACTGTTTCCCTTCACCTTCGTGTCGACAACCAGATGCCCGGCAAGATCAACAACGCGCCCACGCCATGGAACACCTCGATGCGCTCGCCCAACACCGCCCAAGCGATTGCCGCGCTGTACAGCGGTCCGAGGTAGAGCACCACGCCCACGCGCGCCGCGCCGAGCGCGCGCTGCATGTAGGAGTAGGCACCGTAGGCCCCAGCGCCGGGCAGCAACGCGGCGGCGAGCACCAGGCCCAGGCTTTTCCATGAGAGCTCGCTCGGCAGCCAGAACAGCGCTTCCGCGAGCGTGGCCGGGATGAGCACGACGATGCCCGCGCAGGCGATCAGCGTCAGGCGTGCCAGCGGGCCGAACGCCGATGGCCAGGCACGCAGCAGCACCGAGTATCCGGCCCAGCACAGCACCGCCACGGCGACCCAGGCGTCGCCGGGGTTGACTTGCAATTGCAGCAGCGCCGGCCAGTCGCCGCGCAGCAGAACGTGCAGCACACCGGCAATGCCAAGCAGCACGCCCGCGATCTGGCGCGCCCCGAATCGTTCGCCCAAGACCAGCGCGGACGCAAGCGCGATCAGCACCGGCGCCGCGGCGTACAGCAGACCGATGTTGACGGCACTCGTGCTGCGCCCGCCGATGTAGACGAACGCGCCGCAGACCCACATGCCCAAAGCGCCGAGCACGAGCAGTTGGCGCCACTCTCCTCGGATGGCGCCGCGCTTCGCGACGATTTCGCGGTGGCAGAACGCCGCCAAGATCAGCGCCGCGACACACCAACGCCCGAGCGCGAGCGCGTGCGGCGCGATCGTGCCGGGCGCCCAGCGCGCGACCAGGTAGTTCACACCCCACAGCGCCGGCACGACAAAGATCAGGGTCTGCGCCAATCGCACTTCGGCCGGCTGCACGCCGCTTGCCGTTGAATTCACCATCGTGTGATTGTCGCGGCGCGCTTCGCATTGGCCCCGGCGGATACTGGCCGATACGCTCGAATGCAGTCGAGAGGGGCCGAGATCAAGCGACAATCGCGCCCCTATGAATGCATTGATCGAAGAAGGGGGAAAGTTCCTCGCGGGCAGGCTGATGAGCGAGACGGAAAGCTCGGCGCAGATCGAGCTCGACTCGGGCAAACGGATCAAGGTCAAGTCGTCGAACCTGCTGCTCAAGTTCGACAAGCCCACACCCCCGGAGCTGCTCGCCGCGGCGCAAGCCATCGCGCGTGAGATCGACCTCGATCTGGCGTGGGAATTCGCGCCCGAGCAGGAGTTCGGCTTCGCCGATCTGGCGCGCGACTATTTCAACGCGTCGGCAGGCACCGAGCATCAGGCCGGCGCGCTGTTCGCGCTGTTCGACGCACCGCATTACTTTCGTCGGCTCGGCAGGGGCCAGTTCCGCAAGGCGTCGCAGGAGATCGTCAAGGCGGCGTTGCAGGGCATCGCGCGCAAACAGGCGCTTGCCGCGCAGATCGACGCGTGGGCGAACGAGATCGTCGCGGGCAACTGCCCGGCGCCAGTGCGCGAACTGCTCTACAAGATCCTGTTCAAGCCGGACAAGAACGCGCCCGAGTACAAGGCCGTCGTCGAGGCTTCGCGGCGCTCGCAGAAAGCGCCGCTCGATCTGCTGAAGGCCGCCGGCGCGATCGATTCGCCGTAC
Source organism: uncultured beta proteobacterium (assembly GCA_963791595.1). GTDB lineage: Bacteria > Pseudomonadota > Gammaproteobacteria > Burkholderiales > Burkholderiaceae_C > JAEMQF01. Next base: position 186,333 of record CAWBTF010000016.1, on the reverse strand, counting down.
CAGTTTCACTGGAAGCGTTTTCTGTTCGAGAACTTTCCCAAGGGGACCGCGCTGCCCAGCGTGGGTGCACCGCCGATCCGCGAGGCCCTGCCGCTCGCGGCGGTGCGCGGATTCTCGATCGATGATTCGGCGACGACGGAAATCGACGACGCGTTGTCGGTGTCGGGCCTGGGCAGCGGCACCGTCACCTTTGGCATCCACATTGCCGCGCCGGCGCTGGCGTTCGCGCCCGAGTCGGTGCTGGACAAACTCGCGCGCGAACGCCTGAGCACGGTCTACATGCCGGGCTACAAGCTGACGATGCTGCCCGACGACGTGGTGCAGGCCTACACGCTGGTCGAAGGCCGCGACTGCCCGGCCGTATCGCTCTACGTCACGCTCGACGAAGCCACGCTCGAGCAACACGGCAGCGAGACGCGCCTGGAGCGCGTGCCGATCGCCGCGAACCTGCGACATGACCAGCTCGACCGCGCTGTCACGCCCGAGTCGCTGACCGGTGCGCAAAGCGCCGATTACCCCTTCGCCGATGAACTCGCATTCGCGTTCAGGCTCGCGAACCATTTGAAAGCGGCGCGCGAGGTGCGTCGCGGCAAGCCGGAGAATTTCAACCGCCCGGACTACAACTTCAAGCTCGAAGGCAACGACGGGCGCGAGCCGCGCGGCGAAGAGCGTGTTTCGATCGGCGTGCGCCAGCGCGGCGCGCCGCTCGACCTGATCGTCGCCGAGGCGATGATCCTCGCCAACAGCACCTGGGGCGGCTGGCTCAACGAGTGCGGCGTGCCCGGTATCTACCGCGCCCAGGCGAGTCTGGCGCCTGGCGTGAAGGTGCGCATGGGCACCCGCGCCGCGCCGCACGCGGGCATCGGCGTCGCGCAATACAGCTGGGCCACGTCGCCGCTGCGGCGCTATGTGGACCTCGTGAACCAGTGGCAAATCATCGCGTGCGCTCGCCACGGCCGCACCGCCGCACTCGCGGCGCCGTTCAAGCCGAAAGACGCGGCGCTGTTCGCCATCATCTCGAGCTTCGACGCGGCCTACGCCGAGTACAACGGCTTCCAGTCTGCGATCGAGCGTTTCTGGACGCTCAAGGCCTTGGCGCAAGACGGCATCACCGAGCTTGACGCGGTGGTGCTGAAAGACGGGATGGTGCGTGCCGACGCCTGGCCGCTGATGTTCCGGGTACGGGGTTGCGAAGCGCTGGCGCGCGGTGCGCGCGTGCGGGTGCGAATCACGGGCACCGATCTGCTGACGCTCGACTTGCACGCGAACCTGGTGGCGCAACTCGACGCGCCGACGCCCGCCGCAAGCGGCGCCGAGGCGGTCGATGCGGAGCTGGACGAAGGCCTGGACGCCGCCGGCCCGCTGACGCTGGCGATCGACATGGCGAGCGAGATCGAACCGGCCGAAGCGTCGCTGCCGACGCCCGCGATCTGATGGCAGCGCCAACCAAGCCCTCGATGCTGAAGAAACTGTCGACCCTGCACCTTGCAGTGCTGTGTTCGCTCGGCGTTCATGCGGCGCTGCTGACGTTGCGCATCGTCGACCCCGAATCGTTCAACCGCGTGTTTCAAGACACGCCTCTCGAAGTGATCCTCGTCAATTCGCGTTCCAGCGAGAGGCCCGACAAGGCGCAAGCGATCGCGCAGGCCAATCTGGCCGGCGGCGGCGAGGCGGAGAAGGGGCGAGCGACGTCGCCGCTGCCGCCCTCGGCGTTGATCGAACTCGGCGACAGCACGGAAGAGGCACGGCGCCAGATCGAACAATTGCAGCAGTCGCAGATGCAGTTGCTGGCGCAACTGCGGCGCGAGCTCGCGCTGCTCGCGCCGCCCGACCCGCGCCGCGACCAGGGCACGGTGCAGGAGCGCGCCGAGGAAGAAAAACGCCGCCAGCTGGTGCAGCTGCTCGCCGAGATCGAGAAGCGCGTCAATCAAGAGAACGCGCGCCCGAAAAGGCGCTACATCAGCCCCTCGACCAAGGAAGAGGATTACGCGATCTACTACGACGCGTTGCGCCGCAAGATCGAGGAGCGCGGAACGCGCAATTTCCCCGAATACCAGGGGAAAAAACTGTATGGTGAGCTGACGATGAACGTTACCGTCGACGCCGAAGGCCGCGTCGTCGAAACCGAAGTCGTGCGCGTGTCGAATTCGAAGATTCTCGACCTGCGAGCCGTGGCGATCGTCAAGGCGGCAGCACCGTTCGGGCCGTTCAGCATGCCCATGCGCAAAAAGGCCGACCAGATCGTGATCACGTCGCGCTTCCGGTTCACGCATGACGAAGGCCTGGAGACCACCCAGCTCAATTCGGCCCAGCGTTGACATGACCGACCAGTACGTCGTCATCGGCCACCCGGTCGAACACAGCCAGTCGCCGTTCATCCACGCCGAGTTCGCGCGGCAGACCGGGCAGGCGCTGCACTACGGCCGGTTGCTGTGCCCGCTGGATGGCTTCGAGACGGCGCTGCGCGACTTCGCGCGCGGCAGCAGCGCCGGGCCGGCGCGCGGCTGCAATGTGACGCTGCCGTTCAAGTTCGACGCGCTGCGCCTGTGCCCACGCTCCAGCGAGCGGGCCGCGCTGGCCGGCGCCGCGAATACGCTGCGCTTCGACGATGGGCACTGGTACGCCGACAACACCGACGGCGCTGGCCTGGTGCGCGACATCGAACAAGGCGCCGGCGTCGCGCTCGCCGGCGGCAAGCTGCTCGTGGTCGGCGCGGGCGGCGCGGCGGCCGGCGTGCTGGGGCCGCTGCTGGTGCGCCGGCCGGCGCTGCTGGTGCTCGCCAACCGCAGTGTGGACAAGGCACTGGCGCTCGTGGAGCGCCACCGCTTCGCCGCCAGATCGGCGGGCTGCGAGCTGCGCGCCACCGGCTTGAACGATTGCGGCACGGGCTTCGACTTGGTCGTGAACGCGACCGCGACCAGTCTGCAAGGGGCGGCCTCGCCAGTTGATGCAAGCGTGCTGGGCGCCGACACCTTGGCGGTGGACTTGATGTATGGAGCACCCGCGGCGCCGTTCCTCGCCTGGGCGCGCCAACACGGCGCGGCGGCGCGCGACGGCCTGGGCATGCTCGTCGAGCAGGCGGCCGAGGCGTTCGAGCTGTGGCGCGGCGTGCGCCCGCAGACCGCGCCGGTGCTCGCCGCGCTGCGCGCGCGTCTGGCGAACATTGGGAAATGAAACGCCTCTGGGCATGCCTGTGGCGCCTGCTGGCGCTGCTGTTCGTCGCCGCATTCGCAGTGCAGGTCTACTTCTTCTCGCGCATCGCGCTGATGCGCGTCGTCGATCCGCAGTCGACGACGTTTCAGCGTACCGAGGCGATGCGCCTGCTCTCCACCCACGGCAAGATCTTGTGGAGCCAGGAGTGGCGCGACTACGCCCGCATCTCGGACCACTTGAAGCGCGCCGTGATCGCCGCCGAGGACGCCGGCTTCGCCGAGCACAGCGGCGTCGAGTGGGACGCTCTCGAACAAGCCTTCGAGCGCAACCAGCGCGCGCAAGTGCGGGCGGAGAAGCAAGCCGAACAACGCGCCGCCGCCGCGCCGAAGAAGGCCACCGCTGCGCCGCCGGCCAGAGTGAAACTCGTCGGCGGCTCGACGATCACGCAGCAGCTCGCGAAAAACCTGTTCCTCTCCGGCGAGCGAAATTTCGCGCGCAAGGGGCAGGAGCTGGTCATCACGCTGATGCTGGAGGCCCTGCTGAGCAAGCAGCGCATCCTGGAGATTTACCTCAACAACGTCGAGTGGGGCGAGGGCTTGTTCGGCGCGCAGGCCGCCGCGCGCCACTACTTTCACGTCGACGCAGCTGAGCTCACGCCCTGGCAGGCGGCTTCGCTGGCGGTGCTGCTGCCCGCCCCGAAGCGCTTCGAGAAGCGACCGTATTCGCCCTACCTGAGCGGCCGGGCCCAGACCGTGCTGGCGCGAATGGGCGACGTCGATCTGCCGTGACTCGTGGACTTCGGGTCGGACCCGATGTCCGACAGGCTCCTAGAATCGCTCCATGTCCGTCGGATTCGCCAATGAAGTCGCCGCCTGCGCGGCGCGCCTGATCGTCGAAGAGGGCATGGAGTACGGCCCGGCGAAACGCCGCGCGGCGCGCGACCTGGGCCACCCCAAGGCGCGCTCGGCGGAGTTGCCCGACAACGGCATGGTCGAGGACGAGGTGCGTGGCTACCTGGCGCTGTTCTGCGCCGAGACCCAGCCGGCCGAGTTGGCGGCGCTGCGCCAGGTTGCCAAGACCTGGATGCAGCGCCTGGCCGAATTTCGGCCCCACCTGGCAGGTGCAGTGTGGCGCGGCACCGCCACGCGCCACAACGACGTGCACCTGCAATTGTTTTGCGACGACCCCAAGTCCGCCGAAATCGCTTTGCTCAACCTGGGGATCGACTTTTCGGTCGGCAGCACTGCCGGGTTGCGCGGCAATACGGTGGACATGTTGAGCTTTGTTTGCCCCTGCCCCGAACTGCAGAGCGCCCCCAGGCCGACGAGTACGTCGTCCGCCCCCCGAGGAGGATCAAGCAAAGTGGCGAAGCCACATTTGCTTGAGGGCGAGGTCGCGGTGCACCTGGCGGTACTCGACCATGACGACCTGCGCGGCGCCTTGAAGCCCGACGAATCGGGCCGCCCCCGGCGCGGCGACCTGGCGGCACTGTGTCGTTTGGAGAACCAGCCATGACGGACGACCAGCGCCGACGCGCCTGGGTCATCGGCGGCGCGTTCGCCGGCATCGCCGCTGCCGCGGCCGGTGTCGGGCTCTCGTTGCGCGGTCGCGGCGTGGCACCCGCGCCTGCGGCCGGGTCAGGAGGGCCGGCGGCCCAGCCAACCGCAGGCGGGGCAGGCAGCGCCGCGGATCTGTGGACCTTGCGCTTTGAGCAACCCAGCGGCGGCGAACTGGTGATGGCAGATCTTCGCGGCAAACCGGTGTTGCTGAACTTCTGGGCCACTTGGTGCGCGCCCTGCGTCGCCGAAATGCCGATGCTCGACCAGTTCCAGCGCGACCACGCCGCGCGCGGCTGGCGCGTTGTCGGCCTGGCGGTCGACAACGCCGATCCGGTGCGCGACTTCGTGAAGCGCGCCAAACTCGAATTCGCCATCGGCATCCTCGGCTTTGCCGGTTCCGAGCTGGCGCGCGAACTCGGCAATGCCGCAGGGGCCTTGCCCTTCAGCGTGGTCTTCGACCGCGCGGGCAACCCGCAGCACCGCAAGCTCGGCGCGCTCAAGCCCGAAGACTTGACAGCCTGGGTCAAGGCGATCGGCTGACCGGGCGGCGTGCTGCGTGCCGCGTGCAGCTGCGCCCCAAGAGCCCGGACTGCACAACTTTCTTCGCAACGGTTCGTAATTGCGCTCTAAGCGCGTAAAGTTCGCTCCTTTGCAAGTTAGGTCGAGTTCCTGGCGGGCCGCTTCGAACGATCGCGCCAACCTGGCCAAATCGAGCTGAGCAATCCGGATCGACGCAGATTCCAGCCGATTAGACGCTGAAACCGGGTAAAGCGCGCCGCAGATGCGCGGTCGCGCGACAAACACACCGACGTTGGAGACATCATGGACCTTCGCAAACTCAAGACACTGATCGACCTCGTCTCCGAGTCGAACATCGCCGAACTCGAGATCACGGAAGCCGACGGCAAGGTACGCATCGTCAAGGCCGATCCATCGAAAGTGGTCGTCGGCCTGGCGGCGCCGGCCGCGCCGAGCTACGCAACCGCCGCTCCAATTCCGGTGGCGGCACCGGTGGCCGCGGCTCCCGCGCCGATTGCCGAGCCGGTGGCCGAACCTGCGGCCCACACCGTGAAGTCACCGATGGTCGGCACCTTCTACCGCTCCGCGAGCCCGGGCGGCAAGCCCCTCGTGGAAGTGGGCGCCACGGTCAAGGAAGGCGAGCCCGTGTGCATCATCGAAGCGATGAAGATCATGAACGAAATCGAAGCCGACAAGGCAGGCACGGTCAAGAGCATCTTGTGCGAAAACGGCCAGGCGGTGGAGTTCGGCCAGCCCTTGTTCGTCATCGAATAAGGGTCGCTCGTGTTCAAAAAGACTCTCATCGCCAACCGAGGCGCTCGCGCGTCAGCGCGGGGGAGTGCTCACATGCGCCTGCGCATGTGCAGCGCTCACCACATCGCCGCTGCGGGCGCAGCCCGCCAGGCCGATTGAGCCGAGGCACCATGTTCAAAAAAATACTCATCGCCAACCGAGGCGAGATCGCCCTGCGAATCCAGCGCGCCTGCCGCGAGATGGGCATCAAGTCGGTGGTCGTTTATTCCGAGGCCGACCGCGACGCCAAGTACGTGAAGCTTGCCGACGAAGCGGTGTGCATCGGGCCGGCGGCGTCGGCACAGAGCTACCTCAACATGCCGGCGATCATCTCGACCGCCGAAGTCACCGACGCCGAGGCGATCCACCCCGGCTATGGTTTTCTGTCGGAGAACGCCGACTTCGCGGAGCGTGTCGAGCGCAGCGGCTTTGTTTTCATCGGGCCGACGCCGGAGTCGATCCGCACCATGGGTGACAAGGTTGCCGCGAAGCAGGCGATGGTCAAGGCCGGCGTGCCCTGCGTACCGGGGTCGGAAGACGCGCTGCCCGAAGACCCGAAGGAAGCGGTCCGCCAGGCGCGCGCGATCGGCTACCCGGTGATCATCAAGGCGGCCGGCGGCGGCGGCGGACGCGGCATGCGCGTGGTGCACACGGAAGCAGCGCTGATCCACGCGGTGCAGACGACGCGCGCCGAAGCCGGCGCGGCGTTCGGCAACCCGGCCGTGTACATGGAGAAGTTCCTCGAGAACCCGCGCCACATCGAGATCCAGGTGCTGGCCGACGAGCACAAGAACGCGGTCTGGCTGGGCGAGCGCGACTGTTCAATGCAGCGGCGCCACCAGAAGATCATCGAAGAAGCACCGGCGCCGGGCATTGCGCGGCGCGTGATCGAGAAGGTGGGAGAGCGTTGCACCGCGGCGTGCAAACGCATCGGCTACCGCGGCGCCGGGACCTTCGAGTTCCTGTTCGAGAACGGTGAGTTCTATTTCATCGAAATGAACACCCGGGTCCAGGTGGAACACCCGGTGACGGAGCTGGTGACGGGCATCGACATCGTGCAGATGCAGATCCGCGTCGCGGCCGGCGAGAAGCTGCCGTTCACCCAGCGCAACATCCAGATGCGCGGCCACTCCATCGAGTGCCGCATCAACGCCGAAGACCCGTACAAGTTCACCCCGTCGCCTGGCCGGATCACGATGTGGCACCCGCCGGGCGGCCCGGGCGTGCGCGTCGACTCGCATGCCTACACCAACTACTTCGTGCCGCCGCACTACGACTCGATGATCGGCAAGATCATCGTGCACGGCGACACCCGCGACCAGGCGCTGGCGCGCATGCGCATTGCGCTGTCGGAAACCGTGGTCGAGGGCATCCTGACGAACATCCCACTGCACCGCGAGCTGATGGTGGACGCCAAGTTCATCGAAGGCGGCACGAGCATCCACTACCTCGAAGGCTGGATGGGCCAACACAAGCGCTGAAGGGCCGGCGAGGCGCTATCGATGTTCGAACTGTCGCTGCTCGCGCCGCAAGACTGCGTCGAACCGGTTTCGGACGCGCTGATCGACGAGCTCGGCGCGCTTTCGGTTTCGGTGGAAGACGCCGACGCCGGCAGCGCAGCCGAGGTCGCGCTGTTTGGCGAGCCGGGCATGGTGGCACCGGGCACCCACGCTGCAGGCTGGAACCGCTCCACGTTGAAAGCCTTGTTCGCTGACGAAGCCGGCGCGACCCGCGCCGCGGCCTGGCTGCTCGCCCAGGAATGGGCGCGCGGCGTTGCGCCACGGGGCATCACCGAGCTCGCCGACCAGGATTGGGTGCAGCTCACCCAGGCCCAGTTCACACCGTGTGAAATCGCGCCCGGCTTCTGGGTCGCTCCGACTTGGCACGAGGCCCCAGCGCACGCGCGCCAGGTGCTGCGGCTCGACCCCGGCCAGGCGTTCGGCACCGGCACCCATCCCACGACCCAGATGTGCCTGCGCTGGATCGCGCAGCATGCCACGCCCAATGCACCCTGGGAGCGGGTGCTCGACTACGGCTGCGGCTCGGGCATCCTGGCGATCGCCGCGGCGCTGCACGGCGCGATGGCGATCGACGCTGTCGACATCGATCCGGTCGCGGTGGCGACCACCCGCGCCAACGCAAGCGCGAACCGGGCGGCACTGAACGCCGCCGCACCGGACGCGGCGCGGGGCGCATACGCACTGGTGTTGGCGAACATTCTGGCCACACCGCTGAAGCTGCTCGCGCCCTTGCTCTGCAGCTTGGTCGCACCGGGTGGCGCGCTCGTGCTCGCCGGGATTCTGGAGCGCCAGGCCGGCGAGTTGACCCAGGCCTACGCGCCCTGGCTCGAGCTGGAAGTGAGCGACACCCAAGACGGCTGGGTGCTGATGACGGCACGGCGCCCGGCCACCGAGCGCGTGGCATGATCGTCGCATGAGAGTTGCGCCGGGCCGCCGCGCGAACATCGCTTTGCCTGCGCTCGCCGGCACGAGCCGCATGAGGCTGCCTCCATGAGCCTGGCCACCGCGTGCACGTCCTGCGGCACGGTGTTTCGTGTCGTGCAGGACCAACTCAAGGTCTCGGAAGGCTGGGTGCGCTGCGGGCGTTGCAGCGAAGTCTTCAACGCGCTCGAAGGCCTGTTCGACCTGGAGCGCGACACCTCGCCGGCCTCGTTGTCCGGACCGCTCAGCGAGTCGCCGGCGAGCGCGCCGGCGCCTCAGCCACCGGCACCTCGCCCAGCGGCCCCGCGCGCCACGGCTGCAACGCAGCGGTACCAGCCGCCATCCGACTCGCGCTACGACACCGACTTCGATCCGACCGAAGAACGCCACGAGCCGTCACTGGCCGAGCGCCTGGGCAACGAGCTGTTCCCAGAGCGCCAGAGCGTGCTGGGAGGCCACTCGCCCAGCCAATCGCACAGCCACTTCACAGCCGCCGAATCGAGCAGCTTCGACGACTCGCGCGGCGCGTCCGAGTTGCGCGGCAGCGCCGGGCGCCACGGCCTGGACTCGGAGATCCTGCCCGACGACGAAGCCGAACCGCTCGAACACGACACCTCGGGCGCGCCCGAATTCCTGCGCCATGCCGAAAGCGCCGCGCGCTGGCATCGACCCTGGGTGCGCTTCGTGCTCTCGCTGTTCGCGCTCGCGCTGCTCGGCGTGCTTTCGCTGCAACTCGCGCACCACTGGCGCGACCCGATCGCCGCGCGCTGGCCGGTGACGCTGCCGCCGCTCAGCCGCTGGTGCGAATTCGCCGCTTGTACGATCGAAGCGCCGCGGCGCATCGACGACATCGCGGTGGAAAGCACGGGGTTCGCGCGCATTGCCGGCGCGGGCGCCGACCAGTTCCGCATATCCGTGGTGCTGCGCAACCGCGGCACGCTCACCCTCGCGATGCCGTGGATCGACTTGAGCCTGACCGACGCCAGCGGCAACCTGCTGGCGCGCAAGGCCCTGTCGCCGCAAGATTTTCGCAGCCCCCTCAAGGTGCTCGCGCCCTCAGGCGAGGCGCAGCTGCAGCTGGTGCTGGCCACCGGAACGCCGCTCGTCACCGGCTACACGGTGGAAATCTTCTACCCTTGACGCACCCTGCCCGCGCGGCACAACTTGTTCATTCACCTCAGCTTCCGGAGCCTTCATGGCGGCATTGATTTGCGGATCCCTCGCGTTCGACACGATCACCACCTTTCCCGGCCGTTTCGCCCAGCAAATCCTGCCCGAGCAGGTGCACATCCTTAACGTGTCGTTCCTCGTGCCGACGCTGCGCCGCGAATACGGCGGCTGCGCCGGCAACATCGCCTACACGCTGGCGGCGCTCGGCGGGCAGCCGCTCGTGATGGCGGCACTCGGCAGCGACGGCCAGGACTATCTGAAGCGGCTGCAATCCTGGGGCGCGAGCACCGAGTTCGTGCGCGAGGTCGCCGACAGTTACACCGCGCAGGCGATCATCATCACCGACCAGGACAACAACCAGATCACCGCGTTCCACCCCGGCGCGATGCAATCCGCGCACCAGATCGAGGTGCCCAGGCGCGCCGACATCAAGGTCGGCATCATTTCGCCCGATGGGCGCGACGCGATGCTCGCGCATGCCGCGCAGCTCGCGAGCCTGGGCGTGCCCTTCATCTTCGACCCGGGCCAGCAATTGCCGATGTTCGACGGACCCGAGCTGCGCGCCTTCGTCGAACAGGCGAGCTGGGTCGCGATGAACGACTACGAAGCGCGCATGCTGTGCGAGCGCACCGGCCACACGCTGGAGACGCTGTCACGCTCGCGCCTGCGCGGCGTGGTCGTGACGCTCGGCGCGTTAGGCTGCGAGGTCTGGCAGCAAGGCGTGCGCACGTTGCTGCCCGGTGTGGCCGCGCGCGAGGTGCTTGACCCCACCGGCTGCGGCGACGCGTTTCGCGCCGCACTGCTCTACGGGCTGGAACACGGTTGGGAGCTTTCGCGCTGCGCGCTGCTCGGCAACAAGATCGGCGCGATCAAGATCGCTTGCCGCGGCGGCCAGAACCACAAGCTCGACGGGCTCAACCTGGGCGCTTGACTTCGGGAGCCGCATGCGCCGGCTGCGCGGCGCGCAGGCGCTGGCGCGCGGCATCGAGCTTCTCGCAAAGCTCGGTGGCGCCTTCGATCAATCGCAACGACTGGCGGTGCAGCGTATCGGCGTTCACCTCGATCAGATTGCCGAGCGCCACCGCGCGCAGCCCTCTGCGCTTGCGCCAGCGCTCGAGGTCGTCGCTGCGCTGGCCCGGCACGCGGCCAGTGACGATGGCGTCGGGGTCGGCGCCGAGCACGCCTTCCTCGTCCACGGTCGGCGTGAAGGCGTTCAGGTCGGCAAACAGGTTGCGCGCGCCGCACAACGCGAGCGCCTGGCTGATCATGTGGACGCGGTTGATCGTCAGCAGCGGCTGCGGCCAGATTTGATAGAACACGCGCAGCTCGGCGCGCGCCGTGTAACGTTCGCGCAGCGCCGCGACACCGGCCTCGAAGCGGCGCGCTTCGCGCTCGGCGTGGTCTGCGTGGCCCGTGAGTGCGCCCAGGCGCCGCAGCGTGCTGGCGATGTCGGCCAACTCGCGCGACTCGCTGCGATAGATCGGGATGCGCAGCGCCGCGAGCCGCTCGAGCTGCTGGACCGAGTTGCCACTGCGCCACGCGACGATCAGTTGCGGTCGCAGCGCGACGATGCGTTCCAGGTCGAGCTGGGCGCTGTCGCCCACCTGCGGTAGTTGGCGCGCCGCTTCGGGGAAGTCGCTGTACGCGGTGACGCCGATCACTTGCGCCCCGGCGCCCACGGCGAACAACTGTTCCGTCAAGTGCGGTGCCAGGCTGACGATGCGCCTGGCCGGCGCGGGCAGTGTGAGGGTGGCGCCGGAGTCGTCCTGCACAGCTGGGGGTTGCGCTGCAAAGGCCGATTGCGCAGCAACCAAGGCCGCAGCGGCCAAGCACAGCGTCACCAGGAAACGCTGCGCGCGGGCGAGCGCGCTCGAATGAGCTCTTGCATTGCCGACCCGCGCCGTGCTCATCGCGGCACAAACAGCGTGTGTGCGCCGACCTCGACGCATGTCAAGGCATGGCCGAACGCCTGGCTCAACGCAGCAGGCATCATCACCTCGGCCACCGGCCCGAAGCGCGGCGTGGCGCCGCCCAGCAGCAGGGCGTGGCTGGCAAAGCGACGCGCCAGATTCAGATCGTGAATCGCCAGCACGGCCGCTTTCGCGTCGCGCCGAACGCGCAACGCCAAATGTTCGAGCACGCCGATCTGGTGCCGCAGGTCGAGGTGCGCCAGGGGTTCGTCGAGCAGCAGCAAGGCCGGGTCCTGCGCCAGCAGCGCGGCAATGCCCACGCGCTGCCGCTCGCCGCCCGACAAGCTGAGCACGTCGCGTTCGGCGAAGGCTTCGAGATCGACATCACGCAGCGCCTGCAGCGCCGCCGCGCGATCCGCGTCGCTCTCCCACGCCCAGCGCTCCTGGTACGGGTGCCGGCCGAGCAATACGACGTCGAGCGCGCTCGCGCTGAACGCGTCGTGCAGCACTTGCGGCAGCAGGCCGCGCAGCTGCGCCGCCTGCTGCAGCGGCCAGTCGGCCACCGGCCGCCCTTGGAGCAGCACCTCACCCGCGTGCGGAGCGCGCAGCCCCGCCATGGTGTGCAGCAGGCTCGTCTTGCCGGCGCCGTTGGCACCGATCACGCACCACAGCTCGCCCTTGCGAATGCTGAGCGACAGACCGTCGATCAATCGTCGCGGGCCGGCGCGCACGCCGAGCGAACGCAGCGCGAGCAGCGGTTCGTTAGCTGGCGCCGGCTGGAGGCTCATCGCGGCCCCGCCCGATGCAACAACAGGAACAGAAACGTCGGCACGCCGAGCAGCGCCGTGATCACACCCACCGGCAACTGCTGAGGCGCGATCAGGCTGCGCGCCGCCGTGTCGGCGAGGAGCAGCAAGACACCGCCGCCGAGCGCACAAGCCGGCAGCAGGACGCGCTGGTCATTGCCGAGCACGAGCCGCAACGCGTGCGGCACCACCAAGCCGATGAAGCCGATGCTGCCTGCCGTCGTCACCGCCACCGCGGTGGCGAGCGAGGCCAGCACATACAGCTTGCGGCGCAGCACCGCGACGTCCACCCCCAGCGTCAACGCAATCACCGGGCCGCGCAACAACACATTGAGTTGGCGCGCCAGCGGCGCTGTCGCGAGCAGCAGCACCGCCAGCATGGCAAGCGGCCAGGCCGGCGAGGCGACGCCGCTCAAGTCTCCACTCAACCAAAACAGCATGCCGCGCAGCCGCGCCTCGGGCGCGAGCAGCAGCAGCAAGGCGATCAGCGCCGACCACAGCGCCGCGAACATCACGCCGGTCAGCAACAGGCGCGGCGCGGCTTCGATGGCATTGCCGGCCAGCGCATGGCGCGACAAATCGCGCTGCGCGATGCCGAACACGAGCACGACGGACAGCAGCGCGCCGCCGAAGGCACCGAACTGCACCCATGTGGCAGCGGCGCCGAGCAACATCGCGAGCAGCGCACCCACGGCGGCGCCGCCCGAGGTGCCCAGCACATAAGGGTCGGCCAGCGGGTTGCGCAACAGCACTTGCAACAGCGCTCCCGCGACTGCCAGCAAGGCCCCGGTGCCGAACGCGGCGAGCGCGCGCGGCAGGCGCAGCCCGTGCAGCACGTCCGACTGGGCGCTGGCATCGGGCTGCAGCAGCAGGCGCAGCACATCGTTCAAGGCGATCGAACTGCTGCCCACGCTCAGCGCGAGCAGCCCTGCCGCGAGCGACGCAAGGATCAACAGCGATCCGGTGCGCCACATGCGGCTCTTGCTCATGTTCTCGCCCGATTCGCCGTGAGCGGGTCTACCGCGCCACGAACTCCAGCGCGACGAACACGTTGCGCGGCGGCGTGTTGAAGCCGCGCACGAGTTCATAGCGCTTGTCCGCGGCATTGTTGAGCCGCACCGAAACGCTGAGTTCGGGCGTTAGCGCGCAGCCCGCGTTCAGGTTGAGCAGCGCGTAGCCGCTCAGGCTGACGCGTTGGAACGGGAACGTGGAAAAGTCGAGGTCTTCGCGATCGCCGCTGGCCACCCAATCGGCGCCGATGCGCCACGCGCCCGGCGTCCAGGCGGCACTGGCGGCGGCGTGCCGGCGCGCGCGGCGCAGCAGGCGCTCGCCGGTGGCGACATCGGCCGCCTGCTGATGCGTCGCTTCGAGATTCAAACGCCAGTCCGCTGCCGTGTAGCCGGTGGTCAAGGTGGCGCCGCGAAGCTTGGCGCGATTGATGTTGATCACCGAGCTGACGCTCGGGTCGCTGGGCAAGGGGCCGGTGGCGATCAAGTCGCTCACCAGGTTGCGAAACGCGGTCACCGAGGCCCGCCAGGCGCCGTCTTCGAAGCGCGCCGCGAGTTCGACGTTGCGCGAGCGTTCCGGCCGCAGCTGCGGATTGCCGCCGGACAAAGAGGGAAAACCCGGCGCACCGAAGTCGGTGAGAGGGAAGTACAGGTCGTTGAAGGTCGGCGCCTTGAATGCATTGCCGGCACCGGCGGAGACTCGCCATTGCGGCGCGATCTGAAAGCCGTACGCCACGTTGCCGGTGTCATGTTTGCCGAACTGCGAGTCGTCGTCGTGGCGCAGCGACAGCTGCGCGCTGTGCGGGCCGAGCACCGCAGCGTAACTGCCGAAGGCGGACTTCACGTCGCGCCGCGTGCGTGCAAACGCGGTGCTGGCGCTCACCCGCTCGCGCCGCAAGTCGAGTCCCACCGCGATCTGGCCACCCAGCGCGTTCAGGTCGTTCTGCCAGGTCGCCTGGTCCTGGTCGGTCCGAAACCGGCTCGCAAATCGCGCCGCTGCTGCGCGCATCGTCGGTGCCTCGCGCGATGCGCACGAGGCTGAGCCAGTCCTGCGCCAAGCGGTTTCGGCTTTCCAGCGCGACGCTGCTCAGGCGCTGGCGGGTGACTTCGTCAACCACGATCGGCTGGTTGTTGGCGTCCAGCGCGTCCGGTCCGTTGTCGGTTCGCGTGCTGCCGCGGCTCGTCAAGCCGCGTGCAATCAGGCGGTGGCCGCTTGCCCATTCGTGTTCGACGGCGACGCCGAGGTGGGTGTTTCGATAAGGGTCGGCATCCGGATTGAACGTGAACGGGCCGGCGCCTTCATGCGTGGCGGAAAACGAATCCGATTCATTGTGCCCCGCCTGCACCGACACCTTGGTCGCCCCGAAATCGCGGCCAACGCCGACGGACGCCTCGCGCGTGCGCCAGCTGCCCACGCCGATGCGCGCTTCGGTCCGCGCGCCGCTGCGCGTGAAGATCTGGATCACGCCGCCGATCGCATCCGACCCATACAAGCTGCTCGCCGCGCCGCGCACAACTTCGATGCGTTCGATCTGCGCGAGCGGAATGTTTTCCCACGCGTTCAGCCCGGCGGTGGCCGAGTTGATGCGCACGCCGTCGATCAGCAGCACGACATGGTTGGCATTCGAGCCGCGAATGAAAACGCTCGACAACTGACCGGGCCCGCCGTTCGCCGCGATCTCGACGCCGCCGTGAGCCCGCAGCAATTCAGTCAACGTGCTCCCGCCGGCATCGCGGATCGTTTCCGCATCGATGATGCGCACGTCGGACAAGGTGGCGGCCAGGCTCTGCGGGCTCCGCGTCGCGGTCACCAGCACGCCGGGCAGTTGCGATTCGGCGGCGCGCGCGCCGACCGAAGTGAGGGTGAATACACCAAGGACGAGCAGGGCCAGACCGCGGCATGCGGCAGGCCGATGACGGACGAGCTTCATCGAGGCGACTCCTTGCAGCAAGCGTCCCCGCAGGCTGCGTCAGTGGGCAATGCAGGCGCGAAGACACGCCGGCGGCGATGCCACAGGCCGGTATCCGGGCTCGCAGGTCGGCGTGTCGTGTCTGACCGAGCCGGGGGTCACCGCCTTCCCACGGGAGCGAGTCCCGCAGTGGCTTCGTGGTGACTTTTCACCTGCTTACCGGTGCGGGGGCAGCGCAGGCTTGTTTGCCCAGATTCGGCAAGGTCACCTGCTTCCCGTTTAACGTGCGGCCGAGGCGGCCGCATGCACCTGAAGCGCGACAATGATATCCGCGCGGACAGCTCGCCCAGAAACAACAAACCCGGCATGAGCCGGGTTTGGGGCGGGGTTCTGTCTGCGAGCTAGACGACGGTCTGCGCCAACTCGCCTTTCGCGTAGCGCTTCGCCACAGCATCGAGCGGCTGCGGCTTGATCTTGCCGGCCTGGCCCTCGCAACCGAACTGCAGGTAGCGCTGCTTGCAAATGGCCTTGGCCGCTTCGCGCGCCGGTTTGAGGTAGTCGCGCGGGTCGAACTTGTCGGGGTTCTGCGCCATGTACTTGCGGATCGCGCCCGTCATCGCCAGGCGCACGTCGGTGTCGATGTTGATCTTGCGCACGCCGTGCTTGATGGCCTCCTGGATTTCTTCCACCGGCACGCCGTAGGTTTCTTTCATCTTGCCGCCGTACTGGCGGATTTCTTCGAGCAAGTCTTGCGGCACGCTCGAGCTGCCGTGCATCACGAGGTGCGTGTTCGGGATGCGCCGGTGAATCTCCTTGATGCGACTGATCGCGAGAATGTCGCCGGTAGGCTTGCGGCTGAACTTGTACGCGCCGTGGCTGGTGCCGATGGCGATGGCGAGCGCGTCGAGCTGGGTCTTCTTGACGAAGTCGGCCGCCTGTTCGGGGTCGGTGAGCAATTGCTCCATCGTCATCGTCGCTTCGGTGCCGTGGCCGTCTTCCTTGTCGCCGCGCATCGTTTCCAGCGAACCCAGGCAGCCGAGTTCGCCTTCGACGGTGACGCCCAGCACATGCGCCATCTCGACGACCTTGCGCGTCACGTCGACGTTGTAGTCGTAGCTCGCGATCGTCTTGCCGTCGGCTTGCAGCGAGCCGTCCATCATCACCGAGCTGAAACCGAGCTTGATGGCGCCGGAACAGACGTCGGGGCTTTGCCCATGGTCCTGGTGCATCACGAGCGGCACCTGCGGCCAGCTCTCGACCGCCGCGAGGATCAGGTGCTTGATGAAGGGCTCGCCGGCGTACTTGCGAGCGCCGGCGCTGGCCTGCAGGATCACAGGCGCGCCGACTTCCGATGCGGCCGTCATCACGGCCTGCACCTGTTCGAGGTTGTTGACGTTGAACGCTGGAATGCCGTAACCGTTTTCGGCGGCATGGTCCAGGAGCTGGCGCATTGCAACAAGAGGCATGGCGGTGGTCCGGTAGTGGTTGAGGCGGAGTCGGAATTCTAGGCGCGCGGCGCGAGCGGTCGAGCAACTCTTGCAGGGTGGCTACGGTGTATTGACGCGCGAAATCGCGAAGCCTTGCGCAGCCATCGCACCGATGATGCGCTCCAGGTGCTCGATGCCGCGCGTCTGCACCACGAACTCGATCTGCACGCGCTCGACCGAGAGCGAACTGAACGCGCGCTGGTGCCGCACTTCGTCGATGTTGGCGCCAAGTTTGCCCAGCGCGCTCGTCACTTCGGCGAGTGCGCCGGGCACGTCGCGCACGTCGACGCGCAGCCGCGCCAGTCGTGCCGAACGCACCATGCCGCGCTGAATGATCTCGGCCAGCACCAGCGGCTCGATGTTGCCTCCCGTCAGCACCAGACCCACGCGCCGCCCCGCGAAGCGCGCGCCATGGCGCAGCAGCGCCGCCAAGCCCACCGCGCCGGCACCTTCGACGACGGTTTTTTCGATTTCCAGCAGAGTCACAATCGCCTGTTCGATGTCGTCTTCGCCGACCAGCAGCATGTCGGTCACATGGCTGCGGATGAGCGGCATGGTCAGGCTGCCCGGGTGCTTGACGGCGATACCGTCGGCGATCGTCGCCTGGCCGGCCTCGCGGTCGCCGCCGTGCACGGCGTTCCAGGCGAGCGGAAAGCGCTCGGTCTGCACGCCGATCACGTCCACGCGTGACGCATGCGCGCGCGCGGCGACGGCCATGCCACCGATCAAGCCGCCACCACCCACCGGCACGAGCAGGGTATCGATGCTCGGTTGCTGCGTCAGCATCTCGAGCGCAATCGTTCCCTGCCCGGCAGCGACCGCGAGGTCGTCGAACGGGTGCACGACGGTCAAGCCCTGCTGCTCGGCCAGGCGCAAGCCATGGCGCCGCGCATCGTCGAAGGTTTCGCCTTCGAGCACGACTTCGGCGCCGAAGCGCCGCGTGTTCTCGACCTTCACCGCGGACGCAAAGCGTGGCATCACGACCGTCGTGCGAATCCCCAGGCGCTGTGTGTGGTACGCCACCGCCTGCGCATGGTTGCCGGCCGACACCGTGAGCACGCCCTGCGCACGCTCGGGCTCGCTGAGCATCGCGATGCGGTTGAACGCGCCTCGTTCCTTGAACGACGCCGTGAACTGCTGGTTCTCGAACTTCAGGAAAACCTCACAGCCGGCCAGTTCGCCGAGCGTGCGCGAGCGCAGGCACGGCGTTTCGAGCACGTTGCCGCGCAGGCGCCGGGCCGCGGCCTGGATGTCTTCGAGCGTGAGCGTCGCGCTCATGGAGGGTCGACTTCCGTCAGGCGACGCGGCACACCTTGAGCATGTTCGTGCCGCCGGGGTGGCCCATCGGTTCGCCGCAGGTGATGGCGTAGGTGTCGCCGCTTTTCAGCACGCCTTTTTCGACGAGCAGCGCTTCGGCACTCGCCAGAGCCTCGTCGCGGTCGCGGTACGCCGGCATCAGCAGCGGGCGTACGTTGCGGTACAGCATCATCTTGCGTTGCGACATGGGCTGCGAGGTCAGGCCGTAGATCGGCACCTTGATGTTGTGCCGGCTCATCCACAGCGCCGTCGAACCCGACTCGGTGAGCGCGAGGATCGCCTTGCAGCCCAAGTGGTGCGCGGTGAAGAGGGCCCCCATCGCGATCGACTGGTCGATGCGGCCGAAGCGCTTGTTCGTGAAATCGGTTTCGATCGTCGCGTCGTCGGCGCGCTCGGCCTCGAGCGAAATCGCGTCCATCTGCTGGATCGTCTCGACCGGGTACTTGCCGGTCGCCGTCTCGGCGCTGAGCATCACGGCGTCCGTCCCGTCGAGCACGGCGTTGGCGACGTCGCTCACCTCGGCGCGCGTGGGCACCGGGTTCACGATCATCGACTCCATCATCTGCGTCGCCGTGATCACCACCTTGTCGAGCTCGCGCGCGCGCCGGATCATGCGCTTTTGCAGCGCCGGCACCGCGGCGTTGCCGACTTCGATCGACAAGTCGCCGCGCGCGACCATGATGCCGTCCGACGCACGCAGGATTTCGTCGAGCGCCGGAATCGCCTCGACACGCTCGATCTTCGCGATCAACCCCGGCTTGTGGCGGCTGCCCTCGCCGGCCACATTCGCGAGCTGGCGTGCCATTTCCATGTCGGTCGCGTTCTTCGGAAAACTGATCGCCAGGTACTCGCACTGGAAGCTCATCGCGGTCTTGATGTCTTCCATGTCTTTCGCGGTCAGCGCCGGCGCGGTGAGTCCGCCACCGGCCTTGTTGATGCCCTTGTTGTTGGACAGCTCGCCGCCCGCGACGACGGTCGTGTGCACCTGCTCGCCCTGCACCGAATCGACGGTGAGTTTGAGCAGACCGTCGTTGAGCAGCAGCGTGTCGCCGCTCTTCACGTCGCGCGGCAGGTCTTTGTAGTCCAGGCCGACGCGGCGGTTGTCGCCGAGATCCTTGCTCGCAGCGTCGAGGATGAACTTCTGGCCGGCCTCGAGCAGTATCTTGCCGCCCTCGAACTTGCCGACGCGGATTTTCGGGCCTTGCAGGTCGGCCATGATCGCGACTTCCTTGCCGGCGCGCGCGGCGACTTCACGCACCAGCGTCGCGCGGTCGATGTGGTCTTGCGCGGTGCCGTGCGAGAAGTTCAGGCGCACGACGTCGACCCCGGCGCGGATCATGCGTTCCAACACTTCGGGCGAACTCGACGCAGGGCCGAGGGTGGCGACGATCTTCGTGGCGCGGGGCATGGCTGACTCCCTGGATGTTGTTGTTGGCGAAATGCGCCGGATCGAGCGTTACGGTGCCGCGCGGCGGCTCAGAATCTCGAAAGCCGGCAGCGTCTTGCCTTCCAGCACTTCGAGAAACGCGCCGCCGCCGGTGGAGATGTAGCCGATCTTTTCGGTGATGCCGTACTTGGCGATCGCCGCCAAGGTATCCCCACCGCCGGCGATGGAAAACGCCGCCGACGCTGCGATTGCGCGTGCAACGGTTTCGGTGCCCTTGGCAAATGCGTCAAATTCGAACACGCCCAGCGGCCCGTTCCAGACGATCGTTCCGGCCGCCTTCAGTTGCTCGGCGAGCAGCGCCGCCGTCTTCGGGCCGATGTCGAGAATCAGATCGTCGTCCGCGACATCGACCACCGCCTTGACCGTCGCTGCTGCGTCGGCCTTGAAGGCCTTGGCGCAGACCACGTCCACGGGAATGGGCACCGCGGCGCCGCGCGCGCGCATCGCGTCGATCACCGCTTTCGCCTCGCTCACCAGGCTCGCCTCGGCCAGGCTGTTGCCGATCTTCAAGCCGCTCGCGAGCATGAACGTGTTGGCGATGCCGCCGCCGACGATCAGGCCGTCGACCTTCGATGCGAGGCTTTGCAGAATCGTCAGCTTGGTGCTGACCTTGCTGCCCGCCACGATGGCCAGCAGCGGGCGTTTCGGGTGCGCCAGCGCTTTCTGCACCGCGTCGATCTCAGCGGCCAGCAAGGGGCCGGCGCAGGCGATCTTCGCGAATTGCGCGATGCCGTAGGTGCTGGCCTCGGCGCGGTGCGCGGTGCCGAAGGCGTCGTGCACGAAGATGTCGCAAAGCTGCGCCATCTTGCGCGACAACGCCTCGTCGTTCTTCTTTTCGCCCTTGTTGACGCGGCAGTTTTCGAGCATCACCACCTGTCCAGGTTGCACGGCGACCCCGTCGACCCAGTTTGCAATCAGCGGCACCTCGCGCCCCAGCAATTCAGCCAGGCGCCGCGCCACGGGCGCCAGCGAATCGGCAGGCAGGAGCTGGCCTTCGCTCGGCCGCCCGAGGTGCGATGTGACCATCACCGCAGCGCCGGCTTTCAAGGCCATCTGGATGCACGGCACCGACGCACGGATGCGCGTGTCTTCCGTGATGTGGTGGTCGGCATCGAGCGGCACGTTCAGATCGGCGCGGATGAAAATCCGTTTGCCTGCCACTTGTCCAGCGGCGACGAGGTCGGTAAATCGAATGATGTTCATGGTTCGGGTGAAACGAGTGATCGGTACACAGCGGCGGCGATTTTCGATCCAATTCAGGTCGCGACTCACCAGCCGAGAAAAACGCGCAGCGGCAGGTACAGCGCCAAGCCAGCGAGCATCGGTCCGAGCACACCGGGGCGCCGACGGTAGTACAGCGTCGCTGCGAGCACCGCCGGCAGGCGCGCATCTTGCCAAGTCTGCACCAGATGGCCGTGCGTCATCGCGATTTCCGAAACGATGTGCCTTCGCAGGCGCGCCGCCGAGAAAGCCAGCCAGCACCGCGACGCACGCCGCCACCGCGGTGGCCGGCCTGGTGCCGCGATCCGCTGTTCACCATCACAATCCCGGTCACCAGCGCCCAAGCCGCCATGCCCGGCGCGAAGGCCATCATCTGGCGCGCGCCACGCCGCGCGTCGGGGTGCGCCAAGACTTCGCCCAACTTGCGCCAGCTTTGCATGACCCGATTGTCGTCGGGCAGCATGAGCGGGCTGGCCCGCCGTGGCGGAGTCAGCGCACTGCGCCGCTGCCCATCGACATCAAGCGCTCAACCCGTTCTTCAGTGGGTGGGTGCGTGGAGAACAAACCGCGCAAGCCGCCACCGGACAGCGGGTTCATGATCATCATCTGCGCCGTCTCGGGGTGGCGTTCGGCGGCCTGCATCGGAACGCCTTGCGCGTAGCGCTGGATCTTCTGCAAGGCGCTGGCCAGCGCCTGCGGGTCACCGGAGATCTCGGCGCCGCCGCGGTCGGCTTCGAATTCGCGGGCGCGGCTGATCGCCATCTGGATCAGGCTCGCCGCCAGCGGGGCGAGCAGCATCACCAGGATGCCGGCAATCGGGTTCGCGGGCCGCCCTTCGCTGTTGCGGCCACCGAAGAACATCGCGAAATTGGCGAGCATCGAAATCGCGCCGGCCATCGTCGCGCTGATCGTGCTGATGAGAATGTCGCGATGCTTCACATGCGCGAGTTCGTGCGCCATCACGCCACGCAGCTCGCGTTCGGTGAGCACTTGCAGGATACCCGTCGTCGCGGCCACCGCGGCGTGCTCCGGGTTGCGGCCGGTGGCAAAGGCGTTCGGCGCGTCTTCGTGGATCAGGTAGACGCGCGGCATCGGCAGTTGCGCGCGCTGCGCGAGTTCGCGCACCATCTTGTAGAACTGGGGCGCCGAGGTCTCGTCGACCTCTTGTGCGTTATACATCTTCAGCACCATCTTGTCGGAAAACCAGTAGCTGAAGAAGTTCATGCCCAACGCGACGATCAGCGCCAGCATCATTCCCTGCTGACCGCCGAGCACCGAGCCGATGGCCATGAACAGCGCCGTGATGGCGGCCATCAGGATGGCGGTTTTCATCAGATTGAACATGGACAGATTTCCTCCAGGATAAAGCGCAGCGTAGATGCGGCCGGCGGCGCGAAGTTCAACTCGGCGCCATTGCGAAGCATTGTCCGGCGCGGACACGTTTGCCCGCGAGAAACGCCTGCGCGCTCAGGCGCTTGCCGCCGCTGCGCTGCAACTCGGTGAGCCGCAGCGCACCCGCGCCGCAGGCCACCACCAGGCCTGCAGATTCCACGTCGACGATTTCTCCCGGCGTGCTGCTTCGACCGGGCCGCAGGCCCGGGTGCGTTGCAGCGCGCCAGACCTTGATGGTTTCGCCTTCGAGCACCCCGCTCGCGCCCGGAAACGGGTCGAAGGCGCGGATTCTGCGCTCGATGGCCGGCGCCGGCTCGCGCCAGTCGATCGGGCTCTCGGCCTTGTCGATCTTGCGCGCGTAGGTCACACCTGCCTCGAGTTGCGGCACGGGGCGCAGCTCCCCGCGCTGCGCGAGCCCAAGGGCCTGCACGATCAGGCGTCCGCCCATAGGTGCCAATGCGTCGTGCAGCGCAGCGGCCGAAGTGTCGGCCCCGATCGCGATCGTTTCGCTGAGCAGCATGGCGCCGGTGTCCAGGCCCGCGTCCATCTGCATGATCGTGATACCGGTGAACGCATCGCCCGCCTCGATGGCGCGCTGGATCGGCGCCGCGCCGCGCCAACGCGGCAGCAGCGACGCGTGAATGTTCAAGCAGCCGAGAAGTGGCAACTCCAGCACCCAACTGGGCAGCAACAGGCCGTAAGCGGCGACCACGATGACGTCCGGGCGCGCCGCGTGCAAGGCGGCGCGGGCGAACTGGGCATCTTCGGGAAACTTGCCGTCCAGGCGCAGGCTGCGCGGCTGTGCGATCGGCAAGCCCTGCTCGAGCGCATGGGTTTTCACCGGGCTGGCCTGCAGCTTCTGGCCGCGCCCGGCGGGACGGTCGGGTTGCGTCAAGACGAGTGCGATTTCGAATCGCGCATCGAGCAAGCAGCGCAGCGCTGCAACGGCGAATTCCGGCGTGCCGGCGAAGGCGACTCGCATGATTGGGGCCCTGCCGGGTGCGAGTTCAGGGTCGGCGCTCGTCGCGCGACTTCTTCAGCATCTTGTTGCGGATCCGGTCGCGCTTGAGCGGGCTCAGGTACTCGACGAACACCTTGCCCAGCAGATGGTCCATTTCATGTTGCACGCAAACCGCGAGCAAGCCGCTGGCCTCGATCTCGAGCACCGCACCGTCACGGTTCATGGCGCGCACCGTGACCTGGGCGTGGCGCTGGACCTTGTCGTAAACCTCCGGGACCGACAGGCAGCCTTCGTCGGTGATCGTCAATTCCTCGCTGCGCGCCACCAACTCCGGGTTGATCAGCACATGCGGCTGGTTCAGCTTCGGATCGGTGTCGATCACGATCACGCGCTCGTGCACGTCAACCTGAGTCGCCGCGAGACCCACACCCTCGGCGGCGTACATGGTCTCCAGCATGTCGTCGACCAGGCGACGCACACGCGCGTCCACGGAGTCGACAGGCTTGGCCACGGTGCGCAGCCTGGGGTCGGGGAAACGAAGAATGTTCAGCAGTGCCATTCGGATCGGATGGGTGGGTTCAGGCGCCGCGCGGACGCAGGTGGGGATTCTCGCAAGCCGGGGGCTGTGCCGTGACAGGTCTCACATCTGCACACTTCGCCGCGGCACTTTCGTTGCGATATCAATGGTTTAGGGGCAGAATCTGTGAAATTGATTGAGGATTTTGGCCGATCACCACCGATTCACTGTGGGCTTGGCCGCTTAACCTCTTTGGGCAGGCTGCCCGGCCGCCATTTCCGGAGATCCCCCTACATGATGCGCCGCAATCAATTCACCCCCCCAACCCGCCGCACGGCTCTGGCCGCAGCGGCGGCTGCGTTCCTCGGCGCGACGCTGAGCCCCTGCAGCGCGATTGCGGTGAATTATCCGATCACACCGCAGCAACGCAGCACGGCACAAAAAGTCGCGCAGGGCGGCGTCGCGCTGGCCGACCTCGCGCCCAACGCGCCGGACACCTACACCGTCAAGAGTGGCGACACGCTGTGGGACATCTCCTCGCTGTACTTGAAGAGCCCGTGGCGCTGGCCTGAGCTTTGGGGCATGAACCTGGA
Organism: uncultured beta proteobacterium; assembly: GCA_963791595.1. Classification (GTDB taxonomy): domain Bacteria; phylum Pseudomonadota; class Gammaproteobacteria; order Burkholderiales; family Burkholderiaceae_C; genus JAEMQF01. The sequence goes on along the minus strand of CAWBTF010000016.1, from coordinate 162,131 downwards.
ACAGGTTCGCAACCCGCACCTCATCTATCCCGGGCAGACCTTGTTCCTCGACAAGGCCGACGGCACGGCGCGCCTGCGCATGGGCCAGGCCGGCGGCGCGGCTGGCGCGGTGGGTGGCGTGCCGAGCGGCACGGTCAAACTCTCTCCAAAGGTGCGTTCGCAGCGCAACGACGTCGGCCCCATCGCTTCGGTTCCGTTTCACCTGATCGAGCCTTTCCTCAACGAAGCGGTGATCTTCGGCACCAACGAACTCGAATCGGCGCCGCGCATCGTCGCGTCGCAGGAAGGGCGCGTCAAGTTGGGTCGCGGCGACACCGCGTATGTGCGCGGCCCGCTCGAGGAACAACAGCGCGACTACCGTGTGTTCCGCGAACCGCGCCCGTTGCGCGACCCTCGCACCAAGGAGCTGCTCGGCTACGAGGCCACCTACGTCGGTACCGCCCATTACGCGGCGCCGGGGGCGGACCGTGACCCCGTCGACGGCACGCCGGCGATCATTCCCGCAACGTTCACGCTGACGACGCTGCGCGTCGAGGCTGGCGTCGGCGACCGGCTGGCGGTCGTGCCGCCGCGCGAATTCACCAACTACAGCCCGCATGCGCCGCAGTCGCCGATCGCAGGGCAGATCGCCTCGATCTATGGTGAAGGAATCTACGCGGGCCAGAACCAGATCGTCGCGCTGAACAAGGGCTTGCGCGACGGCCTGGAACGCGGCCATGTGCTTGCGCTGTGGCGCGACGGTTCTTCCGTCGTCGATGCCACCGACCGTGCCAAGCCGACCATCAAGCTGCCCGACGAGCGCCATGGCATGCTGTTCGTGTTCCGCGTCTTCGAGCGCATGTCGTACGCGCTGATCCTGTCGGTGCAGGAACCGGTGAAGATCGGCGACAAGTTCACCCAGCCCTGAAAACGGGCCAGGGCTCGCCCGCGATGCACCGCGACGAGCTTGCCGCTTGGCTGCGGCTGCTGGAAACGCCCGGCATCGGCCGCGATTCGGCGCGCAAGCTGTTGAGCGCTTTCGGTTCGCCCGAAGCGGTGCTGCGCGCGAGCGCTTCGGCGCACCGCAGCGTCGCGGGCGCGGCAGTGGCGCAGGCGCTTGCGGCGCCCGATGAAAACGTCGATGCTCTGATCGCGAAAACGCTCGCATGGCTGGAAACGGAACCGCGAACGCGCTCGGTGATCGTGCTCGGCGACCCCGCCTATCCCGAGGCGCTGTTGGAGATCGCCGACCCGCCGCTGCTGCTCTACGCATCAGGCCGACTGGCGGCGCTGCAAGCGCCGAGCATGGCCATCGTCGGCAGCCGCAACCCGACTCCGCAGGGTGTGGACAACGCACGCGCCTTCGCCGAACACCTGAGCCACAGCGGCTTGGTCGTCGTGTCCGGGTTGGCGTTGGGCATCGATGCGGCCGCGCACGAAGGCGCGCTGGCGGGTCCGGCAGGAACGATCGCGGTCGTCGGCACCGGGCTCGATCAGGTCTACCCGAGGCGCAATGCCAAGCTCGCGCAACGCATCGTCGAACAAGGCCTGATATTGAGCGAATATTCGCTCGGCACGCCGCCGCTGCCGCCCAACTTTCCGGTTCGCAACCGCATCATTGCCGGGCTGTCGCGCGGCACCCTGGTCGTCGAAGCCGCGTTGCAATCGGGCTCATTGATCACGGCGCGCCTGGCGAGCGAAGCCGGGCGCGATGTCTACGCAATTCCTGGGTCGATCCACGCGCCGCAATCGCGGGGCTGTCACGCGCTGCTCAAACAAGGCGCGAAACTCGTCGATACGGCGCTGGACATTCTGGAAGACCTGCGCATGCCCAGCAGCTTCCGCGTCGCGGTTTCGATGGGTCAGCCCGCAGCCGCCGCGGAAACCGCCAGCGACCCGCTGCTGGACGCCCTTGGCTACGAACCGGTCGCCCTCGAGGCGTTGGTGGCACGCACCGGCTGGTCGGCGGCGCAACTGAACATCAAGCTGCTCGAACTCGAGCTCGACGGCCAGGTGGCGCGCCTGCCGGGCCAGCTTTTTCAGCGCATCAGCCAGGGCTGAGGGAGCGCGGACCCCTGGCGCCGGATCGCTGCGGTATAGTGGTTTGCATGTTCGACGTGCTCGTTTACCTCTACGAAAACTACTGGCGCGCCGAGGCCTGCCCGGGCACGGAGCAGCTCACCCGCAAGCTCAGTTCGGTCGGCTTTGAAGCCGACGAAATTCGCGAAGCGCTCGTCTGGCTCGACGAACTGACGCAGGCTGCGCAAACGCATGTCGGCGAACAAGCGGCGTACAGCATGCGCGTGTACACGACGGCGGAGCAAGAGCACCTGGGCGAGGAGTCGATCGGCTTCATCAGTTTCCTCGAATCGGCGGGCCTGCTGCCCGCGCCGATGCGCGAAATGGTGATCGACCGCGCCAATGCCATCGGCGCGACGCCGCTCGAGCTCGAAGACCTCAAGATCATTGTCCTGATGGTGTTCTGGAGCCTGGGCAAGGAACCCGACGCGCTGATCCTCGACGAGCTGTTCGTCGACCCTCAAGACCGGCTGATCCACTGAGCGCCGCGCACGACTCGGTGCGCCAACTCGCGATGGCACGCGCCACTTGCCGCCGCGCTTAAACGGTCAGTGTGTCAATGCAACAGCCGGCTCGGGTCGCCGTCGAGCTTGGCCAAGGCGTTGCGAGTCGCCCGCACCGTGAGCGATTCGTCCTGCGCCGGCACCAGCAACCCGGCTTGCAGAAACGCCGCCAGGCGGTGCTGCTGGAACAGGATGCCTCGGCCCTGCGGCGAAACGAACAAGGCGAGCTGCTTGCGCAGGCCCAGCCACGACAACTGCACCGCTTCGTTGCGGTCGCGGTAGTCGAGCATGTACCAGGTTCCCACCTGGAGTTCGCGCGCCCAGGCGAGCATCGCCGGCGTGGGCATCGAGCCGCCCTCGCCCACCACTTCGAGCTCGGAACTCTCGTGGCCTGACAGGTCGAGCACCATCGCCTCGTCGATTTCCACGTCGTCGGCTTCGGGCAGCAGCTCTTCCAGCGTCTCCAGGCGCGCCATCAGCTCCACCAGGCGCTCGTGCGGAATCGCCGCCGCCTTGGCGGTGAACGCCGCCGCCAGCGAATCGTTCAGGCGCTGAATGTGCTCGTCCTGCTTTTCGGCGGAGATGCCGGCCTGCTCCATGCCGTCGCGCAGCGCCTTGAGCAGTGGCGGCAGGCGCCGGATCACTTCAGCGCGCTCCTCGCGCGACACCTTGGCGCCGGCCGACCAGATGAGGTCCGCCGCGGCGCGCTTCATCGCCTTCGTCAGGTCGCCCTGAGGCCCGGACTTCACGGCGGTCATCGCCAGCACGTCGGCCCAGACCTGGAACAGGAACTCGCGCACGCCGTCCTGCACCGGCATCTCATTGAGCATCTTGCGCAACTCGATCGTGTATTGGATCGCCATTGTTTCGCGCTGCTCGACCTGCTGGGCCAACGACACGCCGCGCTTGGACGCTTCGTTCTCGTTCTTGAAGTAGTGTTCGAGAAAGCGCTCGAACTCGGTGAGCACGGTCTGGAACACGCGCCGGCCGGTGTCGGGGTACGCCTCGACGACCTGTACGACGCGTTTGATCTCCTTTTCGAGAACGTCGCCGACAGCTCGCGCCGTCGCGTCGAAACCCATCACGCACGAGCCCATGCGGTCGATCAGGCGCCGGGCCGGGTGGTCCAGCGTGGCAAAGAAGTCAGGCTCGGTGACGGCCACGCGCAGCACCGGCATCTGCAGCCGCGCGAACCAGACGCGCACCGCCGCGGGGATGCGTTCTTCGGTCAGGATGGCTTGGAACAGCAGGGCGACGATTTCAATCGTCGCCCGTTCAACCTGCGTCGCCGCCGCCTGCTTGAGAACGTTCTTGCGCTGGTTCAGTTCCTCCAGCAGCGTCGGCGTGCTGACCGTGGCCGAGCCGCCGCCCGCCGGGGCCGAGAAGCGCCGCGCGATGCCGCTCTGAGCGTCGGCGATCGCCGCGTTCAAGGTCGGTGATGCTGCCCGCGCGCGGTGGACGTTGGACGTGGCCACGAATTCCGGCAGCTGGCGCCCGACCAGTCTGTTCAACTTGCCCAGCACTTCGTTCGCGTGGTCGATGCCTCGCGCCAGCGCGCCGGTGTTGGTGAGCAGCCTCGTTTCGTCGGCCACCCCGCCGCGCCCGCCGCTCACCGGCGCGGTGGCCGAAAAGCCGGCTCCAGGGATCGTGGACGGGCCGCCTTGTTGCCACGGCGTGTTGCGGTTGCGCTTCACGAACGGCCGCAGGTCGACGTCGGGCTGCACGTTGTGCTGCACCAGCCAGCGGTTGATCTCGTGGTAGCCCTCTTCGCAGAAGTGCGCGAACTCCTCGTGCAAGATCACCTGAAGCGCGCGCCAAGCGTCGAGGGTGAGCCCGCAGCCGCGCCACGAGTTCGTGACGACGCGCGCCAGCACATGCGGGCGCAGCACGTCGTTGCTGTCGAGTTCTTCGCGTGCCTCGAGCGTGTTGATTCGACCGCGCAGATCGGTGAACTCCCACGACGCCCGGTCCATCATCGCCAGCGCCAGGCGCGAGCTGAGGATTTCGTTCTCGATCGTGTCGTCGTCGACCAGACTGAGGCCGGCCTTGCCGCCGCGCAAGCCGGGCATCGGCAGGTCACCCGGCCGGGTGGCGGCGACGACGCCGCTTTGCAGCGCGCCGCGCAGTTGCGTGGTCATGCCCTGCAACCAGAACGAACTCAGGCGCTGCAGGTCTTGAACGGCGTCGCGCCGGCGCGCCACGATGCCGGGCTCGGCCACCTGGCTCAGCAGCACGCGCGCCGCCTGATCAACGCTGTGCACGACCGCCGGAATGCCCCGGACGAGCCCTTCGGCGTAGGTTCTGCGAGCCTGCTGCGCGATTGCCGTCGGGTTGGCCAAAGTCGCCATGAATGGGATGTGCGCGCTGCTTTGTTTCAGTCGACGACTCTACACCACGGCCCCGGCGTTGGGGTCGTCCGGATCGCCTTCCTTGGCCGCTGTTTTAACCATGTCTTCACGTGTCACGCCCAGCCACATCGCGATTGCCGCGGCGACGAACACCGACGAGTAAATGCCGAAGCAGATGCCGATCGTCAGGGCCACCGCGAAGTAGTGCAACGTCGGCCCGCCGAAAATCAACATCGACAGCACCATCATCTGCGTGCTGCCGTGGGTGATGATGGTGCGGCTCATCGTGCTTGTGATCGCATGGTCGATCACGGCGCGCGTGTCCATCTTGCGGTAGCGCCGAAACGCCTCGCGAATCCGGTCGAATATCACGACCGATTCGTTCACCGAATAACCCAGCACCGCCAGCACCGCGGCCAGCACCGACAACGAGAACTCCCACTGGAAGTAGGCAAAGAAGCCCAGGATGATGATCACGTCGTGCAGGTTCGCGACGATCGCCGCGACCGAGAACTTCCACTCGAAGCGAAACGCCAGGTAGAGCATGATGCCGATGACGACGAAGGCCAGCGCCTTCGCGCCGTCTTCGGCGAGCTCCCTGCCGACCTGCGGGCCGACAAACTCGCTGCGGCTCAGCTCCACCGGGTCTTTCGCCGCCGCCGCACCGGCCGCCGCTGAGCCCTCGCAGGCCTGCTTCGACACCGCCTCGCCCTGCGCGGTGACAGTCTGGCGCGCGACCACCTTGCCGCCTTCGGCCGTGCACAGTGCGGCGAAGACGCGGCTCACGACTTCGGTCTGCTTCACGTCGCCGCGCACTGGCAGGCGGATCAGCACGTCGCGCGTGCTGCCGAAGTTCTGCACCTGGACCTCGCCGAAGTTCAGCCCCTCGACGACGCCGCGCACCTTGGCCACGTCGGCGGCCTGCGCGTAGCCGACTTCGATCACGGTGCCGCCGGTGAACTCGATCGAAAAATGCAGGCCGCGCGTCGCGAGGAAGAACACGGCCGCGAGGAATGTCAGCAGCGACACCACGTTGAACGCCAACGCATGGCGCATGAACGGGATGTCGCGGCGAATCCGGAAGAACTCCATGGGGTGTCTCGCTTGTCTCTCGCTATCTGTCGCTGAGGGTCGTGGCGCTCGGTGGCGGCGTCACACCTGCCCTGGCGCCTGCGGCTCGGGCTTCCAGACCTGCCCGATCGACACGCCCTTGAGCTTTTTCTGGCGCCCGTACCAGAGGTTGACCAGGCCACGCGAGAACAGCACGGCGGAGAACATCGACGTCATGATGCCCAGGCAATGCACGACGGCGAAACCCTTCACCGGGCCGGAGCCGAACGCGAACAGCGCCAGGCCGGCGATCAACGTCGTCACGTTCGAGTCCAGAATCGTTCCCCAGGCGCGCTCGTAGCCGGCGTGGATCGCCGCCTGCGGCGCCGCGCCGGCGCGCAACTCCTCGCGCACGCGTTCGTTGATCAGCACGTTCGAGTCGATCGCCATGCCCAGCGTCAGCGCGATCGCCGCGATTCCCGGCAGCGACAACGTGGCCTGCAGCATCGACAGCACCGCCACCAGCAGCAGCAGGTTGAACGCGAGCGCAAGCGTCGAGAACATGCCGAACAGCAGGTAGTAGCCGCACATGAACAGCGCGATCGCGGCAAAGCCGTAGATCACGCTGTTGAAGCCCTTGTCGATGTTTTCCTTGCCCAGGCTCGGGCCGATTGTCTTTTCTTCGATGATTTCCATCGGCGCGGCCAGCGACCCGGCGCGCAACAGCAGCGCCGTGTCATTCGCTTCCACTGTCGTCATGCGCCCGGAGATCTGCACGCGCCCGCCGCCGATTTCGGAGCGGATGACGGGCGCGGTCACGACTTCGCCCTTGCCCTTTTCGAACAGCAGGATCGCCATGCGCTTGCCGACGTTCTCGCGCGTCACGTCCTTGAAAATGCGCGTGCCTTTCGCGTCGAGCGACAGGTGCACCGCAGGCTCCTGCGTCTGGTTGTCGAAGCCGGGCTGCGCGTCGGTCAGGTTTTCGCCGGTCAGGATGACCTGGCGCTTCACGATCAGAGGCGCGCCGCCGCGTTCCACATAGCGCTCGGTGCCGAACGGCACCGGCCCGCTGCCGCCCGCCGCCGCGGCGGCCTGGGCGCTGTCGTCGACCAAGCGCACCTCAAGCGTCGCGGTGCGGCCGATGATGTCTTTGGCCTTGGCCGTGTCTTGCACGCCGGGCAATTGCACGACGACGCGGTCCGCCCCCTGCTGCTGGATCACCGGTTCGGCGACGCCGAGTTCGTTGACCCGGTTGTGCAGCGTCGTGATGTTCTGCTTCAGCGCGGTATCTTGCACCAGCCGCGCCGCTTCCGGCTTGAGCACGCCGCTCAACAGCGTGTCGCCGCCGTCCGTCGTCTCGGTCCACACCAGATCGGGCAATTGTTCCGACAACAGCTTGCGTGCGGCGGTCGCGGTTTCACTGTCGCGCAGGCGCACGACGACGGTATTCGCGTCGCGCGCGATTCCCGCGTGGCGGATGTTCTTGTCGCGCAGCAGCGAACGCACGTCGCCGCTCAGGGATTCGGCTTTCTTCGTCAGCGCCGCCTTCATGTCGACCTGCATCAGGAAATACACGCCGCCGCGCAGGTCCAGGCCCAGGTACATCGGCAGCGCGTGCAGCGCCTTCAGCCATGCCGGCGAGCGCGGCAGCAGGTTGAGCGCAACGATGTACGAGGGGTCGTTCGGGTCCGGGTTGAGTGCCTTGCCGATCGCCTCTTTCGCCTTGCTTTGCGTGTCGAGATCGCCGAAGCGAGCCTTGATCGACGCTGCCCTCGAATTCCACGAAGTCGGCCTGCAGGTTCGCCGCCTTCAAAGCCTGCTCGACGCGCGCCACCGTCGCACTGTCGAGCTTGAGCGTGACCTTGGCGCTGCTCACCTGCACGGCAGGCGCTTCACCGTAGAAGTTGGGCAGCGTGTAGATCAGGCCGATCAACAGGGCGAAGCCCAGGATCGCGTACTTCCAAACGGGGTAACGGTTCATCGCGCCTTCCTCGCCGAAGCAGCCCGCCTGAGCGCGCGCCGCAACCTCGGCGCCCGCCCGCGGCGCGGGCAACCTGGCCGAATTACTTGACAGTGCCCTTGGGCAGGACCTGAACGATGGCGCTGCGCTGGACCTGGACTTCGACGCCGCCCGCCACCTCGACATGCAGGTAACTCTCGCCCAGCTTGGCCACCTTGCCGAGCATGCCCCCGGCGGTGACGACTTCGTCGCCCTTCGCGAGCGCGTCGATCAGCGCCTTGTGTTCCTTCTGGCGCTTCATCTGCGGGCGGATCATCACGAAGTACAGCACGACGAACATCAGCACCAGCGGCAACATCGTGCCCAGGCTGCCGAACATGCCCTCGGCACCGCCGGTCGCAGCGGGCGCCGCTTGGGCGTAGGCTTCAGAAATAAACACTTGATCGTCCTCGTTGAGTCGCGGCCAGCAGTGCCGCGAAAGCGGGCGATTGTATGCTCCGATACCCAGGCAACCCTTGCAGCGAGGGGAGTGCGAGCGCGACTTCGGCGCCTATGCGACCATGCCCCGGCAATGCCCGGGGCCCGCCCTCATGGCCGCCGCGACTCGGCACCTCGAGCGGCTGGCTTGCAGTCTTCGAACACGAGCGGCTTGTTGCCGCTTGGCAGCGCCTGCGGTACCAACCGACACAGGTTGCGCAGTTTGGCCCGAGGATCGAGCAAGCCCCGGGCGACGAAATCGAGCAGATTCTGAAACTCGTGCTCCGTCAAACGGATCGGTTCCGTCAGCAGCGGGTCCAGCGTGGCCAACACCGGCTCGATGGGGCCGATGGGACCGGCGAGATCGGCTGAGACTCCGGCCTTGGCCGGGTAGTACCGGCGCGCGGAAGCCGCTACATCGAGGTGATGGCGAATCGCATCTTCGAGCCTCGTGAACGCCCCGTTGTGGAAGAACGCAGGCTGCAACGCGACATTGCGCAGCGGGGAGGTGCGGAACTTGTAGCGATCCGCAGCGTTGCCGCTGACCTGCTCGGCCCCGAAGTCTTCGTTCTCGCCAGGTCCATCGAAGATCACGTTGCCCTTTGCGGCGCCGAAGACGGGAGCAATCTGCGGCACACCGATGTTGCGATTCTGGAAGTCGCTGAACATTTCATTGGACGCCCCGGCGACCGCGTGACACGCCACGCAGTTGGCCCTGCCGAAGAACAGCAGCGCACCGCGTTTTTCCGAGCCGCGCAGTGCGGCGCGGTCACCGCGCGCGTAGCGGTCGATGGGCGCATTCGCACGCACAAAACTGAATTCGAATTCAGCGATGGCCTGCGCGAACATCTTGACGTCGATCGGGGCACCGCCGCGGACTTCGGGGAAGACCGCGCCAAACAGCGAGACATACTCCTGATTCGCGTTCAGCCGCTTCACCAACGCAGCTCGTATCGGGTCGTTGCGGAATCCCGAGGCATCGGCCGGCGGAACCGCGCTGCCCAGGCCGTCGTCGAACTGATCGAAGCGCGGCCCGAGGCTGCCCATCGTTGCGGTGAAGCCGGCGGCTTCGGACAACTCGGTCGGGGGGATGTGAGCCTGTGCCGTCAGCAAGTGGCGGATTGCCAAGTCGTTCGGCGGGAATGCCGTGCTGCCCTCGGGCAGCGGAAACCGAAATCCCTGTGAGTTGTCGAACGGGTCTGTCGACGGCGCGAAGAAGCGCCCGTTCCACATCAGCCGGGGAAAGAAAGCGGCGTTGAGCACGCTCGGCGATCGACGCTGGTTGCGCGGCCCCTGACGGCCCCGGCCGACAATGCGATTGCTCTGCACGCCGATGGCGATCGACTGGGTGTCGCCCATCGCGGCCGACGGCGAGTGGCAGCCCGCGCACGAATTGTCGTCGTGCAAGGCGCCGGCGGTGTCGAAAAAGAGCAATCGACCCAGGTCTGCCAGGCGTGGGTTGAGTGGCCTGCCCAATCGACGTGTGAGGGACGATTGGACGGCTCCCGTGAATCCATTCAGGCGCAGTGCAGACTCGAGAAGAACGTCCAGGTCCGACGCTTCGTCGGCACCGCGCGCCATGGCCTGCGGGCCGGACAACAAAAGCTGAAGCGTCAGAAGGGTCGCACTCAACCACCGGGCCGGGGCCTTACCAGCGCGGCCCTTCCTCGCGGCGGACGCCGTCGTAACCGTGACCATGCTGTCTCCCCTTGGGGACCAGCCGAAGCTCGTCGCGTCTTCGGTCCGGCCGTGCGAGGTTTACGCTCGACAGCAGGCGACATATCCCTACTTTGAATGCTCGGAAACCCTGGAACCCCGGGAGCACTGCCCTGCTGGGAACCGCCCGGACAGGCCTGGGCGTAGCGGACGCCGGGGTGGCCCCGGCGGCGATACAGGCTTCAGCGAGCGCTTAGCTTGGAGGGCGGCGGCGCTTGCGATTCCAGATACTTCAACACATGCCCGAGTTGCTCTCGATCCAGGCCTTGCGGCGGCATGCGGATCGTGAAGCGCTTCATCAGGTCGAGGGCGGCAGGGTCGCGCGAGCTGCGCATGGCCTCGGGATCGCTGATGTAGCGCGCGACCCAGGCGCGTTCGCGCCGCGCCGTCAGGCCCGCCAAGTCGGGGCCGACTTTGTCGCCCTTGCCCAGTGTGTGGCAGCCTTCGCAGCGCGACTGAAACAGGTACTTGCCCGGGTCGATCGCGACCGGCTTGACTTCGGCATAGCTTGGGCCGCTCTTGCCTTCGTTCAGACCCAGGAAATTGAGCATCGTCGCTGCCAGAAACTGCGGGTTGTCGACCGCCGAATTGCGCATCCACTGGCCCGAGGCGACGTCGCCGACCATCAGGCTCGCGGTGTGGCCGTCTTTGTTGTCGCGGTCGCTCAGGCGCGACAGGCCGAGCTTCTTGGCGACGAGCTTGATGTCGTCGTCGTTGCCGGTCAGGAACTCCCAGCCCGGACCGCCGGCGCCAAACTTGGCCGCGTATTCCTTGAGGACCTCCGGCCGATCCCACGGGTCGATGCTGATCGAGTAGAAGAAGATATCCTTGCCGACGTGATCGCCGAGCGCCTTCTTCAATTCGACCATGCGCGCCGTGATCAGCGGGCATTCGACGCTGCAGCTCGTGTACATCACGGCGATCGCGACCTTCTTGCCCTTCAGCAGATCGTCGTAGAGCTGCACCTTCTTGCCGTTGTGCGTGGTCAACGTCACCTTCGGAAAGTAGTCCGCACCCCAGCCGGCGGCGTGCGCCGGCCCTGCCATCGCCGCGAGCGCGACCAGAACGGGCGCCCACGACGCGCGCATGGTGCGCCCGATTCGATCTGCAATCGAGTGGAAACTCATGCTGATGTCAGCCCGAAGCGATTGCCGACGCTTGCCGATCCCGCTCCAGCACTCTCCCTGTTGTTTTCGGACACGCTCATTCAATCAATGCTCGACACCCGGCCGCTGCCACCGATGACAGCACCGTTGCGGGCGTCGAACCGCAGCGTCAGCGCGATGTTTCCGGATCGGGCGACGAGATGCCCTTTCTTGCTCTGCGGCTGAAACGGAAACGTCAGCTCGATCACCTCGTTCGCGTTGACTTCGGCACTGCTGACGAACTCGGCCGTGGTGACGTACTTCGCCCCCGACGTCAGGCCCCTGCCGATCAGGTCGACCAGGTCGATCGCCAGGTGCACCGTCGGCGGCTTGCCGAAGTCCGGGTCCGTGACCAGATGGCTGCGGATTTGCACCGTGCCGCTGAACGCTACGCCCTCGGGCGCCCCGCCCACGGTGCCGGAAACCGGCAGCGTGGCCGATCGGGGCGAACCGGTGATTGCTCGCGCCAGCGGGCCCACGAGCAGGCCCAGGCCCGCCACCAGCACGCGCAATCGCAATCTGGCGTCGGCCCCTTTCATCAGGCGCCAGGCGACTGCGTTGCGTCGCGGAACGTCACGCCGTTGGGCGTGGCGATCGGCGTCGGCAGAGGTTTCAGCTGCGGAACCCCCGAGTTGTTGATTTCCCAGCGCAGCAACATCGCGTTGTCCTCATGGACCGTGTTGTGGCAATGCTCCATGAACATGCCGCCCCAGTCGCGGAATTGCAGCGTGACCGTGACACTGCCGCCCGGGCGCAGGCGATAGACGTCCTTACGCCCCTTCTCCCACGCCGGCACGTTCGCCGCCGAGCCGTTGCGCGCCAGGATCTGGCCCTCCTCGAAGTGGATGTGGATCGGGTGATCCCAGCCACCACCGCCGTTCTTGAGTACCCAGACCTCACGTGTATTCATCTTCGGCCGCAAGGAAGCCCTGCCGAAGTCTGCCGAGAGCATTTCGGCACCTTCGACCTTCTGCCCCCAGGGTCCGCCGAACGACGTTTCGAGATCCGTGCTCGTGTTCTTGGCGCCTCTGCCGAATTCGATGACACGGGTGCGCGCCACCGGAATTTTGGTCAGATCGGGGTTCGGGATCAGCGTCGCCGGGACCTGGCTGTAGTCGGGCGCGGTCCGGGCCTTGACGCGGAACTCGAGGAACTTGCCCACGCAAGGGTCCGTCGATTTGCCGGACAGCGCCTCGGACAAGCTGCGGTTCTTTTGCACCAGCAGTCCGTTGTCTTCCATCTCGGCCAGATTCACCATCCAGACTTTCTGCCCAGGCTGGTAGCGCGAGAAGTCGATCACGATGTCGTAGCGCTCAGCAATTGCTTGCTCGTCGAGTTGCGTCAGCACCACCGGCTTGGGCAGCAGGTTGCCGTCGTTGCCGATCTGGATCATCGGCGAGCCGTCGCTCAGCGCCAACTTGAAGAAGCGCGAGACGCTGCCGTTGAGGATGCGGAAGCGGTACTTGCGCGCTTCGACTTCGAAGTAGGGCTTGTTCAGCAGGTTGACCGTCATCACGTCGCCGACGAAGCCGTCGAAGTTGAAGATGTCGAAGTGCATCTGCCCATCCGCGCCCCAGGCCTTGTCGGCCAGCAGCAGGTTCACGTCGTATTCGAGGTTGCCCCAGTCCTTCGCGCTGCCGCTGGGCAGGCGCAGGTTCACGCCGTCGTTGATGCGCTCGTTGCCGCGGTCGATCGAACTGTAGATGTTCATCATCGCCGCGTTGCCCTTGTAGACGTTCTGCGACGTGAAGCTGAACATGTGGTCGTGGAACCAATGCGTGCTCATGGTCTCGCGCCAGTCACCGGGCAGCTTGGTGATCCCGCCGCTGCCGTCAGGCGCGCCGCACCTTGGGTCCGTCGCCGCGGTATTGATCGTGCGGAAGCCCGCGTGCACCAACGGCCAGTGGTAGTCGTAGAACTGGCCGGGGTGGAAGAACGCGCCGGTGAAGCCGTCGTTCTCGGCGCCGTGGTGGCCGTTGTGCTCGTGCGTGCTGATCGTGTGAATGCCGAAGCCGCCGTTGTGCGAGCGGTCGGCCGGCAGCTTGTTGTGGTGGCGAAACAGGATCGGCTCGCCATACCTGGCCATCACGAGCTTGGGCGGCAGCGTGCCGTTGAAGGTCCAGACCGAGGAATCCACCTGATCGGGCATCCCGGGCGCAAAGCACTTCGGCGACGTGAAGCGGGTCGAGTCGATTCCGCAATTCAGTGTTGACGGCACTTCCGGGTTGTAGATCGTGGTGCTGTCCATGCCGTACTGGCACATCTCGATCCCGACTTTCGGATAGTGCGTGTCCCACCCCTGGTGCGCCCACGCCTCGCCGCCCGGGCGGCCTTCGATCGGCCCCCAGCCGGTGCCGACGCCGGCGCGCACGGGAATCGGCGTCAGGTTCGCGGTTCGGGTAGGCATCAGCGGGCTGCCCCAGCCGTCGCGGCTGTTGCCGTGGTCGATCGAACCGTCGGTCAGCGCCGAGATCGGCTTGCGCGGGATCACGTCGAAGCGCGCCATCGGCTGTGTGAAAGGAATGCTTCCCCACAGCGGACTCGCCGGCGTGCCGGTGAACGACCCGGCGTAAGCGCTCTTCACGAACGGGCTGAAGCCGTTCTTCGCGAGCAGGCCGCCGCCCGCGGTAAAGACTCCCCACTTGAAAAGTTCCCGCCGCGACACCTCACCCGTGGTCAGCGCCTTGACCACCTCTTGCCGGTTGCGCCGCGCCGCTTCGGCTTCGCGTATGCGTTGCTTTGATGCCTTGTCATTCAGAAAAAACATGAAATACCTCCGCTGTCGTTGATTCGCTTTTTTGCGTCCTCGGGTCGCACCTCGGATTGACCCGTCCTACCCATTCCTGGCTGATCCCGCCGTCGCCACTGTTGTTAAGTTCTGCCTAAGCTGCGCTAACACAGTCGGCGCAAGATGGATATCCCTACTCTGAGCGACTTAAGGAGTCCTTACCATCCCTAACTTGTGCAACGCGTCGCTCCCAACGACGCGCATTCATGGGTCCGACTTGCCCCCGGGACATGTCCTCATCGACCCACGGGGCGCCCCTTAATCTGCCCGCACCGCGCTGCCATCGTCGTTGCGCAGGCATTGCTTGTTGGCCACGCCTGCCGCGCCGACGGCGGGCAGTTGAATGAACTCGTCGTCGGCGAAGCCCTTCTTGTCCTTGTCCTTCACCTTGAGGTGATCGCCCTGGTGTCCGTTGGTGAGCTTGATCGACGGGTGATCGAAAGGCGCTTGCTTGCAAGCGACACGCCGATCGGTGAGCCCGAAGCGCAGGAACGCCACCAGGTCAGCCTGTTCGGCCAGCGACAGGTTGAGCGGATGCACATCCGGGTGGTTGTTGGCCGTTCCGCCATTCGGCGCGTCAGCCGCGACGAGGCCGGTGCTGTCGTTGCCGTCGGGACCACGCCTGTCGCCCCCGCGGTTGTAGAACTCGACGACCTGCGCCAGCGTCAGGCGGCTGCCGTTGTGGAAATAGGGCCGCGTCAACGACACGTTGCGCAGCGTCGGCGTCTTGAAGGTGCCGTCCACCGCCACGCGCACGTTGGACGGGTCAGGTGCCACCCAGCAGCTCATGGGATCGAAGAAGATCCCGAAGCGGCAGGAGTCGACGAGCACGGGATCGCTGACCGGTTTGTTGCGCAGCTGATCGAACCAGGTGCGCGTGAAGGACAGCGGGTTGCCCCAGGGGTCGGTGCCGCCCACGCCGCGGTCCTCGCTGGTCGGGCGCACGCCGATGTTGTAGAAGCCGTTGTCGTAGTTCGCGAGGTTGCCGTCGCCCAGCACCATGCCTTCCACCACCGAACCGTCGCCGTCGTCGGTGGGCTGTAGGCTCGTCGCCGCAGCGGTGAACTCCGCGCCGCGATGGCATGACGCACACAGCGCCTTGCCGCGGAACAGCTTCAGGCCGCGCAGTTCCTGCGCCTTCAGTGCCTTCGGGTCGCCGGCGCGCCCGGCTCCGCCGATGAACTTGTCGATCGGCGCGTCGTCGGAGACCAGCGTCGACTCGTAGAGCATGATCGCCAGCCCCCAGTAAAGCGAGAAGTTCGCCTCCATGTGGGTGTAGCTGACGGTGCTGCCCGGTGCGGTGAACTTGCCCGGTGCGCTCCACCACTTCGGCTCGAAGGCGGCCTTGATCAGCTCGCCGTAGCTCAGCGCGAGTCCCGAGCCGTTGCGATTGCGGTAGCGGCCGAGCACGCTGTCTTGCGCGTGCACCTCCTGCTTGGCCAAGGGGCGCAGGGCGAGCATCTTGCGTCCCAGGTCGCCGAACTTGCGGCCGTCGCACGACATCTCGAATTCCGACAGCGCCGGGCCCACCGCCTGCGAGGCCAGGCTCGCGTTGCGCAGCCCGATCGAGACGAGCCAGGTCGAGCCGTCGGGGTTGACCTGCAGCACCTTGGCGTTCGGATCGCGCGGGCCGAAGGGATTCACGCCGTTGAAGATGTTGTTGGCGCGACCGTCCCAGAAGTTGCGGTAGTTGAACGCCGCGTTGATGACGGTGGGCGTGTTGCGCGGTTCGACACGGCGTGTCGCGACGCCGCCAACGTTGAATTCGTCGCGCGGCGGCGGGCCGCACTTTTCGCCCGGCTTGGAGCCGCCCGGCCTCGATCCGCCGGACATCGATCCACCGGACGGCGTGCGCACCGTGGTGCCGAAGAACGTGGCACCGAACGTACCTTGCGACGAGACCACGTCATTCGAGTCGAACAGCACCGTGGATTCACGGTCCAGCGGATTGGCCAGACGATGAAACGGAAAGTCGCTCGCCTTGAGTTGGTAGTTGGGGCCGCCCGCACCATTGGCCGTCTTGCCGAAGGCGATGTCGCCACCCTTCAGGCCGGGGCTGATCTGGTTCTTGGTGCGGTTGTCGGCGCCGGCGTGGAAGTGGCAGCTCGCGCATGCCTGGCCGTCGCTGCCGGCCTGCATGTCCCAGAACAGCGCCTTGCCGAGTGCGATCGCCGCGTCTCGGTTGCGCACGAATTCGCTCAAGCCGGGCGTTTCGGGCACCGGCACTTCCTTCAGCGATGGCAAGCGCGGCAACAGTTCCGCGCCCATGCCCTTCGGCACACCGGCGTTGCGCTTGCTGCCGTCCATCATTCCCACCGGAACGAGTGCAACGATCTGGCCGTCGTGCGCTGTGACTGTCGGCTGACTCGCGAGCAGGATCGGCACGCCGGCGAAGCCCGTGATCGTGCCGTCACCGGCGATGCGCCCGGCGGGCTCCCAGCTCGGGATCAGGTTCGCCGGCAGGCCCTGGGTCGCGACCGGATCGTCGAGCAGGTTGAAATCGAGGCCACCGACACGCCGCCCGCGTGCGTCGCTGCCAACGCTGGTCAGCAGGATCGCGCCTGCGAAGAGCCCTGCAACGATGCCGCGCACGCGGAATCCGGGTTTGTTTTCACAATGCTTCATTCGAACCTCTGGATGTTGGGACCGCGATTTCGCGAACCGTCCGTGGCGCAATGCGGGACGGGTGCGTGCCTCACCTCACGATGATCGAAGTGGCGTCGATGGTGCGCGAGCCGCCACGGCTGGAGGTCACCGTGACCGACTGCGGCATGATGAACAGGCCCGCGTTGTCGGGCACCGGCAGCATGCCGTTCGAGACGAACTGCCAGCAAGGCGCGGCGGTCGGGCAGGTGGCCAACACATTGCCCGGGGACAAGGAATCCTGAACCAGGTTCATCGCCACCGGAACCGGTGCGATCTCCAGGGTGATCGGCGTGAGCGAGTTCGTCACCGGGTCGACGATGTACCAATCGGCCGACGCTTGCACGAACAGCTGCAGGCCCGGAGTCGTCGGCGGCAGCGACGAGGTCGCCACGACACTGAGCCGGCCGCGGTTCTGCCGCAGATTCCAGGTCACGTTGGAGATCGTCACCTGGTCCGTGAAGCCTGCGGCAACGTTCACCGTCACCACCTGCGTCGATTGCGTCAGGCCGTTTGTTGCCGTGAGCGCGAATTTCAGCGTGGCCGGCGAAAACGGCGCCGTGAAGGTGACGTTCTGACCGAGGTTGCCGACGGGCTGAATCACCACCGACGGGCCGGCGATCTGCTGCCACAGGAAATTCACCGGCAACGGCGGTTGGTTCGGGTCGCTCGCTGTCGCGAACAGCGTGACTGTGGCGCTGGCACTCACGTTGACCACCGCGGCCGTCGTGATGCCGGGGGCGCCAACGGTCCCAGCGGCGGGCGGGGGTGGCATCGGCGCGCCACCGACCACCGGGGCGTTCGGGCACAGCGTCGATGCGAACGACGGCGTGTACATCGGCGCCTTCCACGGCGCGGGGTTGAGCTGTCCGACGACCGGCGGGTTCGTTCCGGCGCTGGGCGTCGTCAACGGCCCGGAGCCGCAGTACAGGAACGGCAGGTCTTGCAGATTCGCGGGCGGTTGCGCGTCGCCCATGGTGCGGTTCTCGGCGAAGATGTATTCGAACGCCGGGGCGTTGTACTGGCCCGCGACCAGCCCATTGGCGTAGCGCGGCGTGTCGTCGGTGACGGTGCAGGTGTTGAAGTTGTCGCCGCACAAGCCGCGCGACACGACGCGATAGTTGCGCGTCGGCGGCATGAAGGCGCCTGCCAATGGCGTGAAGCGGAAGCGCCCGATCACCGGGGGAACGCCAGGGTCGGCGGTGCCGAGCAGGCGATCTCGCGTCGCGCCGGTGTAGGCATCAACGTCCATCGCATAGATGTCGACGAGCATGGTCGGGTCGGTGGAGAAGCCCTCGACTTTCAGGCGCGTCGTCGCTTCCTGCGGCAAGTTGGCCACAGGCAGGCCACCGGCGCCGGTGAGTAGCGCCTCGATCGTCGTGTACACCGGCTGCGTTCCCGGGGTCGTGAAGATGCCCACGTTGTTCGCCAGCGTGTGCGCCGAGATGTACGGGCCCGTGGCCGGGTCGACCTTGAGAGTACCCAGGTAGTCGATGAAATCACCGATGACGAAAGGCGCTTGGCGGGTCGGGTCGGTAGGGCAAGTGAAGCCGCTGCAAGGCGGCGTGCCCGGGATGGGCGCCGGATCCATCACGAAGGATTGGCAGCGTTCGCCGCTTGGGGGCATCACGAACGGCGTGAACGGCAGCGGCAAGGAAATGCAGTTGGGCGCGACCGGCCGGTTCGACATCGGGCAATCGGGGTCGTCGCCCACGGTGAACGGATTCGTGCGCGGGATGCACATCGGGTAACCGGTCGAGGCGTGCACGGTCGGGTTGTCCTGGTCGACCGTGAAACGTGCGTCGTAACCGGCTTCCTTGACCTGGGCGGTGCTCGAGGGCCCACCGTGCGACTTGCCGAAACGGCCGGTGCTGGAACCCGGGAGAGCAGGGTCGTTCAGACGGACCCGCACGTCGTTCTGGCCCGCCACTCCGGGCGTGCCACCCACATGCAATTCGCCCTTGTCGTAGTCGATGAAGTTGATAACACCCTGGCCGAGGTTCAGGGATTGCTGGGAAATGAATGCCAAGCCGGCGATATAACGGCCATCGACAATATTGCCCTGGACCGTGATCTCATAGGAAGGAAGGGCGCCGTTGTACCCCGGACTCAGTGCGGGCGAGGTGGTTGCGGCGACCGTGTCCCGCAATGCCATGCCGGTTTGCGGCGGCCTTGAACTGCTCGGAATGACAATATCACCGGGCGCCATGCTGAAGAGCTCCGCCCAAGTGACGGCCAGCGCTGGCATTTGCAGTATCGTGTTGCACGGAATAATCACCTTCATGCCGTTCACGGTGACCGTTCCACCCCGCAGTCTGGGGTCATTGGCGGCACAGATGGCGCCGCTCGTATCCAGGGTGGCGGCCTGAATGAAACCGGTCAGTGAAAACTGCAGCGGCGCCACCGGTGCGCGGGCAATCGGTGCGGCCGGGAATATGGCCCCGCCCCTCCCTCCACCCCCGCCACCCCCGCCACCACCACCTCCTCCTCCGGGGCCTGGACCACCCTGAGCCTGAACGCCTGAAAGGCATACTGCAAGTGCCGCTGAAGCCAGCGCCCGAAAGACGCTCGATTTGCGCGCCAGATTCCGGGCCGCAAATATTCCAAACAGCCAATGAGCCATAGACATACCCGATCCTAGTGAACCGACCTTGACAGTTAAGAGACCATCTCGATCTCTGAATTCACAAGGATTTTCTAAGAAGGGTATAAATTAAGATATCCCCAGTCCACGGGGCGGGAAGACGGTATTAGTGGGCAAACTGGACACAACCATTTGAATATTTAAGCTTCAATAGGAGGAGAGATGATTTCCATCGACCGCCACCGAATTATCTTCATATTCATTTAATATATCGTCACGGTTTCACGCCAGATCGGCTTCCAAACTGGAAAGAACTTTGGCGATGAATGCAAGATGAAGTTTTGATGCGTCTGCCATGGATCCATGGTGCCGCGGCCCCGTGGGACCGCAGGCCGACAGCGTCGTCAGCCGCGCCGGGGCAACCCAGGACCGACTCGCAAAGGTCCGTTGGCATCGGCCCCGGCACGCCGCGATCAGAGCAAGGGTCGGGCGTTGCGGGCGCAAGCCGCCTGCGCCGATGCCACGTCGTAAGACGGCCGCTGAATCAGCCCCATTTCGAGCGCCAGCATGCGCAGGTCGAGCGCGGAGCGCAACTTGAGCTTCTGCATCACCAGCGCGCGGTGCTTCTCCACCGTCTTGGCGCTGATGTGCAGCGCTTCTCCGGCGCTGCGATTCGTGTGCCCATCGGCAATGTGCATGAACACCGCGCGCTCGCGTTTCGTCAAGACGTCCAGGAGTGCATCGCCACGGTCCTCGCCGGCCTCAGTGCTCATCAGCAGGCGCCGCGACACGTGCGGATCGAGGAAAACGCGCCCCGCCATCACCTCTTGCATCGCCCTCTCCAACGCCTCGCCCGACTGTTCCTTGTCGATGAAGCCGTCGCACCCGGCGCGCAGTGCCTCGCGCGCGCTCGCCTCGGCTCGCGGCTGGCTGAGCACGAGGATCTTCGGCGCATCGGGCAGTTGCCGGAGTTGTTTGATGACCTCCGTGCAGCTCGGCTCGGCAATGCCCAAACTCAGCAGCAGCAAGGTCGAGCGAAGGCGTTGCACCGTATCGATGGCTTGGGCCCCGGTGGCCGCCTCGCCAATCGAGCCGCACGCATCGATCTTCCCCACCACCGCGACCAAGCCCTTTCGCACCAACCATTGCGGCTCCGCGATGACGACGCGCATGGGTTCGGGCACCCGAGCCTGAAGAGCGGCGGCGCTGTAAGGCTGCGTGGACATGTCGCTTTCATCGAGTCTCATTTTTCCTCCTGTACTTCTTTCATTTGGATCGACCCTCCTGGCACCGTTTGACGCTAGCGTCGAACAGCGGTGGTCTTGCCCGTGGTGGCTGGTACCGAAACGGGTGGAGGCGTGAACTGGAACTTCCAGTCCGAATAACTCTGCGCACCGTTGAATGCCTTTTGCGCGCCTGCGAATCCGGCCTGCCGAAACGGTGCACCTTCAGTTCGGCTGTACACACCGACCAGCGCATTGCCCTGGCGCAGTTCACCGAAGGGCTCCTTCGGCGCCAGCGGGTCGCGGAACTCCTTGCGCAAGTGGCGCTTCGGAAACGCAAAGCGCTTGTCGGACAGCAGGTCGTCGATGCTGGCGGGCAACTGGTGCACCTTGTTCGGCGCCTCGCGCCAATACGACTCGATCGCCTGCCGGTACTGCTCGCCGACGAACAGCAATTCTTCCTCCGCCGCGCGCTGACGCGCGTCGAACCAGCGCGGACCGGCGTGCACCGCGGTCAGCGCCGACAGCGCGATGAAGATCAGCACGCCAATCAGCAGCATGCCGTGCTGCTGGCGCCGTAACCTGCGTGCCAAAGACTTGAGCGGCTTCATCAGCGTCGGATTCGCTTTACTGGGAGGCGCCGGGCTGCGGCTCGACAGCGCCCGGCGCGGCGGCCGGCGCTGTCGGGTCATGCACGTCGAAGACCGCTCCCTTGGTGCCCGCGGGTGGCGCGACGACGTGCCAGTCGGGACCTTCCGTGTACGGGTTGATCGGCACCGCACGCAAGTAGCGTTTCGCGACCAGTTCGTCCAGGCGCTCGGGGTAGCGCGCGTTGTCGCCGTAGAAACGGTCGATCGCTTCGCGCATCTGCGCCAGGTTGTTTTGCAGCACCTGTTCCCGGCCACGCTCGAGTGACGCCATGTAACGCGGCATCGCCAGGCTCAACAACAGGCCCAGCACCGCCATCACGACGACGAGTTCGATCATCGTGAAGCCCCGTGCCGTGTGGCGTGAGCCGGTACCGCGCAGGCCTCGCCCGCTGGCGTTTGAATTCGTTGCAGTCATCGATTCACCAATCGCGATAAGGCACGCCGTTCAGACCGCTGCCGTCCACGGCAGCCATCACGTCGAAGACGTCGGCACCCGCCGACGGGCTGTCCGGTTCGCTGGCGTAGGCACGCAGCGCCCAGGTCTTCTCCGCCGGCAGACTCGCGTCGTCGACGAGCGGATTGCGCGGCACGCGGCGCAGGAAGAAGAGTTTTTCCGAGTTCGGCGACTTTTGATTCACCACACCCTGAGCCAACACTTCCAGGCTAGGCGGATAGCCGCTGTCACCCACTTCGCGCCGGATCAGGCCGCTGTCGGCGGCCACCTTGTAGCGGTCGATTGCGACGCGTATTTCGCGCAGAGCCTCGCGCAAGGCCTGTTCGCGACTGCGCTGCACCGTCACTTCCGCCATCGGCGCCGCCAGCATCGCCAACAGCCCGAGCAAAGCCAAGGTCACGACCAGCTCCATCAAGGTGAAGCCGGCGTGCGCCCGGCGGTGACGGCGAACTTTGCGAAGGACCATCGTCAACTCACGACTTTGCGGGTTCCGACGCTGGAGCCGGGACCGCACCGGAAGTCGGCGCGGCAGGCGCTGCCGGAACCGTTGGCGCTGCTGGGGCTGCTGGCGCAGCCGGTGGCGTGGGAACCGCAGGCAGCGGCACATCCTCCGCACGCGGCAACGGCGCAGGCCGCTGCGGTGCGGGGCGGCGCCCGATCACGCCAGGGTTCTGCACCGCGCCGGGGCCTGGCGCTGCCTGTTCGGCTTGCACCACGCCGATCGGATCGGTCAGGTACTGGCGATCGCGAATCAAGGCTTCGCTGCCCGACCACGCGTCGGCATTGCGTGGATCGGGGTTCGCCATCGGGCGGATGATGCGCGGCGTGATCGACAGCACGATTTCGGTCTTCTGCTTGTCGGCGCCTTCCGTGGAGAACAGCTTGCCGATCACCGGCAGTTGGCCCAGACCCGGCACGCGCGACGCCGAATTGCGGTCCGAGTCGTTGATCAGTCCCGCCAGCACCTGCGTCTCGCCGTCGTGCAGGCGCAGCGCGGTCTGCGCCGAACGCGTGCCGATCTTGTAGGCCTGGCCGCTGTCGGTCTTGAGTTCGCCGGTGACGTTGCTCACGTCCAGATTCACCTTGATGCCCACGTCGCCGTCGGCGTAGACCTGCGGTTCGACCTCGAGCTTGATGCCGACGTCGACGTAAGAGATCGAACCGGTCAGCACCGTCGACTGCCCCGACGCCTGCGGCGAGAGCAGGTTCGTGATCACGGGCAGCTTGTCGCCCACCAGGATCTTCGCCTTCTCCTTGTTGCGGGTGCGGATGCGCGGGCTCGCCAGAATGGTCGCGCTGCCGTCTTGCAGCATCAGGTTGAGCGTCGCCGCGAGCCCCGTCACGCGCAGGTCGTTGCGCCCGAGATTCTTGAAGTCACCCACCGTCAGCGCCGTGCTCGGCGTGGACACGGTGATCGACGAGGGCAGCTGCAGACCGAGTTCGCTGGCGCGGTTGCTCGACACCTCGAGCACCTCGACTTCGAGCATCACTTCGGGGTCGGGCAGGTCGTTGGCCGCGACCAGCCGCTCGGCCAGCGCCACCGCGTCGGCCGTGTCGCGCATCACCATCGTGTTCGTCTTCGCGTCAATCACGATGTCCTTGGTCTTGACCATCGTCTTCACGATGTTCGACATGAACGTCGCGTCGACGTTGCTCAGCTGAAACGTGCGCACTTTCAGCTCGGCGTACTCCTTCTGCTTGTTGGCGCCCAGCGGGTAGATGAGCAGCGTGTTGTTGTTGAGCACACGCTTCTCGAGCTGGTTCTGCAGCAGGATGAGTTCGATCGAATCCTCGACGGAGGCGTCCTTCACGAAGATGGTGGTGCGCGCGTCGGCGCGCACGTCGCGGTCCATGATCAGGTTCACGTTGGCCGCCTTGGACAGCGCCTCGAACACCATGCGCAGCGGTGCGTCGCGAAACTGCAGCGTCACGGGCCGCTTGAACGCCGAGCGCGCCGCGGTCTGCTCTTCGCGCGCGCGCCGGTCGGCGTCGACCTTGTCCTCGATGCTTCGCGCCAGGTTGGCCGCGGCGCTGTTCTGCGGCATCTCCATCAGCACGCCGCGCACCGTGTCGCGCGCCGAGTCGAGCTGGTTCGCCTTGAAGGCGCGCTCGGCGGCGGCCAGTTGCACCTGGGCGCGGCGTTCGATCTCGACCATCTTGACGCCGCGCAGCGCGCGTTCGTTGCCCGGCTCGATCTTCAGCGCCTCGCGGTACAGCTGCAAGGCAGCGTCGAAATGCAGAACCTTGCGCTCGTCGTCGGCACGCTCGACCAGATTGCGGATCGCGACGTTGCGCTGCATCACGTAGTCGAGCTTGTAGCGAACGTTGTCGGGCTCGAGCTCATTGGCCCGGCGCAAGCTCGTGAGCGCCTGTTCGGCCTTGCCTTGCGATGCGTAGTCCAGGCCATCGCGGTGTTCACGCTGTGCAGCGCAGCCGCCGAGCAGGACGGCGGCAAGCGCCAGCGCGGTCAGCGCGGGCAATGCGGGCGGCTTCATCGACGTCTTGGCGATGGCCTGGGGGCGGGCGGGATGAAACTGCGACATCAGACGGGACCTCCGGTAACGCTGAGACGCAGCGTGACGTTTTGCTGGATGTGGGTGAACGTGATTTCGCGCGGCGTGACCGTGTCGAGGCGAAAACCGCCGTCGAGCGTGTCGCCGATCTTGGCGACGATCAGGCGTTCGCCCATGGCGAGAAAGACGCTGGGCGAGTCCGCCTTTTCGGCGTACGTTCCGAGAAAGCGGTAAGGCAGTTGGAGCGGCGGGGGCGGCGCCGGAGGTGCCGGCGGTGCTGCCGCGGCCATGATCGGCGCCGGCGCCACAGCCACGACCGGCGCGGGCATGACCCGCTTCGCAACCCAGGGGTTCGCGTCGAACGGGTTGCGCGAGGCCACCACGTTGAGCGTGTCGCGCAGCGCCAGCGGCGCCCGCGCGGCCTCGAGCCGCTTTGGCGCTGGGGCGTTGGCGAGTGCCGCAGCACTCTGGGCAGGAGCCGGTTGGCGCACCCGGCGTGAGCTCTCGGGTGCCACCACGTCGGCAGGTTTGAACATGCTCCACGCCGACCACAGGGCCAGGCCGATCGCCACGCCGATCAGCGCGCGTTGACGCAGCGTCGGATTCATGGCGTTTCCTTTCTGAAATAGATGCTCAGGCGCAGCGTGCCTTCGAGGGCCTTGGTCTCGCCGCTCGGGCGTTCGATTTCGACGCTGTCCAGCGCCGCGTTGGGCAAGCCGTTGAGCACGCGCGCGATCACGCCACGCGTCTGGGCGTAGCTGCCGCTGAAGGGCAAGGCGACCTTCAAGCGCGACAGATTCGGTTCCTGGTCCGCCGACGCGTATTCGGCACCGTCGAATGTCACCCCCGAGGCGGCCACCAGGTCCATCAACCGGGCCACGACTTCGCCGCGCCGGGCGAGCGATGGAATCATCGCCACCAGGCTTTCATCTGCCCCAACCGGCTCGGCGTGGAGAGCCTTCGCGCGTTGTTGCGCCAGCGCGTCGAGCCTCACAATCTGCTCGTGCATGAGCGCTTCGCGCTTCGCGTCGAACGCGGGTCGAACCGCCACGGCGAGGGCCCCGGCGGCGGTGAGCGCCGCCAGCGCAGCGGCGCCGGCCCAACCCATGCGCACCTGCCACCACCAGCGCATCCGGTTCGCCCGCGCCTTGGAAGGTCCGACGGGAACAATCACCTGTGTCATTGCGCTGCCTCCTGGACACTGCCCTTGTTCTGAGTGGCGGCAACGCCCGGCCGCCAGACCGCTTGAACCGTGAACTGGACCGGCTGGCCGTCGACGTCACGCAGCGTCTCGTAGTGGCTGAGCAGCACCGAGCTCAAGCGCTTGTCGTTTTCCAGCGCCATCACGTAGGCCAGCATGACGCGGCGGTGCCGTGCCCGCGCCGTCAAGCTCACCATGCCGGTCGTTGCGTCGGGCTCGAGCCGTACCAGCGCGATATCGCCGGTGCCGTGTTTCTCGAACAAGTCCATCAGCTGGTCCCACGGCGCGGCAAGCTGGCGCGACAGCAGCTCGGCTTGCGCCTGCGCGCGCCGCTCCTGGGGCGCGGCCACGCGCTGCGGCACGGCGGCCTGCTTGAGCGCGGCGGCGAACGCCTCGCGCTGCTGATTCAAGGCCTGCTGGCCGTTCCAGGCCAAACCGCCCTGCCAGGCCAGGCCCGCCACGGCAAGTGCGAGCAGAGCTCGCCCAAAGCGGCCGGAGCGGCGCGGCGCGACGAAGTCGATCGGGGTGATGGGTTTCATCGTGATGGCTTTCTCGTCGTGGCGGCGTTACGCGGCCAGGGCGGACAGTTCGCGGCTGAGCTTCCAGCCACGCTGGGCGCACATGCCCTCGAGCAGGACGCGCTGACCGGCGTTGTAGGGGATCACGCACACGTCGGGAAACTCGACGCTCGCGTCGTCGTTCACCAGTTGCAGGCCCTGTGCTTCGATGCGCCCGGCGAGTTGTTCGGGGTCGGTCACGTCACAGCGTTCCCAGTCGATGCGGGTCACGGTTTGCGGCGTCACGCTCAACACCGTGGCGCCCTCGCGCCGCACGAACACGGCGTGGCCGGTGTGCGAGGCGATCTCGGTGCGGATCGCATTCAGGTCTTCGAGCAAGGCGCTGCGCACATGCGCCAACTCGATGCCGCGCAGCGCCAAGGTGTCGCGCCACAGTCCGAGTTGCGCCGCTTCGAGCGCGATCACGACCCACTGCGTGCCGCACGGCGCGAGGCTGGCCTGGACGTGCAACTCGCCGTGGCCGAGCAGCTCCATGAACTGGCCGCGCGCGACCTGCACGGCGTCTGCGAGCGCGCCCTCGGCCGGCAGCAGCATCGTGTAGAGCGCCTCGTCTTCGACCCACAATGTCGCGCGCTTGGGCAGGTCATGGCCTTGCGCGACCAGCGACGTCAGCGCCAGGTCGATCACCTCGGCGGCATCGCCATGGGCACTGGCCCGGCCTGTCACGCGCGAGCGAAAGCCGCGGCGCCAGATCGATGCCTCGCAATGTTGCGGCCCGACCCGCAAACGCAGTTCATTCTTCAGCAGCAGTGACACGATTTGCTTCCTCCAGGGTGGTGATACCTTCGGCGACCAAGGCCAATGCCGCGTCGCGCAGCGTCTGCAGGCCGCGCTTCTTCGCGGCGGCGCGCAGCTGCGCGGGGGTGGCGCGTTCCGCGATCAGGCTGCGCAGTTCCACGTCCATCGTCAGCGTCTGCGCGATCGCGCGGCGGCCCTTGTAGCCGGTGCCGCGGCAGTGCGCGCAACCGATGCCGCGCTTGAAGTTCCAGCCTGCCGCCTCAGGCGGCAGACTGCTCGCGGCGAGGCGCTGCGCGTCCGGGGTTTCGGCGGTGGCACACGCCGTGCACGTCACGCGCATCAGGCGCTGCGCGAGCACTCCATTGAGCGCCGCGACCAGGTTGTAGGGATCGACTTCCATCGTCGACAGGCGCCCGATCACGTCGAACACGTTGTTCGCGTGCAGGGTGGCGAACACCTGGTGTCCGGTGAGGGCCGCCTGGATCGCGATCTGCGCCGTCTCCGCGTCGCGCATTTCGCCGACCATGATCTTGTCCGGGTCGTGGCGCAGGATCGAGCGCAGGCCCTTCGCGAAGGTCAGACCCTTGGCTTCGTTGACGGGAATCTGCAGCACGTCGGCGACCTGGTACTCGACCGGGTCTTCGATCGTGACGATCTTGTCCAGCCCGGTGTTCACTTCCGAGAGCACGCCGTACAGCGTGGTCGTCTTGCCGCTGCCGGTGGGGCCGGTGACGAGGAACAGGCCGTAGGGGGCGTGCGCCATGCGTCGGATGAATGCCGCCTCGGGCGGCGCGAAGCCCAGGTGCTCGATGCTGAGTTTTTCGTCGGCGGCGATTTGGTAGCGGTCGAGGATGCGCAGCACCGCGTCTTCGCCGTGCAGGCTCGGCATGATCGAGATGCGCACGTCGATCGAGCGGGTGCCGTGGCGCAGCTTCAGGCGTCCGTCCTGCGGCACGCGGCGCTCGGAGATGTCGAGGTCGGCGAGCACCTTGATGCGCGAGATCGCGCGGTCGGCGAACTCACGGCCGTCCATGCGCGTGATCGTCTGCAGCACGCCGTCGAGCCGGTACTTGACGACCAGGCCGCGTGGCGCGCATTCGAGGTGGATATCGCTCGCCTTGGCTTTCAGCGCGTCGTACAGCGTGCTGTTGACGAAACGCACGATGGGGCTCTCGTCGGCGCCGATGTCGGCGAGCGACAGCTTCAGGACGTCGTTTTCCTCGGCCCGCTCTTCGATTGCCGAGACATCCTGCAGCTCCACGTCGAGCGCCCGCATTTCGCGCTCGAGGCGGGCAAAGAAGGCGATCAGTTCCTGCGGCGCCGCGACGCTCCACTGCGTGGTGGGGCTGCCCGCGGCGCGGATGCGCGCCTCGACCCAGACCCGGGTCGCGCGGTCGAACGGGTCGGCAAGGACCACGCGCACGACCTTGGCACCGACACGCAACGCGGCGCACATGCGCTGCTGGCCGTCGGCGAACGGGATGAGAGCGCTGTCGATCGCGTCGGTGCGCCAAGTCGACAGGTCGGCCAGCGGCATGCCGCTGCGCCGCGCGAGCCAGTGCGCCGAATCCACCGGCACGAGCTGCGAGCCATGCTTGCGCAGCTCCTGGCGGTGGCGTTGCTCGAGCCGCTCCACGATCGCCTGGGCGTTCACAGGCACTGCAGCCAGGTGCTTGGCAGAGACGGGTGCGTTCATTGAATGCTCGAAGCGAGTTGGAAGATCGGCAGGTACATCAGCACGACGATGCCGCCGACGACCAGGCCGATGCCCAGCATCAGCAGCGGCTCGATGAGGCGGTTGGCGCGCTCCAGTGCCCGCTCCAGGTGCTGGTCGTGGACGTCGGCCAGGCGGTCGAGCGCGCCGTCTAGCTGGCCGGTTTGTTCGGCCACTCGCAGCACGCGCAGGCCGAGGGTGTCGAGCAGGCGCTGTTCGTGCAAGGCGCTGGCCAGCGGGGCGCCCGCCGCCGCGGCCGCCAAGGCCCGGTCCAGCGGCACCCGGTCGCTGCTGCTGAGCAGTTCGCGGCACATCGCCAACGCCTTCAGCGCCGGCACACCCGATCGCACCAGCATCGCACCGTTGCGCGCCAATTGGGCATGGCCGAAGGTCCGGACCAGGTCGCGCACACCGGGGATGCGCGCCGCCAGCGCGGACAGCAGCGCTTCGAGGCGGCGTTCGCGCAGCGCCGAGACGATGCTCCAGACCGCGTAGGCGAGCAGCGCCGCGAGCGCCAGCCAGGCTGGCGTCGGCACGCTGTTCAGTGCGCGGCCCAGGCCGATCAGCAGCTGCGACATCACCGGCAAGTCTTTGGAACTGCTCTCCAGCACCGCGGCAAAGCGTGGCACCACGTAGACGAGCAGGAACATCACGACCAGGCTCGCAACGGAGACCAGCAGCGCCGGATAGACCAGGGCCGAGACCATGCGGCTGCGCAGTGCGCGCATACGTGCTGCGTTCGCGGCGTAGCGCTGCAGGCTGTCCGCCAGGTCGCCGGTGGCTTCGCTGGCACGCACGCAGGCCAGCAACGCGGGCCGAAATGCGCCGCAAGCCTGCATCGCCCCCGACAGCGCTTCGCCCTGGCGCAACCGCAGTGCCAACAGCTCGAGGGCCCGCGCCGTGGCCGGGGCGGCGCGCTCGCCGAAAGTCTTGATGCTGTCCATCAAGGTCAGGCCCGAGTTCAGCATCAGGCCGACGTTCTGGGCAAATTGCTCTTCGTCGATGGCGGCGCCAGGGCGGCTCGCATTGACTCCGGTTTGCACGTCACGCGCGTTCCCGCCTTGCGCGCGGACCAGCGGCACGCCCGTGGGGCGGCTCACAGGGGTTACCACGACGTCACGTCTGTCGCTTCGCCCACGCCACCGGGCACCGCGTCGGAGCCCAGGCTGATCAGGTCGTAGTCGCCGTGCTGGCCCGGTGCCTTGTAGACATAAGCGTTGCCCCAGGGATCCGCCGGAATGTCGCGCTTCAGGTAGGGGCCGGCCCACTTCGGGAGGTTGGCCGGTGCGGCGCGCAGCGCGGCCAAACCTTGTTCGGCGCTGGGGTACTGGCCCACGTCGAGCCGGTACTGATCCAGAGCTTGGCCGAAGGACTCGATCTGCGCCTTGGCAACCTTGGCGTTGCTCTTTCCGAGTTGACTGAAGTACTGCGGCGCAACGATGCCAGCCAGCAAACCAATGATCACCATGACCACCAGCAGTTCCAGCAGGGTGAACCCCGCATTCTTTGGGCGTGAGGTTCGAGTCTTTTGGTATCTCGTCATTGGCGCTCCCGTTTAATCTCTTTACTGGTGCGCTTAAAAAGCCTGCACCGAATGAAAAGAATTGTCGGGATCGATCCACCGGGTGGATATCCCCATATCGAGGGGGCACTCGCACCAAATACTAGGGGTCAGCCTCAGCCCATTGAAAATGCATTGGTTAAGCCTTGGCAAATATTATCTTCAGCTTCAGTTCACTTTCACATTATTCTCAGTTAAGGAATCTAGAGGCTTGATTCATTCTAGGGGTACACATCCCCCTAAGTTGTTGATGCAACTGGCGAAACTGTCTTACGAGGGAGATTCTCATCAGCGCTGCTCTCCCTCATGTCGGGGGGGTGAATCTGAAATGGGGAAGGTTCCCCACTGACGAAAACATTAACGTCATTTCAGAATCGGTGCGTGATGAATTTCCAGCCCGCCGAGTGATGCAACGATGAATTCTTCTTCTGGCCACCTCTCTGGCGGACTGGTGATAGCTCAACGGATATCAGATTGCAGTCGAATGGCTCCAGCCATTCCTTAACACCACGTCACGGGAGGTTTCATGCAAGAGATTCACGAGATAGCAGCCGCAGCTGCATTTGTCCGCTCCGCGGTCACTTTGTAACAAGGAGGTTCGCAATGTTCGTTCCCAACAAGATGAAGGTCCTCGCGGCTTCGACAGCGCTCGCGTTTGCCGGCACCAGTATTTCGTCGTTCGCCGCACTCGAGCGGACTGGGCCGGTGAGTGCCGACCCCGCGGTCGGCAAGTTCCCCGCCTGGTACCAGGACAAGAGGGGCATCACGTTGGAGTTCTGCGCGCCCAGCGCCGCCGAGCTGACTGACGGTTCATGCCTGGTGACAGCAGATGCGCCCGGTGCGCCGGGCGTGCTCGCAGTCCCGGAATCGCTCCCCGCCAATTTCTTTGACGAGCACTTCTACTACGCCGCGGGCGCGACGCTTGCCCCGAACGGCACGGGCAAAGCGACGCTCGTCCTGGCGGAGGAAGCCGCGTTTGCCAGCGGAGCCGCAGTGGACGGCCAGCAGATCGTGTTTTCGCGGATTCGGGTCCTGCTGAACCCTGTTCCGGTGACCGGCAGCTACCGCTTCATCCACCCCTACGGTGAGATCACGCTCGACGGTGTTGCAGGTGGGCGGATCTTCTTCACCGACGATGTCGGCGCCACTTGCACGGGCGACTTCACATGTTCCCTGAAGTCGGATCTAGGACCGTTCCTGGTCCCTTCGGCGATCCCCGGTGGCGCGGAACTCGGGCCGTTTGCCGCGAACGGCAAGCTCTACCTTGCTGATCCGGGGCGCATCGGGCCGGTGACGGGCGGCCTTCCCGGCCAGAACAAATTTCGCATCGAAGGCCCTGCGGGTTCCGCCTTGGGCGGAGCCGGTGTCGATTTCGTCGAGACCACCGACTTCACCGTGATGGGCCGCCTGTTTACCGGCGTGCTTCCCGGCCGCGTGACGGTTGACCGTGCGAGCTATACCAACTCGGCCACCGCAACGAACCTGGATGTGTTCGCAACCGCCGTTCCGACCACGGCGAGCCGGCTTCCCGGTTCACCGGTCGCTCCGCCCGGCGGGATTGCGCCAGCGCTGTGGTTCTACGACAGGGCCTGCGGTGGCGTGGTGAACGCCCTCGACCCCGCCGGCCCCTTGCTGCCGCCGTATACGGCGCCGGTCGGTGGCGTCAGGACGCAGATGAAAGCGGCCAGCGAACTGCGTTGGGGACAGACCCATCCAGCGGCCATTCCGGCGCAAGTCTGCGTGGAAGACAGCAATGCCCGCGACGCGAACGGCAACGTGGTGTCGGTCTTCGCCCCGGTGGCCGTCAAGGACGAGGTCACGGTCACGAAGGCGTTCTTCAACCCGGACGCTCGCACCCTCGCGGTGGACGCAAGTTCGAGCGAAACCGTCGCGGCGCTGACGCTCAGGCTGGCCTACGGCGCGCTGTTGCCCGCGGACCTGGTGAATGGGCAGGTCGTGGTGCAAAACCTGCTCGTGCCTCCGCCCGACGCCGAAGTGCAGTCGACCAGGAACGGCATCACCAGGTACCAGGTGAGCAGCGGCTACGCCGCGCCAGCACCGGTCGGTGTGCCCGTTGCCCAAAACGACGCCTTCTCGTTCCTGATGAACGGGCCGGCGAGCGCTCTCAACGTGACGGCCAATGACAGCAACGTGCCCGCCGGCACCGTGCCGACGCTGACCTCGAACCCGACCAAGGGCACGGTCACGCTCAATCCCAACGGCACAGTGACCTACCAGCCGAATCTGAACACCTGGGGTGCGGATGGATTCAGCTACACGGTGACGGTGGCAGGGGTCACGTCCAACGCCGGAGTTGCGACGATCAACATCACGCCAATCAACGTCGCGCCGGTCGCGGTGAACGACTCGTTCAGCGCCATCGCCGGAGTGACGGCTTCGCTCAGCGTGCTCGCCAATGACACCGACGTGAACGGTGCGACCAACATCGTCGCACCGGTGAACGTGACGCAAACCGCCGGGCCCGCGATCGCGACGCTCAGTGTGCCTGCGGGCAGCAGGAACGTCAGCTTCCTCGCTCCGGCTGGCTCACCGGCGGGCAACTACACGTTCACCTACCGGGCGCAGGACGCGGGGATCAACGGGTCCGCACCGTTGCTCTCCAATCAGGCCACGGTGACAGTCGCGGTGGTGGCAAGCGAGACCCTCGCGTTCGGCACCGCCGAGTACCGCCGAGACAGTACTCGTCTGCGCGTTGACGGCACCGTCACTCCAGGTTCGGGCCAGACGATCACGGTGCAGTTCGTGGACCCGGGCGCCGCCGGCGGGCCGGCACCGGTGGGCACGCCGTTCACGGTGGTGTCGACGCGGACCACGGCACCCACGCCAGGCACCTGGGCGCTCGACACGGTGACCCCGTTGCCGGTCCTGCCCAACGGCCGCACACCCGTCATCAGAGCGACGACCTCGAACGGCACCGTGCTCAATGGCGCGCTGACCATCCGCAACTAGCCCAAATCATCAGTTAAGGAGAGTTTGAATGTTTGTCCCTTACAAGATCAAGGCCAGTGCAGCGGCAGTTGCGCTCACGCTTGCCAGCGGAAGTTTCTCCAGTCACGCCGCGCTTCAGCGTGTCGGCCCCGTCACCAACGACACCTCGCTTGGATTCTTCCCAAGCTGGTATCAGGACAAGACCGGCATCACGCTGGAGTTCTGCGCACCGAGCCCTGAGGAAATGGCCGACGGGTTCTGCCTGCTGCTCCCAGGCGACACCATCGCTCCCGAATCGTTCAACACCGCCCCCGGGCAAATGAACTTCTTCGACGAGCACTTCTACTTTGCCTCGACCGCGGCCATCGACGCCGCAGCAGCCGACCCCGTGACAGGCAGGCCGATCAAGGCGTTGCTCGTGCTGGCCGAGGAAGCGGCTTTTGCCACCGGCGCCCCCGCGGCCGGCCAGCAGATCACGTTCTCACGCATTCGGGTTCGCTTGAGCGCGGCCCCAGTCGCCGGCACGTATCGCTTCATTCACCCTTATGGTGAAGAATCGATCGTCGCTGCGGCCGGCGAGAGGATCTTCTTTACCGACGACGTAGGCGTCGCCTGCGCTCCCGGTACGTTCGACTGCTCGTTGAATTCGCGCCTCGGGCCCTTCCTGCTGCCTTCAGACGTCCCTGGCGGCGCTGAATTGCCGGCTTTCACCGAGCTGAATCAGAATCCGGATAAGAACGACGCTCACTTCGGTGGTGCGATTACGCGCACGCCGTTCCCGGGCAGCGGTACCGGCAAGGCCTACATCGCCGATCCGGCACGAATCGGGCCGGTGACCGGCGGTATTGCCGGGCAGAACAAGTTCCGCGTCGAAGGCCCGCCAGGCTCCGGCCTGGGCATCGATCCCCTGACGGGTGCGCTGGTCGACTGGGTCGAGACCACCAACTTCAGCCTGATGGGCCGGCTGCGCAACGAGGTGATCCCCGGCGACGTCAAGATCCAGCGCGCCAGTTATGCGCGCAACGCCACGCAGGCCAAGTTGGACGTGCTTGCACAGGGCAACCCGACCACGCAGAGCCGAATGCCCGGGCAGGCCCCGCTTGCCGACGCGCGCCCGGAACTGAGTTTCTTCGCCGAACCCTGCGCCACCACGACCGACGCCGTCACGGGCGCGGTGGCGTACCACGCGCCTGCGAACGCCGCCGCTCAGTTGAAGAACATGCTTTCGATCGGCAACCAGTACTGGGGCCAAATCCAGCCTGCGAATCTGGACAGCATGCCGGCCTCGGTATGCGTGCGGGACAACACGGCGCGCGATGTGAATGGCAGCGTCGTCCTTTCCTACGTGCCGCATCCCGTCACCGACGAGGTGACGATCCAGGCCGCGAGCTACGACCCGGTGGCCAAGACATTGAGTGTTCAAGCCACGTCGAGCGACGAGCGCGTCGTTCCGACGTTGACCTTGGGCTATCACACGTTCGGTGGTGCGCCGATGGCGGGCGGGACCATCACGGTGGCCGGCGTGGAAGCTCCCCCCCACAAGGTCTCGGTGCGATCCAGCGCCAAGGGATCCAACCAGCTCGACGTGAAAACATCGGTCACCGTGGCCGTTGTCCTGCCACTGGCGCCAACTGCAGTCGTGCCGGCGCTGTCAACCACGCAGCAACGCGCGATCAACGTCAGCTGGACCGACAATTCGTCCGACGAAACGAGCTTCGAGATCTCGCGCGCCACCGCGGTCGGCGGCCCCTACGCGGTGGTCGGCACCGTCGGCCCGGGCGTCACCAGCTTTGTCGACACGAGTGCCGCGCTCGCCAACAACACCACCTACTGGTATCGGGTGGTTGCGCTGCGCAACACGGTCAGGAGCCTGGCAGCCGTTAGCGTCCCCGTCAGCACGCCGCTGGCAGCCGCCGCAGCGTCGGGGGTCACGCCCACGGTGATCTCGCCGACTCGGGTGGACATCGCCTGGACCGACAACGCCAACAACGAGACGAGCTACCAGGTCTTGCGCAGCACCAACGGTGGGGCGTTCACGGCGATCAGCGGCATCCTGCCGCCCAACAGCAGCAGCTACGGCGACACGACAGTGGTGAGCGGCACGCCTTACCGCTACCGCGTCAACGTGAGCAACTGGACAGGCACGGTCGGATCGGCGAACTCGGCCTCGGTGACGCCGCAGGTCGCGCTGAACCCCGTCACCAACCTGGCCGTGACTCCCGTCACCGGCAACCCACCGGTTCTGTCGTGGGGCGACGCCACTGCCGGAGAAACGGGCGACCGTGTGCGGCGCCGCACCGTCACCTTGTCGAACGCCGGCAATCGAACCAACGGCGGGTTCGCGACGCTCACCACCACGGCTGCCGACGCGACGACGTTCACCGACACGGCCCGGCCGGCGAACGCCATCGTCGAATACGAGGTCGCCCCGGTGAGTGGCGCCACGGTGGGCGCGGTCCGGACCGTCTTGGCGGTGCCGGGTGGCATCCCCGGCGTCACTGCCGCGCCGACGTTCACCCGAGTCGGGAACACGGTGACGATCAATTGGAGCCAGGCCGGGACCGCGGCAGCCGATCGCGCCGCGATCGGCGGCTACAGCGTGCAGCGCTGTACGGTGACGCTGGCCGACACCTGCGACGTTGCCAGCGCCGGTTGGGCCCAAGTGGCCACCGTGACCGGTCGTACGACCGTGACGGCAACCAACACGGTGAATGCCAGCACGCCGCAGCGGACCTACCGCTATCGGGTGATCAGCACCACCGGACCGAACGCCGTCACCACGGTCACGGGGTCGCCATCACCGGCGTCGGCGAACCTGGTTCGCTGATCGCCACGGGCATCCCGCGATCCAGCGTGATCGCGGGTTCGAACAAACCGTCCGGCACCCGTCGGACGGTTTTTTGACGATCAACCGGCCACCGAAATGCGCGTCAGGCGCCTCTTTCCACGGACGGATTCCAGTTCGCTCAATCTTGGGAGCCCCAAAAGATGAAAAGCACTCAATCCTTGAAACTCCACTTGCTGAGCGCCGCCGTCGCCTCGACGCTCTGTGCCCCGCACGCCTCGGCGGTCGACCTCTTTCAGGATCCATGGTCGTGCACCGGAGTGTGCGGCGTCGCAACCTCCGAAATCGGTGCGTCGGCCTCATCGACCTACGGCTTCGTGACGACGACCGGCTCCTCCGGCGCAGCTTCGCTTGGCCAGGGTGGCGAAGCCAACGGCTCGAGAGTCCTGTCCTCATCGTTCAGCGCAGTCAAGGACGAGACCCTGAGTTTCAGCTTCAACTACGTCACCACCGACTCCAAGGAGTTCACCGACTACGGATGGGCGCGCGTGATCGACACGAAAGGCACCACCTTGACGTCCGACGATTCGACGGCCGCTTGGCTGTTCACCGCACGCAGTTCGTCCAAGGGCGGTGCCGTCGTACCTGGCGATCTGGTCCCTTCCAACTATTTTTCGAACCATACCGACGGTGTGACGCTGACGATCCCAGCTGACTTCAATGAGATGAGACAGGCCCCGGAATGGGATCCGCTCGGCGGCTCGAGCGGCACATGTTTTGAAAACAAGAAAGAGTGCGGCTACACCGGCTGGTTGGGCTCGACCATCACCTTTGCCAATTCCGGGACCTACGCGCTGGAATTCGGCGTCACCAATGTCGGCGACCCGTTCTTCAATTCCGGCCTGGCATTCCGCTTTGAAGGGGTGGACAAGGCCCAGCTCGAAAGCATCGCGTCGCACGCCCCGGAGCCCTCGAACTTCGCGCTGATGGCCACGGGATTGGCACTGTTCGGGTTGCATGCGTCCCGGCGCAGAAGGCGAGACTGAGCATGCCGCGAAAAATGCACTGGCCAGCTTGATTGCTCGGCCGGACGCGGGCCTTCGCCCCGGGCCAGGCCAGCATGCGCTAGGTGGCAACAGTCTCCGACAGATCGCGCAAGCTCAGCTCGACCGTCACGCCGCCCTCGGTGCTGAGGAACACCAGCCGGCCTTGGTGGGCGCGCGCAATCAGGTCAGCGAGCATCAATCCCAGACCCATGTGGTGGGCATAGTCCTGAGCGTCGAGCGCGTCCTGGATGATTTTCGCCTTGGCCGGGGGAATTCCGGGCCCGTCATCTTGCAGGCGAATTCGCACCATGCCGTTGTCGACCTGCACGTCGATCTTGACGCGAGTCGCGCCATGTCGGATCGAGTTGTCGAACAGGTTGAGCAGACCCGCAGCCAGCAGGTTCATGTCTGCCCAGATGGTGGCACGGCTCGCGACTCGAAGCTCGATCGCCTCGATCGGCAACTGGTACACCAGCTCGCCGACCTCCACTTCCTGCAGCTTCAGGTCGACGCCGCTGCGAAACAAGGTCAGCAGCGCATCCACCACGCTGTGCAGGCGCCGCGCCGCTTCGCGCGTTCGCTCCAGTCGGTCTTTCTGCTCCGGCGCACATTCGCGCAGCGCTGCGGCGAGCTGTGCATCCATTCCGGCCAAGGGCGTGCGCAGCGCATGGGCGGCGTGTGCCGTGAAGGCACGCTCGTTGGACACGCGCCGCGCCAGCCGCGTACCGAAGTCGAACACGGCCTGGCGCAACGGAACCAGTTCGGTGCGGCTTGGCGTCACGAGGCGGGCAGTGCCGACCAAGGGGTCGTACTGCGCCACCGACGCCGACAAATCGTCCAAGGGTGCGAGTTCCTTTCGCACCTGCGTGCGCAGCAGAAAGGCACCAACCAGCCCGAGCAGCAGCACGGTCGCCGCAGCCACCTCGATGGCATAAAGGCTGTCGGAGTGGCGGTCTGCGCTCCAGTGCGCGACATACAGGGTCTTCTGCTCATCGCGCAGCGGCATGCCGAAGACGCGGAAATTGGCAGTGTTGTCGAGGTCACTGACCAAGATGCCGGCGACGTGCACGTCGTCGCCGACGTCGAAATACCCCACTCGCCTGACCGCGGCAAGCGGCTGGTCGGTCGCACGGTGCGATTTCAGGAGCACCTTGCCGCCGCCGTCGACCACTTGCCATAACAGGCGCTCATCATGCACGAGCGGCGAAGCCATCGTCGAATTGCCTTGCAGCGGCAGTTGCGCCATGTCGAAGTTCAACAGGCCGTACAGAATCTCCGCGGCTTCGAGCAGCGTGTAGTCGAGCATCTTGTCGACCTGACTGCGCCCGACGATCCAGATCGTTGCCGAGATCGACAAGCCCCAGGCGACGGAAACCCCCACCAACAGCCAGCTCAGGCGAGAGCGAATCGAACTCATCGGACGGTTCGCGGATGGGTCACGCGGCACTGCGGCCTCCGCAGCAAACGCCGCGTCGACACCCTGGGCCTGTGCCGTGGACATGGCCTCAGGCCCTCAAGCGGTAGCCGCGCCCGCGCACGGTTTCGATGGCCTCGCGGCCGAGCTTGCGCCTCAGGTTGTGCACGTGGACTTCGAGCGCGTTGCTCACCGCTTCGACGTCTTCCCCTTTGAACAGGCGGTCCAGCTCGTGTTTGGAGACGAATTGCCCCGCACGCAACGCCAGCGCTTCGATCAAGGCCCACTCCCTGGCGGTCAGATCGGCCGGCTCGCGCCCGACCAGCGCGGTCTTGGTGGCGAGGTCGACTTCCATCTTGCCGAACACCAGGCGCGAGCTCGCCGAGCCCACGACGCGCCGGCGCACCGCGCGAATCCGCGCTGCAAGTTCTTCCGGGCGAAACGGCTTCACCAGATAGTCGTCGACACCCGTGTCCAGACCCTGGATGCGGTCTTCCAGCAGGTCTCGGGCGGTCAGCATGATCGCCGGGGTCATGTCGCCGGTATCGCGAAGCGTCTTGACCCACGACAGGCCGGACCCGTCGGGCAGTTGCCAATCGACAAGCAGCACGTCGAACGGCCTCTTGGCGACGCGCGCCAAATCGACCAGACGAACGACCCAATCGACGACATGTCCCTCGTGTTGCAGGTAGTCGCGCAGGCCTTCGCCCAGGATAAGGTCGTCTTCAAGCAGCAGCAGTCGCACGGGGTTCCCTCCTGAATTCGCGCCGCCAAACTTAACACCGGTTCGGCAATGCTCCCCTGGGGCCCGCGACGAGACTTCGCGAGTCCGTGCGTTCATCACGTTGTCACACGCGCCCCTTCAAGTCCACCCCATCCCGCGATCGCGGGGATTCGCGCGAGCTTTGGGTTCACCTGCCCAATGACATGCGGGGCTGCATCCTTTCAGAATCGTTGCATCGACTTGACAGACACCGAGTGCGAAGCCCGTGGCCCTTGGCACGGGCTTTTTGCTAGGCGCCGCCCATGAAGACGGGCTTAGCGCTCCCCTGAAGACGCGAGAGGAAACTGCATGAAGCGCGTTCTCATTTACGCCAGCACCGGCCCGGACGCTGCCGACCTTGCGACGCTGCACTCGCTGACGCAGCGCCTGTTGCAAAGCCCCAGCGGCGTGGAGCTGACGATCATCAGCGAAGAACCGCTGCAGCGTCGGTCCAGGGAGAACCCGGCAGCGCGCCATGTCACTTTGCCGAGGGTCAATGCGCCGGCCGGCACGCGGCAAACCGCGGACGCACCGCGCCCGTCGTTCGGTGCGGTCTTGCAGGACCGTGCGCAAACGATTCGCCGCACGATCGCCGAGTTCGCGCCCGACCTGATCGTCGTCGACGGTTCGCCTTTCGGCCAGTATGACGAACTCGCACGCATTCTGGCCACGCCGTGGCCGGTGCA
This sequence comes from uncultured beta proteobacterium, assembly GCA_963791595.1. Taxonomy (GTDB): domain Bacteria; phylum Pseudomonadota; class Gammaproteobacteria; order Burkholderiales; family Burkholderiaceae_C; genus JAEMQF01. Next base: position 122,584 of record CAWBTF010000016.1, on the reverse strand, counting down.
GATCGGGCCGCAATGGGTGCTGTTGCTGCGCGACCTGCTGGGCTGCCGAGCGCGCGCCCCGCAAATTTGGCGCGAGCGCGGCTACTTCGATGCCATCGTCAGCCACTACACGAAGGTGCTGGTGCTCGGCGAACGCGACATCTTCGACCTGGAACGTGACTACGAGATGCCCGCGGCAGTGGTGGCCAAACTCGAGTACTGTGGCTACGTCACGCCTGAGCCGGGACGCTCCGTGCCCGGGCGCCTGCGGCGCGCCCTGGGCGTGCCGCAGGGGCAAGCTTTGGTCGTTGTCAGTCCCGGACCCGGCCCCGACGGTGAAGCCTTGATTCGCGACATCGTGACCGGCCTGCGGGCCTTGCCGCCCGACGCGCGACCGCGCTGCCACATCGTGTGCGGCGAGCAAATGCGCGAGTCGGAGCGCTTCACGGCAGCGTGCTTCATCCACGGCATGCCCTGCGTCAGCCTGCAGCACGGCAGCCGCGACACGATGTCGTTGCTGGCGGCGGCCGACGTGGTGGTGGCCGATGCCGGCTACCGCAAGATCTGCGAGCTGCTCGCATCGCGCCGCCGGGCCGTCGTCGTGCCGGGGCTGGCCGACGCACCCGAGCAAACGGCGCGCGCGCGGCGCCTGGCCGAGCTCGGCCTGCTGCGCTGGATCGACCCGCGGCGCACCGATCCGAACGCCCTGCTCGCCGCCGTGCGCAGTGAGATCGAGCTCGTCGTGGCACAGCCGTTGACGCCTTTGCGCTCCACTGCAGACGCGATCGAGTTCGTCGCGACCACGCTGCACAATCTGCTGGAGTTCGAGCCCGAGTGCATCTCCGACGCCAACTCGCGCGGAGTGGCGCGCAGCTTGCGGCGGCGCACGGCGCCACCGATCGACATGGCGCTGCGCAAACTGGTGGACTCTGACTTTCGTGCCGGCGGGTTGCGCCGGCCCTGAGGCGGGGCGTTGTCGACGTGCGGTCGGCGCAGATTCAGACCAATGTCCGGCTCACGAAGTTCCGAACTTCGTATCGAAGCGGATCCCCACTTTTTGCAACAACGGTATCGGCAGCAGGCCGCCAGCACAGACGATCACAGCGTCGTTCCGATAGCGCTTCACGGCGCCGTCAATTTCGATGTCGACCACCTTCTCGCGAATCCCCTTGACATGGGACTTGAGCAGCACTCGCACGCGCCCCTCGGCCTGCTGCTGCTCGAGGTCGGCGCGGTTCTTCGGCGTGGCGCGCGCGAGCAGCGCGCCGCGGTACGACAGCATCACGTCGGTTCCGGGCTGCTGGGCAATCGCGATCGCTGCCTCGACCGCGCTGTCTCCGCCGCCCACCACCAGCACCGCCTGCTTCGCGTACTGCGCCGGGTCGATCAGGCGGTACACGACCTTGGCCGTTTCCTCGCCGGGAACGCCGAGCTTGCGCGGCGTGCCGCGCCGGCCCAGCGCAAGCAGCACGCTGTTCGCGCGGTACTGGGCGCGATTGGTGCGCACGACGAAGCCGCCGTTCACCGGCTCGACGCCTTCCATGCGTTCGCGAAACGTTATCTTCAATCCCGTCTTCTTCATCGCACCGACCCAGAATTGCAGCAGCTTCTCCTTGTGCATCTGGCCGAACTTGACCTTGCCGAGCAACGCCAGCTTCACCGGTGCCGACATCGTGACCTTCTGGCGCGGGTAGTGGTAGACCGCACCGCCCAGCGAATCTTCCTGCTCGATCAGCTTGTAGCGCAGCTTGTGCTGCATCGCCGTGAGCCCGGCGGAAAAGCCGGCCGGGCCGGAGCCGACGATCACAACGTCGAAGTCGGCAATTCCGCCGGCCTTGCGCTGGCGGATCGTCTCGATCGCCTGGCGGCCCTGCTCGCAGGCCTTGCGGATCAGCCCCATGCCGCCGAGTTCACCGGCGATGAAGATGCCGGGCACGTTGGTCTCGAACGTCGGGCTGACCTCGGGGATGTCGATGCCGCGCTTGGCGGTGCCGAAGACCAGGGTGATCGCGTCCACCGGGCACGCCCGGCGGCATGCGCCGTGGCCGATGCACGACGCGGCGTTGACCAGCACCGCCTGGCCGCGCACGATGCCCAACGCCTGTTCGGGGCAGGCCTTGACGCACGCACCCGAGCCGATGCAGCGCGCATGGTCCACCGTCGGGTGCAGCGACAGCGGCTCGGCGATGCCACCATCGACCGACGCTTTCAGCGCGGCGCGGAACCCCTTGTGGATGCGGTGCCGGCGCCGCAGGTAGAGCACCAGCGCCACGGCAACGACGGCAACGTACAGGAAGATGTAGTCCATCGTGCGTTCAGCCCAGAGACGCTCAGGCCGTGCCGAACTTGGTGTCGAAGCGGATTCCGATCTTTTGCAGCAGTGGGGTGGGCAATAAACCGCCCGCGCAGACAATGACGGCGTCGTTGCGATAGCGCTTCACGGCACCCTCGAACTCGATCTCGACTTCCTTTTCGTGGATCTGTTTGACGCTGGACTTGAGCAGCACCCGCAAGCGCCCCGCCGCCTGCTGTTTCTCGAGGTCGGCGCGGTTCTTCTGCTTGACGCGCGAGAACGACTCGCTGCGGTAAGACAGCGTCACGTCGGTGCCCTCCTCCTGCGAAATCGTGATCGCCGCCTCGAGCGCGCTATCGCCGCCACCCACCACCAGCACCGCCTGCTTCGCATACTGCGCCGGGTCGATCAGCCGGTACACCACCTTGGCCGTCTCTTCGCCTGGAACGTCGAGCTTGCGCGGCGTGCCGCGCCGCCCCATCGTCAGCAGCACGCTGTTGGCGGTGTATTTGCCGCGGTCGGTGCGCACGACGAAGCCGCCACTGGCCTGCTCGATGCCTTCCATGCGCTCGCGAAACGAGATCTTCAACCCCGTCTTCTGCATCGCGCCGACCCAGAACTCGAGCAGCTTTTCCTTCTGCACTTCGCCGAACTTGACCTTGCCGATCAGCGCCAGGTCCACCGGCGCCGTCATCGCGATCTTCTGGCGCGGGTAGTGGTAGACCGCGCCGCCGAGCGAGTCTTCCTGCTCGATCAGCTTGTAGCGCAGCTTGTGCTGCATCGCTGCCAGCCCCGCTGAAAATCCGGCGGGCCCACAGCCGACGATCATGACGTCGAAGTCGGTTTTGCCGCTGCTCTTGCGCTTGCGTATCGTCTCCATCGCCTGCCGGCCTTGCTCGCAGGCCTTGCGGATCAGCCCCATGCCGCCAAGCTCGCCGGCGATGAAGATGCCGGAGACGTTGGTTTCGAAGGTCGGGCTGACCTCGGGAATGTCGATGCCGCGCTTTTCAGTCCCGAACACCAGGCTGATCGCGTCCACCGGGCACGCGATGCGGCATGCGCCGTGGCCGATGCACGCTGCCGCGTTGATCAGCACCGCCTTGCCGCGCACGATGCCCAGCGCCTCTTCGGGACAGACCTTGACGCACGCGCCCGAACCGATGCAGCGCACGTTGTTGACCACCGGGTGCAGCGACGGCGGCTCGGCCATGCCGCCCTCGATCGACGCTTTCAGTTCCGCCGAGTGACTCTGGTGAATGCGATGCTGGCGCCGCATGTACAGCACGATCACCAAGCCGATGACGGCGATGTACAGGTAGATGTAGTCCATGGCCTTGGATTATTCGTGATCACCGGGCTGCGGCCACTCGAGGCCTGCGCGCCGGGCACGAGGTGGCAGTGGCCTCGTTGCCGAGGGGTCAGGGCTTGACTTCGCCGCCGATCTCGAGTGCCAGACCGGTGCTGCCAAGCGCAACGGGCCCGACCTGCCCGACCAGATCGCCGGGCGAAGACATCGCCTCGCCGCTCTTGCTGATTCGCGCCGCGACGATCACGCGCGGAGAACCCGAAATCTTGGCCGCAGGCGACATCGCCATGCTGTCGTCCAGCGTGAAGCGCACCGGCAAGTCACGCACGCGTTTGCGCAACACCGCCAGCGGCATGCGCGAACCATCTGCGGGCCGGGCAAAGATGAACACCGTGTCGTCCGGGCCGGCCTTGGCCGCAAGCGCCGCGCTCAGGCTCACTGTCCCGCTGACGGTCGCGGCGAGGGTGGCTTGTGCGGGCTGTGTCGCCTGCGCTGGCAGCGCGGCATTCGCTCCCTGCCCCGCTGGCGCCTGGGTGGCATTGGCACGCGGTGCAGTTGCCGCGGCGGGTTGTGCGGGTGAGGAGGGCGGCAGTTGTGCAGACGGGCCGAGGCCGCCTCGCTCACGCGCTTCGGCGATGCTCGATTTGACTTGGTCCGCGAAGCCGGCGTCGCTCGGCCCGTATTCCAGCAGTTTTTCCCACAGCTTGACGGCGCCCGCAAAATCCTTGCGATCGAACGCGTCGGTGCCCGCCAGCGCGAGGGCTTTCACGTTCTTCGGGTCGATTTCGAGCGCGCGGCGCACCCATTTCATCGGCTCGCCGGCGAGCACGCGGTTGTTCTGCATCGCCAGCGCGTCGGCAAAGTCGGCCAGCAGCATCGCGTCATCGCCCTGCTGTTCGACGGCGGTGCGGTAGGCCTTCACCGCTTCGTCATTGCGCCCGAGCACGGAGTAGGAACGGCCGAGCATGGCCCAGCCCTGCGCGTCTTGCGGCTGCTCCTTCAGGCGCGCCGCGAGGCGCTCGGTCATCTCTTCGATCTGCGCGGCACTCACCGCGTGCGGCGCGGCGCCGGCGGCTTGCCCGGGCGCGGCACCCGGCGCGCTGCTCGCGCTGAGCAAGGACGGCGAGCCGGTCAGCGCATAACCACCGACTGCGACGACGAGCACGGCGGTGCCGAGCAGCGCCAGCATGCGGCGCGAGGGCCTTTGCGCCGCGGCATCGCCCGACGGCAATGCGCTTACGGCCAGCTTCACGTTGGCGCGCACCACCGGGCCGGCTGGCGGCGCTGTGCCGGTGGGCGCCGCGGTGTCAACGCCGCGCTGCGCCGAACCTGCCAACACCAGATCGAGCACACGCCGCTCCAGCGCGGCCTTGCTGCTCTCGTACTCGGCTTGCCCCAGGGCGCCTGCGTCGTGCAGGGTTTTCAGTTGCAGCAACTGCGACTTCAAGGTGTCGATCGATGAATCCATGGGGTGCGGCCCGGTCAGCGCGGGGCGGGGGAAGGATCGTCGGGTTGATCGGGCTCGAACTGGTGAGCCGGCAGGCGGCTGCGCCGGCGCAGCACGATCGCGAAGATCGCCAGCCCGCCGAGCAACAGCACGAACGGGCCGAACCACAATGCAGCGGTCGTTCCCTTGAGCGGCGGGCGGTACAGCACGAAGTCTCCATAGCGCTGCGTCATGAAATCGATGATCTGCTTGTCGGAGTCGCCGCGCGTGATCATCTCGCGCACCTGACGTCGCAGGTCTTCGGCGAGCGGCGCGTGCGAGTCCGCAATCGTCTGGTTCTGGCACACCAGGCAGCGCAGTTCGGCGGCCAGCGCGAGCATGCGTTTTTCGATCGCGGGGTCGGCTGCCACGAGCGGCGCGTCTTTGGCCATCGCCAGGCCCAGGAGGCAGGCCAGGCACAGGCCGAGCAGCGTTCTCGACAATGCGCTACGCATTGAGTTCCTTCAGCAAGGGCTCGATGCGCTCGCGCAGGATCGCCGGCGTGAGCGCGCCGATGTGCTTGAAGCGGATCACGCCTTCGCGGTCGACGACAAAGGTTTCCGGGACGCCGTAGACACCCCAATCGATGCCGACGCGCCCGTCTTGGTCGAACAGCGACGCGTCATACGGGTTTCCGAAGCGCGCCAACCATTGCTGGCCGGCGTCGCGCGTGTCCTTGTAGTTCAGGCCGTAGATCGGCACGCGCTTCGCCGCCGCGTATTCCACGAGCAGCGGATGTTCGTCGCGGCACGCCGCGCACCACGACGCCCAGACGTTGAGGATCCAGACCTTGCCCAGCAGGTCTTCGCGGCGCAGCGTCTGGCTCGGGTTGGCGAGCAGCGGCAGCGCGAACTTCGGCGCCGGCTTGCCGATCAGCGGTGAGGGCACCTCACGCGGGTCGAGCTTCAACCCGACGGCGAGAAAGCCGACGAGCACGACGAACAGGCCGAGTGGGATGAGAAAGCGCAACGACTTCATGCCGCGGCTCCCAGCGCACCCGGAACGCCTTGTTCTGCGCGCTTCTTCGCTCTGTATCGCCGGTCGGTCGCGGCGAGCAGCCCGCCCAGCGCCATGATGAACGCGCCGCCCCAGATCCAGTCGATGAACGGCTTGACGTAGACGCGCACGATCCAGGCTTTGCCGTCGTCGACGCTTTCACCGAGCGCGACGTACAGATCGCGCGTGAAGCCGGTGTCGATGGCCGCTTCCGTCATCGTGTTTTGTTGCACGCGGTAGATGCGCTTTTCCGGAAACAGTTCGTTGAGCTTGCGGCCATCACGCGTGACCTCGATCAGGCCTTGCATCGCCACATAGTTCGGCCCCTGCACCTCGCGCGCGCCGCGGAACGTGAACGTGTACCCTCTCAGCGTCGTGCTGTCGCCGCTGGCCATCTTCACGTCGCGCTCGATTTCGTACGACTTGACCATCGCCACGCCAAAGCAGAACACCGCGACACCCAGGTGCGCGAACATCATGCCGTAGGTCGCGCGCGGGATCAGTTTGAAGCGGCCGGCTGCGTCGGCCAGCTTGGCGCCCTTGGGCCAAACCGTCTCCAGCAAGTGCGTGGCGAGGGCGGCGACGATCCAGAACGCCATCAGCATGCCGAAGGTGCCGACGAGCTTGATCTCCCCGGCGAGCCAGGCACTGGCCAGCGTGGCGATCACGGCCACGCCCAGCGCCCAGCGCAGGCGCCGCGCCAGGTCGGGCAGCTCGGCGCTCTTCCAGCGTGCCATCGGGCCGATGCCCATCAGGAAGATGGCCGGGGCCATCAGCGGCATGAACACGCTGTCGAAGTACGGCGGGCCGACCGATATCTTGCCCAGGCCCAGGGCGTCCAGCGCCAGCGGGTACAGGGTGCCCAGCAGCACGGCGGACGCGGCGACGATCAGCAGCACGTTGTTCGCAAGCAGCGCGGTTTCGCGCGACACCACCTCGAACCTCGCCCCCAGGCCGACCTGCGGCGCACGCCAGGCGTAGAGCACGAGCGAGGCGCCGATCACGATCACGAGGAAGGCGAGGATGAACAGGCCGCGCTTCGGATCGGTGGCAAAGGCGTGCACCGAGGAGAGCACGCCCGAGCGAACGAGGAAGGTGCCGAGCAGCGACAGCGAGAACGCCATGATCGCGAGCAGCACGGTCCACGACTTGAAGCTGCCGCGCTTTTCCGTCACTGCGAGCGAGTGGATCAGCGCCGTGCCCACCAGCCAGGGCATGAAGGAGGCGTTTTCCACCGGGTCCCAGAACCACCAGCCGCCCCAGCCGAGTTCGTAATAAGCCCACCAGCTGCCCAGCGCAATGCCGATCGTCAGGAACATCCAGGCGATGGTGGTCCAGGGGCGTGTCCAGCGCGCCCAGGTGGCATCCAAGTTGCCGCCGATCAGCGCCGCGATTGCGAATGCGAACGCGACCGAGAAGCCGACGTAGCCCATGTAGAGCAGTGGCGGGTGGATCACCATGCCGGGGTCTTGCAGCAGAGGGTTCAGGTCGCGCCCGTCGGGCGCGGCGGGCCAGAGCCGGTCGAAGGGGTTGGAGGTAACGAGCATGAACAGCAGGAAGCCCATCGCCACGAAGCCCAGCACGGCCAGGATGCGCGAGAGCACCGCCATCGGCAGGTGCTCGCTGAAGCGCGCCACGGCGAGCATCCAGCCGCACAGCATCAGCACCCACAGCAGCAGCGAGCCTTCATGGCCGCCCCAGACGCCGGCGATGCGGTAGGGCAAGGGGAGCGCGGAGTTGGAGTTCGACGCGACGTAGAGCACGGAGAAGTCGTGGCGGACGAAGCTCGCGGTCAGGCACACGAAGGCAAGCACCACGAGCGCGAACAGCAGCACCGTGGCTGGTCGCGCGACCGCCATCCATTCGGCACGACCGCGCTGCGCGCCGACCATCGGCACCACGCCGAGCACGATGGAGACGCCGAGCGCGAGCCACAGCGCGAAGTGGCCGAGTTCCGGAATCATGGTTTGCTCTCCTGCACGACCGTCGAGCCGACTTGTCTGTTCACCTTGGCGGCGCGCTCCAACGCGGCGGCGGCTTCGGGTGGCATGTAGTTCTCGTCGTGCTTGGCGAGCACCTCGCGCGCCTCGAACACGCCGTTGCGCAATTGGCCTTGCGCGACGACGCCTTTGCCTTCCTTGAACAGGTCGGGCAAGATGCCTTGGTAGCGCACCGGCGTCGTCTTCACGGTGTCGGTGACGACGAAGTGGACATTCAATCCGTCGCGCTTCACGCTGCCCGCTTCCACCAGGCCGCCCAGGCGGAACGTCTTGCCCAGCGGCGCCTCCTGGGCCGCCACCTGCGTGGGCGAGTAAAAGAACACCAGATTGCTCTGGAACGCGTTCAGCACCAAGCCGGCCGCGCCGCCCACCAGGGCTAGAGCGCCGATGACGATGGCGATTCGCTTGTGACGCGGTTTCATGCCTGTTCCTCCTGACCCGTGGCCGAGCCGATCTCGCTTCGCGCCCTGCCGTGGCGCCGCGCGGCGAGCCAGGGCTCGACCGCCATCGCGGCCAGCGTGACGAGGTACGAACCCCACACGTACAGACCGTACCCGCCCATCGCGAAAAATTCCGAAGCGCTGTTCCAGTTCATGATGCACTGCGCGCGTCGAGGCGGCCTTGATGCATGTCAAGAACCCACTCGTGGTCGCGCTCGCGCTCCAACACGATCGAGCGCGCGCGCATGAACACGACCGCGAACGCATAGGCCCAGAACGCGAACGTCATCAGCAGCATCGCAGTGAGCATCGTGCTCGCCATCTTCGGCGCGGCGGTCGCGCTGATCGTCGCGCCCTGGTGCAGCGTGTTCCACCAGCGCACCGAGAAGTAGATGATGGGCACGTTGACCGCGCCGATCACGGCGAGCAGCGCGCCGGCATGGTCGGCACGGCGCACGTCGTCGATGGCCTCGACCAGCGCGATGAAACCCAGGTACAGGAACAGCAGGATCAACTCCGAAGTCAGGCGCGCGTCCCACACCCACCAAGTGCCCCAGGTCGGTTTGCCCCAGAACGAGCCGGTCCACAGCGCCAGGAACGTGAACATCGCGCCGGTGGGTGCGATGGCGCGCGCGACCATCGACGCCAGGCGCGCCTTGAAGGCCCAGCCGATCGCCGCCCAGAACGCCATCACCAGATAGAGCAGCATCGACATCCAGGCCGCGGGCACGTGGATGAAGATGATGCGGTACGCGTCGCCCTGCGTCGCATCGGTCGGCGCGACGAAGAAGCCGATGTACAGGCCCGCAACGGCGAGCAGAACCGTCAGCCCCCACAGCCATGGGATCAGCGCCCCGGACAGCGCGTAAAACCGCGAGGGCGCGGCGAACGTGTAAATTCGAAGAGAAGCAGTCATGGGTTGGTGTCGTTCGGACTCGGGCGGCACGCCGCCGATGCGTAAACGCCGGGATCGCTCGATTGGATCATGCCGTCGATATCCGCAGTGCGGCCGCGGCGGCCGGCGGCGCACCCACAATTGTGAGCAGCAGTATCGCGCCGAGCAATGACAGGTGGCCACGCGCCGACATGCCGGCGTCGACCGCCGCCACCGCGCCGGCACCGAAAATCAGCGCCGGGATGCACAGCGGCAGCACCAACAGCAGCAGCAGCACGCTGGCGCTGCGCAGGCCCAGCGTGAGCGCCGCGCCCACGCTGCCGAGCAGGCTGAGGATCGGCGTGCCGAGCAGCAAACTGAACACGAGGGTCGCGATGGCCTCCCCGCCCATGTCGAACAGCAGGCCGAGCAGCGGCGATGCGGCGATCAGCGGCAGCCCCGTCAACACCCAATGGGCAAACGCCTTGGCGGCGGCGATCAGCATGGCCGAGTGCGGCGAGAGCAGCATTTGTTCGAGCGAGCCGTCGGCGTAATCGCCCGCGTACAGACTGCCCAGCGACAGCATCGTCGCGAGCAGCGCGCAGACCCAGACGATGCCCGGGCCGATCTGGCGCAGCACCTGCGGCTCGGGTCCGACGCCCAGCGGAAACAGGCTCGCCGCGACGAGAAAGAAGACGACGGGAAGCAGCGCGTCGATGCGGCGCCGCGCAGCCAGCCGCAGATCGCGCCGCACGATGACTGCGAAGCCGCTGCGGATCATGCCGCCACGCGGTCCAGCTCGAGCAGGCTGGGCACCACGGTGGCCATGCTCAAGGGCTGGTGGCTCGTGAGCACGACGCTGCCGCCGCGTGCCAGGTGCTGTTCGAGCAGTTCATTGACCGCGGCGATGCCTTGCACGTCGAGTGCGTCAAAGGGCTCATCCAGCACCCACAGGCCGGCAGCGCTTTCCAGCGCCAGGCGCGCGAGTGCGACACGCCGCCGTCTGCCCCTGCGACAAGGCGCGCACCGGCGCGCGCTGGCGCTGCCCCATGCCCAGACGAGACAGCGCAGCGGACACGGTAGCCGGTTCGGCGTCCCGCCCGTGCAGCGCGGCGAGGAATTGCAGCGATTCGAAAGCGCTCAGGTCGTCTTTCAAGGCATTCGCGTGGGCGATGTAGGTGCGCTGGGCGCTGAAATCGGGTGCGGCGCCGAGCTCCGCACCGCCCCAGGTGATCCGCCCGGAATCGGGTTGCGCCAGCCCGGCGAGCAGGCGCAGCAGGCTCGTCTTGCCGCGCCCATTGTGGCCGCGCAGCCAGACCATGTCGCCCGCTGCGACATCGAAGCTGAGGTTCGCGAACAGCGCCTGGTTGCCGCGCCGGTAGGCGAGACCTTCGGCGCGCAAGGTGGGCAGGCTCATTGAATCAGAAATCGTAGCGCAGGCCGAGAAAATAGAAGAAGCGGTCGGCGGTCTGGGTGGTCGTCGAGCCGGAGGCCGCGGATTCGGTTTTCGACCGCTCATAAGCCAGGTCAGACTCGAGCGACACCGTCGGCACCGGGCGCACCGTGAGCCGCAAGCCGGGCGACCAGCGCTGGCTGCGCGTGCCGTTCGTGTCTTTCTGGCTGTAGTAGCGAAGCGATGGCTCGACCTGCCAGAAGGTGTCGAATGACGACAGGTTGTTGTACGAGATCAGGTGGGCGTTCATCGTCGGCCCGGTGAGGTAGGTCAGGCTCAGCACATGCGAGTCGCGCGCCGAGTACAGGTTGCTGCCGATGAATTGCGTGCTCATGCTCCACTGCTTGCCGGTGCTCGGGCTGCCGGGGAAGTCGATGCTGGGAACCGGCGGTACCGGGCCGATGTTGGCCAGGCGCACATCGGCGCCCCATTGCCATTGTTTGGCGATCGGCGTCGTCAAGCCCAGCAAGGCCTGCTGCTGGTACGCGGTGACGTCCTTCACCTGGCGCCGCAGGTCGTCCAAGGTGCATTGCTGGAGCAGCTCGGACACGCGGGTCGCCGCCCTGGGCAGCCCCACGAGCGGCAGGGGGGCGCACACCGAATTCGGAAAGAACAGCAGGTTGCCCAGCGTCAACGGCGACACGGCGCGCTTGTCGTAGAGCGTGTTGACGATGGTCGAGTCGGCGAACTGCCAGGTGCCCTGAAACGCGGCGACGTTGAGCGCCTTGATCAGCACGTCGTAGTCGAGCTGAGCGGAGGCCGAAATGCCGCCGCTGAAGAAACGCAGCTCGGTACCGACGGCGCGGCGGTCGATCTGCTTGTCGATGATCTGCTGGGTGCCGAAGACACTGCCGCTGATCTGGTCGGTCAAGGCTTCCGCGTCGATTGACGCGCCGTAGAAACTGCGTTTCGCGTCGAGCAGCTTCTCGGAAGGGATGCCGAACACGCCGTTGACACGCCACTTCGGCGCGAAGCTGTAGCCGGCCTGCACGCCGTCGAACCGGTAGAGCGCACCGCCGCCGGTGGGCGACTGGCGCCCGACACGCAGGTTCGTTCCCAGCGACAGGAAGCGGTGGTCGACGTACAGCGCGCTCAAGCGGTTCTTGCTCTTGTCGGGCCGCAGCAGGTCGTGGGAATAGCTGTCGCGAAACACGAAGCGCAGGTCGTGCTCGGCGTCGCGGTGGCGCCAGGAGACGTCGGCGTTGCTCTGCAACTGGCTCTGGTCGGTGTCCGACACCGTGTTCTCGGAGAGGGTCGGTGGCAAGCCTGCGATCGGCGAGTCCTGGAAGTCCTGGGTGCGCGTTTTCGACTTGCCGCCGAAGTAGTACTGCGCCAGCGAGGCGTTGAGCGTCGTCGTCGGTTGCACCGCCGGGCGTGGCCGCGCTGCCGCCGCCGCGGCCGCCGGGGCGGCTGGCGGCAAGGTGGCGAGCGCTTGGCGCACGCGGTCGCTGTCCGCGCCCTGCGGGTACAGCTTCAAGAAGAGTTCGAACTCGGCGCGCGCGCGAGCTGGGTCGCCTTGGCGCAGGCGCGTCGTCGCGACCAGTTCCTGCGCGCGGCGCGACGACGGGTTGGGCGGCAGGTTGAGCACGCCGTTCAAGGCTTCGATGCTCGCCGAATAGTCTGCCTGGTCGAACGCCGCCTGGGCGCGCCGCATCAGCGCCGCGGCCTGCGCGTTCACTTGCTCGGCGCTGGCGATCGGCCCGGTGTCGGGCGCCCCCGTCGCGCGTGGTGCGTCGGCCGATGCCGGAGCGCTGGCAGACGACGCCGGCGGGGAAGCCGTTGCCCGAACCGCGGTTGGCGCGCCAGGCGTGGGTGCGGGTGCTGGTGCAGGTGCGCCCGCGGTCGCAGGCGACGGGGCTGGCGTTGCTGGCGTCGGCGCAGCGATTCCGGGCACGCTGGGCCGAGGCACACCGATCACCGGCGGCAGTGGCACGGGCACGGCTGGCACGGCGGGAATCGTCAACCCCAAAGACGAAGCTGGCGCGGGTGGCGCCGGTGCGGGGGCGACCGACGCCGGTGGAGCAGCGGGTGCGGCGCGCGCCACCGGCGCTTGTTCCGACGGCAGAAGCGGCAACGCCACCACCGCGGCCTGCGGAAACCGGCGCAGCAGCACAGCGCGCGCGCGCTCGGCGTCCGGCTGGGTCGCGAAGTAGCCCAGGTTCAGGTCGAACACCGTTCTGCCGTCGATCACGCGCCGCGAGCTGAAGACGTCGAAGTCCTGCATCGCGGCGGGAATCGGCGCCTCGAGCTGGATGTTCGGGTCGCCTGAACTTTGGATCACGACGACGTAACGCCGTGTTGCATCGGCCAAAGGCAGCGGGGGAATCCTGGAAGCGGCGCGCAACGCGGCGCCCAGCCCTTCAAGGACCACTTCGATGCTGCGGTTGTCTTTGCCTGCTCGGACCTGAAACCGAGCCGCCGGTGCGAAGCGAATCGTCAGCTTGCGGGCCTGGCCGGCTTGCGCCACGCCGTCGTCGACAACGATCATTTGCGGCAAGCCGAACGCCGCGACCCGCCGCTCGGAGGGCACGGGACGCGGCAGGTTGCGCGCCGGCAGCACCTGATAGAACACCTGCGCCAACTCGCCGCGTGGCGCGCCGGCCGAGCGCAGGAACTGGATCGGCGTCGCCAATCGCACCACCAGCACCGCGTCGGCGCCGTCGGCGCGCAGCTCGGCATCGTCGACCATCTGGGCGTGCGCGGCATGGCCTGCAAATGCCAGCGCCAGGATCGCGAGGCACCAGCGAACGATCGTCTTCACGCTTTGTCTTTTCCTTGTCTCTGTGGGATTGTGCCGATCGTGCGGCGGGTCCGCCGCCGACCGGTGCAAGCCGCGTCTTCGGCGCTTCGCCAACGCCTCGTTCAGGCCGGGTCTTCTACCAGGAGTTGTATGGCGACCCGCGACTGCCCAGCGGCCGGTGACAACCCGACTCCGAGCAGTCGATCTGCAACGGTGTTTTGCGCTCGTGAGTCAGCGATTTCTTTTGCATGGTGCCCAGGAAGGCCTGCCCGGTGGTATGGCAGCCCTTGCACCAGCCCGATCCACCGCCAAGGCTGGCATTGTGATTCATCCGCAGCGTCGTCCACGCAGTCGTGCCAGTGTGGCAAGCCTTGCAATCCATCCCTGCGCCGTTCAGCAGTTGTGTCGCTTCCGGAATGTGGTTCGTGGGCTTGGCCAGCGCGCCGACCACGCCTTGCGTCAGGTAGCCCCCGCTGTGGCACGACTTGCAGGTGGCCGTGGTCACCACCGCATGGTTCATCGTGACCGCAGTCGTGAAGCTGGCTTGCGAGCGGTGGCAGGAGTCACACTTCGCGGTGCCGGCGGGCACCGGAATGTGCGTGGCGGGCTTGGTCTTCGCGGTGCCTGGAGGCGCATGACAGGTGTCGCAGGTGCCCGTGCCCACCGCGTTTGACGCGTTGTGCGCGAAGGTCACGGTGAGCCAGCTCGCCGTGGACTTGTGGCAGGACTCGCAGTTGCCGGTGATCGTCGCGTGCGTCGTGTTCGTCGGCTTGCGCTGGCCCGGCGCGTAGTTGCCCATGTGGCAGTTCGCGCATTGCGTGCTGAGCGTGAATTTGCTGTGCAGCCGCGCGCCGGTCCACACCGTGGAGATCGTGTGGCAGCCATCGCAGTTGGCGGCGGCGGACGCGGTCACGGTCGCATAGGGAATGTGCGTCGTCGAGCGCCCGTCGGCCGGCGGGAAGCCCCCGGTATGGCAGGTCGCGCACCGGGCCGTCACGGGGACCTGGGTGTGGTTCCACTTCGACGGCAGCCAAGCCACCGTGCCGTGGCACGAGAAGCAGTTCGTCACCCCCACGGGGATGTGGTTCGTGCCCTTTCCTGTGGCGCCTGTGCCGCCGGTGTGGCAGCTCGCGCAGTTCGTCGCCGCGGTGAACGTGGTGTGATTGATCCTGGCGCCGAGCCAGGTAAGCGTTGACGTGTGACAGGTCTCGCACGCCGCGGTCGTGGTGACGTGGGCCTGTCGACTTGCCCACCGCCGGCGGGTACTGCCCGGTGTGGCAACTCGCGCAATTGCTCGCGATCGTGAGGTTGGCGTGCACCCGCGCTGCAGTCTTCCACACCACGGTTCCACCCTTGTGGCAGGTGTCGCAGTTCGCGACCGCGCCACCCAGCGCGGCATACGGCACGTGCGCGACGGTACGCCCGTCCGCGGGCGGGAACAGCCCACTGTGGCAGGTGGAGCATTGGCCCGTCACAGGCAATTGCGTGTGGTTCCAAGAGGTGGCTGGGCGCCACGAGTTGGTGCCGTGGCAGCTGCCGCAAGTGGTGACGATGCTGCCCGTCGGGATGTGCGTGCTCGACTTGCCACTGGCACCGTTGCCATGGCAGCCGGCGGTTGTGCAATTGGTGGTTGTGGGTGCCAGGGCAAACGGCGCGTGGTCCGGTTTGCCTGTCGTCGCCCAGCTCACCGTCGACTTGTGGCACGACTCGCAGGTCGCGGTGCCGATGGCGACGTGGGTCGCGGAACGGCCCACCGCAGGCGCGAACGCCCCTGTGTGGCAGTTCGCGCAGCCGCCGATCACGGCGACGTTGCTGTGCACTTTCGCGGGCTTCCATGCGGTCAGCGCGCTCTTGTGACAGGTATCGCAGTTCGGCGCCACCAGGCCGGCCACGGTCTGGTACGGCACATGCGCGGCGTGGCGCGCGTCGGCCGGCGGATTCGCGCCGCTGTGGCAGGTGGAGCACTGGGCTGCCACCGGCACCTGGGTATGGTCCCAAGTCGTCGGGCGCCACGCCGTCGTGTTGTGGCAGGCAATGCAATTCGTCGCTCCCACCGGAATGTGCGTCGCCACCGACCGGCCGGTGGCGGACGTGCCGTTGTGGCAGCCGCCGCAATTCGTCAGCGCGTTGAACGGCGTGTGATCGACTTTCGCGCCGAGCCAACTCGCGGTGGACTTGTGGCAGCTCTCGCACACCGTCACGTTGGCATGCACCGGCGTGTTGGGCTTGCCCACCGCGCGCGAGAAGCCTCCGGTGTGGCAGGTCGCGCACGACGCGCTGACCGCCACGCTGCCGTGAAACCGGGCGGGCGCGAACGCTGTGTACCCGGCGCGGTGACAGCTGTCGCACGAGGGCATTGACGTCGGAACGGTGGTCGGGATGTGCAGCGCCGTCTTGCCCTTGGCGGTGACGCCATGACAGGTGGCGCAGCTGCCGGCGACCACGCCCACATGGTTGAACGCCGATGCGGGCCGCCACGCGGTGGTTCTGTGGCAGGTGTCGCAAGGCGCGGACGTCACGACGTGCCCTGCCGACTTGCCGGTGGCGCGCCCGGTGCCGTGGCAGCTGCCGCAGCTTCCCGTCTGCACGCCGGCGTGGCTGAACTTGGCGCCGGCGAACGATTGCGTGTTGTGGCAGGAATCACAGCCCAGTTGCGTCGGGATGTGTTTGTCGGGCATCACGACGTTGGCACGCGCGAGCCGGGCGCCTGGCGTGTGGCAGCTGGCGCAATCGCGCGGCGTGCCCTTGAACACGCCGAGCTGATGGCACGATTCGCAGCGCTGCGCGATGTGGGTTCCGGTCAGCGCGAAGCCGGTCTTGAGGTGGTCGAAGCTGGGCTTCGCCGTTTGCGCGATGGCCGTACCGGCGGCGCATACCAGCAGCATGGCCAACATGGCGTGCGCGACGCGAGAGGCGATCGACAACGTTCCGGTCAGCTTCATGGGCTTCGTCCTTCGCTGAAGTTCACGTGCTGCTCGGCGCGGCGCTGGAACAGGCTCGCCTGGCCGACCAGCGCGGCCAGCGCCCAGGTCGAACCGAACGCGGGCGGGTCGAGCTGGCTGCGCCTTCGATCGAGAACCTTTTTCCAGTCGCTGGTCGCGTGGCACTGCTCGCAGCGCACTCCGAACTGACCGTCGTGCGGGTCGTCCTTGCGATGGCACGAGATGCAATTGCTGCCCACCGGCGCGGCGTCCTTGCCTTTGGGCGCGACTTCGCGGTGGCAGGCCTCGCAAGCCACTTTGCGGTGCGCCCCGTCGAGTTTGTACACGGTGCGCTTGTCATGGTCGAAGTCCCACACCGGCCAGGCGCGCGTGTTGTGGCACGACTCGCAGCGCTCGCCGAATTTCAGCTTGTGCTTGTCGTCCTTCTTGTGACAGCCATAACACTCGCGCGGCGCGTCGCGATGGCGCGGCGTGGTGTGGCAGTCCTTGCACTTCGCGATCAGGTGGCGCCCGGTCAGCGGAAAGCGCGTTCGGGCATGGTCGAAACCGTCGACCTTCCACGACACGTCGCTGTGGCACTTCTCGCACGCCTGGCCCTGCTGGCCTTCGTGTTTGTCGTCCTTCTTGTGGCAGCTGTAGCAGTCCAGCGGCGTCTTGCGGAAGCTCTTCAGGTCCTTGTGGCAGGCGTTGCACTTGATCTTGTCGGGCGACGCGTGCGCGTTGCGCAGCTTGAACTTGGTGCGCTCGTGGTCGAAGCGCCCCTGCGTGGACTTCCAGTCGCGCTCGTTGTGGCAGTCGCCGCACTTCTCGCCCAGCGTCTTCTCGTGCTTGTCGTCCTTGCGGTGACAGCCAATGCATTCCTTCGGCGCCTCCTTGAAGTTGGTGCTCTTGTGGCAGTCCTTGCATTCCACTTTCGCGTGTTTGCCCAGCAACGGGAAATCGGTCTTGTCGTGGTCGAACTTGGTGCGCTCCTTCCAGCCGCGCTCGGTGTGGCACTCGGCGCACTCCTTGCCGAGCGACCCCTTGTGCTTGTCGTCCTTCTTGTGGCAGGCGTAGCACTCCTGGCTCAGCTTGTCCTTGTACAAGTGGCCGGTGTGGCAGTCCTTGCATGGCGTGGTCTTGTGCTTGCCGAGCAGCGAATACTTCGTGTCCTTGTCGTGGTTGAAATTGCTCGGCTTCCACGCTTTCGTGCCGTGGCAGGTCTCGCACTTTTCGCCGTACAGGCCCTTGTGGCCCTTGGCCCCATCGTCGTCCTTCTTGTGACAACCGATGCAGGTGCGAACCGTGTCCTTGTACTTGTTGTTCTTGTGGCAGTCGATGCATTTGGTGTCCACGTGCTTGCCGGTCAACGCGAAGCGCGTCTTGCCATGGTCGAACTTGATGTCCTTCCAGCTCTCCTCGTTGTGGCAGTCGGCGCACTTCGGCCCCAGGCCGCCCTTGTGCACGTCGTCCTTCTTGTGGCACGAGTTGCATTCGAGCGCAGCCTCGCGGTACTTCTTGTCCGGGACGTGGCACTTCGCGCATTCGATCTTCAGATGCTTGCCGCGCAGTGCAAAGTCGGTCAACGCGTGATCGAACTTCTTCTCGTCGAGCACGACGATCTTCGCGTCGCGGCCCTTGTGGTCGGTGTGGCAGCTGCGGCACATCTGCGGCTTGAGCCGGCCGTGATAGCCCGCGCCGTTGCGCATGTCGGTGCCGACTTCCTTGTGGCACTCCAGGCATTTCCCGTCCTGCGCATTGCGGTCGAACTTGACGTGACACGCACTGCAGTTGTCCTCGGTCTTCGCGTGCCCCTGAATCAGCTTGCCTGGTGCCAGCACCGACTCGATCCCTTGCGCCTGCGCCGTGCCGATCGCGCCCAGCAGCAATGCGAGCAACCCAACCCGAACGGTGTCGATCGCTGCGCGCATCGCCGAGAACCATGCAGCCGACGCACGCCCAGCGTCGCGATTCAATAGATGTGAACCGCGACGACATGCGCGATGGCGCTGAACAGCAGCAGGTAGACGAAAGGGATGTGCAGCAAGTGCCATAGCGACAGGACGCGTTCGTAGGCGGAGTAGTGAGCGACCCGCATCACAGCACTCAGATAGCGGCGGACGAGCTTACGTGCCAAGCGTTCCCGCTGATGCAAGGCATCACGATCCCAGCCCTTGTGTTCGGCAATTTTTCGCAGCGGCTTGCGCAATTGATAGGCACAGATCCAGTACGTGAGCCACATCTTGAGCGGCAGGACCGTGACTTGGCGCAGATGCGTGGCCCAGGTCGGCGCGGCTTGCAGCTCATGCTGTTCGAAACCTTGCAGCCGGTCTTCGACATCCGGCGCGAATTGAAGTTTGGACACCGCCTCGCTCTGGTCGAAGCCGGCACGCACCTGGAGTTCGCGCAGATCGGCGCGCTGGCCGTCCAGGTCGCCGTGCACACGGCGGTAGATGAACCGGCCGATGACGCCGCTGACCGCGACGATGATCATGCTGTACAGCGCCACACCGGCGTTCAGCGAGCCGACGCGGAACTGCGAGTGCACGAGGATCAGCAGCGGCCCGCCGATGCCCAGCACCATGTGGAACCAGAGCCAGAACTTGATGCGGCCCCAGTTCTGGAAGACACGCATGTGTTTGCGCATCGGGTAGAGCAGGAGCAACAGCATCATCACCGCGCCCGTCACACCCAGCCAATAGCCGATGTCGTCGCCAGAGGTGTAGAGACCTGAGCGGCTGATCAGCCATGCAGCGAAGGTCAGCAGCGCCAGCATCAAGTAGATTGAGCTATCGCGGGCCTTCGAGGTGGGCGCGGCGCTCGGCGCATCGCGCGCGACAGAAGAATTGGCGGTAACGGCGTTCATCGAGTTCGATTCGAAGAGAGTGCATGAAGTCGTACAGGGCCGACGACTCTGCCGCACCGGACAGGAGGCCGGCACGCATGCGCAACCGATGAAGAAGGCTATCGGACTTTGCGCGTTCGCTGCTTAATCGTCGCTAAGGTGCGTGGTTACCGCAGGTAAGGTATGCGCATCCCAATCCTCGGAGCCGGCCCGGCGCAACCAATGGTGAGGCGAAGTATCAGAGGCTGCGCGTTGGGTCGAATCCCTGCACGAACCTGCAGTGGTGGCACGACTCCCGGCCGGCAGATTGGCTCTGCCCGACCGCCTTGCGCAAACCAGCGCCTAGCGCGCTGCCACGAGTGCGTTGTTCACCAGCATGTAGATCGCGTCCCGACCGACCGCAATCGCGACCGGATCGGCCAACGTCGCCGGCAACGCACCAGGGGTGAAGCCACGCAGCCCAGGCACACCCACGACGGTGCTCACCGCGCCGCGCGGCGTGATCTTGCGCACCGTGAAATTGCCCGTGTCGGCAACGAACAGATTGCCCGCCGCATCCACCGCGATGGCGCGCGGCTGATTGAACGTTGCCGCGGCGGCGGTACCGTCGGCACTCCCGCTTTCAAGGTGATTGCCGGCGAGTGTGCTGACCTCGCCCACGGGCGAGATCTTGCGGATGTTGTTGTTGACGCGGTCCGCGACGTAGACATTGCCTGCATCGTCCGTCGCGATGCCCCAAGGTTGCGCGAAGCGCGCCGCCGCGCCCGTGCCGTCGACGCTGTCGGCCACGCCGGCGGCTCCGGCGAAGGTACTCACCTGACCGTCAAATGTGATCTTGCGAATCGTCGCGTTGCCGGCATCGGCGACATAGATGTTGCCGGCGGCGTCGGCGGCTATTCCCGCGGGCGTGCTGAATGTGGCGGCAGGCCCCGGGCCATCGGCGGAGCCCACCTGGCCGAGCGTGCCGGCCAGCAGCGACACCTGGCCCGTGCTCAGGCGCACATAGATCGCACCCGCGCTGTCGCTGACATAGATATTCCCCAAGCGGTCCACCGCGATCGCCTCGGGCTTGGCGACGGGGTCGAAGCCGCCGCCCGTGAGATCACGCGTCGACACGTCGCCAGCCGGCGTGATGACGCGCACGGTGCGGTTCAGCGTGTCGGCGACGTAGACGTTATCGGCCAGATCGACTGCGAGACCGCGCGGCGCGAAGAACCGCGCTTGCGCGCCGGGCAAGTCAGCATTGCCTTGCAGTTGCGCCGAGCCCGCGAGCGTGCTCACGTTGCGCGCGCGGTCGTGATGGCTGCGAATCGTGCTGTTTCCGGTGTCGGCCACGAACAGTCGGCCGGTGCCGTCGACAGCCAATCCGTTCGGGAACAGAAAACTCGCGGCGCTCCCCGTGGCATCGGTGCTGCCGAACACTTGCGCAGTTCCGGCGAACGTACTCACCGTGCCGGCGGCGATTCTGCGGATCGTGCTGTTGCCGCCGTCGGCGACATACACCACCAGTCCCGCGCCGCTGCCCGACGCCGCCACGCCGCTCGGCCCGGTGAAGCTGGCGGCAACTCCGGCGCCATCGGCCGAGCCTTGGGCGCCTGTCCCCGCCAGAGTGCTGACCACGCCCGCAGGCGTGATCGCACGGATCACGTGGTTTTCCGTGTCAGCAACGTAGACGTTGCCCACCGCATCCACCGTCACGCCCGACGGCGTGTTGAAGCGCGCGCCAGCGCCGGTCGCGTTGACGTTGCCGGGCTGGCCATGGGCACCGGCGAGCGTCGTGACCACCGCCGCCGGCGTGAGCGTGATCCTGCGGATCGTGTGGCCGGCGATGTCGGCCACGTAGACGTTGCCGGCGCCGTCGGTCGCAATGGCCCAAGGCGTATCGAAACTGGCTGCGGGACCCGTCCCGTTGGCACCGCCGATCGCCTCGGGACTCCCCGCGAAGGTACTGACCTCGCCTGCCGGTGTGATCTTGCGGATTGTGCTGTTGCCGGTGTCGGCGACATACAGATTGCCGGTGTTCGCGTCGATCGCGATACCCGATGGATTGTTCAACCGCGCAGCAGCGCCAATGCCGTCGGCCGTGCCCGATTGACCTGCCGAACCTGCGACGGTACTCACTGCGCCGGTCGCGGAGATCTTGCGGATCGTGTGGTTGCCGCTGTCGGCGACGTAGACATTGCCCGAACCGTCGACAGCTACCCCATTCGGGCTGAAGAACCCGGCCGCGGCACCCGCGCCGTCGAAATTTCCGGGGCCGGAGGCATTGCCTGCCAACAGCGAGAGGTTGCCTTGTGGACCCTTCGGGACCGTGCCGCCGCCGCAGGCGAACGCCAGCACCACGGAAACGACGACAGTGCCAGCATTCAGAACGCGCGCCCGAGTCACCATCTGCCCACCTCTTGAGGTTCACCGACGCATGGCGTTACAGGCGCCGGCGTCTGCTTACAAGGCCCAGAACGCGAAACGCCAACCCAATGGGTTGGCGTCTGCCTGGGAGCTTGAAACTCATCAAGCCAACGGGTGGCGAGTGTACGGGCAGGGCCGGCCCTGTCATCAGCCGATTGAGCGCCTTCCATCACCGAACCTGCGCTTCAACGAGCCGGCGAGAGCATCGCCGCCGCGTGATTGCTCCCACGGCCGCGCGTCTCCGATCTGCTCACCCAGACCGTTGAAAGTTCACGCGCCGGCCCACGGCAGTGATCTGCCCTCAGCAGCGAACGGGCTCTAATCCGGGACCAGTCCCCAACCCGTGCACAGTGAAGTCCCAATTTCGCAGCCATGCAAACGATTTTCCCGGCACTGACCGTCACGCTGATGACGATGCCGAGAGTTTTGTCCTGCCCATTCACGGTTTGTTCGCCGATGTCGAAACGGGAACAGGCTGCCTCAGACTGGGCGATGAACTCGCCTGCGCGTCCGCGCAGAAGAGACTGAGCATCCTGCTGGCTTGGCAGCGAGACCTGTCGGCTTGCATCGACGGCACGCGGGCCGAATTGCTCCGGCCCCGCCGTGAGGCTTTGCCAAGCACGGCGAGCCCGGCACTGGCAATGCCCCGTGCCGTATCGGCCAGCGCAGACCCCGACTTCCACGACCTCTCCGAAGCGCACGCTTGCGGCGAGACATGAGTCCCGCCACCGGCAAGCAAGCTCAGCTCGAACCCGCGGGAACGATGCAACGGATTGCCAGTTCGATCGGCATTGCGCTCGACAAGCCGTTGGCAGAGCGGGTTGCGAACGACCAACTGAAAATCGTGTGGTCTCACACGAGCGTGGGGACGATTGTCGCCACGGCGTTCGCCTTCTTCTTGGCAGCACGCCTCAGCCCGGAGATTCCGGCGCTCTACGTGAAATGCTGGCTGGGGCTCAAGCTGGCGGTGGCCGCTGTACGCGTTCTGAACGCGCAGCTCTACAGGCACCGCGGCTACCCTGAGGGCGCCAGGTGGCGGGCTTGGACCTTTGGCCTGCTCTGCGTGGACGGGTTCATCTGGGGACTCGCGGGGTTCATGGGCGCGGCCGAAGCGACCAGCACGGCGTCGCTCGTGACAGCCTCGTTGGCCTGCGTCGCGGCGGTCGCGACGTTCGGCTTGCAGGTCCGATCGCTGGCGGCCGCGGCCTACGTGGTCCCCATGATGATGTTGACCGCAGCGGGGTTGCTGTTCAGGGCCGACGACTTTGGGCTGTTCGGTAGCGTCGGCCTGTTGATGTACCTCGGCGTGTTGCTCGCATCCGCCTCAAGGTCCGAGAAGGCGATGCTCGAAACGTTTCTGCTGAGAGAACACAGCGAGCGAATCGCCATGGAACGCCAAGCCGCACTCGAGTTGGCCGAACGCCGCGCCATCGAGCGGCAGCAGGCACTGGATCACGCGAACCGGGCAAGCGCCGCCAAGAGCCAGTTCCTCGCCACCATGAGCCACGAACTGCGCACACCGCTGCACGGCATTCTCGGTGTGGCGAGGTTGTTGCTGGACGAGCCGAACGACCCTGCGCTGCGCAACAAGCTGACGTTGATCGAAAGCTCGGGCCAGCACCTGCTCGTGTTGATCAACGACTTGCTCGACATTTCCCGCATCGAGGCGGGGGCCATGGTCATTCACAAGACCAATTTCAATTTGTACGACGAGGTGCAGCGGATATCCGATGTCTACGTCGTCAGAACGGAAGACAAGAAGCTTCAGTACAAGTTGAACATGACCGTCGACAAAGACTGTGTCGTGAGTGGTGACCCGGCAAGAGTGAGGCAGATTCTGCACAACCTTTTGGGCAACGCGGTGAAATTCACCGATGTCGGGCATGTGACGCTGAACGTTTCAAGACTTCCCGACGACACGATCTCGTTCGAGGTCAAGGACAGCGGGATCGGCATTTCGGAACAAGATCAGGGTCGGATTTTCCAGAAGTTCAGCCAGGCCGAGGCGCCCGGACGAAGCCCCCTGGAGGGGACAGGCTTGGGTCTCACCATCGCGCGCGAACTGGCCCAAGCCATGGGCGGCGACGTGACCTGTCAAAGTGCACGCGGCGTCGGTTCGTCGTTCAAGTGCACGCTGCGCTTGCCCCGGGTCGAGAGCAGCGCCCAGAGCCCGAACGTGCGCTCGCTTGCCATGGCGCCCCGCCCGCTTCGCGCCGCAAACCACGTCCTGCTGGCAGAAGACAATGAGGTGAACGCCTTGGTCACCACGGCGTCCCTGGAGCGCGAAGGCGCCCGAGTGGCGCTGGTGAAGAACGGCAGCGATGCGGTTCAGTGGGCGATTCGCAAGGGTGCACGGCCGGAAATGATTTTCATGGACGTGCGCATGCCCGTCATGGACGGTCTGGCTGCGACACAAAGGATCAGAATCGAGGAGAAGGCGCTCGGTCTTGATCGAGTTCCAATCGTCGCGTTGACGGCCACGGCGGGCGCGGAAGACAAGAAGCGGTGTATCGAGGCCGGCATGGACGACTGCCTGGCCAAGCCTTGCACCCGGGACGAACTCGCCGCAATGATGGAGCGCTGGATCGATCGCCCGCGACAGCGCCAATCCGCGTCCAAAGCCCACCCCGTCGAACTATGAACGAGGCATGAGGTTCAGGCCGCAAGCGCCTGGGCGTACCTCGTGATGCGCGGCCGGGCGAACAGTTCGATGTCTGCGTGCACGGTGTCTTTCATGAATCCATAGAGTGGATGCCTTCGGGCGAACCACTCTCTTTCCGCGGCCGTGACATCGAACTTGAGGATGCGGTGAGGAAAGCCCCCGGCATAAGCCAGTGGCACGCGTCGCGAATCATCGAACACGTCGGCAAAACCCAGACGCACGTACTGGCGGATCAGCGCCTCCTTGCGAGCACCGATCACCAGCCAACGGACCTGATGTGCAAGGCAGTAGAGGTAGCTGGCTTTCATCAGCGCAATCTTGACAAGCGGGTCGGCTCCCTGAACTGAGGCAAGGCGGGTGATTTCCGCGCGAGCATGGTCCAGGATTTCCGCGGGCAAGCTGACCGCTTGTTCGACGAGCAAATGGGAACTGACGCTGGTCTGAATGCGCGCCGTGCCCACGACTTTTCGGGAGGCCTTGTCTTCGCAGACCAACACGACGGTGCCAGGCTCGAGATCCACATCGTCGGGGTGCGCCAAGATCGACCGAAGTTCCGCAACGTGGTGTCCGTAGCTCGCCGCCCGTACTGCGGCCGCCTGCACCAAGTCGCCCCAACTCGATGCCGGTCGGACGGAGAATGAAAGCTGAGCAGCGGGCATGGTGTCCAATGCGGGTGAGTCGGCACAATTTAACAGACGTGGCGAACTCGTGCCCGGCGCCTGACGAATGAACCTTGACAACCCGCGAGGCCATGCGTGACTCAGAAGCAGAAAAGCCTGCACACGGCGGGACTTGGGCACTGCTCGTGTGCGCGTTTGGGTCGTGAGAGCAGGGTTTGAGCCAACCTCCGATTCACATCCAACGAAACAATCAACGGGACCCTGTCCTGCACCGCTCCATGGTCGCCCCTCAAACTTTCGACCTCTGCCCCAGGGCGGAATCTGGATCGACGGGGCGGGCAAGGTACGATGGCGCGACCGCGCGCAGCCCCAGGACGCGCGGGCAGCACACAAGACGTCGTCGGGGGAAACATGATCGCTGACAACATCCAGCGCACCGAAGGTCCGCGTACCGTCGTCGTGCGAGCCCTCATTGGGCATGCCGCCCTGCTGGGCGTGTTTTTTGTGCCATTGACGAAGGAATTGCTGATCGCGGCGCTGATCGGCTTCTTCATCCGCGTGTTCTCGATCGAAGGCGGCGTTCACCGCTACTTCTCGCATCACAGCTACAAGACGACGCGGGCATTTCAGTGTCTGCTTGCGGCGCTGGCCGCGGCCAACGGGCAGCGCGGGCCGATTTGGTGGGCGGTGATCCACCGCCGCCACCACCGTCACTCCGACCAGCCCGGCGATCCGCATTCACCGGTCACCCTGCCCTGGTACAAGGCCTACTACACCTGGCTGATCGACGAGGACACGCTGGCCACGCCGTTGAACGAAGCCAGGGACCTGAGCCGCTACCCCGAGCTGGTGTGGATCAACAGGCACCACTACGTCTTCCCACTGGCCACACTGGCCGCGACCTACGCGGTCGGCGAGTACACCGCGCTGTTTGGCCGCACCGGCCTGGGCCTGGGCGCGGTGGTGTGGGTGTTTTTCGTCAGCATGGTGGCCTCGCAGCATGCGCCTTACATGGTCAACGTGTTCGCCCACGGCACGCGACCGAACTTCTTCAATCTGCGGCGCTTCGAGACGCACGACACCAGCACCAACATGTGGTGGTGGGCCCTCCCCAGCATGGGTGCTGCCTTTCACAACAACCACCACCGCTGCATGAACGCGGCGCGCGCCGGCTTCTACTGGTATGAGCTCGACCTCACCTACTGGGTGCTGCGCGTTCTGGCCGCGCTCGGCATCGTCTGGGACCTGAAGGAAGTGCCGGCCGAAGTGCTGAAAGAAGGTCGCCGCGCAGGTTCAGCGCCGCCGCGTTCAATCGAAGCTGAGTAGCACCTTCGTCGGCTGCGATGGGTCAGCCGCCCGCGCGCAGGCCTTGCGTGACGTGACGGTCATTTCGAGCTGACCAGCAATTGCCAAGGGCACGGCCGAGGCACGGAAGGGGCACCAAGCAAAAAGCCGCCCGGTGGGGCGGCTTTCGCTGGTCTATAAGTTCTTGTTCTTGTTGGCGCAAATTGGTTGCGAGGGCAGGATTTGAACCTGCGACCTTTGGGTTATGAGCCCAACGAGCTACCAGACTGCTCCACCTCGCGACTGAGGCTTGAATTCTATCAGCTTCATGTGGTTTCCGACTCAACGCAGAGAGAGCGAAGGGTCATTGCCACTCAGCCGCGCGATCAGCTCGCCGCGGAATCGATCGGCTCCTGAGCAGGCGTCACGGGTACAGGCCGGTCGACGAGTTCAACGTACGCCATCGGCGCGTTGTCGCCGATCCGGAATCCCATTTTCAGGATGCGCGTATAGCCGCCCGGACGTGCCTTGTAGCGCGGCCCGAGTTCGTTGAACAGCTTGGTGACGATGTCGCGGTCGCGCGTGCGGTTGAAGGCCAGGCGCCGGTTCGCGAGCGTGGCTTCCTTGCCCAGCGTGATCAGCGGCTCGACAACACGGCGCAGTTCCTTGGCCTTGGGCAGCGTGGTCTTGATCGCTTCGTGCAACAGCAGCGAATTGCACATGTTGCGCAGCATCGCGAGCCGGTGCTCGGAAGTGCGGTTGAGCTTTCGGAGCCCGTGACGGTGACGCATGGTGCGGTTCCTTTCTGTCGATCGTTTGGCCGGCAGCCGTATCAGGTACTGCCGGGTGCACCGGGTGCCGAAGGCAACCCATATCCAATGACGGCGTTCACGCCGTCTTTCCATCCTGCGCGAAGCGCTCTATCGCTTGTCCAATCCCTGCGGCGGCCAGTTCTCCAGGCGCCCGCCAAGCGTCAAGCCACGCGAGGCCAGCACTTCCTTGATCTCGTTGAGTGACTTGCGGCCCAGGTTCGGCGTCTTCAGCAGCTCGGTCTCGGTGCGCTGGATCAGGTCGCCGATGTAGTAGATGTTCTCGGCCTTGAGGCAGTTCGCGGAACGCACCGTGAGTTCGAGCTCGTCCACCGGGCGCAGCAGGATCGGGTCGAACTGCGTGCTGCGCTGTTGCGGCTCGCTGAACGCGGCGATCTCGCTGCCTTCGAGCTGCGCGAACACGGCGAGTTGTTCGACCAGGATCTTCGCCGACGAGCGGATCGCCTCTTCGGGCGTGACCGCACCGTTGGTGACGATCTCCATCACCAGTTTGTCCAGATCCGTGCGCTGCTCGACGCGTGCGCTTTCCACGGTGTAGCTGACGCGCGCGACCGGCGAGAACGACGCGTCGAGCACGATGCGCCCGATCGACTTCGTTGTCTCGTCGCCATAGCGGCGCATCGTGCCGGGCACGTAGCCGCGGCCCTTCTCCACCTTGATCTGCATGTCGAGCTTGCCGCCATGCGCGAGGTTGGCGACCACGTGCTCGGGGTTGATGATCTCCACGTCGTGCGGCGTCTGGATGTCGCCGGCCGTGACCGGGCCCTCGCCTTCCTTGCGCAGCACCAGCGTCACTTCGTCGCGGTTGTGCAGCCGAAACACCACGCCTTTCAGGTTGAGCATGATGTGCACCACGTCCTCCTGCACACCGTCGACGGTGGAGTATTCATGCAGCACGCCGGCGATCGTGACCTCGGTGGGCGCATAACCGACCATCGACGAGAGCAACACGCGCCGCAGCGCGTTGCCCAGCGTGTGGCCGTAGCCACGCTCGAAAGGCTCGAGCGTGACCTTGGCGCGGTGCCCGCCAAGTGGCTCGACGTTGATGGCTTTGGGTTTCAGCAGATTCGTTTGCATTGAGTCTCCGTTCCTCTCAATACCCTCGGCTCGTTACACCGATAAGGCTGATGGACAGTGCCGGGCTTGAACCATTCGCTGCACGCCCGGCATGCACAGCGATGAGAAAAATGACGGCAGCGGGTCTCGCAGATTCCGTCGCGAGCGGGTCGAGCTTGTCGCGAGAAGCGCAGCCGTACTGGAGTACGGCGAGCATCGCAGGGGCAAGATCGGCCCGCGCAGCAGGAATATGCGTGACCCGCTAGCGGGAGTAGAGCTCGACGATCAGGGCCTCTTTGATGTCCGCCCCGAATTCGTCTCGGTCGGGCGTCTTCTTGAACACACCCTGGCATTTCGTCGGGTCCACCTGCACCCAACCCGGCATGCCGATCGTCTCCGCCAATTTCAGCGAATCCGTCACGCGCAGCTGCTTCGCTGCTTTCTCGCGCACGCCAATTGTGTCGCCTGCCTTGACGAGGTAGGACGCGATGTTCACGACTTCGCCGTTCACGCTGATCGACTTGTGCGACACCAGTTGGCGCGCCTCGGCGCGCGTCGAGCCAAAGCCCATGCGGTACACCACATTGTCCAGGCGCGACTCGAGCAGCGTCAGCAGGTTGCCGCCGGTGTTGCCCTTGCGGCGTTCGGCTTCTTCGAAGTAGCGGCGAAACTGCCGCTCCAGAATGCCGTACATGCGCTTGACCTTTTGCTTCTCGCGCAGCTGCAAGCCGTAGTCCGACGTGCGCGTGCCCGAGTTGCGGCCGTGCTGCCCGGGTTTGCTGTCGAATTTGGCCTTGTCGGCGATCGGCCGGCGCGCACTCTTCAAGAAGAGGTCGGTGCCTTCCCTTCGCGAAAGCTTCGCCTTGGGTCCTAGATAACGTGCCACGTTGTTTCCTTCTGTCGTTCTGACGCAGGCGGTGTGAGCCGCTTGCGCGAGTCTGGCGAGTGTTGTTGTTGGGCGCTCAGACGGTGGGCTTCAATGTCGGGGCCTTTCGGCCCGCTTGCAAATGCGTCGTCGCCGCGTTCGCGGCGATTCAAACTCGAACTCTCAAATGCGACGCCGCTTCTGCGGCCGGCAACCGTTGTGCGGCACCGGTGTCACGTCGGAAATCAGGTTGATGCGGATGCCCAGCGCGGCGAGCGCGCGAACCGAGGACTCGCGCCCCGGGCCTGGGCCCTTGATGCGAACGTCGAGGTTCTTGATGCCCTGTTCCTGCGCAGCGCGGCCGGCCGTTTCGGCGGCCACCTGGGCGGCGAACGGCGTGCTCTTGCGCGAGCCCTTGAAACCCTGGCCGCCACTCGACGCCCACGACAGCGCACTGCCCTGGCGATCGGTGATCGTGATGATGGTGTTGTTGAACGAGGCGTGCACATGCGCGATACCGTCCGCAACGTTCTTGCGAATCTTCTTGCGCACGCGCTGCGCGGCTGTGTTGACGGGTGGTTTTGCCATGTTGACTTTCTGCTCTTAACTTGAGTGCTGCGCTGCGAATCGGGGGGTCAGGCCGCGGCGGCCTTTTTCACGATCGCGCCGGACCTGCGCGGCCCTTTGCGAGTGCGTGCATTCGTCTTCGTTCGCTGGCCGCGAACCGGCAGGCCGCGCCGATGGCGAAAGCCCCGGTAGCAGCCCAGGTCCATCAGGCGCTTGATATTGATCGACATCTCGCGGCGCAGGTCGCCTTCGATCGTCAAGCGGCCGATTTCCTCGCGGATCTTTTCCAGGTCGGTGTCGGTCAGGTCCTTGACCTTGCGGTCGATCGGCACGCCCGTGCGCGCGCAGATCTTCTGCGCCGTGCTGCGGCCGATCCCATAGATCGACGTCAAGCCGATTTCGGCGTGTTTGTGGGGCGGGATGTTGATGCCGGCAATGCGTGCCATGTTCGTCCTTGACTAGATGTTTGCGGTGCTGCCCGGGCTCAACCCTGGCGCTGCTTGTGGCGCGGGTCGGTGCAAATCACGCGAACCACACCCTTGCGGCGCACGATCTTGCAGTGGCGGCACATCTTCTTCACCGATGCAGCTACTTTCATTCCTGGCTCCGTTTCAGCTCTTTCGAGCTCCGATCAATGTCCTACTTCGCGCGGAACACGATGCGCGCGCGCGTCAGGTCATAGGGCGTCAGTTCAACCGTCACTTTGTCGCCGGGCAGGATGCGGATGTAGTGCATGCGCATCTTCCCGGAGATATGACCCAGCACGACATGCCCGTTTTCCAGCTTCACGCGAAACGTTGCGTTGGGCAGATTCTCCAAAATCTCGCCCTGCATCTGGATGACATCGTCTTTCGCCATGCCTGAGTCGTGCCTGTCGTCCTAGCCGCCGTTTTCCTGTTGATTGCCTTTTCCGTTCGTGCTGCCGATGGCTTGTAGCGCTCGCTCAGCCCGCCTTGAAATTTGCTTTTTTCAGCAGCGATTCATACTGCTGGCTCATCACATAACTCTGCACCTGAGCCCAGAAGTCCATCGTCACGACGACGATGATCAACAGCGACGTGCCGCCGAAGTAGAACGGCACGTTGTACTTGAGCACCAGAAATTCGGGCAGCAGGCACACCGCGGTGATGTAGATCGCGCCAGCCAGCGTGAGGCGCGACAAGATGCGGTCGATGTGCTTCGCGGTCTGGTCGCCTGGCCGGATGCCGGGGATGAAGGCGCCACTCTTTTTCAGGTTGTCGGCCGTCTCGCGGCTGTTGAACACGAGCGCGGTATAGAAGAAACAGAAGAACACGATCGCCGCGGCGTAGAGCATCACGTAGATCGGTTGCCCCGGTGACAGCAGTGCCGCCAGATCCTTCAGCCAGCGCAGGCCGTCACCCGTGGCGAACCAACCCACCGCGGTGGCGGGCAGCAGGATGATGGAGGAGGCGAAGATCGGCGGAATCACGCCCGACATGTTCAGCTTGAGCGGCAGGTGCGACGACTGCCCGCCGTAAACCTTGTTGCCGACCTGGCGCTTCGCGTAATTGACGAGGATCTTGCGTTGCCCACGCTCGACGAACACGACGACGAACGTGACGATGCCGACCACCGCGATGATGAACAGCGAGGCGATGATGCTCATCGCACCGGTGCGCACGAGCTCAAACAAACCGCCGATGGCGCTCGGTAGCCCCGCAGCGATGCCGGCGAAGATCAGGATCGAAATACCGTTGCCAAGCCCTCGCTCGGTGATCTGCTCGCCCAGCCACATCAGGAACATCGTTCCCGCCACCAGCGAGACCACAGCGGTGAGGCGAAAGCCGAAGCCCGGGGAAATGACGAGCCCAGGCGACCCTTCGAGCGCGAGCGCGATGCCGAGCGACTGGAATAGCGCCAGACCCAAGGTGCCGTAGCGCGTGTACTGGGTAATCTTGCGCCGCCCCGATTCGCCTTCCTTCTTCAGCGCTTCGAGCGTCGGCACCACGTAGGTCATCAACTGCATGATGATCGACGCCGAGATGTAGGGCATGATGCCCAGCGCGAACACGGTGAAGCGCGACAGCGCGCCGCCGGAGAACATGTTGAACAGGCTCAGGATCCCGCCCTGCTGGCCCTTGAACAGTTGCTGCAACTGGTTCGGGTCGATGCCGGGAACGGGAATGTGCGCGCCGATGCGATAAACGACGAGCGCGAGCAACAGAAAAGTCAGGCGACGCCGCAGGTCGCCGAACTTTCCGGTTTTCGCAAGTTGATTCGCGTTCGTAGCCACGTGGTCTCGGTACTTGTGGGGAGAGGTCTGGGCTTAGCTTACCGAACCGCCAACGGCTTCGATCGCCGCCTTCGCGCCCGCGGTTGCGCCGATGCCCTTCAGCGCCACGGCTCGAGTCAGCGTTCCCGTCTTGATGACCTTCACGTTCTTGATCATCTCGCCGACCATGCGCGCCTGCTTCAACGCCAGCAGGTCGACCTCCGGCGCGCCCAAGCGCTCCAGATCACTGAGGTTGATTTCCGCGTTGTACTGGAGCAAGTGCGACTTGAAGCCGCGCTTGGGCAAGCGGCGCTGCAATGGCATCTGGCCGCCCTCGAAGCCGACCTTGTGGTAGCCGCCGGCGCGCGATTTCTGGCCCTTGTGGCCACGCCCCGCCGTCTTGCCCAGGCCCGAGCCGATGCCGCGCCCGACGCGCCGCCGCGCCTTCTTGGCGCCGTCCGCCGGTTTGATCTGATTCAGTTCCATGATGCTTCGTCCGTTGCGGCGCTCAGAGCACCTTGACCAGGTAGGACACCTTGTTGATCATGCCTCGCACCGAAGGCGTGTCTTCCAGGGTCGACTCGCTGTTCAGCTTGCGCAGGCCCAGCCCCCGCACCGTGGCGCGGTGCGATTCGCGGGTGCCGGCGATGCTCTTCACCAGCTTGACGTGCACGGTTTTCTTGTCGCTCATGATGTTCTTTCCGCCTGCCGGTCGATTGTTGACGGTCAGTTGAAGATCTGTTCGACCGTCAAACCGCGCTTGGCGGCAATCTCGGCCGGCGTGCTGGTGTGCTTCAGCGCGTCGAGCGTGGCGCGAACCATGTTGTAGGGGTTCGACGAGCCCAGGCTCTTGCAGACGATGTCGGTCACGCCCATCACTTCGAACACGGCGCGCATCGGGCCGCCGGCGATGATGCCGTCACCGGGCTTAGCTGGCGCCATCAGCACCCGCGACGCACCGTGCTCGCCGATCACCTTGTGGTAGATCGTGCCTTCCTTGAGCGCCACCTTGAACAGGTTGCGGCGCGCGCTTTCCATCGCCTTTTGCACCGCGACCGGAACTTCCTTGGCCTTGCCCTTGCCCATGCCGATGCGGCCGTCGCCGTCACCCACCACAGTGAGCGCGGCGAAGCTCAGCGTGCGCCCGCCCTTCACCACCTTGGTGACGCGGTTCACCGCGATCATCTTTTCCTTCAGCCCGTCGTCGTTGGCTTCGCCTTGGGCGCCGCGCGGTTGAAACTTTGCCATGTTCGATCCCTAAAGATTCAGGTGGAGCTTAGAACCGCGCTTAGAACTGTAAGCCGGCTTCGCGAGCGGCTTCGGCAAGCGCCTTCACACGCCCGTGATATGCGAACCCGGAGCGGTCGAACGCCACGCGCTCCACGCCGGCCGCCTTGGCACGTTCGGCGATGCGCTGCCCCACCGCACCAGCGGCCGCCACATTGCCGCCTTTGCCAGGCGCGCCCAGTTCCTTGCGCACCGCCGCCTCGGCGGTGGACGCGCTCGCCAGCACCTTGGCGCCATCGTCGCTGACGATATTCGCGTAGATGTGCAGGTTCGAGCGAAACACGGTCAGCCTTGCGACCTGCTGCTTGGCGATGCGCTTGCGCGTTTGAAGGGCGCGGCGAAGGCGCTGCTCTTTCTTGTTCAGCATGGCTGCGGCTCCATTACTTCTTCTTGGTTTCCTTGAGGGAAACCTTCTCGTCGATGTAGCGAATGCCCTTGCCCTTGTAGGGCTCGGGCGGGCGGAAGGCGCGCACTTCGGCGGCGACCTGGCCCACCGCTTGGCGGTTCGCACCCTTGATCACGATCTCGGTCTGCGTCGGACATTCCACTTTCACACCAGCGGGCATGTCCTTGGCCACCGGGTGCGAGAAACCGATCTGCAGCGTCAGCTTCGGGCCCGCCGCCTGGGCCCGGAAGCCCACGCCGACGAGGGTCAGCTTCTTCTCGAACCCCTTGCTGACGCCGCTGACCATGTTGGCCACCAGCGCGCGCATCGTGCCCGTCATCGCATCGGCCTGCGGCGTTTCATTCAGAGCCGAG
Source organism: uncultured beta proteobacterium (assembly GCA_963791595.1). Lineage (GTDB taxonomy): Bacteria > Pseudomonadota > Gammaproteobacteria > Burkholderiales > Burkholderiaceae_C > JAEMQF01. The sequence continues at coordinate 88,679 of CAWBTF010000016.1, read as the reverse complement.
AACGTGACCTGGCCGGCATCGCTCTTCACCGCCACCCATTCATGACCGGGCTGCACCAGGGTGCCGAGCGCGCCCTTGACGCTGATCTGCCCAGCATTGACCGCGACTTCCACGCCCTTGGGAACCACGATCGGCATTTTTCCTACGCGAGACATGTGCTCTCCTTAGGCGACGTAGCAAATCACTTCGCCGCCGATTCCGGCCTGGCGCGCCTTGCGGTCCGTCATCACGCCCTTGGGCGTGGTCACGATCGCCACACCCAGGCCGTTTTGCACGGTCGGGATGTCGTGCCGGCCCTTGTAGATGCGCAGGCCCGGGCGGCTGACGCGCTCGATGTGTTCAATCACCGGCCTGCCGGCGTAGTACTTCAGCGCGATTTCGAGTTCGGGCTTGGCGTCGCCGCCGCGCATCGCGAAACCGTCGATATAGCCCTCGTCTTTCAGGACCTTGGCGATCGCGACTTTCAACTTGGACGACGGCATCGTTACCGTGGGCTTGTCCACCATCTGCGCATTGCGGATGCGCGTCAACATGTCGGCGATGGGGTCACTCATGCTCATTCGGAATTCTCCTGGTCGGGCCTTGGGCCTACCAACTGGCCTTGACGATGCCGGGGATGTCGCCCTTGAACGCCAGGTCGCGAATCTTGCTGCGGCCGAGGCCAAACTTGCGGAACGTGCCGCGTGGGCGCCCGGTCAGCTCGCAGCGATTGCGCTGGCGCGTCGGGTATGCATTGCGCGGCAGCTTCTGCAGCTCCAGGCGCGCCGCGTAACGCTCTTCGTCGGACTTCTTCGCGTCGTTCGCGAGCGTCTTGAGTTCGTTGTACTTCTTCGCGTACTTGGCGACCAACAGGGTCCGCTTGAGTTCACGCTGGATCAGGGATACTTTTGCCATCGGATTCTTTCAAGCCCTTGTCAGGCGTTCTTCTCGGTCTTGAACGGGAACTTGAATGCCGCGAGCAGCGCCTTGCACTCCTCGTCGGTCTTCGCGGTCGTCGTGATGCTGATGTTCAGGCCACGCACGGCGTCGATCTTGTCGTAGTCGATCTCGGGGAAGATGATCTGCTCTTTGACGCCGATGTTGTAGTTGCCGCGGCCGTCGAAGGCACGCGCCGAGATGCCGCGAAAGTCGCGCACGCGCGGCAGCGCGACGGTGACAAAGCGGTCGAGAAACTCATACATCTGCGCGCCGCGCAACGTGACCATGCAACCGATGGGCACGCCGTCGCGGATCTTGAAGCCAGCGATCGCCTTCTTCGACTTCGTGACGACCGGCTTGCGCCCGGAAATCTTGGTCAGGTCGCCGACCGCGCTGTCCATGACTTTCTTGTCGGACACCGCTTCGCTCACGCCCATGTTGAGCGTGATTTTGGTCAGGCGCGGCACCTGCATCGTCGACTTGAAGCCGAACTTGTTCATCAAGTCGGGCGCGACCTTTTCGCGATAGAACTGCTGCAAACGAGCCATGATTGCCTCTTATGCCTTGATCTCTTGGCCGCTGGAGCGATAGATGCGCACGCCGTTGTCTTTGGTCTTGCGTTGCTGCTTCTCTGCATCGCTCAGCAGCTTGATGCCCACCCGGTCGGCCTTGCCGGTGGCCGGGTTGAAGATCGCCACGTTCGACTGGTGGATCGACATCGTCTTGTCGACCACGCCGCCCGTCGTGCCCTTCATCGGATTCGGCTTGGTGTGCTTCTTCACGACGTTCACGCCATCGACGATCACGCGCTCGTCATCGACACGCTTGGAAATCGTGCCGCGCTTGCCTTTGTCGCGGCCGGTCAGAACGATGACCTGGTCGCCTTTGCGGAGTTTGTTCATTGCTGTTCCTCGAACCGGGCCGCTCAGAGCACTTCGGGTGCGAGCGACACGATCTTCATGAAACGCTCGGTGCGCAGCTCGCGCGTCACCGGGCCGAAGATGCGGGTGCCGATGGGCTCGAGCTTGGCGTTGAGCAGCACAGCGGCGTTGCCGTCGAACTTGACGAGTGAGCCGTCCGCGCGGCGCACGCCCTTGGCGGTGCGCACCACGACGGCGCTGTAGATCTCGCCCTTCTTGACGCGCCCGCGCGGCGCGGCTTCCTTGATGCTGACCTTGATCACGTCACCGATGCCGGCGTAACGGCGCTTGGAGCCGCCGAGCACCTTGATGCACATGACGGACTTGGCACCCGTGTTGTCCGCGACATCGAGCCGCGATTGCATTTGGATCATTTTTAACTGTCCCCAACTTGTCCCGCGGATTCGTCCATGCACCATGGAGGCGAGCCAGCGGTCAGTCTTGGGCCCGTCGGGCCGGAGGCGCTTACGCGCTTTCGGTCATGGGGGCGAAACTTCGGAGGAGCCGAGTGCGGTGGCAACTTGAGGCAGTGCTTGCGCGCTGCCAACCGCTACCATCGCCACTCAGCGAAGCCGCGCATTATGCACCAGAGTTTGAGACAGCGTCAAAGCAATTTCGCGATCGCGGCCGATTTCCCTCTGGCCGCGGGCCAGCCCGTCGTGCTGGACACCAATGTCGCGTTCGATTTGCTCGTGTTCCGCGACCCGGCGAGCGCGCGATTGGCCGCGCGACTGGACAGCAGGCATTGGCACTGGGTCGCGACGGCCGCGATGCGCGCCGAGTTCAGTGCCGTGCTCGCACGCCCGGCATTCCAGCGCTGGGCGGTGCAGGGCGAGGCGATTGCAGCCCTCTGGGCGAGATGGGTCTCGATCGTCGACCCACCGGTCGCGGCGCGGGGCACCTTGCGCTGTGGTGACCCGGATGACCAGATGTTCATCGACCTCGCACTGGCCTTGCAGCCGAGCCGCCTGTTCAGCCGCGACCGCGAGGTGCTGCGCCTTGCGCGGCGCGCACTCGGCCTGGGAGTGACGATCGCGACGCCGGCCTCCTTCGACCCGGCCTAGAAAAAGGCGGCCACTTGGGCCGCCTTCGCGGACTGACGCAACGCCGCCTCGACGCGGCGGCGTTCGCGAGGGTTACTGCGCCTCGGCAGCGCTTTCGCCTTGCTGCGCATCGACCGCGGCGAGTTGCACCGCGGCCAGCTCTTCGGCTTCCTGCAAGGCAATCGTGCGGCGCTCGGCGTCGTCCATCGCTTCCTTGGCCTTGCGCGCCTCGTGGAATGCCATGCCGGTGCCGGCCGGGATCAAGCGGCCGACGATCACGTTCTCCTTCAAGCCACGCAGCTCGTCGCGCTTGCCCATGATGGCAGCCTCGGTGAGCACGCGCGTCGTTTCCTGGAAGGATGCCGCCGAGATGAAGCTGTCGGTCGACAGCGACGCCTTTGTGATGCCCAGCAGGATGTCGGCGTGCGTGGCGGGCAGCTTGCCCTCGGAGACCATTTTGTCGTTGGTGTCGAGCAGTTCCGAGCGTTCGACCTGTTCGCCCGCGATGTACGTGGTGTCGCCCGGGTTCGCGATCTGCACTCGGCGCAGCATCTGGCGCACGATGACTTCGATGTGCTTGTCGTTGATCTTCACGCCTTGCAGCCGATAAACGTCCTGCACTTCGTCGACGATGTAGCGCGCCAACTCTTCGATGCCCAGCAACCGCAGAATGTCTTGCGGGTCCGCCGGCCCGTCGACGATCGACTCGCCCTTGTTCACCACCTGGCCTTCGTGCACGACGATGTTCTTTTCCTTCGGCACCAGCTCTTCGTAGACCTTGCCTTCCGGGTCGGTGATCTGCAAGCGCACCTTGCCCTTGGTCTCTTTGCCGAACGACACCGTGCCCGTCATCTCGGCGAGCGTGCCCTTGTCCTTCGGCGTGCGCGCCTCGAACAGCTCCGCCACGCGCGGCAGGCCGCCCGTGATGTCGCGCGTCTTCTGGCCTTCGACCGGAATGCGCGCGAGCACTTCGCCCGGCGCCAGGTCTTGACCGTCGCGGATCTGGATCAGCGAGCCGACGGGGAAACCGATCGTCACGGAGTGGTCGGTACCGGGGATCTTCACTTCGTTGCCGGCCGCGTCGAGCAGCTTGACTTGCGGGCGCACGACCTTGGCCACGCCGCGGCGCTTCGAGTCGATCACGACGAGCGTGGACAAACCCGTCACTTCGTCGAGCTGCTTGGCGACCGTCACGCCCTCTTCCACGTTCTCGAACTTCGCCTTGCCGGCGAACTCCGTGATGATGGGTCGGGTCAAGGGGTCCCAGTTGGCGAGCACGGTGCCGGCCTTGATGTGCTGGTCGGCCTTGATGTTGAGCAGCGCGCCGTAGGGCACCTTGTGGCGTTCTCGCTCGCGGCCGTGGGTGTCGGACACGATGATCTCGCCGGAGCGTGAAATCACGACCAGCTCGCGCTTGCTGTTCGTCACGTAGCGCATCGTTGCGTTGAAGCCGACCACGCCGTCCGACTTGGCATCGACGTTGCTGGCCACCGCCGCGCGCGAAGCCGCGCCGCCGATGTGGAAGGTGCGCATCGTGAGCTGCGTGCCCGGCTCGCCGATCGATTGGGCCGCGATCACGCCGATCGCCTCGCCCACGTTGACCAGGCCGCCGCGGCCGAGATCCCGGCCGTAGCACCTGGCGCAGATGCCGAAGCGCGTGGCGCAAGTGAGTGCGGTGCGGACCTTGATTTCGTCGACGCCTTCGGCCTCGAGCATGTCGAACATGTCTTCGTCGAGCAAGGTGCCCGCCGGGACGAGCGTCTCCTGCGACTCGGGGTGCATCACCTCCACCGCCGTCACGCGGCCGAGAATGCGGTCGCGCAGACTTTCGATCACCTCGCCGCCCTCGACCAGCGCACGCATGTTCATGCCGTTGAAGGTGCCGCAGTCGTCTTGCGTCACGACCAGGTCTTGCGTCACGTCGACCAAGCGCCGCGTCAGGTAGCCCGAGTTCGCCGTCTTCAACGCCGTGTCCGCCAGGCCCTTGCGAGCACCGTGCGTTGAGATGAAGTACTGCAGAACGTTCAGGCCTTCGCGGAAGTTCGCCGTGATCGGCGTTTCGATGATCGAGCCGTCGGGCTTTGCCATCAGGCCGCGCATGCCGGCGAGCTGGCGAATCTGCGCCGCCGAGCCGCGCGCGCCCGAGTCGGCCATCATGTAGATCGAGTTGAACGACTCCTGATCCACCTGCTTGCCGTGCCGGTCGGTCACTTTCTGCTTGGACAACTGGGCCATCATGACCTTGCCCACTTCGTCGCCCGTCTTGCCCCAGATGTCGACCACCTTGTTGTAGCGCTCACCCGAAGTCACGAGGCCCGAGACGTACTGCTGCTCGATTTCCTTGACTTCCTTTTCGGCGCGCTCGATCAGGCCCGGCTTCTCTTTGGGCACCAGCATGTCGTCGATGGCGATTGAAATGCCGGCGCGCGTCGCCAGGCGGAAACCCGCCTGGAGCAGCTTGTCGGCAAAAATCACCGTCTCTTTCAATCCGCACTTGCGGAACGACGTGTTGATGAGGCGAGAAATTTCCTTTTTCTTCAGCGCCTTGTTGATGTTCGCGAAGTCCAGGCCCTTGGGCAGGATTTCGCTGAGCAGCGCGCGGCCCACCGTCGTGTCCACGAGCTTGGTTGACGCGGTCCACTCGCCGCTCGCCTTGTCCTGGGCGTAGTCGGTCATGCGAACGCTCACCTTGGAGGTGATCTCGACCTGCTGGTTGTCGAGCGCGCGGTGCACCTCGGCCACGTCGGAGAAGATGATGCCTTCACCCTTGGCGTTGATGCGATCGCGCGTGGCGTAGTACAGGCCCAGCACCACGTCTTGCGACGGCACGATGCTCGGCTCGCCGTTGGCCGGGAACAGCACGTTATTCGACGCCAGCATCAAGGTGCGCGCTTCCATCTGCGCTTCGATCGACAACGGCACGTGCACGGCCATCTGGTCGCCGTCGAAGTCGGCGTTGAACGCCGAGCACACGAGCGGGTGCAGCTGGATTGCCTTGCCTTCGATCAGCACCGGCTCGAACGCCTGGATGCCCAGACGGTGCAGCGTCGGCGCGCGGTTCAGCAGCACCGGGTGTTCCTTGATCACTTCCTCGAGGATGTCCCAGACCACCGGCGTACCGGACTCGACCTCTTTCTTCGCCGCCTTGATCGTCGTTGCGATGCCCATCGCTTCCAGGCGCGAGAAGATGAAAGGTTTGAAGAGTTCCAGCGCCATCAGCTTGGGCAGACCGCACTGGTGCAGCTTCAAGGTCGGGCCGACCACGATGACCGAACGGCCCGAGTAGTCGACGCGCTTGCCCAGCAGGTTCTGCCGGAAGCGCCCGCTCTTGCCCTTGATCATGTCGGCGAGCGACTTCAGCGCGCGCTTGTTCGCGCCCGTCATCGCCTTGCCGCGACGGCCGTTGTCGAGCAGCGAGTCGACAGCTTCCTGCAGCATGCGCTTCTCGTTGCGCACGATGATTTCCGGCGCCTTCAGCTCGAGCAGCCGCGCGAGGCGGTTGTTGCGGTTGATGACGCGGCGGTACAAGTCATTCAGGTCGCTGGTCGCGAAGCGGCCGCCGTCCAGCGGAACGAGGGGGCGCAAATCCGGCGGCAGCACCGGCAGCACTTCCATCACCATCCACTGCGGCTTGATGCCCGACTTCTTGAACGCCTCCATCACCTTCAGGCGCTTGGAGTTCTTCTTGACCTTGAGCTCCGAGCCCGTCATGTCGCCGCGCAGCTTCTCGATCTCGACGTCGAGGTCGATCTCGGCGAGCAGCTTGTGCACGCCTTCGGCGCCCATCAGCGCGACGAACTCGTCGCCGAACTCGGTGCGCTTCGCGTCGAAGTCGTCTTCGCTCATGATGCTGAATTTCTTCAGCGGCGTCATGCCCGGATCGACGACGACATACGCCTCGAAGTACAGCACACGTTCGATGTCGCGCAGCGTCATGTCGAGCACGAGGCCCAGACGCGACGGCAGGCTCTTCAGGAACCAGATGTGCGCACAAGGCGCGGCCAGGTCGATGTGGCCCATGCGCTCGCGGCGCACCTTGGTCTGCGTGACTTCGACGCCGCACTTCTCGCAGATCACGCCGCGGTGCTTGAGGCGCTTGTACTTGCCGCACAGGCACTCGTAGTCCTTGATCGGGCCGAAAATCTTGGCGCAGAACAGGCCATCGCGCTCCGGCTTGAACGTCCGGTAGTTGATCGTCTCGGGCTTCTTCACCTCACCGAAAGACCAGGACCGAATTTTCTCGGGGGAAGCCAGTCCGATCCTGATGGCATCGAAATGCTCATCGGGCGTGAACTGGCGGAACAGGTCGAGTAAACCTTTCATGTCTGCTTCCTCCTTTAGTTACGCTCGAGCTCGATGTCGATGCCGAGCGAGCGGATTTCCTTGACCAGCACGTTGAACGATTCCGGCATGCCGGCTTCGATCGAATGCTCGCCCTTGACGATGGACTCGTACACCTTGGTGCGGCCATTCACGTCGTCGGACTTGACGGTGAGCATCTCCTGCAGGATGTAGGAAGCGCCGTAGGCCTCCAGCGCCCAGACCTCCATCTCGCCGAAGCGCTGGCCGCCGAACTGCGCCTTGCCGCCGAGCGGCTGCTGTGTCACCAGGCTGTACGGGCCGGTCGAGCGCGCGTGCATCTTGTCGTCCACCAGGTGGTGCAGTTTCAGCACGTGCATGTAACCCACGGTCACGGGGCGCTCGAACGGGTCACCCGTGCGGCCGTCGTGCAGCGTTGCCTGGGTGCGCGTCGCGGTCAAGCCCTTGGCCTTGGCCACGTCTTCGGGGTAGGCGAGCTTGAGCATGCCGCGGATTTCTTCTTCCGCGGCGCCGTCGAACACCGGTGTCGCGAACGGCACACCACGGGTGAGGTTGCCGGCCATCTCCAGGATTTCGGCGTCGCTCAAGTGATCGAGACGCTCCGTCTTGCCGCCGCTCTTGTTGTAGAGCTCGTCAAGGAAGGCGCGCAGGTCCTGAACTTTCGTTTCCTGCGCGAGCATGTCGTTGATGCGCTGGCCGATGCCCTTGCCAGCCCAGCCCAAGTGAACCTCCAGCACCTGCCCGACGTTCATACGCGAGGGCACGCCCAGCGGATTGAGCACGATGTCGCACGGCGTGCCGTCGGCCATGTAGGGCATGTCTTCGACCGGAACGATCTTCGACACGACACCCTTGTTGCCGTGCCGGCCGGCCATCTTGTCGCCGGGCTGCAAGCGGCGTTTCACCGCCAGGTACACCTTGACCATCTTCAACACGCCGGCGGGCAACTCGTCGCCCTGCGTCAGCTTCTTGCGCTTTTCTTCGAATGCCAGGTCGAAGCTGTGGCGCGTCTGGTCGAGCGAGTTCTTGATGCTCTCCAGTTGGCCGGCCACGTCTTCGTCGCTCGGGCGAATGTCGAACCAGTGGTACTTCTCGACGCTCGTCAGGTATTCCTTGTCGATGATCGCGCCCTTGGCGATGCGCTGCGGCCCGCCGTTGGCAGGTTTGCCGACGAGCAGCTTTTCGATGCGGTCGAACGCGTCGGCTTCAACGATGCGCAGCTGGTCGTTCAGGTCGAGTCGATAGCGCTTCAGTTCGTCGTCGATGATCTGCTGGGCGCGCTTGTCGCGCACGATGCCTTCACGCGTGAAGACCTGCACGTCGATGACCGTGCCGTTCGTTCCCTGGCTGACGCGCAGCGACGTGTCTTTCACGTCGGAGGCCTTCTCGCCGAAGATCGCGCGCAGCAGTTTTTCTTCCGGCGTCAGCGTGGTTTCGCCCTTGGGCGTGACCTTGCCCACCAGCGTGTCGCCGGGGTTCACTTCGGCGCCCACGTAAACGATCCCCGACTCGTCCAGGCGCCCGAGTTGCTGCTCCGACAGGTTGGGAATGTCGCGCGTGATTTCTTCCGAACCGAGCTTGGTGTCGCGCGCCATCACGACCAGTTCTTCGATGTGGATCGAGGTGTAGCGGTCTTCCGCGACAACACGCTCCGAGATCAGGATCGAATCCTCGAAGTTGTAGCCGTTCCACGGCATGAAGGCGACGAGCATGTTCTGGCCGAGCGCGAGCTCGCCCAGATCGGTAGAGGCACCGTCGGCGATGATGTCTTCGCCTTCGACGCGGTCACCACGCTTGACGATTGGGCGCTGGTGAATGCTCGTGTTCTGGTTCGAACGGTGGTACTTGATGAGGTTGTAGATGTCCACACCCACTTCGCCGGCCACCGTTTCGCTGTCGTTGACGCGAATCACGATGCGGTTCGTGTCGACATAGTCGACTACGCCGCCGCGCCGCGCAGCGACCACGGTCCCCGAATCCTTGGCGGCGACACGTTCCACGCCGGTTCCGACGAGCGCCTTCTCCGGGCGCAGGATCGGCACGGCCTGGCGCTGCATGTTCGCGCCCATCAGCGCGCGGTTCGCGTCATCGTGCTCCAGGAACGGCACGAGCGAAGCCGCCACCGAGACGATCTGCGTCGGCGCCACGTCCATGTACTGGATGCGTTCCGCCGAAGTGAGGATCGACTCGCCGTTGTCGCGCGCGCTCACGAGCTCGTCGATCAGCTTGCCTTCCGTGTCGAGCGTCGCGCTCGCCTGGGCGATCACGTACTTGCCTTCTTCGATGGCCGACAGGTAGTCGATCTGGTTCGTCACCTTGCCGTCGGCCACACGCCGATACGGCGTCTCCAAAAAGCCGTATTCGTTGAGCTGCGCGTACAGCGCCAGCGAATTGATCAGACCGATGTTCGGGCCTTCCGGCGTTTCGATCGGGCAGACGCGCCCGTAGTGCGTGGGGTGCACGTCGCGCACTTCGAAGCCGGCGCGTTCGCGTGTCAGGCCGCCCGGGCCGAGGGCCGAGACGCGCCGCTTGTGGGTGATCTCCGACAGCGGGTTCGTCTGGTCCATGAACTGCGAGAGCTGGCTCGCGCCGAAGAACTCTTTCAACGCCGCCGAAATCGGCTTGGAGTTGATCAGGTCATGCGGCATCAGCGCTTCCGTCTCGGCCTGGCCGAGGCGTTCCTTCACCGCCTTCTCGATTCGGGCCAGGCCCGAGCGGTACTGGTTCTCGGCGAGTTCGCCGACGCAGCGCACGCGGCGATTGCCCAGGTGGTCGATGTCGTCGACTTCGCCGCGGCCGTTGCGCAGCTCGACGAGGATCTTCACGACGTCCAGGATGTCGTCGTTGGACAGCGTCATCGAGCCTTCGGGCACGTCGCGCCCGACGCGGGCGTTGAACTTCATGCGCCCGACACGCGACAGGTCGTAGGTGTCGGCGTTGTAGAACAGACGATGGAACAGCGCCTCGACGGCGTCTTCCGTCGGCGGCTCGCCGGGGCGCATCATGCGGTAGATGGCGACGCGGGCCGCCAACTGGTCGGCGGTTTCGTCGGCCGCCAGCGTTTGCGAGATGTAGTTGCCCTCGTCCAGCTCGTTCGTGTACAGGCACGGGATTTCCTGAACCCGAGCCGCACGCAACTTCTTCAGCAGCGCTTCCGTCAGCTCGTCGTTGGCCTTGGCCAGGATTTCGCCGCTGTCGGCGTCGACCACATTGCGCGCCAGCACCCGGGCCACCAGGTAGTCTTCCGGAACGCTGATGTAGTTGGTTTCGGTTTGCTCGAGCGTGCGGGTATGGCGCGCCGTGATGCGTTTGTCTTTCTCGACGACGACGTTGCCAGCCTTGTCGGTGATGTCGAAACGCGCGATTTCGCCACGCAGGCGGTCCGCGACGAATTCCATCTGCGCGCCCGAATCCATCAGGCGGAAGTTGTCGAACACGAAGAAGTGCGCGAGGATCGCTTCCGGGTTCAGGCCAATCGCCTTGAGCAGGATCGTCACCGGCATCTTGCGGCGGCGGTCGACGCGGAAATAGAGCAGGTCTTTCGGGTCGAACTCGAAGTCGAGCCACGAGCCACGGTACGGGATGATGCGCGCGGAGAACAGCAGCTTGCCGCTCGAATGCGTCTTGCCCTTGTCGTGCTCGAAGAACACACCGGGCGAGCGGTGCAGCTGCGACACGATCACACGCTCGGTGCCGTTGACGATGAACGAGCCGTAGTCGGTCATCAATGGGACTTCGCCCATGTAGACCTCCTGCTCCTTGATTTCCTTGACGGTCTTGGGCTGGGGCGACTCGCGGTCGTAAATGATCATCTGCAGCTTCGCGCGCACCGCGGCTGCATAGGTCAGGCCACGCTGCTGGCATTCGCGCGTGTCGAATGTCGGCTTGGCCATGTTGTATTCGAGGAACTTCATCTCGACAAACCCGTTGTGCGAGACGATCGGGAACGCCGCGATGAAGGCCGCCTGCAGCCCCTCGGGCTTGCGCTTTTGCGCTGGAATGTCTTTCTGCAGGAAGGCGACGTAAGAGTCCTTCTGCATTGTCAGCAGGTATGGGACGCTGAGCACGCTCTCGCGTTTGCCGAAGCTCTTGCGGATCCGCTTGCGCTCGGTGTAGCTGTAGGGGGTTGTCTGTTGCGCCATATGTGGTTTCTCACTCCGTCTCAGGGGGCGCGGCCACGCCGAGGCCCGCTCCCAAAGGCGACTGTCTTTCGAGCCATCGGCTCGAAGCTTGGTGGCTGGCCACTACCAGCCGCTGGCGGACAACCCCGGCATTGCACCGAAGCCCGACCAAACCCGTTCTCTGCAGTCGGATCAAAGAACACTGCAAAGCGCGCGATGCGCTTTGCGCTGCTCTCTTGGTGGAGCCGCTTGCGCGGCGCCACGGTAAATCGGATGCCAGCCGAAGCGAGGCCCGAGGTCGGTTCGAGACGCGCAGCCGTACAGAGGTCCGGTACGGCAACGCGTTTGCCAAATTCGGCAGGACCGAGATCGGGTCGCGCAGTAGGCTGGGGCCGGTTTACTTCAAAGCGGCCTTCGCGCCAGCGTCTTCGAGCTTCTTCTTCGCCGCCTCAGCATCCGCCTTGGCAATGCCTTCCTTGACAGGCTTCGGCGCGCCGTCCACCAGATCCTTGGCTTCCTTCAGGCCCAGACCCGTCAACTCGCGCACCACCTTGATGACCGACACCTTGTTCGCGCCGATCTCCGTCAAGATCACCGCGAATTCGGTCTGCTCTTCCACGACCGCTGCCGCGGCACCGCCACCGCCACCGCCGCCCGGAGCAGCCATCGCCGCAGCGGACACGCCGAACTTCTCTTCAATGGCCTTGACCAGGCTGTTCAGGTCCATCACCGACATGCCGTCGAGTGCGGTCAAAAATGCGTCTTTATCGAATGCCATGTTTGGCTCCTAATGATTCAAAGATTGGATTGAAATGGGTTCAGGCGGCGGGTGCGACTTGCGCCGCGGGTTCAGCCACAACTTCAGCTGCAGGCTCGGCACGCTTCTCGGCCAGTGCCGCAAGCACACGCGCCAGTCGTGAGACCGGCGAGAGCATCAGCCCGAGGAGCTGCGACAACAGAACTTCGCGGCTCGGAATGTCGGCCAGGGCCTTCACACCGGCGGCGTTGAGCGCCTGACCGGCGTGCGCGCCGGCTTTGACGATCAACTTGTCGTTGGTCTTGGCGAAGTCCGACAGGACTTTGGCCGCGGCCACGGCGTCTTGCGAAAAACCGTAGATCATCGGGCCGACCATGCTCGGTGCGGCCACTTCGAACGGCGTGCCCTTCACGGCACGACGCGCCAGGGTGTTCTTCAACACGTGAAGGTACACACCTTTGTCGCGTGCCTGCCTGCGCAACACGTTCAATTGATCCACGGTCATGCCTCGGTACTCGGCCAGCGCCAGCGTCTGCGAGCGCGCCACCTGGGCGGCCACATCCGTGACAACGGCGGCTTTCTCCGTGCGATTCAGACTCAAGGTCTACTCCTTATCCATCATGTGTCGTCAGGCCGTTACCGGCCCGTTGACACGCCACGTTTCAGCGACCTTCTGAGCCGGAACCGAAATTCCATTTCAGCGGGACCGCCATCTGCGCTGGCCATTAAGCGGCTCGCTTGAGCCGCACCAGCGGTCTTGGACAGCCAGAGCCGTTGCCGGCCCTGCCCACCAACCCACAGGACCGGCATCCCATTTGGCGCCGACCCACTGTTCGAATTCGGACTCAGGCTTGAACGCCCATGGTGACGAGCGACGCCACGTCAACGCGCGCGCCAACCCCCATCGTTGAAGAAACGGCGACCTTGCGCAGGTAGATGCCCTTGGTCGACGCCGGTTTTGCCTTGTTCAATGCATCGATCAATGCGCGCAGGTTGCCGCCGAGCTTGTCGGCATCGAACGAGCGCCGACCGATCGAGGCGTGCACGATGCCGCCCTTGTCGACGCGGAACTGAACCTGGCCGGCCTTGGCATTGCGCACCGCAGTGGCAACGTCCGCCGTCACCGTGCCGACCTTCGGGTTCGGCATCAGGCCGCGCGGTCCGAGAATCTGGCCCAGGGTGCCGACGACGCGCATCGTATCGGGCGACGCGATCACGACGTCGAAGTTCAGGTTGCCGGCCTTGATTTCGGCGGCCAGGTCATCCATGCCGACAATGTCGGCGCCGGCGGCTCTGGCTTCGTCGGCTTTCACGCCCTGCGCAAACACGGCAACGCGCTTGGTCTTGCCGGTGCCGTTGGGCAGCACGACGGCGCCGCGCACCACCTGGTCGGACTTCTTGGCGTCGATGCCGAGCTGCACGGCGACGTCGATCGACTCATCGAACTTCGCAATCGCGCACTGCTTGACGATCGTGAGTGCACTTTCCAGCGGATAGAGCTTGTTGCTGTCGACTTTTCCGGCGAGCGCTTTTTGGCGTTTGGTCAGCTTGGCCATGATCAGACCCCTTCCACGGTGATGCCCATCGAGCGGGCAGAGCCGGCGATGGTGCGCACCGCCGCTTCGAGGTTGGCCGCCGTCAGGTCCTTCATCTTGGCCTTGGCGATGTCTTCAACCTGGGCGCGCGTGAGCTTGCCCACCTTGTCGGTGTGCGGCTTGGCCGAGCCTTTTTCCAGCTTCGCGGCCTTCTTGATCAACACGGTGGCCGGCGGCGTCTTCAGGACGAAGGTGAACGACTTGTCGGCAAACGCTGTGATGACCACGGGCAATACGAGCCCGGGTTCCATGCCTTGGGTCTGCGCATTGAATGCCTTACAGAACTCCATGATGTTCAGCCCGCGCTGACCCAGCGCCGGACCGATCGGGGGCGACGGGTTGGCTTTGCCCGCCGGTACTTGCAGCTTGATGAAGCCGACTATTTTCTTGGCCATCTTGATCTCCGATGCAACACCGCCTCGAAGGGCGGTGTCGTTGAGTGCTATCGCGAAGGACTGGTTACCTCCGCTCCTCGTTCCGGTGTCACGTCACCGGCAGCAACGGGCCGCTGTTTCACGAGCGCGGCCAGCTCGAACGCTGCCCTGGGCAGCGCAATCCGAAATCAGACTTTTTCGACCTGCGAGAAGTCGAGCTCCACGCCGGTGGCGCGGCCGAAGATCGTGACCGACACGCGCACCTTGGACTTGTCGTAGTTGACGTCCTCGACAGCGCCGTTGAAATCGGTGAACGGACCTTCCTTGACCCGAACCAGCTCGCCCACTTCCCACTGAACCTTGGGCCGAGGCTTCTCAACGCCTTCCTGCATCTGGCTCACGATCTTCATCACCTCGGCTTCTGAGATCGGCGACGGTCGATTCTTCGCGCCGCCCACGAAGCCCGTCACCTTGTTGGTGTGCTTCACCAAGTGCCAGGTGTCGTCGTCCATCTCCATTTCGACGAGCACGTAACCCGGGAAGAAACGGCGCTCCGAGACGGACTTCTTGCCGTTCTTCAGCTCGACCACTTCTTCCATCGGTACGAGGATGCGGCCGAACTTGCTTTGCAATTCCGAGCGATCGATGCGCTCGCGCAAGTTGCGCTCGACAGCCTTTTCCATGCCCGAGTACGCGTGCACGACGTACCAGCGCAGCGTGGAAGGCGCAGCGGCGGCGGCGGGCGCCGGCTGGAGTTGTTCGACCATGCTTCGATCCTTCACTGCTTCCAACCCAACACCAAGTCGTACAGCACCCACTCGAGCGTCTTGTCGGTGAGCCACAGGAACAGCGCCATCACGAAGACAAAGGCGAACACATAGCCCGTCATCTGCATTGCTTCCTTGCGCGTCGGCCACACGACTTTGCGAACCTCGCGGGCCGAATCCTGCCCGTAGGCAGTGAGTTGCTTGCCCGGTTCGGAGGTGAAAAACAAGGCGACGCCCATCGCCATCAGCACGGCCAACGCCACGACGCGCAACCAAAGGTCCTGCTGCGCCAAGACGTAGAAAACCACTACCGCCGCGATGACCAGCGCACCAGCAGCGGCGAGCTTCGCCTTGTCGGCGCCCGTCGAGACGGTTTGAACTTCGGGTGTTGCTGCCATGGTTCTCGATCAGTTCGTTCAGGTGACCAGCGCAATTGCGCGGTCACAGCATGTGCGGTGAGCGGCGAATTCCGCCGGCCTTCCCCTGCCTGCCGTCGTTAGAAGGCTTCGTTTCTGGCAGGGGCGGAGGGCATCGAACCCCCAACCTCTGGTTTTGGAGACCAGCGCTCTGCCAATTGAGCTACGCCCCTGTTGCCTCTGCCTCGGCTCGCGCCGACCTCACGCGATGATCTTCGCCACCACCCCAGCGCCGACGGTCTTGCCGCCCTCGCGGATCGCGAAGCGCAGGCCTTCTTCCATCGCGATGGGGTTGATCAGCTTGACCGTGATGCTCACGTTGTCGCCCGGCATCACCATCTCCTTGTCCTTGGGCAGCTCCACCGCGCCGGTCACGTCGGTGGTGCGGAAGTAGAACTGCGGCCGGTAGTTGCTGAAGAACGGCGTGTGGCGTCCGCCCTCTTCCTTGCTCAGCACGTAGATCTCGGCCGTGAAGTGGGTGTGGGGCTTCACACTTCCCGGCTTGCACAGCACCTGGCCGCGCTCGACGTCTTCGCGCTTGGTGCCGCGCAGCAGGATGCCGACGTTGTCTCCGGCCTGGCCTTGGTCGAGCAGCTTTCTGAACATCTCGACGCCGGTGCAGACGGTCTTTTGGGTGGCGCGAATGCCCACAATCTCGATTTCCTCGCCGACCTTGAGCACGCCGCGCTCGACCCGGCCGGTGACGACGGTACCGCGCCCGGAGATGGAGAACACGTCTTCGACGGGCATCAGGAACGCGCCGTCAATGGCGCGCTCGGGCGTGGGGATGTAGCTGTCCAGCGCATCGGCCAGCTTCATGATGGAGCCTTCGCCGAGCTCGCCCTTGTCGCCTTCCATGGCGAGCTTGGCGCTGCCGTGGATGATGGGGGTCTTGTCGCCGGGGAATTCGTATTTGTCGAGCAGCTCGCGCACTTCCATCTCGACGAGCTCGAGCAGCTCGGCGTCGTCGACCATGTCGCACTTGTTCATGTAGACGACGATGTAGGGCACGCCGACCTGGCGCGCGAGCAGGATGTGCTCGCGGGTCTGGGGCATGGGGCCATCCGCCGCGCTGACGACCAGGATGGCGCCGTCCATCTGGGCCGCGCCGGTGATCATGTTCTTGATGTAGTCGGCGTGGCCGGGGCAGTCCACATGCGCGTAGTGGCGCTTGGACGTCTCGTACTCGACGTGGGCGGTGTTGATCGTGATGCCGCGCGCCTTTTCTTCCGGTGCGGCGTCGATCTGGTCGTAGGCCTTGGCCTCGCCGCCGAACTTGGCCGCCAGCACCGTGGTGATGGCCGCGGTCAGCGTGGTCTTGCCGTGGTCGACGTGACCAATCGTGCCCACGTTCACGTGGGGCTTCTTGCGTTCGAATTTGCCTTTGGCCATCTTCTTCTCCTGACAATTTCTATTTGAAAACTAAACTTCTGGTGCCCATGGCGCGGATCGAACGCGCGACCTCTCCCTTACCAAGGGAGTGCTCTACCACTGAGCCACATGGGCGATCGACACTGGTGTATCCACGACACTGCATACACCACTGAGGACTGCCCGGCGCAACGCGCCTGCGACTAACAACTGAACCATCCCTGCCTGCTAAAAATACTGGAGCGGGAGACGAGACTCGAACTCGCGACATTTTGCTTGGAAGGCAAAAGCTCTACCAACTGAGCTACTCCCGCGCGAAACCTGATGTGCAGCCCCCTTGATTGTTCGAATGCCGCCGGAATCATCTGCCGCAACTGCACTGGTGGAGGAGGCTGGATTCGAACCAGCGTAGGCGTAAGCCAACAGATTTACAGTCTGCCCCCTTTAGCCACTCGGGCACCCCTCCGGCGAGCCCAAGAGTATATCTTGTTTCATCATTCGAACTTCCCCGGCGGGACTCAGTTTGGCGCCCTTGGCAGCTCCGCGATTTGCACACTGAGTCCATCCAACCAGTCGCGTTGCAGGTCGGCGCGCTGAGGCAAAGGATGGCGGTAGAGCAGGCCGTTGTCAGTGAGTCCCAACACTCTCCTCATCGAAGTCGCAGTCACGCACAGGCCCGCCAGCGGCTTGAGCGGTGTGGCCAACCCCCAGGCGCGCAAGACTGGCACGTGGCTGGCGCCGAGTGCCTTGCGCAGTTCGGATGCGCGCGGCTTGGAAAAGATGCTGTGTCCGTCACTGCTCAAGCGGTTCATGGTGGCGAACAGGTCGGCGCTTTTCGGTGTGCGCAAGTCGGAGAGATTGACAACGCGGATGTGCCGAATGACGACCCCTTTTTCGCGGGCGTTCAAAGCGAGTTTCATCAGTTGATATTGCGTGCGGTCAGGCACCGCTGTCGCCCAACCTTCAGAGCTGAGCGGACTCGTCGGGCGCGACGCGCCCGGGTTCATCATCACGGCGACCAGGTCGGCATCCACGGCGCATGCGTTTGGCCACTTGATGTCGTGCTCGAAGATTTCCAGGTGGCTTCGCAGATCGCACGGCTCGCCGTTGAAACTCGCCCGGTAGAAACGACCATGGACGGCGAACCGCCGCAACAGTTCGGCAGCCGTCAAATTCATGCGAACAGTGTGGCGAGCGCGACGCCTGGGTCTTCGGCACGCATGAAGGCCTCTCCGACCAGAAAGCCGTTGACGCCGGCTGAGCGCAGCCGCGTGACATCTTGCGCCGTGTGGATACCCGACTCCGAAACCAGCAAGCGCTCGCGCGGTACACGCGGCAGCAGGTCGAGGGTGGTTTGGAGGCTGACCTCGAAGCTGCGCAGGTTTCGGTTGTTGACGCCGATGAGCGGTGTCTTGAGCTTGAGCGCACGGTCGAGTTCGGCCGCGTCGTGCACCTCGACGAGCACCGCCATCCTCAATGCGATCGCTTGCTCTTCGAGATCGCGCAGCTGGGCGTCGTCCAGGCAAGCTGCGATCAGCAAGATGCAGTCGGCACCCATCGCAGCGGACTCTAGAACCTGATAGACGTCGACGATGAAGTCCTTGCGCAGTACGGGCAGGCCGCACACCTGCCGAGCTTGTTCGAGGTATTGTGGTGAGCCCTGAAAAAACCTCGCATCGGTCAGCACACTCAGGCAGGCAGCGCCATGCGCCGCGTAGCTTTGCGCGATCTGTGCGGGCGAGAAGTCGGCGCGCAACAAGCCCTTGCTCGGGCTCGCCTTCTTGATTTCGGCGATGACCGCCGAGTTTCCCGCCGCGATGCGGGTGCGAATCGCGCCGACGAAGTTCCGCCGGTCAGTCAACGCTTCAGCCGCTCGACGCAACGAAGGCGCGTCGCGCCTGGCCTTCGCGGTGGTGATTTCCTCGCGCTTGACGGCGACGATGCGTTCCAGGATGTCGTTCATGCCGATGCGAGTTCCCGGGTCCTGGCGACGAATTGGTGCATCTTTGCGAGCGCCTTTCCGCTGGCGACAGCCTCTCGCGCCAGTGCGATGCCATCGACCATCGATGTCGCGATGTTCGCCGCATACAGCGCCACACCGGCGTTGAGCAAAACGATGTCGCGCGCGGGGCCCGGCTCGTTGTCGAGGACCGATCGCACCAGTGTCTGGCTGGCCTGAGGAGAATCGACTTTGAGAGTGCGGTTGCTGGCCATCGTCAACCCAAAATCTTCTGGGTGGATCTCGTATTCGCTTACGGCGCCATTCTTGTATTCGCCGACCAGCGTGGCGGCGCCGAGGGAGACTTCGTCCAGGCCATCGCGACCGTAGACGACGATCGCGTGCTCCGTCCCCAGCCTCTGCAACGCGCGCACCTGAATACCGACGAGGTCGGGGTGAAAGACACCCATCAGGATGTTGGGCGCGTCGGCCGGGTTGGTCAGCGGTCCGAGGATGTTGAAGATGGTTCGCACACCCAGTTCCTTGCGCACCGGTGCCACGTTTTTCATCGCGGGGTGATGGTTCGGCGCGAACATGAAGCCGATGCCTGTATCGGCGATACAGCGCGCGATCGATTCTGGAGACAGCGTCAGAGCAGCGCCGAGCGCTTCAAGGACATCGGCGCTTCCGGACTTGCTGGAGACACTGCGGTTTCCATGTTTGCTGACCCTTGCGCCGCAAGCTGCCGCGACGAACATACTGCAGGTGGAGATATTGAAAGTGTGGGTGCCATCGCCGCCCGTGCCGACGATGTCGACCAAGTGGCGCCGGTCGGCCACATCGACCTTGGTCGAAAACTCCCGCATGACTTGGGCGGCGGCGGTGATTTCTCCGATCGTTTCCTTCTTGACCCGCAAGCCGGTCAGCAAGGCCGCCGTCATGACAGGCGACATTTCGCCGCTCATGATGCGGCGCATCAAAGCCAGCATTTCGTCATGAAAGATCTCGCGGTGTTCAATGACCCGAGTCAGCGCCTCGGTGTTGGTGATCGGCATCGCTTGTCCCCTCAGATTGGCGTCGGTTCGGGCTGGACGGATCGGCAACTGGATGAGACCTCTTGATTCATGGGTTCGAACGGCTCGATGTTGGTGGTTCGTCTAGAGCGCGTTGGTGAGAAAGTTCTTGAGCATCGCATGGCCGTGTTCCGTCAGTATCGATTCCGGATGGAATTGCACACCTTCCAGGGGTGTTTGCGTGCCTGCAAGTGCGCGATGGCGAACGCCCATGATTTCGCCGTCTTCTGACGTGCAGGTGATGGTCAACTCGTCCGGCAGCGAGTTCCGTTCGATCGCCAACGAGTGATAACGGATCACCGTGAATTCGCTGGGTAGGCCTCGATAAACACCGCCACCATCAGTGGTGACGCGACTTGGTTTTCCGTGCATCTGCCGTGTTGCGCGGATGATGCGCCCCCCCAGGGCCGCTCCGATGCTTTGATGCCCCAGGCATACACCCAGTATCGGGAGCTTCCCCAGGAAATGGGAGATGGCATCGACGCAAATCCCAGCTTCCGAAGGTGTGCAGGGCCCGGGTGACAGCACCAGACGGTCAGGGCGCAGCTCGGCCAATCCCGAGACGGTGATTTCGTCGTTTCTGAAGACTCGTACTTCTTCACCCAGCTCGGCGAAGTACTGCACGAGGTTGTAGGTGAAGGAATCGTAGTTGTCGATCACAGCGAGCATCGTTCGCTCCAGATCGTGGGTGTTTCCGTGGCACTTGTTTGGCGCACGACATTCGGAGGGTTGTCGCGGCTGGCGCGCGTTCGACTCCGCGGCATTGAGCTTCGCTGCATCAGAACCCTTCCTCGACGAGCTCCGCCGCGCGAATCAGCGCCCTGGCCTTGGCCTCGGTTTCTTGCCATTCAAGCTCCGGCACAGAGTCGGCAACGATTCCGGCTGCCGCCTGGACGTACAGCGTCTGGTCTTTGATGATTCCCGTTCGGATCGCTATGGCGACGTCCATGTCCCCAGCGAAGCTCAAGTAGCCGCATGCCCCGCCGTAGATGCCGCGCTTTGTGGGCTCGAGTTCGTCGATGATTTCCATGGCCCGGATTTTCGGCGCACCTGTCAAGGTGCCCGCGGGAAAGGTGGCGCGCAGGACATCGAGGTTGCTTGTTCCTTCCTTCAGCATACCTTCCACATTGCTGACGATGTGCATGACGTGAGAGTAGCGTTCGACGACAAAAGCCTCAGTGACCTTGACGCTCCCGGTCTTGGCGATGCGCCCGATGTCATTGCGGGCGAGGTCGATGAGCATCAGATGCTCCGCGCGTTCCTTGGGGTCGGCTCGAAGTTCGGCCTCTAGCACGGCGTCCTGTTGCGGCGTGGCTCCCCGGGGCCGGGTGCCGGCGAGCGGCCTGATAGTGACCTTCTGGCCCTCTGACGTGTTCTCTTGACGCACCAGGATTTCCGGGCTGGCTCCGACAATCTGGAAATCACCCATGTCATAGAAATACATGTAGGGCGATGGGTTGAGCGAGCGCAAGGCGCGGTAGAGACTGAGCGGTGATTGGGCGTATTTCAGTCGCAGGCGTTGTCCGAGCTGGACCTGCATCATGTCGCCGCTGGCGATGTAGTCCTTTGCCTTGTGCACGGCTTCCAAGTAGTCTGCCTTGGGAAACTCCCTCTGCAACGGCTGCGGGCTGACGCGCTTGACTTCGGGTGCGAAAACGCTGTTCTTGAGTTTTTCGGTCAAACCGGCGAGTCGACGCTTGGCTTTCGAGAATGCCTCGTTCTCGCTTGGATCGGCATAGACGATGAGATACAGGCGGCCCGATAAATTGTCGATGACCGCCAATTCCTCGCAGAGCAGGAGCAAGATGTCCGGCGTCCCGATTTGATCCGGCTTCTCGGTCTTGGCGAGCCGATGTTCGATGAAGCGAACGGCGTCGTAGGCGAAATATCCCGCCAATCCACCGCAAAAGCGGGGAAGTCCCGGCCGAAGCCAAACCTTGAATCGAGCCTGGTATTCGGCGATGAAGTCCAACGGATTCCCATCGTGGGTTTCTATTGTCTTACCGTCGCTGATGACTTCGCTGTGCTGACCCGTGGCGCGGATCATCGTGCGCGACGGTAGGCCAATGAAGGAGTAGCGCCCAAAACGTTCGCCTCCCACCACTGATTCAAGGAGAAAACTGAATTTTCCGGCGCCCGCGTCAACGGCCAGCTTCAGGTAGAGCGAGAGCGGTGTCTCGAGATCTGCAAAGGCTTCGGCGATCAGGGGAATTCGATTGAACCCCTGGGCTGAAAGACTCTTGAATTCCAGCTCTGTCATCACGGCAGAATGCCCTCCGCAATTCAACGGCGCCAAGAAAAAAGGCCCTCATCAGTTGATAAGGGCCTTCGAAATAATAGCCTGACAATGTCCTACTTTCACACGGGAATCCGCACTATCATCGGCGCTGAGGCGTTTCACGGTCCTGTTCGGGATGGGAAGGAGTGGGACCACCTCGCTATGGTCATCAGGCTTAACTTTATTCCGGCCAGTCTTTCGCGCTGGCTCGGAAGATTCGTAGAGTCGGGTGGTGAGACAGTATTCACCGCCGTCAGAGATTTGATTGCGTCTTTCTAGAAATCATTGAAGAGAATGCATTACGCGACTCCTCACTTTGACTTTCCGTCAAAGTTATAGGGTCAAGCCTCACGAGCAATTAGTACTGGTTAGCTTAACCGGTTGCCCGGCTTCCACACCCAGCCTATCAACGTTCTGGTCTCGAACGACTCTTTAGGGGGCTCGAGGCCCCGGCAAGACTCATCTTGAGACGAGTTTCCCGCTTAGATGCTTTCAGCGGTTATCTCTTCCGCACATAGCTACTCGGCAATGCCACTGGCGTGACAACCGATACACCAGAGGTGCGTCCACTCCGGTCCTCTCGTACTAGGAGCAGGCTCTCTCAATCTTGCAGCGCCCACGGAAGATAGGGACCAAACTGTCTCACGACGTTTTAAACCCAGCTCACGTACCTCTTTAAATGGCGAACAGCCATACCCTTGGGACCGGCTACAGCCCCAGGATGAGATGAGCCGACATCGAGGTGCCAAACACCGCCGTCGATATGAACTCTTGGGCGGTATCAGCCTGTTATCCCCAGAGTACCTTTTATCCGTTGAGCGATGGCCCTTCCATACAGAACCACCGGATCACTTTGTCCTACTTTCGTACCTGCTCGACTTGTCAGTCTCGCAGTCAAGCACGCTTATGCCAATGCACTATCAGCACGATTTCCGACCGTGCCTAGCGTACCTTCGAACTCCTCCGTTACGCTTTGGGAGGAGACCGCCCCAGTCAAACTGCCCACCATACACTGTCCCCAACCCGGATAACGGGCCAAGGTTAGAACCTCAAACACACCAGGGTGGTATTTCAACGTTGGCTCCACGACACCTAGCGGCACCGCTTCAAAGCCTCCCACCTATCCTACACAGATCTGTTCAAAGTCCAATGTAAAGCTACAGTAAAGGTTCATGGGGTCTTTCCGTCTTTCCGCGGGGAGATTGCATCATCACAAACATTTCAACTTCGCTGAGTCTCTGGAGGAGACAGTGTGGCCATCGTTACGCCATTCGTGCAGGTCGGAACTTACCCGACAAGGAATTTCGCTACCTTAGGACCGTTATAGTTACGGCCGCCGTTTACTGGGACTTCAGTCAAGAGCTTGCACCCCATCATTTAATCTTCCAGCACCGGGCAGGCGTCACACCCTATACGTCGACTTTCGTCTTTGCAGAGTGCTGTGTTTTTAATAAACAGTCGCAGCCACCGATTCTCTGCGGCCTCATTGGGCTCCGTCTGTACGACTTCACCTACTAAAGGCACACCTTCTTCCGAAGTTACGGTGTCAATTTGCCGAGTTCCTTCTCCAGAGTTCTCTCAAGCGCCTTAGAATACTCATCTCGCGCACCAGTGTCGGTTTGCGGTACGGTCGCGTGCAGCTGGAGCTTAGTGGCTTTTCCTGGAAGCAGGGTATCACTCACTTCAGCGGCAAGCCGCCTCGTTATCACCCCTCATCTAAGCCCGGCGGATTTGCCTACCGGGCACGACTACAGGCTTGAACCGGGACATCCAACACCCGGCTGAGTTAACCATCTCCGTCCCCACATCGCACTACACGTCGGTACAGGAATATTGACCTGTTTCCCATCAGCTACGCATCTCTGCCTCGCCTTAGGGGCCGACTCACCCTACGCCGATGAACGTTGCGTAGGAAACCTTGCGCTTTCGGCGAGGGGGCTTTTCACCCCCTTTAACGCTACTCATGTCAGCATTCGCACTTCTGATACCTCCAGCAGACCTCACGATCCGCCTTCACAGGCCTACAGAACGCTCTCCTACCACGTACGCTTGCGCGTACATCCGCAGCTTCGGTAACTGGCTTAGCCCCGTTACATCTTCCGCGCAGGACGACTCGATCAGTGAGCTATTACGCTTTCTTTAAATGGTGGCTGCTTCTAAGCCAACATCCTGACTGTTTTAGCCTTCCCACTTCGTTTCCCACTTAGCCAATTTTGGGGACCTTAGCTGGCGGTCTGGGTTGTTTCCCTCTTGAGTCCGGACGTTAGCACCCGGTGCTCTGTCTCCCGTGCTGTACTCATCGGTATTCGGAGTTTGCAATGGTTTGGTAAGTCGCCATGACCCCCTAGCCATAACAGTGCTCTACCCCCGATGGTAATACACGAGGCACTACCTAAATAGTTTTCGGAGAGAACCAGCTATCTCCAAGTTTGTTTAGCCTTTCACCCCTATCCACAGCTCATCCGCTAGTTTTGCAACACTAGTCGGTTCGGACCTCCAGCAGGTGTTACCCTACCTTCATCCTGGCCATGGATAGATCACTTGGTTTCGGGTCTACACCCAGCGACTGATCGCCCTATTCGGACTCGATTTCTCTTCGGCTTCCCTATTCGGTTAACCTTGCCACTGAATGTAAGTCGCTGACCCATTATACAAAAGGTACGCCGTCACCCTTGCGGGCTCCGACTGTTTGTATGCATGCGGTTTCAGGATCTATTTCACTCCCCTCCCGGGGTTCTTTTCGCCTTTCCCTCACGGTACTAGTTCACTATCGGTCGATTACGAGTATTTAGCCTTGGAGGATGGTCCCCCCATATTCAGACAGGATTACACGTGTCCCGCCCTACTTGTCGCACGCCTAGTTCCACCAATCACATTTTTCGTACGGGGCTATCACCCGCTATGGCCGGACTTTCCATTCCGTTCCGATATGTCAAAGGATAAAACGTGCAGGCTTCTCCGATTTCGCTCGCCACTACTTTCGGAATCTCGGTTGATGTCTGTTCCTCGAGCTACTGAGATGTTTCAGTTCACCCGGTTCGCCTCGCATACCTATGAATTCAGTATGCGATACCTTTCGGTGGGTTTCCCCATTCGGAAATCTCCGGATCAAAGCTAATTTGCCAGCTCCCCGAAGCTTATCGCAGGCTATCACGTCCTTCGTCGCCTGTAATCGCCAAGGCATCCACCACATGCACTTAGTCACTTGACCCTATAACTTTGACGCCTCGCTGTAAAGGCATCGTCAAGGACTTCCTGAGTAATTCGCGTTATGCCATTCTTCAATCTCTTGCGAGTTGATTCTTGTTGACGCAATCAAAATACCATCGGCGGCACGGCCCGCATTGAAGCGGTTTCCGCCGACAGCTCTGATTTTCGACTCTACGAATTATTAAAGAACAAACTACAGCCGTCGCTTTCGAGACGCTGTCGCGAGCTGTCAACCTGGAATGGGAGACGGCTCGAGAGAGAAACTCGAGTGACGAAGTGAAGATGGTGGAGGATGACGGGATCGAACCGACGACCCCCTGCTTGCAAAGCAGGTGCTCTCCCAGCTGAGCTAATCCCCCGCGAAGATGGTGGGTCTGGTTGGTCTCGAACCAACGACCCCCGCCTTATCAAGACGGTGCTCTAACCAACTGAGCTACAGACCCTTCGCGTTCATGGTGAAGCGCGGAGGGATCGGCATTGCGTCAACCAGGTGCCTGAAAGACGCTACAAGCACTCGATCCCATTGGAGATGAGATCGGCTCACGCTCACACACTGTTGTTCAACTACAGCCGATAAGAGTGGGCGCAAGAGAATCGAGCGCGATTTTCTTCCAGAAAGGAGGTGATCCAGCCGCACCTTCCGATACGGCTACCTTGTTACGACTTCACCCCAGTCACGAACCCTGCCGTGGTAATCGCCCCCCTTGCGGTTAGGCTAACTACTTCTGGCAGAACCCGCTCCCATGGTGTGACGGGCGGTGTGTACAAGACCCGGGAACGTATTCACCGCGGCAAGCTGATCCGCGATTACTAGCGATTCCGACTTCACGCAGTCGAGTTGCAGACTGCGATCCGGACTACGACCGGTTTTCTGAGATTAGCTCCCCCTCGCGGGTTGGCAGCCCTCTGTACCGGCCATTGTATGACGTGTGTAGCCCTACCCATAAGGGCCATGATGACCTGACGTCATCCCCACCTTCCTCCGGTTTGTCACCGGCAGTCTCATTAGAGTGCCCTTGCGTAGCAACTAATGATAAGGGTTGCGCTCGTTGCGGGACTTAACCCAACATCTCACGACACGAGCTGACGACGGCCATGCAGCACCTGTGTTCTGGTTCTCTTTCGAGCACTTTCACATCTCTGCAAAATTCCAGACATGTCAAGGGTAGGTAAGGTTTTTCGCGTTGCATCGAATTAAACCACATCATCCACCGCTTGTGCGGGTCCCCGTCAATTCCTTTGAGTTTCAACCTTGCGGCCGTACTCCCCAGGCGGTCAACTTCACGCGTTAGCTTCGTTACTGAACAGCAAGCCGTCCAACAACCAGTTGACATCGTTTAGGGCGTGGACTACCAGGGTATCTAATCCTGTTTGCTCCCCACGCTTTCGTGCATGAGCGTCAGTGCAGGCCCAGGGGATTGCCTTCGCCATCGGTGTTCCTCCGCATATCTACGCATTTCACTGCTACACGCGGAATTCCATCCCCCTCTGCCGCACTCCAGCCTTGCAGTCACAAATGCAGTTCCCAGGTTAAGCCCGGGGATTTCACATCTGTCTTGCAAAGCCGCCTGCGCACGCTTTACGCCCAGTAATTCCGATTAACGCTTGCACCCTACGTATTACCGCGGCTGCTGGCACGTAGTTAGCCGGTGCTTATTCTTCAGGTACCGTCATTAGTCCGCAGTATTAGTACAGACCGTTTCTTCCCTGACAAAAGCGGTTTACAACCCGAAGGCCTTCTTCCCGCACGCGGCATGGCTGGATCAGGCTTGCGCCCATTGTCCAAAATTCCCCACTGCTGCCTCCCGTAGGAGTCTGGGCCGTGTCTCAGTCCCAGTGTGGCTGGTCGTCCTCTCAGACCAGCTACAGATCGTCGGCTTGGTGGGCTTTTACCCCACCAACAACCTAATCTGACATCGGCCGCTCCAATAACGTGAGGTCTTGCGATCCCCCACTTTCACCCGTAGGTCGTATGCGGTATTAATCCGGCTTTCGCCGGGCTATCCCCCATTACTGGGCACGTTCCGATGTATTACTCACCCGTTCGCCACTCGCCACCAGGATTGCTCCCGTGCTGCCGTTCGACTTGCATGTGTAAGGCATGCCGCCAGCGTTCAATCTGAGCCAGGATCAAACTCTTCAGTTCGATCTTGATTTCGCACTCATTGAATTGAAGTGAACTTCACTTCGTTGAGCGTTTTGGCCTTGCGACCATGAACCTTGCGATTCGTCGCACTCGACCTCAAACGCCCACACTTATCGGCTGTTAGTTTTTAAAGAGCTTCGCTTTTCAGCGCCGCTGACCTGTGATCAGCGAAGTCCATCAGTATGGCACGTATTTCGGCCTCCTGTCAATTGCCCCACGCGTTCGCTGGGCAAATTTCCGGCCACCTTGGTTGCCTCCCGACCGGCGCTGGCGCGCGTTCAGAACGGCGCGGCAACGATGGGGGAGTCGGACTATAGCAGGCCGCGCGGCTGCACAACTCGCGAGCGCTACGCACTGGGTGTGGCCGCGGCCCCCGCGCCAACATGCGAAGCTGCGAGGCGCTCGTGGACAGGCCGCGCAGTGCTCATTGCCCGCAGTTCAGCCAAGTAGCGCGCCTCAGGGTTCTCGGCGCCGAGAATCTCAGGCAGCGAACTCAGCCAGCGCCGCGTGTCAGTCCTCAAAATTCGCTGCTTCACCGCAGCAAGTTGCGTGGGGTGCATTGAAAAGCTGCGCAGGCCCATCGCAAGCAGCAGCTCCGTGAAGGCGGGGTCGCCGGCCATCTCTCCACAGACATCGACACCTCGGCCGGCCGCGCGCGCTTGGCTGATCGTGGTAGCGATCAGGTGCAGCACCGCCGGGTGCCACGGGTCGTATAGGTGCGCCACCGCTTCGTCTGCACGATCGATCGCCAGTGTGTACTGGATCAAGTCGTTGGTACCGATCGACACGAAATCGAAGTACTTCAGAAAAACCGGCAACACCAAGGCCGCTGCGGGGACTTCGATCATGCCGCCGACCTCAACGTCCGTATAGGCCCTTCCGGCCTCATCCAACTGTTGCTTGGCGCGCGCCAGCGCTTCCAGCGTATGGCGAACTTCGCTGACATGGGCCACCATGGGAATGAGCAGGCGTACCTTGCCGAACGCGCTGGCACGCAGAATCGCGCGCAGTTGCTGGCGAAACATTCCCGGCTCCGACAGGCTCCACCGGATCGCACGCAAACCGAGGGCCGGGTTGAGCGCATGCTCATGGCGCAACTCGTTCACCGACATCCGCTCCATCGGCTTGTCCGCTCCGATATCGATGGTGCGAATCGTCACCGGCAAGCCGTTCATCGCCCGCACGGCCGCCCGGTAGGCCTCGAACTGCTCGTCCTCGCCTGGCAGCTCACCGGCGCGATTCATGAACAGGAATTCGCTGCGGAACAAGCCCACCCCGACGGCACCAGCCGCCAGCGCCGCGCCCGCGTCGGCGGGCAACTCGATGTTCGCCAGGAGTTCAACGCGCTCTCCGTCGAGCGTGACCGCCGGCGTATGCCGAAGGCGCGACAGACGCTCGCGCTCCACCCCGCTTTGCCGCTGCCGAAAGCGATACTCCTCGAGCAGAATCGGCGAGGGATTGACGATGACGACGCCGGAGTCGCCATCGATCACCACCCAATCGTCCTGTCTGATGATGCGGCTCGCCTCGCGCGCGCCGACCACCGCCGGAATGTCCATGCTTCGCGCCACGATCGCGGTGTGCGAAGTCCGGCCACCCACATCGGTGACGAAGCCGATGAAAACGCTGCCCTTGAACTGCAGCATGTCGGCCGGCGCGACGTCATTGGCCACCAGGACCAACGGGTCTTCGCCGGCGAACAGTCCCGCGGCGGCCTGGTCCTTGCGGCCCGCATCCGGGTCGGCGCTTCGAACCATCGCGCGCAGCATGCGCTCGACGACCTGCTCGAGATCCGCCTTGCGCTCGCGCAGATAGTCGTCTTCCATCTCGTCGAACTGCCGCGCCAGGACTTCCAGCTGCGCGGACAGCGCCCACTCGGCGTTGTAGTGGCGCTCCTCGATCCAATGCTTCGTGGCACTGGTCAGGGCGTCGTCGTGCAGCAGCATCAGGTGCACGTCGAGCAACGCGGAGAGCTCGCCCGGCGCGTCCGCGGGCAGCTCTCGTTGCAGCAGCAGCAATTCATTCGACACGACATCGCGTGCCTGACGCAACCGCGCCACTTCGGACGCCACTTGCCGCGCCTCGATGAAGTAGTGCGCAACGTCGACCCGGCTCGACGCCACCAGAACCGCGCGGCCGATCGCCACTCCGCGCGACACGGGCAAGCCGAAGAGTTGAATGCTCATGCGTCGATGCTAGCAGCCGGCAGCGCCGATTTCATGTCTCGATCGCTGGCCCTTGTACCGCGGTCCCGTTCGCGAAGCGCGGCGAAGCAACGCCGCTACTCGCTCTCGCCGAACTTGTCCTCGATCAAGGCGATGAGCCCATCCATAGCCGCCCGCTCGTCCATTCCGTCGGCCTCGATTTCGATTTCGCTTCCGAGTCCGGCTGCGAGCATCATGACGCCCATGATGCTCTTGGCGTTCACACGCCGCTCCTTGCGCGTCAAGTGAACCTCGCAATGGAAGCGCCCGGCCAGCTTCGTCAGCTTCGCCGAGGCGCGAGCGTGCAGCCCCAGCTTGTTGCGGATCGTGATCTGCTTCTTGATCATGGCGCGCTACTCGGCGGCGGCGCGCCTTCAACCTGCATGACGCCCTGGGTCGCACCCGCCATCGCTCGGCCCACCAGCGCATTCAGCGGTTCGCCCGCATAGCAGAGCGCGCGCCACAGCATTGGCACGTTCACCCCCGCGATCACCTTGACACGCTCGCCATCCACCAAGCGGCGCGCCACATTGCACGGCGTGGCGCCGAATACGTCGGTGAAGATGATCGCGTCCGGGTCCCGCACTCGTTGCAACATCTCGCGAGCAGCCGCCTCCACCTCGTCGACACTCGCGTCCGCGGCAACGTCGAACGCCTGAATGGACCCCGTGCACTCGGGATAGGCATGTTCCGCCACCGCCTTCAACGACGATGCCAAGGGCGCATGGGCAATGATCATCAGTCCTGCCATCCTAGGATTATCGGTACTTCACGCCCGGTGCCGCCGCGCCAAGGGCACGCCATCGTCGAACACCAGAAACCAGACATAGGCGCATGCGCAGCATGCGGCGAACAGCGCAAGGGCACCTTGGAAAGCGGCAACCGTCGTCCAGCCCAGGGCACGCAGCATGTCGATGCCCAGTCCGATGAACCACTGCACCCCGAACACGCCGGAGAAGACGACCAGGTTGTACGCGGACAGCGCGCGGCCCGCCAGGCTGGCCGGGAAGGCGAGACCGACCGCCGGTTGCGACAGCGACCCAACGGTGCTGACAGTACAGAAGGCGACCCAGACCCACGCGCTCGCGCCATCGCCGAGCCCAATAGCCAGCAACAAGATGCCCAGACTCAACGGCAGCCCCAAGGCGATCAATCGGTGCGCTGACCAGCCCTGCCGGTACAAGCGCGGCACCACGGCCCCCCAAGTCATAAAACAGAGCAGCATGCTCGCGCTGATCGCGAACAGGCCCCGCGCGGCCTGCTCGGGAGTCCAACTGCAGACTTGAACCAGCCAGGGTCCGGCCCACAGCGATTGAATCGCGATCAGCCCGCCGTACTGAAAAAATCCGATCGGCGCGAACCGCAGAAAAGTCCGGTGCCGAAACACTTCGTGGTAGCCGGCCGTCGCGGCAGCCGGCGCGAACGCCTGGGGGGCATCGCGCGGCACCACGTTGCCGATCACGACGATCGCCAGGGCAATCGCCCCGGCAACGCACCAGAACAGCCCCCGCCACCCCAGGTGCGGCAGCAGCCACTGGACCGGCAAGGTCGACGCCACCATGCCGAGGCTTCCGGTCATCAGCATCCAAGACGTGGCCCGGATTTGCGCCTCCGGCTTGAAGCTATTTCGAAAACTCGTCATCGGCGCCATCAGACCGGCCGAGACGCCCACACCGATCAAGCCGCGGGCCAACGTCAATTCGAGAAAGTTCCGCGCAACGGCGAACGCAACGCATCCCACCACCGCCAGCATCAGGCATCCGAGCAAGACGCGACGCGGCCCATATCGGTCAAGCGCCATGCCCATCGGAAGTTGTGAGGCGGCAAACCCGAGGAAGTAGGCGCCGGCCAGCAAGCCCAGTTCGCCCGAGCTCAACCCCAGTTCCGCACTGAAGAGCGGCGCCAGCGTCGCGGTGACGCCCCGCACCAGCGCCGAAAAGAAGTAGGCGAAAGCAAAACTCAGGAACACCGCCACCGCCACGCGCCGCGTCAGCAATGTTGTCGTCATTGCAGATTCAAGCCGCCGAAAAACATCTCGGACGCATCTGGGTCGATTCGTTCACCGAACACCGTCGCCTGGTACACCTGCAGCCCCTTCGCGAAATATGCGGCGCTCGCCTGAATCGCGGCGCCTTGCGCCGACACACCGCTCATGGTCTGCATGGCCGCGTTCGGGTTAGGCGTCATGCCCGGTACTCGCAGCGGCACCGTCCGGACCCGCGACACGGCCATGTTCGCGGCCGCCGCCTGGCTCAGGGCCTGCAACGCGGACCCCACGTCGGCCGGTTGCGCCACTTCAAGCACCGCGACGGCCCAGGTCACCTTGGCGCTGCTGCACGCATGCAGCTGCATCGGCAGCGGCGTGCCGGCCAACTCGGTCGTGCGGGCATGGCGCTGCGGGCGACAAGGAAACAGCGCGATGAGCGTTGTGCCTTCCACGCGCACTTCGCGCCAGTCGTGAGTCGGCGCGCACCCTTGGGTGCCGACCACCGAGGCAAACGCCAGGGCACTCGCCGCGTAAGTCCCGCGGCGGTTCCTGCGCGGATGTCGCGCCGTACTCGGCTGCGCCACAGCTACTTCTTGCCTGCCTTCGGTGCAGACTTCTTCGCTGCCGTCTTCGCTCCGGCCTTCGCTCCCTTGGCCAAGAGCGCGTCCAGATTGGCTTCGATTTCCGACTGAATCGTCTTGCTGAACGCGCCGACCAGAAATCCGAGTTTGGCCTGCAAGTCGAAGTGGTCGGCTGCGACGATCAAGATGCCATGCACTCCGGCGCGGCTGAATTCGACGGTGTCGCTGGTCTCGCCTTCGAGCACCGTGCACTCCATCTCGAAACGCTTTTCAACGTCTTCAGCCCAGGCCCATGCGACTTCACGCGCTTTGCCAAGACCCAGCTGGTGTTTGCGGTGAATTCGAATGTCGGCCATGGGTTCAGTCTCCGGAAATGGCGCTCAACGCGGACCTGCGTTCGCTGCGGGGCAGCGCCGCCAGGCGCCGCACCTCGCCGTAAAACCGCTGGAAGTCTCGGCCTTGGCGCTCGAACATCCGCTCGAAGGCAGGGACCAATTCGTTGTACGCAGAGAGCACGCCAAACGACGCATTGTTGGCACGCGCAAACCATGGGTCGTATCCGGAGTATCCGCCCCACTGCTGCGTCTTGAGGATCTCGTAGTCGCTGCGCAGCTGGGCCATCACCGCGAGCTTTGCGCTGCGCTTTTCAGCATCCGGCACGGCAGCTGCATAGACCGCCAGCAAACGCGCGCGGCAAGCCTGAGTGATCTCCCTGAACTGGCGACGCCGCTGCTCCAGCGCTTGATACTCGGCGCGCGCTGCGCTGCGCGGCGCCTGGCTCAACCAGCGCGCGCCGCCGATGCGCTCCACCGCGGCGGCGAACGATTCGTTGAACACCGTGTCGTCGGCCGCATAGGCCACCTGGTGCGCCAATTCGTGGAAGATCAACCGCGCCAATTCGCCTTCCGGATAGCCGATGAAAGTGTTGAGCAGCGGGTCGGCCAGCGCGTCGAACGGCAACTTGCCGAGTGTCGAGTACGCCGGAACGCCATACACATCCACCTCGAGCCCACGCGCCCGTAACTCCGCCGCGTACGCGTCGGCCGCCGATCGGTCGAAGTAGCCGCGGTAGCTCACGCAGCCGACCACCGGGAAACACCAGGTCTCGAGCGTCAGGCTCAGCTCCGGGGCGGCGACGACGTTCCACACCGCCGCGCTGCGCTGCAGATCCGCATAGCGGCGGTAGCTCGGGTTGTCCGGCAGACCGAGTTCGCTGACGGCGAAGTCGCGAATCTGCTGGCTGAGCACCAGGCGTTGTTTGAGCTCGGTGCCCGTGCTCGGCTCGGCCAGCCAGTCCGACACCGGACGCGCGCGCTGCACCAGATCGAGGTGCCCATTCACGGACTGTGCGTAGTAGGCGAGCGTTCCGCATCCCGAGGTGAGGCACACCGCCGCAACAAGCAGCAGCGCGCCGCCCGCGCCCAAGCCGGTCAACCCCATCGCGGCACCCGCCACCCAACCCGCTCGCGCCAAGCGCCTCACGGCGCCACGGTGTGTGGCTGCGCGTCCGGCAACGGCGCCACTTCGACCAGGCAATCGTAGAAGCTCGGCGCGCGGCCGATGTCGGTGAGGCGCTGGTGCGTGACCTCGTTGACGTTGGTGCCGTCCACGCCGAGCTTGCGCCACCAGATGCCCAGGCCATTGACGACACCCGGCCGCGCGCGCGCACTCAGCACCGCCGTGCACTGCGTGCTGCCTCGGCCGTTGAAGATGCGCACCTGCTGGCCCGAGACGATGCCTCGCGCCTTGGCGTCGCTTTCGTGGATTTCGAGCACCGGCTGTGCCTCGATGTCACGCAAGCTCTTCACGTTGACGAAGGACGAGTTGAGAAAGTTGCGCGCCGGGGGCGAAATCATCGCCAGCGGGTAATCTCGAGCGAGCGCGGGTGCGCTCGCCACCGATTCGTAGTTGGGCACGAAGTCCGGTACGCCGAACTGCGGCGAATCGATGATGCATTTGCCGCTCGGCGTCGCGAAGCCGCCCTCGGCAAACGGTGCGTCGGGCAGCTTCAGCTTCACCCAGCCGCGCTCGCGCAGCGCGGCAAAGTCCACCTGCGGTTTCAACGCACAACGCGCCAAGGCCTCGTCGCTGTCGACAAAGCAGGGCTCGTCGAAACCCATGTGCCGAGCCAGATCGCGAAAGATCTGCGCATTGCTGCGCGCCTGGCCGAGCGGCGCGACCGCCGCCTCATTCATCATCGCGTACGTGTGGCCGTACGACACATGAACGTCGATGTGTTCGAGCTGCGTCGTCGCCGGCAGCACATAGTCGGCGTGGTCGGCGGTGTCGGTCAGAAAATGTTCGAGCACTACGGTGAACAGGTCGTCGCGCCGGAAGCCGCGAACGACCTTGGGCGACTCGGGTGCCACCGCAACCGGGTTGCTGTTGTAGACGATCAACGCCTCGATCTTCGACCCGAAGTGCCCCCCACCGGGCAGAGGCTCACCACACTCGCGCAGCAGGTCGTCGCCGATCGTGCTCATGTTGATGGTTCGCGGCTGGCGCGCGCCCAGCAAATCGGGACCCTGCAATGCCACGTCGTTGCGCACCCCATTGAACCAGCCCGACGCTGACAACAGCATCCCACCCGCAGAGTGACGCCACGCGCCCACCAGGCACGGCAGAACCGCCACCAGCCGCACCGCATTGCCGCCGCCATGCACCCGCTGCATGCCGTAGTTCAGGCGGATCGCCGCTGGCTTCGTGGTGCCGTAGTCGCGCGCCAGCGAACGCAACACGTTGGCGCCAATGCCGCAGACGGTGGCAGCGCGCTGCGGCGGCCACATCAACGCGCGCTCGCGAAGCTTCGGCCAGCCTTCGGTGTGTCGCTCGATGTAATCGTGGTCCAGCCAATCGTTGACGATCAGCTCGTGCATCATTCCCAGCGCCAGCGCGCCATCGGTGCCCGGCAGCAGCGCGATGTGCTCGTGGCACTTGTCGGCAGTTTCCGTCTTACGCGGGTCGACGCAGATCAGCTTCGCGCCTTGGCGCTTTGCCGCTTGCGCGTATGTCCAGAAGTGCAGGTTCGACGCGATCGAGTTGCTGCCCCAGATCAGGATCAGCTTGCTGCGCGCGTAGTTCTCGGTATGCATGCCGATCTTGCCGCCATAGGTCGCGGCGAGCGCTTCGCCACCGGCTGACGAACAGATCGTGCGGTCCAGCCGCGAGGCGCCGAGCTTATTGAAAAACCGTGCCGCCATGCTTTCGCCCTGCACCAGGCCCATCGTTCCGGCGTAGCTGTAAGGAACGATGGCCTGGGGATCGCGCGCCGCGATGCTGCGCAGGCGCGCCGCGATGTCGCGCAACGCCTCGTCCCAAGTCACCGGCCCGAATTGGCCGCTGCCTTTGCGCCCGATGCGCTTGAGCGGCGTCAGCACCCGCTCTGGGTGGTAGGTGCGCTCCGCATAGCGAGACACCTTGGTACACAACGCGCCATGTGTCGGCGGGTGATCCGGGTCACCCTGCACCTTGATCGCGCGTCCGTCCTGCACCGTGATGCGCAGCGCGCAGGTGTCGGGGCAGTCGTGCGGACAAGCGCCGCGAACGAGGGTGGTGCTCATGGGCGAATCATTACATAGCGCCGGGCGCGACGGCCGTCCGAGCCGAGGCGCGGGTAAACTGGCGCGGTCCCCTCGTCGAAGCGCCCGACAGTGGCCGTCCCGCGGCCGATTCAGGCGCGTGGAGCACAGCATGAAACTCATTGAATCGATCCTCGCCGACGCCGCCGCCATTGCCGCGGTCCGCCGCGACATCCACGCCCACCCCGAGCTTTGCTTCCAGGAAAAGCGCACCTCCGACGTGATTGCGAAACAGCTCACCGACTGGGGCATCCCGATTCACCGCGGCCTGGGCGGCACCGGCGTCGTCGCCATCCTCAAAAGCGGTACGAGCCAGCGCGCCATCGGCCTGCGCGCCGACATCGACGCGCTGCCGATGACCGAGCACAACAAGTTCGCCCACGCGAGCCAGCACCCCGGCAAGATGCACGCCTGCGGCCACGACGGCCACACCGCGATGCTGCTCGCCGCCGCCAAGCACCTCTCGAAACAGCGCAACTACGACGGCACGGTGTACCTGATCTTCCAGCCCGCCGAAGAGGGCGGCGGTGGCGCGCGCGAGATGATCAAGGACGGCATCTTCACCAAGTTCCCGATGGACGCGGTGTTCGGCGCGCACAACTGGCCGGGCATGGCGGCGGGCCAGTTCGCGCTGAAAAGCGGCCCCGCGTTCGCCAGCAGCAATGAGTTCAAGGTCGTGATCCGCGCCAAGGGCTCGCACGCGGCGCTGCCGCACAACGGCATCGACCCGGTGCCGGTGGCGTGCCAGATGGTGCAGGCGTTCCAGACCATCATCACGCGCAACAAGCGGCCCATCGATGCCGGCGTGATCTCGGTGACGATGATCCACGCCGGCGAGGCGACCAACGTGATCCCCGACTCCTGCGAAATCCAGGGTACGGTGCGCACCTTCACGCTCGAGGTGCTGGATCTGATCGAAAAGCGCATGCAGGAGATCGCCGAGCACACCTGCGCCGCGTTCGGTGCGACATGCGAGTTCGAGTTCCAGCGCAACTACCCGCCGACGATCAACCACGCGTCGGAGACCGAGTTCACGCGCAAGGTGATGCAAGACATGGTGGGCGCCCCCAATGTCCACGAATTCGAGCCGACGATGGGCTCCGAGGACTTCAGCTATTTCCTGCTGGAGAAGCCCGGTTGCTATTTCCTCATCGGCAACGGCGACGGCAGCCACCGAGACGGCGGCCACGGCCTGGGCCCATGCATGCTGCACAACCCGAGCTACGACTTCAACGACGACTTGATTCCTCTCGGCGCGACGCTCTGGGTGCGCCTGGCCGAAGCCTGGTTCGCCCAAGCGCGCTGAGAGCTTGCCAACCCACGCGATGCCCGCCGCCGCGCACTTCGCGCAAAGCTACGAGCAGGCGCGCGCCAAGTTCCTGAGCGCCGTCCAGGCGGCGGGACTGGATGTCGAACCGCATGCCCACCCGATGCGTGGGCGCGACGGCGAGTTGCTCGCGATGGACGTCGTGCTCGAAGGCGCGAATTCTGCGCGCTCGTTACTCATTCTGAGCAGTGCGTGCCACGGCGTCGAGGGTTATTGCGGCTCGGGCATCCAGGTCAGTTTGCTGCACGATG
Organism: uncultured beta proteobacterium; assembly: GCA_963791595.1. GTDB lineage: Bacteria > Pseudomonadota > Gammaproteobacteria > Burkholderiales > Burkholderiaceae_C > JAEMQF01. The sequence goes on along the minus strand of CAWBTF010000016.1, from coordinate 51,503 downwards.
GGACGTGGCACGAAACGCTGCGCGCCAGCGGCGTCGCGGTGCTTTACATCCACGCCCTCAACCCGTATGGCTTTTCCTGGTGGCGGCGCACGACGCAGGAAAACGTCGACCTGAACCGCAACTTCCACGACTTTTCCAAGCCGCTGCCGAAGAATCCGCGCTACGACGAACTCGCGCATTTGCTCGTTCCCGCAGCGTGGCCGCCGAGCGCCGACGTGAATGCGGCAATCGCGCGCTTCATGGCAAAGCACGGCGAACGCGGCTTTCAAGAGGCCGTCTCGGGCGGCCAGTACAAGTACCCCGAAGGCCTGTTCTTCGGCGGCCACAACCCGACGTGGAGCCATGTCACGCTGCGCCACGTGCTGCAAGAACATGGCGCTCGCTGCGCGCGGCTGGCATGGATCGACTTGCATACGGGCCTCGGGCCGAACGGGCATGCCGAATTGATTTCGGCGTGCCCCGACGACGACACCGCAGCCTTGCAACGCGCCCGTCAGTGGTGGGGCAAGGGCGTCACGTCGCTTGCCGACGGCACCTCGGTCTCCGCGCCGCTGCAAGGTCTGATGTGGCAAGCCGCGCTCCAGGAATGCCCGCAGGCGCAGTACACGGGCATGGCGATGGAGTACGGCACGGTCCCGATGCTCGACGTGATGTACGCGCTGCGCGCCGATCAGTGGCTGGAAAATCACCCCGAGAGCGATGCTGGAATCGCGCGGGCCATCAAGAGCCAAGTGCGCGATGCGTTCTATACCGACACCGACGCCTGGAAAGAACAGGTGCTGGCCCAAGCACACGACGCGGTGCGCAAGGCCGTCGCCGGGCTTGCCGGCTGAGGGTCGGCCTCGGAGCCCGGCCGCCCTCAACTACAGCGCACCCATCTCGGCGAGTTCCGACTCGCACTGCCGGGCGTCGCGGAAGTGAATCGCACGCCAGCCCGCGGCTTGCGCGGCGTGCACGTTTTTCAGCACGTCGTCGATGAAGACGATTGAAGCCTCACCGACGCCGAATTGGGCGTTCGCGTGGGCGAAGATTTCCGGCTGCGGCTTGATCAGCTGCACGCGAGCCGAATAGATGCCGCGTTTGAAGCAGCCGAGAAAGTCGTGCGAAGCCTCGATGTGGCGCGCGTACGGCTCGGGCATGTTGGACAGGAAATACAACTCGCGGCCCACCGCTTGCAAGCGCCGCAACAGCGCCACGCTGTCGGGCAGAGGCCGCAACTCGCGCGGAATCGCGTCGATCAGATGCCGCGCTTCGCTCACCTCCAAGCCGGTGCGCCTGGCGATGCGATCGGCGAGCTCGCCTGCGTCGACCACGCCACGGTCGAACTCACCCCAGTCGCCGCCGAAGCCTTGGAAGACGGCGCGCATCCAGTGGGCCGTTGCTTCAGGTGTCACGGCACGCCGGGGCAGCAAGCGCGGCAAGAAATCGAGCGGCTGCCAGCGCAACAGCACGCCGCCGAAATCGAAAACGATCTTCATCGCGTGCGCAGGCGGCGCAACAGCCCGGCGGTCGACGCGTCCAGCCCCGTCGCATCGCCGCTCGTCAAACGCGGCAGCAGCGCGTTGCACAGCGCCTTGCCGAGCTCCACGCCCCATTGGTCGAAGCTGTTGATGCCCCACAGTGCGCCGCTGGTGAACACGCGGTGCTCGTACATCGCGATCAGTGCTCCGAGCGAACGCGGTGTGAGGCGCTCCAGCAGCAACGTCGTGCTCGGCCGGTTGCCGGGGAAGCTGCGGTGCCGCGCCAGGACTTGCGGGTCGAGGCTGGCCGACGCCGTGGGCGCTTTTTCCAACAGGGCCTCATCGCTCGTCTTGCCGAGCATCAGTGCCTGCGATTGCGCCAGACCATTCGCCAAGAGCATGGTTTGCTGGTCCGCCAAGTCGTGCGCGGCGTGTTTGACGAGGATGAACTCGACCGGAATCACGTCGGTCCCCTGGTGCAGCATCTGAAAGTAGGCGTGCTGGCCATTCGTACCGGGCTCGCCCCAGACGACGGGGCTGGTGGCATAGGGCAGCGCCTCGCCGGCGAGGTCGACCGACTTGCCGTTGCTCTCCATCTCCAACTGCTGCAAATACGCCGGCAGGCGCTTCAAGCCCTGGTGATAGGGTGCGACGCTGCGGCTCGCAAATCCATGGAAATTGCGGTACCAGACGTCGAGCAGGCCGAGCTGCAGCGGCAGGTTCTTCGCCGCGGGCGCCTGTGCGAAATGCCGGTCCATCGCGTGCGCGCCGCCGAGCAGCTCGCGAAAGTTCGCAGCACCGATCGCCAGCGCGATCGGCAGGCCGATCGCCGACCACAGCGAATAGCGCCCGCCGACCCAGTCCCAGAAACCGAACGTCGTCGTGATGCCGAACTCGGCCGCGGCCTTCACGTTCGTCGTCGTCGCGACGAAGTGTTTGGCGATGTCGCCGTGCTGCATCACCCCGCCGCTCAGGAACCAGGCCTTCGCGGCACGCGCATTGGCCATCGTTTCCTGGGTCGTGAAGGTCTTGCTGGCGACGATGAACAGGGTTCGCGCCGGGTCGAGCTTTTTCAGCAGCGGTGCGATGTCGTGGCCGTCGACGTTGGAGACGAAGTGGAATTCGAGCTCCGGGTGGGCGAACGCATCGAGCGCCGGCACGACCATCTGCGCACCGAGGTCGCTGCCGCCGATGCCGATGTTGACCACCTGCCGGATGCCGCTGCGCCCTGAGTCGCGCACCGTCTCGGCGTAGGCGAGCATCGCGTCGAGCACCGCATGCACCTCGGCGCCGAAAGGCCCCTGCCCGCGCGGCGCGCGCAGCGCCGTGTGCAGCACCGCCCGGCCCTCGGTGGTGTTGATCGCCTCACCGGCGAACATCGCGTCGCGCCGCGCTTCCACGCCGCATTCGCGCGCGAGGTCGAGCAGGAACTGCTGCGTTGCAGTGTCGAAGAGGTTCTTCGACAAGTCGGCGAAGACTTCCGGCGCCTCGATGCTGAAGGCGTCGAAGCGCGCCGGGTCGCGCGCGAACGCGTCGGTCAGCCTCAGGTTCTTGCCATGCGCCTGGTAGTGGCCGGAAAGCGCGGCCCAGGCAGACGTACGGTCGCAGCGAATCGGTGTCAGTGCGTTCATTCCAGAGATGATGGCACAGCCGTCCGCACGCAGGTCCGCCTCTTGCGTGCCGATGGTGCTCACGGACAGCTCGCACCAACAGCGGCCCGCCGCGCGCCCTCTCGTTCCCGACACCTGCATCGTTCACAATCGACCCGAATCGCCCTGCCTGGACCCTCGCGAGCCCCACACCATGTCCTTCGACCTCGTACTCTTCGGCGGCACCGGCGACCTGACCTGGCGCAAGCTGATGCCGGCCTTGTTCCAGGCCTGGCGCCACGGCAAGTTGCCCGAAGGCGGGCGCATCATTTCGGTGGCGCGCGACGAGCGCAGCGACGCCGCCTACCGTGGTTTCATCCGCGACAAGTTCGCCGAGGTCGAAACCGCGAAGCGCCCGCACGACGACGAGTTCGCGCGCTTTGCCGAGTTGCTGCACTACCGGCGCATGGACCTCGCTTTGCCCGAGCACTACGCCGGGCTGAAAAGCGCCATCGTCGAGCGCGGCGCCGACACCGTGGTGCTGTTCCTCGCGACCAGCCCACACCTGTTTCCGCAGATCTGCGAGCAGCTCGGCAACGTCGGCCTGAACGGGCCGAACGTTCGCGTCGTGCTGGAAAAGCCGCTCGGCCACGACCTGCAAAGCGCGCAGCAAATCAACCGCGTCGTGCGCACCGCGTTCAGCGAAACCCAGGCACTGCGCATCGACCATTACCTGGGCAAGCCCGCGGTGCAGAACCTGATGGCGCTGCGTTTCGGCAATGCGCTGTTCGAGCCGCTGTGGCGGCGCGAGAGCATCGCGAACATCCAGATCACGCTCGCCGAGGGCCTGGGCGTGGGCACGCGCGGCGACTTCTACGATCGCACCGGCGCCTTGCGCGACATGATCCAGAACCACGCGCTGCAACTGCTGACGATGGTGGCGATGGAGCCGCCGATCAGCAATGACGCCGACGCGATCCGCGACGAGAAGCTGAAGGTGCTGCGTTCGCTCAAGGCCTTCACCGCCCGAGGCAATCGCGCGCGACGTGGTGCGCGGCCAGTACCGCGCCGGCAACGCCGACGGCAAGGCGGTGCCGGGGTACCTGGAGGAGGCCAAGGTCCCCGCCGACAGCCGCTGCGAAACCTTCGTCGCGCTGCGCACCGAAATCCAGAACTGGCGCTGGGCCGGCGTGCCGTTCTACCTGCGCACGGGAAAGAGGCTCGCGGCGCGCGACGCGCAGATCGTCGTCAACTTCCGGCCCACGCCGCACAGCATCTTTCCCGGCGTGAACCAGCCGAACAAACTCGTCATCAACCTGCAGCCCGAAGACGGGTTGAAGCTGCACCTGCTCGCGGCCAAGGGCGCACGCCAGCACGAGGCGCTGTCGCCGGTGTCGCTCGATCTGGACTTCGACAAGGCGTTCGCCGAAAACCGCGTCGGCGGCTACGAGCGCCTGTTGCTCGACGCGCTGGCCGGCAAACTGAATCTGTTCGTTCGCAGCGACGAGCAGGAGCAGGCGTGGCGCTGGGTCGAGCCGATCCTGCACGCGTGGAGCCAAGACAGCGCCGGGCCGCGCCCCTATGCCTCGGGCACTTGGGGGCCGGCAGCGTCGAGCGCGTTGATCGCGCGCGACGGGCACGCCTGGATCGAGGAGCAGTAGCTCGCTCAGCGCTTCGCCGGCGGCGTGCTTGCCGCAGCAGCCGCAGGGACGGCGCTCGCGGCGGCAGCCACCGGCGACGAAGCGGCGGTCATTTTTTCCGCCGTCGCCGCGTCGAGCAAAGTCTTGGCGGACCAGCCCTTGACCTCCGGGAACCCGGGCTGGTCCGAGGCCTTGAGCACGTAGCTGTCGCCAGCCTTGGGTTTGGAGAGCACCCAGTTCACGCTCTTACCTTGTGCGTCCTCAATCGTCAGGCGCAGTGCCGGTGCGTCTTGCTGCCAGTCGGCTTGCGGGCTCGTGCCGAGGACCGCATGAACGCGGAAGTTCGCGACCGCGCGCGCCAGCGCGTCGGCCTTCGCCGCTTCCACCGGCCTGTCGGCCGGCAGGCCTTGCCCCTGCCAAGCCGGGGTGGCGTCTTTCGCCGCGCGGCGCAGCGTGAACGCCGTGCCACCGGTGCCGGCCACGTCGATGCGCACGATCGATTTTTCATCGCGTGCGAGCAAGCCCTGGTCGAACCAGTCGCTGGCCGACGTATTGAGGTCCGCCGCGCCAAGCTCGATGGCATACACCGACGAGTCCCCCGAAGTGCGCGCGTAACTCTTGCGCACCCCCGGCGAATTGCCGAGGTAGAGCGTCGCGATGGCTTGCTTGCCGCCGCTCGCGACGAGGCGCCGCTCGTATTCGTCGTCACCGACCTTGAAGCGCTGCGCGGCAGCGTCGCTGGTCGCCACCGGCAGGCCGCGTTGCAGCTTGCCGATGCGTTCCAGCAGCGACGTGACTCGCGCTGTGTCGGCCGGAGCGTCGTGGTAGCCGGGCAAGCGCCAACGCGAGTCGCGCTTCACCAATTCCAAGCGCGCCGCCTTCGTGCCGCCCGGAGCCGCATCTTTGACGGCCGGGCCGTCGATCGTCAATTGATCCACCGCGTCGAGCTTGGCGTCGATCAGCACCGCGCCCGCGGCGGGCGGGCTCAGCCGGTCGCCGCGCAGGCCGAGTCCGATGGCCATTGCGAGTTGCAGCGCCACCGCAGCCGCTAGCCAGGGTATCCAGCGTTGCATCGCTCAGACCTCCTGCAGCAGCAAGGTGTGGCGGCGCACGTCGATGCGCCGCGACCAGCGGTGAACCGCCCAGACGACCAGCAGCCCGATCAGCGCAAGCGCGTAGTTCGCGTATTCCCAGAACGCTTGACTTTGAGCGCTGAGCGGTGCGAGCGTGCGGGCGAAAGTGGCGCGCCTGCGAATCGACAGCAAGCCCTGGTCTTCGAGGGACCAGTCGACCAGGTTCTGCGCGAACTCGGCTGGCCGCAGGTAGCGGTTGCCCAGCGCCTGGCCGATCAGGTTCGCCGCCTGGTCGCCAAACAGCGCGGCCGAGCCGATCACGACAAGCCGCGCCGAGTCGGGCGAATGGTCGATCACGCGGCCGATCGGCGCTGAAGCCGCAGCGAACGGGGGCGCCGCCACCGCCCTGGGGCGCGGTCGCATGTGGGCTGGGCTGGTACGAACGAAAGGTTCTCGCTCGAAGCTCCTGGCCACCTGCGCTCGCGCAGTCGCTGGCCCGCGCGCAGCGGCGAACGGCAGCAACGGGCCGAAAGCAGTCAGCGCCCACCTGGCGTGACGGGTGGGCAGGCTCGAAAGTCTCTCAACCTCCCTGGCTCACGCGTACCGGATCGAACTCGCCTCGCAATCCGCGCCACACCACCTGCGGCGTAAGTGGCATCTGCAGTTGCTGTGCGGCGCTGCCCACACCCGCGCCGACAAGCGCGTCGATCACCGCATTCACGACCGCCGGCGTGGCACCGATCGTGCCGAGCTCGCCCACACCCTTGGCGCCCAGCACGTTGGTGAGGCATGGCACCGAGGTGTCGAACTCCGTCTTGAATGCGCGAAACACGTCGGCGCGCGGCAGCGCGTAGTCCATGAAGCTCGCGCTGAGCAGCTGGCCGCTGTCCTTGTCGTAGACCACGTGTTCGTACAGCGCCTGACCGATGCCTTGCACTGCCCCGCCCTCGACCTGGCCGCGCACGATCTGCGGGCTGATCACGCGCCCGATGTCGTTCACCGACGCATAGGCCACCACTTCAACGTTGCCGGTGTCGGGGTCGACTTCCACTTCACAAATGTGGCAGGCGTTGGGCCAGCTCGGCGCGCCCGCGGTGGCGGTGCCGTCGACGACGATTGTCGCCGTGCCCTGTTTCGCGGCGAGTTCGAACAGGCCGATGCCCAGGTCGGTGCCGACGACGTTGAAGCGGCCAGCCCGGTATTCGATGTCCGACGCGGCGGCTTCCAACGTCTCGCCGGCCAGCTGCTTCGCGTGCTCGACGGTGCGCTGCGACGCCACATGCACCGCGCCGCCGCCGGTGAAGAGCGAGCGGGAGCCGGCGCTGCCGAAGCCGGTGGCACGGTCGGTGTCGCCCTGCAGGATGCGGATCTTCTCGATCGGTACGCCGAATACATCGACCGCGAGCTGCGCGTAACTCGTCGCGATGCCCTGGCCCATTGCCTGAGTCGCGCTGGTGATTTCGATGATGCCCTCGGGCAGCACCTTGACACTCGAGTGTTCGACCAGGTTGTTGCCGCCGGTCCACTCGAGAAACGTGGCAATGCCGCGGCCGCGCAACTTACCGCGCGCCTTGCTCTGCGCGCGCCGCGCCGCGAAACCGTTCCAGTCGGCGAGCGCCAGGCCCTGGTCAAGAATCTTCTCGAACTCGCCGCAGTCGTAGACCTGCGCCATCGGGTTGGTGTACGGCATCTGCGCGGGCTTGATCATGTTGCGCCGGCGCAGCTCGGCGGGGTCGATACCCATCTGCCGCGCCGCAGCGTCGAGCAGCCGCTCGATGATGTAGATGGCTTCCGGCCGGCCGGCGCCGCGGTACGCGCCCACCGGCGTGGTGTTGCACATCACCGCGCTCAGGTGCAGATCGATCGTCGGGATGTGATAGATGCTCGTGCTCACCCACGGCCCCACGAGCAGCGGAATCAGCACGCCCGTGGCCGTGGCGTAACCACCGACGTTGGCGAGCGAGCGCACGCGCAGCGCGAGCACCAAGCCGCCGGCGTCGAGTGCGAGTTCGGCGTGGCTGTTCACGTCGCGGCCATGCACCGACGCGGTGAATTCTTCATAGCGCTGCGCGCACCACTTGACTGGGCGGCCCAAGCTGCGCGCCGCATGCGCGACGACGATGTCTTCCGGGTAGATACCGGTCTTCATGCCGAAGCCACCACCCACGTCGCCGACGCGCACCCGCACCTGCGCGGCACTCAATTGCGGCAGCGATGCCACCAATCCGTCGCGCACCGCGGTGGGCATCTGGCTCGACAGCGTGACAGTCAGCCGCTCGCTCTCGATCTCGGCAAGCACGACGCGCGGCTCGATCGGGCTCGGTGCGACGCGCTGGTTCACGATGGCGAGGCTCACGCGGTACGCGGCGCGCGCGAACGCGGCGTCGGCGGCCGCGGCGTCGCCGTGGCGCATCGCGCTCGCGATGTTGTCGGGCGCGGCGTCGCACAGCACCGGCGCGCCGGGACGGGTGGCACTGAAGGCGTCGACGACGGCAGGCAGTTCCTCGTACTCCACGCGCAGCGCGTCGATACCGGCGAGCGCCGCGTCGCGGCTTTGCGCCACCACCGCGGCCACGGCTTCGCCGACATAGCGCACGCGGTCCACCGCGAGCGGATGGCGCGGTGCGGTCGCCGCCGGGTTGCCGTCGGGCCGCGGGAACGGAATGCCTGCAGCGATCGGCTTCACGCCGGCGGCCACCAGATCGGCACCCGAATAGACGGCCAGCACGCCCGGCAGCGCACTCGCGCCGCTCGCGTCGACCGACACGATGCGGGCGTGGGCGTGCGGCGAGCGCAAGAACAGCAGGTGCGCCTGCCGCTCCCGGTTCAAGTCGTCGGTGAACTGGCCCTTGCCGGCGACAAGCGTCGGGTCTTCGATGCGGCGCACTGTCTTGCCGCTGCCGAAGCGCCCGACTTCGAGCGGCGCGTTCATCGTGCGCTCCCGACCACGGCAGCTTGCTGCACGGCGGCGACGATGTTCACGTAGCCGGTGCAGCGGCAGAGATTGCCTTCAAGCGCTTCGACGATCTGCGCTTCGCTGGGCTGCGCGACGCGCTTGAGCAAACCGCTCGCCGCCATCAGCATGCCGGGTGTGCAGTACCCGCATTGCAGGCCGTGACACGCCATGAAGGCCTCCTGCAACGGGTGCGGCTGGCCGCCCGCGCCGGCCAAGCCTTCCACGGTGGTGACGTTGCGCCCTTGCGCTTGCAGCGCGAGCAGGCTGCAGCTCTTGACCGGCATGTCGTCCAGCAGCACCGTGCAGGCGCCGCATTGCGCGGTGTCGCAACCGCTGTGGGTGCCGGTCAAGCGCAGCTTTTCGCGCAGCAGGTCGAGCAGCAGCGTGTGGGTTTCGATGTCGGTCGCGACCGATTGGCCGTTGATGTTCAGGCGCAGGCTTGTCATTTGCAGGGGGTATCCAAGGTGTGTGCCGATGCTATCGCGAGCCATGGGCCGCCCGCGGGAGGCTCCGCCATCAGGCCGAGCCGCTGCCGGGTGCCAGCGTCACGCCGGTCTGCCCCTCGACCCAGCGCGCGAGTTCGCTGATGCTGGCCCCAGGACCGGCCTGCCGCGCCGCGGCGCGCCAGAGTTGTTCGCCCAGGCCAGACAGCGGCAGCGCCATTTGCGCGTCGCGCGCCAGACCCATCGCGACGCCGATGTCTTTCAGCATCAACTCCAGCTTGAACGGGTCGTCGAAGCTGCGGCTGACGATGCGCTTGGCAATGTGATTCTTGCTGATCCACGACTGCCCGGTCGACTCGTTCAGCACCTGCGTCATCACGGTCGGATCGAGCCCGAACGACTTGCCGATCGCCAGGCCCTCGGCGGTGGCACTGAACGTGATCGCGGTGATCAGGTTGTTGATGCACTTCATCGCATGGCCGCTGCCCAGGCCGCCGAGGTGGAACACAGCGCGGCCCATCACGTCGAGCAGCGGCCGCACGCGTTGCACGTCGACAAGCTCGCCACCGACCATGAATACCAGCTCAGCGGCTTGCGCGCCCCACTGCGCGCCCGACACCGGCGCGTCGACCATCGCGACGCCACGAGCCGTCAGCGCCTTTGCCGTCGCGCGCGTGAGCCACGGTTCGGCCGACGAGGTGTCGAGCAACAGCGCGCCAGGGTTCATGCGGCTCGCGAGCCCGTTCTGGCCGAGCGTCACTTCGCGAACCACTTCGCCGTTGGGCAGCATCGTGATCGCGATGTCGCAGCGCGCGCCTACCTCGGCCGGCGAATCCACCGCGAGCGCGGAGCCGCCCAGCATGCGGGCCAGGTTGGCCGCGAGGTTTGAGTCGAGGTCGTGCAGCGTCAGCGCATGGCCCGCCTTGGCCAGGTGCGTCGCCATCGGCGTTCCCATCACGCCCAGGCCGATGAAACCGATGTTCAAGTGCTGCCTTTCGACGCCATGCCTACAACTTCATCAACTGCGGCAAGATCAGGCTCAACTGCGGGAACGCAACGACGATCGCCAGCAGCGCGACGATCGCCACGACGAACGGCGCGACACCGCGAAACACGGTCGCGGTGGACACGCCGCTCAGCATGCTCTTCACGACGAACATGTTCATCCCCACCGGCGGGCTGATCAAGCCGATCTGGACCACGATGACGATGATGATGCCGAACCACACCGGGTCGAACCCGAAGCCGACGACGAGCGGAAAGAACACCGGCACGGTGAGCAGAATCATCGACAGCTCTTCCATCGCCGTGCCCAGAATCACGTAGATGGCGCAGATCGCGAACATCACGACCATGGGGTGAATCTGGTACTGCGTGACGAAGGCCTTCAGGTCGCCGGGCATCGACGTAAAGTTGACGAAGTTCGCGAACACCAGCGCGCCCACCAGGATCATGAACAACATGCCCGTCGTGCGCGCGCTGTCCACCAGCACGTCGAACAGGACTTTGGGCGTGAGCACGCGGCGCGCGAGCGTGAAACCGAAAGCGCCGAAGGCGCCGATGCCCGCGCCTTCCGTCGCGGTGAAGATGCCGCCGTAGATGCCGCCCATCACGATGATGAACAGCGCCGCGACCGCCCACACTTCTTTCAGCGCAAGCAGGCGCTCGTACCACGTCGCCCGCTCCGCGGACGGGCCGGCCGCCGGGTCGCGCCAGCAGACGTACTGCACCGCGATGCACAGCAGCAGCACCGCCAGCAGGCCCGGCAAGACGCCAGCGGCAAACAGCTTGCCGATGCTCGTCTCCGTCATGATGCCGTAGATCACCATGATCGTGGAAGGCGGGATCAGGATGCCCAGCGTGCCTCCGGAGGCGATGACGCCCACCGCCAGCGTGTCGGCATAGCCGTGGTCGCGCATCGACGGGTACGCCACCTTCGTCATCGTCGCCGCGGTCGCGATCGACGAACCGCAGATCGCACCGAACCCGGCGCAGGCCATCACCGTGGCCATCGCCAGCCCGCCGCGAAAATGGCCGACGAAGGTGTACGCGGCGCGGTACAGCTCTTTCGACATGCCGGCGCGCGTGACGAAGTTGCCCATCAAGATGAACAGAGGCACGACCGACAGCGTGTACTGAAAGCCCGACTCGTAGACGACCGTCGTCACCGAGGCCATCGACGGCCCCAGGCCCTTCATCCACCACAGGCCGAGGAATCCCACCAGGCCCATCGCGAGCGCGATGGGCACGCGCAGGAACGCGAGCAGCATCATCAGGCCCAGGCCGCACAAGGCTTCTGTCATTTCTGAATCGGGCCCCGGGTCGCGGACTTCAGATGATCGTCTTGCCTTCATCCTCGCGATGCGGAATGAAGATCAGCACGAGGTGGATCAGCGCGGCAATCACGATCATGACGGCCATCGCATACGCCACCGGCGCGAGCGGCAGCTTCAAGACGCTGGTCGTGTCGCCATACTCGGCCACGCGCAGCGCGCGGCGAAAGATCAGGTAACCGATGCCGCTCAGCGTGAGGAAGCAGACGATGTCGGCCAGCACGTCGAGAACGCGCTTGACCTCGCGCGACATGAAAGGGTCGAAGGTGTCGATCACGATGTGTTCGCGGCGCTTGGACACGAGCGGCAACCCGCAGTAGATGAGCGCGGCGAGCATCATCTCGGTGAGCTCGAAGCCGCCGGTGAGCGGCTTGTTGAACAGGTAGCGGCCGATGACGTCGACCGCGGTGATCGACATCATCGCGAACAGCACGAATGCCGCGGCCGCGCCCAAGGCGGTCTCCAGCTTGTCGGTCAGTTGCTTCGGCGTGAACATCGCGATGGCCTGGCGCCGAGCGGCAACCGCCGCCGTGCCCTTAGTTTCCGGCGGCGACCTTCTTCAGTTCTTCGTGGAACTCGGCGACCACCTTGGCACCGTCGATGCCCTTCGCGTTGGCCGACTTGATCCAGTCTTGCACCAGCGGCGCGGTGCGCGCGCGCACGTCGGCGACGAAGGCCGGATTGGCTTCGATGATCGTGGCACCCGCCGCCTTCAGCGCTTCGATGCCGATCTTGTCGGACGCGTCCCACGCCTTGCCCGCCAGCCGCGCCAGCGCTTCGCCCGACACGGAAGTGATGGCGTCCTGGTCTTGCTTGGACAGCTTGTTCCACTTCTCTTCGTTCATGAAGAAGCCGAACGACGACGAGTAGAAACCGCCGGGGAAGTAGGTGGCGTACTTGACCACCTTGTCGAGGTTGAAGCTCTTGATCGATTCGGACGGGAAGAAGGTGCCGTCGGCCACACCCGACGACAGCAGTTCATACGACTCGGGCGCGGGCTTCACCAGCGGCGAGGCGCCGAGCGCCTTGGCCGACGCTTCCGAGATGCCGCCGCCGCTGCGGATCTTCATGCCCGCCAGGTCAGCCACCGTGTTGATCTGCTTCTTCACGGTGAACATCTGGCCCGGGCCGTGCGTGAACACGCCGAGCAGCTTGACGCCCTTGTACTCATTCGCCGCGTGCAGGTATTTCCAGTGGATGCGCGAGAACGCCACCGAGTTGATCTCGGCCGTGCCGCCCGCGCCCGGCAACTCGGCCAGCAGCGGCAGCGGGTGGCGCGCCGGCGTGTAGCTGGCCGTCACGTAGGACACGTCGACCAAGCCGTCGCGAACGGCGTCGAACGTTCCCGGGGGCGCCGACGGGTGCTTCGGCAGCATCTGCAGCTTGACGCGCCCCTGCGTCGCCTTTTCCACGGCGGCCGCCCAGCCACCCAGCACGTCGCGTGTCAGCGCATGGGTCGGGCCGACCCAGCTCGACATGGTGAGGGTGGTCTGCGCTTGGGCGCTGCCCAGGCCGAAAGCCAACAGCAGAGCTGCGGCGCCAGTCAGTTGCGACGGAGAGAATTTCATGAAGGCCTCCTGGGCACGTGTTTGTCGATGGGACCGCGCCTTGCGCGAATCCATTGCGGGCGTGAAGCGTATCACTGTGCCCGGATGTTGCGGCCCGGGCAATGCGAATCATCCCTGAGACTGGGAGCGGCGCGGCGGCGCGGTTCGCCTTGCCGCCCCTCGTCATAATGTTCGCGATGTACCTGCCGAACCACTTCAAGGAATCTCGCGTCGAGCCGCTGCAAGGGCTGATCCGGGCGCATCCGCTGGGGATGCTGATCACGCTGGCGGACGCTGGCCTGCAGGCCAATCCGATTCCGTTTCTGATCGACGCCACACCCGCGCCTCTGGGCACGCTGCGCGGCCATGTGGCGCGTGCCAATCCGCTATGGCGCGAGACGCGCACCGAGGTCGAGGCGCTGGTCGTCTTCCAAGGCCCGCAGGTCTACATCTCGCCTTCGATGTACCCGACCAAGGCTGCCATCGGCAAAGTGGTGCCGACCTGGAACTACGTGACGGTGCAGGCGCGCGGCACACTGCGCGTGCACGACGATGCGACCTGGGTGCGCGGCATCGTTGAGCGCCTCACGCTGACCCACGAGGCGGCGCGCCCCGTGCCCTGGGCGGTGAGCGACGCGCCGGCCGATTACATCGAGACGATGCTGCGCGCGATCGTCGGCATCGAAATCGAGCTGACCGCGCTGCAGGGCAAGTGGAAAGTCAGCCAGAACCGCGATGCGGTCGACCGGCAAGGCGTCGTTGATGGCTTGGAGCAGCAGGCCCAAGCCAGCGGCGATGCACAAGCAGCGGCCATGGCCAAGTGGGTCGCGCGCGGCGGCGCGGTCTGAGTCCGGGCACGCCATACAGGCCGCGCCGCGAACCCGCGGCGCGCACCGACTGCACGTCAGAACGGAATGTCGTCGTCCATGTTGTCGAAGCCGCTCGCCGACTTCGGCGCGGGCTTGGTTGCGGGCGACGCCGCAGCCGCAGGCCGGGCCGCCGGTGCCGGCCGCTCGCCAAAACCCGAAGGCGTGCTTTCGTCGGAAGCTGCGCCGCCGCCAGCGCCTTCGCGGCTGCCAAGCATCTTCATCTCCTCGGCGATGATTTCCGTGGTGTACCGGTCGACACCCTCTTTGTCTTGCCACTTGCGCGTCTTGATCCGGCCTTCGACGTAGATCGGACGGCCCTTCTTCAGGTACTCGCCGGCGATCTCGGCCAGGCGGTCGTACATCACGACGCGGTGCCACTCCGTCTCTTCCACCTTGTCGCCGGTTTCCTTCGATTTCCAGTTGCGGCTCGTCGCCAAGGTGAGGTTGCAGATCGCATTGCCGTTGGGCGTGTAGCGAACTTCGGGGTCTTTGCCGAGGTTGCCGATCAGGATGACTTTGTTGACTGAGGCCATGGTCTCGCTCCGGGGGTTTGGGTCGGAATCATTATCGTCCTGACCCCCGCGCGCACCAGCCCCGCTGAAGTGGGGAATACGCTGCTTCCAGCTCCCACCGAAGGGGGAGACGGCGCTGCAACTCCGTGGTCGAGACTTGTTCGGGCGCGCCCAAAGGAACGTCCAGCGGTTTCAGGGCTGGAAACCCGCCGCCCCCATCTGCCACAGCAGAAAAGCGAACATGTCGGCACGCTCTTCGAACTGCTGTCTCTTCGTGTCGCCGATGCCGTGGCCGGCATCGAAGTCCAGGCGCATCAGCACCGGCTTGCCGCTCGTCGTGGCGGCCATCAGCCGCGCCGCCGTTTTGGTGCTTTGCCAGACCTCGACGCGGGGGTCGTTCACGCCATGCGTCAACAGCACGGCGGGGTACGCGGTGCCGGGCTTGATGTTGGCGTAGGTGCTCATCGCCAGCAACGCCTTGAAGCCGGCCTCCGTCTTCACGCTGCCGAACTCGGGAATGTTCGGGACGCCATTCGGCGTGGTTTCGAAACGCACAGCGTCAAGCGCGCCCACTGCGGGGATCACGGCAGCAAACAGGTCCGGCCGCTCCGTCATCGCCCGCCCCACCAGGATGCCGCCGGCGCTGCCACCCAGAATGCCCAGCCGCGCCGGCTGGGTGTACTTCTCGGCGATCAGGTATTCGGCGCAGGCGATGAAGTCTTTCCAGGTGTTGGGCTTGGTCCCCTGGAAGCCGGCCTTGTACCAGTCTTGCCCGTAGACGCTGCTGCCGCGTGGGTTGGCCACGGCGAACACGCCGCCGGCGTCGAGCCAAGCGAGCCGGCCGACGCTGAAGAACGGCTCCTCGGTGATGCCGTAAGCGGCGTAGCCGTAGAGCAGCGTCGGGTTGCTGCCGTCCAGCAGCACGCCCTTGCGGTGAATGATCGACAGCGGCACCATCGCGCCATCGTGGCTCTTCACCTTCACCTCGGTGGCCACGATGTCGGCCGGCGCGTCGAACGGCCCGGCCGGTTGCAGGCCGGTGTTCTTCACGCTGCCGTCCGCCGCCACGCTGTAGACCTGGCGCGCGCGGGTCCAGCTTTGCAGGTCGATCGTCACGCCGCTCAATCGCGGGTCGGCCGGAGTCACGCCTTCGCCGGCGAGCTCGAACGAACCCTGCACCGGCAGCGCCACCTCCACTGCGGTCGCGGTCGCCGAGTAGGCGCGCTTGTACAGGCGCTTCACATTGCCGTCGCGCGTTTCGATGTACAGCGCGTCGGCGGCGGCGGCGACGTTCACGACCACCTGTTCCGACTCCGGAATGATTTCTTTCGCGGCCTGGATGTTCGGCGTGTCCAGGTTCAGCGCGAGCACGCGCGAACGCGATGCGCCTTTGTGGCTCACCATGTAGAGCGTGTTGTCAAAGTAGGCCACGCTCGTCACGGCGTCGGCCGCAGCCAGGACGCGCTTCCACTGCGGTTTCACGGCAAGCACGCTGCGCTGCGGCGCGATGAAAACGCCGAGCTCGCGCTGCGTGCCGTTGTACGCGGTGCCGATCGCCCAGCGGCCGTCGTGCGTCAGATTCACTGTCGGGATTTCCGCCGGCCCGATGTCCAAGCCCCTTGATCGCCGTACCGAACACCGGCCTGGCCGACGCCGGCGGCGAGCCGATGCGCAGCAGATAGGTCTGGCTGTTCTGGTACTTCTGCGTCGCCGCCATGCCCTTGCCCATGGCCTGCAGGCGATTGAACACCACTGCCCTGCCGTCGGGCGACCAGTCCACGCCACCGAAGTCCGCGCGCGTGATCGGCGCGCCGAGCGTGCGCCCGCCGCGCGTGTTCAGGATGCTCATCACCGCCGCTTCCGAGCCCTGCTTGGACATGCCGAAAGCGACCAGACTGCCGTCGGGCGACGGGCTGAACCAATTGATCGCGTGCGGCTTGCGGGTGCGATTTTCCAGCGCCTGCGGGTCGATCAGCAGCTTCTCCTTGCCGCCCAGGCCCTGGCGCATCACCAGCTTGAACTGGTTGTCGTTCGCCCCACGACGCTCCATGAAGTAGATTTCGCCGGGGAGCCGCTTGACCTGCGTCACCCGGTCCGACACCGACGCGTCGTAGCGCACGATGCTGTCGAGCAGTGCCTGGCGGCCGGGAATCCTGGTGAGCGTGTCGCGCGCGTGGTCGTTCTGCGCCTTCATCCACTTCACCACGTCGGGGTCGGTCTTGTTCTCGAAGTAGCGGTACGGGTCGTTGACGCTGACGCCGAAGTGGCGCTCCGTCACGTTGCGCACGGCGGCCACCGGCTGCGCCGATGAGTCGGCCGGGGTCGCTGCGGCGAACACGGCAAACAGGGCCACGGCGGCAAGGCTGAGCGGATCCAGGTGGCGCGAGAGTCGAGTCATTCGGCAAAGCTCCGGTACAAAGGCCCGGCGGGGTGAGGCGAGGGCCCACATTCTGAACCCTCTATCGGCACATTCGCCCGCCTTCACGACGGCGCAGATCGTGAACTCAGCACGTCGCGTAACATTCCGTTCCCCTCTGAACCGCCCATGCTCGCGTCCGACATCCAACCCGCCGGCACCGCGTCCGGCATCCTCCAGCAGGTTTTCGGCTACGCCACGTTTCGCGGCGCGCAGGCGCAGATCATCGAACATGTGAGCCGTGGCGGCGACGCCCTGGTGCTGATGCCCACCGGCGGCGGCAAAAGCCTGTGCTACCAGGTGCCCGCCGTGCTGCGGCATCGTCGCGAGCGCGGTGTCACGGTCGTCGTGAGCCCGCTCATCGCGCTGATGCACGACCAGGTGGGCGCGCTCGAGGAACTGGGCGTGCACGCGGCGTTCCTGAATTCGACGCTGACGCTCGAAGAAACCCAACGCATCGAGCGCGAAATGATGAGCGGGCGACTCGTGTTGCTCTACGCCGCGCCCGAGCGCGTGACGACGCCGCGCTTCCTGGCGCAACTCGATTCGCTGCAGGAACGCGAGCTGCTCAGCCTGTTCGCGATCGACGAGGCGCATTGCGTCAGCCAATGGGGCCACGACTTTCGCGAAGACTACCTCGCGCTCAACGTGCTGCACGAACGCTACCCCGAGGTACCGCGAATCGCGCTGACCGCGACCGCCGATGCCTTGACGCGCGCCGACATCGTGGAACGCCTGGCGCTGGACGACGCGAAGATTTTCATCAGCAGTTTCGACCGGCCGAACATCCGCTACCGGATTGTCGAAAAGGACGAGCCGCGCAAGCAGTTGCTGCGCTTTGTGCAAGACGAACACGAGGGCGACGCCGGCATCGTCTATTGCCAGAGCCGGAAGAAGGTGGACGAGACCGCCGCCTGGTTGATCGACGAAGGCATCAGCGCGCTGCCCTACCACGCCGGCCTGGACGCCGATGTGCGGCGCCGCCACCAGGACCGGTTCCTGCGCGAAGACGGCGTCGTGATGGTCGCGACGATCGCCTTCGGCATGGGCATCGACAAGCCCGACGTGCGCTTTGTCGCGCACCTGGACCTGCCCAAGAACATCGAAGGCTATTACCAGGAGACCGGCCGCGCCGGCCGCGATGGATTGCCCGCCGACGCCTGGATGGCCTATGGCCTGGCCGACGTGGTGAACCAGCGCCGCATGATCGACGAGAGCCCGGCGGCGGAGGAATTCAAGCGCCGCCAGCGCGGCAAGCTCGACGCGCTGCTCGCGCTGGCCGAGGCGCACGACTGCCGGCGCGTGCGGCTGCTGGGCTACTTCGACGAAGCCAGCAAACCCTGCGGCAATTGCGACAACTGCCTGCAAGCCCCCGCCACCTGGGACGCGACGGAAGCCGCGCGCATGGCGCTGAGCTGTGTCTACCGCTTCCATCAAGACCGTGGCCGGCGTTTCGGCGCAGGCCACCTGATCGACGTGTTGCGCGGCAAGGCGACCGACAAAGTCGCGCAATTCGGGCATCAGCAGTTGAGCACGTTCGGCATCGGCGCCGCCGTCAGCGAAGCACGCTGGCGCGGCGTGCTGCGCCAGTTGGTTGCGCTGGGCCACCTGAGAACCGAAGGCGAATTCAACACCTTCGAGCTGACGGAGAGTTCGCGCGAGGTGCTGCGAGGCGATGTCACGCTGCTGCTGCGCGTTGCCGACGAATCGCCCAAGCGCGGCGACGGCGCGCGCCGCAGTCGGGGTGCGAAGGGCGACAAGGCCGACAAAGGCTCCAAGGCCGGCGCACCGCGCGGCGTTGCAGCCGGGCTGGACGAGCGAGCTCAACAACGCTTCGCCGCGCTGAAAGCCTGGCGCGCCGAAGTCGCACGCGCCCACAACCTGCCGGCATTCGTCGTGTTCCACGACGCCACCTTGACAGAAATGGCGCGGCACAAGCCGACCACCTTGGGCGACGTGGCGCAGATCAGCGGCGTGGGCTCCAAGAAACTCGATGCTTATGGCGAGGAGATCTTGCGGGTGCTGCGCGGCAGCGAGGCTTCCTGACCGGAGTCGGGAAATGCCCCTTTGCGCGGCAATCGCGTCGAATTCACCCTCAGTCTCGGCCTGGAACGTATCAATCGGGACTCTGCCCCACTGACTTACCCCCGTGACGATCACCGAGCCCACCGATGAAGACCTGATGGCCGCCTACACCGCAGGCGACGCCAAGGCCTTCGAGGCTCTGTATGCGCGCCACAAGGGCGCTCTGTACCGCTTCGTGCGCCGCCTGTTGGGCAGCCACCTCACGGCCCAGGTGGACGAGGTGTTTCAGGACACCTGGCTGCGCGTGGTGCACGCGCGCTCCTCCTGGGCGCCGCAGGGCGCGGCGTTTCGAACCTGGCTGTTCACGCTGGCGCACCACCGTGCCATCGACCTGTTGCGCCGCAGTGGCCGCGAGGTGGCGCTGGACGCGTTTGAAACCGAAGACGGCGAACCCTGGCAGCCCGACCCTGCTGCCTGGCAGCATTGGCCGGCACCGGCAAGCGCCGCACCGCAGGCCGATGAACTGGCGTTCTGGCGCCGCGCCGGGTTGCGGCTGCTGCATTGCCTGGAGCAGTTGCCGCTCGCGCAGCGCAGTGCGTTCCTGCTGCACCATGAGGACGGACTGGGCATCGCCGAGGTCGCAGCCGCGCTCGAAGTCGGGTTCGAGACCGCGAAGACCCGCTTGCGCTACGCGATGAGCAAACTGCGCACCTGCATGGGCGCCTACCTCAGCGCGGCGGACCTGGCATGAACCACGACCCTGGCAATGACGAGCGAGGCGCCTCGTCCGACGATCCGCGCGACGCGCATCTGCAGCGTGCGCTGCGCCACGCGCCCGACGCCGACCTGGCCCCGCCGCCCGCGCTGAGCGAGGCGTCGACAAAGGCATGTGGTCCAGCTACGTCCACGCCTGAATGAAGTGAAGCTTGGCATGACCAAGTCGGAAGTGCTGGGCATCATGGGACCGCCCGGGACCACGGAATCAGGGGATTACCGCGGCGGCCACTATACCGTCTTTTTCTACCTGACCCACAGCATGGACTTCGACGAGAGCAACACCGTCCGGAACGGCTACACCCCCCTGGTATTCAAAAGTGACCGCCTGATCGGCATCGGCAAACGGGATTACCGTCAGGCGGTGGACCGCCCGGAAGCAGTAGGGCATGCCCGCCGGCAGCCTGCCCTGGAGTCGAACCCAATGACCGGGGCCAGGAAACCCGGCAGTCAAGACCGCCTCTGATCCAGGCCCCCAGAAAATCCCGGCCTGACCCGGTCCATGGTCCGTCCCGGGTGAATCGGCCCCCTCTTCGACTGATGCTTTAAAGGCGGGTGGTCGCCCCTCAGCCGGTTGGCTGCCCGGATTTTTCTCCTGCCAGTTGGCCGCAGGCGGCGTTGATCTCCTGCCCCCGGCTCTCCCTGATCAACACCGTATAATTGGCTTCCCGCAAAATTTCCTGGAATTCCAGCGTGCGCGCCGCCGGCGGCGGCTCATAGGGCAGGCGTGGGTGGCGGTTGAAGGGGATCAGGTTGATTTTGGCCCGAAAGCCCCGGAGCAGCCGGGCCAGTTGCCGGGCCTGGTCCAGGGCGTCATTGATGCCGTGCAGGAGCACGTAGGCAAAGGTGATGCGCCGGTGCCGGGGCAGGGGGAAGGCCCGGCAGGCGGACAGCAGCTCTTGCAGCGGATAGCGCCGGTTGATGGGCATGATCCGGCTCCGGGTCTCGTCATCCGGGGCATTGAGGGAGACGGTGAGGTTGGCCCGGGCCTCCAGGCCCAGCCGCGGGATGAACGGGGCCAACCCGGCGGTGGAGACGGTGAGCCGCCGGGGGGAGAAGTTCAGCCCCCAGGGGGCGGTGATCACGGTGAGGGCCCGCACCAGGGCGGGGAAATTGGCCAGCGGCTCCCCCATGCCCATAAAGACCAGGTTGGTGAGGGGCAGCCCGTCGGACAGTTCCCGGCGCACCGCCAGGACTTGGTTGACGATCTCGCCGGCCGTCAGGTTGCGGATCAGGCCCCGCCGGGCCGTCAGACAAAACCGGCATCCCTGGGCGCACCCTACCTGGGTGGACAGGCACAGGGTATAGTGGCCCTCTTCCGGGATGAGCACCGATTCGATCAGGTTGCCGTCTTCCAGGGCGAACAGGAATTTCCGGCAGCCGTCCGCCGCCGCCTGCACCTGCTCCACCTCGAAGACCGCTGATCCGGGCCCGCCGGGACAGCTCGGCCCGGAACGGCCGGGCGATGTCGGTCATGTCCTCGAAGGCGCCGACGCCTTTGTAGAGCCACTTGACCAGCTGCCGGGCCCGGAAGGCCGGCTGGCCCCAGGCGGCCATGAGCTGCTCCAGTTCGGGGAGGGTGAATTCTTTGAGATCAAGGGGGTGAGTCATGGAAGGAATGGCGCCGCGGGTAGATGATGCTGTCTCTTTTTCCGGTTGAGGGCAGCGCACCTCACCCGGTCGGCTGATGACCACGAAGGATTGGCGCCAGGCAAACGGTTACTGGCCCCGGGACCGCTCCAGGGCCTCCTGCCCTGGATTTGCAGGCGATGCACATGGTGGTCACCGGCCGGGCTTTGAGGCGCTTTTCGGCTGATCTCGCCGCCGCAGAGGTCGCAGTAACCGTAGGTGCCGGCATCGATCCGGTCCAGGGCTTCCCTGATCTTGCTGATCAATTTCCGTTCCCGGTCGCGGATCCGCAGGGTGAAGTTCCGATCCGTCTCCAGGGTGGCCCGGTCCGTGGGGTCCGGGAAGGGAGCGGTGACGCCGGTCATGTCATTGCGCGTCTTGTCGGCTTCTCCTAAGATTTCTTCCAGGCGCTCTTGCAAAAGGGTGCGGAAATATTCCAGTCGTTCAGGTTCCATTACTCAACTCCGGCCTGCGCAAAATAATTTCTGGGGCTGCCGCAACCCGGTGGTATTCACCGCTGGCGCCCCCGCTCTTTTCCAGGAGCATCAAGCTCCGGTAATCATCAACCCCCGGTCCACCGCCTTGCACATGTCGTATATCGTCAGGGCCGCCACCGCCGCGGCCGTCAGGGCCTCCATTTCCACCCCGGTGCGGGCGCAGGTGCTGACCTTCGCCCGGATGGCCACCGCCCACTCCTCCGGGTTCCGGGATAAATTCCAGGTCAATCCCGGTCAGGGGCAGGGGATGGCACAGGGGGATGAGCTGGGAGGTATTCTTGGCGGCCATGATGCCGGCCAGCCTCGCCGCGGCCCAGACGTCCCCTTTGGGGAGGCGCCCGGCCAGGAGCAGGGGGTAAACCTTGGGACCCACCACGATCCGGCAGGCAGCCGTGGCCCGGCGCAGGGTCTCGGGCTTGTCCCCCACGTCCACCATGCGCATCTGCCCTTTCTCATCCAGATGGGTGAAGCTATTCATGGCCGGCCCGGTCCAACTGCCCCGGCTCCAGGCGGTCCAACTCCCTCAGGAGCGACCGCTGCTGGAGACTGAGGTTTTGCGGGGTGGTGACGATGACCTCGTTCACCTGATCACCCGGCGGTTGCGTGGGAGTCCCCGGCGCCCCCGCCCCGAGAAACCGGCAAGACCAGCCGCTTTGGGTGCCCTGGGGAAGATTGACCCACTGATAGCCATCCAGAGTGGGGATGCGGATGGCGCAGCCCCGGGCGGCCTCGGCAAAAGAAACCTCGACCTTGCAGTGGATGTCGTTGCCCACCCGGGTGAAAAAATCATGCGGGGCCACATGGATCACCACTAACAGGTTGCCCCGGGGGCCATGCAGAAAACCTGCCCCACCCTCCCCCATAATGCGAAAACGGGCGCCGTCCTGGGTGCCCGGAGGAATCCGCAGGTGGTATTCCTTTTGACTGGGAGCGCCAACCTGCACCGCCGCAGTGCCGGCAGGGAACGGCCACGATTTTCCCCCGCCCCCGGCAGCGCTCGCACACGGGACCGAACCGCAGGAGCCCCGGCCCCCCGAAGCGGCGGCCGCGGCCCTGGCAATCCGGACACTCCTGGTAGGCGGTGCCCGCCGCCAACCCGGTGCCCCCGCAAGGCCGGCACGGCGGATGATGGTCCACCTGAATGACGGTCCCCATGCCTTTGATGGCCGCCACCAAGGAAATTTCCAGGTCATAGCGGAAATCGGCCCCCGCCGACCATGACAGGGGTGGAACCATCCTGGCAGATGCCGAAAAATTCTTCAAAGACCTGTTCTTTGCCGGTAAACCGGGGTTGCCGATAATTGGCGGCGTTTCTCCGGCTGCGGCCCTTGGCCTTGGCCTGGGCCCTGGCCGCCTGGATGGCCTCAAATGCGGCCGCGATCAGACGGAAGCGGGCGGCAGCTTCCGGATCATCGGGGTTGAGGTCGGGGTGGTGCCGCCGCGCCAACACGCGGTAACGCCGGCGCACTTCCTCCAGGGTGCAGTTGGGCTTCACCCCCAAGATACGGTAGTAATCCAGAGCAGCCATAGTTAACTGTCTGCGGCCGTGGCCTGTCCGGCTATCAGGCCGGCAACCATGGCGGTTTTATCGTCATCGCCGGCGATCTCGAAGGCCCGCCGGGCAAAATGGAGCTTGCCCAGGGCCAGGGCCCGCTCGCCCAGCCGGCGCCAGTCTTCCGGCGCCTGGTGGCCGAGGCGCCCCAGCAGGAAAGCATCTCCCGTTTCCAGGCAGTAAGCCTTGAGCTTTTCCAGTTCGTCCGCCATGCCCCCTTTTTGAAAGAACTCCAGGGCATCTTCCCGCCAGCCCAACTCCAGGAACTTCTGGCCATACTCCCGGCATAAGTCGGGGCTCAACACCTTGTCGTTGAGCAGTTGCCTTTTCTTCAGGCAGTCGGGTATTCCTTTAGGCAACGCCGGGGGTGCAGGGCTCAAGGTTTAATCCTCATTTTTTAGCTTATCGATTATTTATAAAATATCTTGCAGGGTATGTAAACCGTAATTTTCCTGGGCCTGGCGGTGACGCGGAGCCGGGGAAAATATTGACTTTCTCTCTGTCATTCGGTATGGTAAACAGGTCTTAGAGTTTTTACCTAATTATTTCGGGAGCTTCAGGCTGGCGGCGGGGCGGGCCCCCAGGTGGCGCCGGCTCGCGGACGGCCTTAAGGCACGGCAGGCTCCCGCGGTGCAGGTCCAAACGCCACGCCATCGGCCATAAGCTAGCGAACTCATGTTTAAACGCCTGCTGGAGCGGTTTCGCCAGGATCGGGGTCTCCACAAGGCCACGGTGCGCGTCGACTTCTCCCCCCAGAACCAGGTTACCCCCCAGATCTTGTGGCTGAGCAGCAACTCCCCCGAGGCCGACACCGTCCCCCTGATCCTCCTGGTTTATGCCCGCATCCTCTATGAACTGGCGGAATTGAACGAAGGCCGGGTGGCCCGGGAACTGATCCGCTTCCTGGATCAGGTCTGCGACCGGGTGCTGGACGGCGACGGCCCGCCCCGGCGGCCCCGCCTGCCCCTGGGCCAATTGAAACTGGCGGCCGAGCCCGGCCAGCCCGCGGTCAAGTCTTACCAGGCGGAGTTCTACGAGTTCGCCGCCGGCGGCTTTCGCCTGGATTTTCAGGGGAGCATAGGGAAAGAGGGCTTCTACCTGCCCGGGGCCTTCCTGGCCCTGCTGCAATCCTGCCTGGACAGCCTGGCGGACGACGCCCTGCGCCGCCTGACCCGGGGGCTGGTGCGCCTCCACCTCTACTACCGCTATCGCCGGGATTTCTGGGAAGGGGGCGCGCTCACCTCCGGCCCGGCCTTCGCCCTGGGAACCGAGGAAATCCGCCCCGAAGCGGCCACCCCGGAGGTGTGATACCGGATTGTGGTCAAAGGGTGGCACCGGCTTTTCAGCCTGTGCCGACGCAGGCTAACGTCCCATAGCTTCCCCGGGAGCACCACGAAGCATGAAAATGTGGAACAGTTGTCCCCGGCTGTTTTCGGAAGGGGCTACGGCTGCATAATCGTTGCTCGTCTTGGCGCCCGCGTGAGGCTGAGGGATTTTTTGCAGGGCCTCGCCGATTGCCTGCGCCGCCAGCCGCAGTTCGTAGTTTTTTTGCAGGTTCATCCAGATATCCGGCCCCGTGCCGAACCACCGGCCCAGGCGCAAGGCCGTATCCCCCGAGATGCCACGCTTGCCGCGGATGATCTCGGTGATCCGGTTCGTCGGCACCCCCAATTCTTTGGCCAGCTCGTTGGCACTCATGCCGAGCGCCTTCAGCTCGTCGGCCAGGTGCTCCCCTGGATGGATGATAAGCCGTGCCATAAGTCACCTCCTAATGGTAATCCACGATTTCCACGTTAAGCGGCCCCGGAGAGCCTTCCGGCCAGGCAAAGCAAATCCGCCATTGATCGTTGATGCGGATGCTGTACTGGCCTTGGCGATCCCCCTTGAGCCCTTCAAGCCGGTTGCCGGGCGTGTTCAGCGCCATCAGACGGTCAGCCGCGTGCAGGCGGTCGAGCCGCAACATGGCTTGCCGCTCGAATCCCTGGAACGCCTTAACCCGAACGCCCTCGAAAAAGGCGCGGGTCCGCTTGTCGCGGAAACTTATAATCATTCATTACCCTACCAGATTATATGTTATACGTCCAGCGTATAATTTCAAGACTCTTTTAGGGAAAAATCGGCCAGGGGACCCGGGATGGCGGGCGGGCGCAGGTGTTTCAGGCGGACATCCGCTGCAGCAGGCTGGCCTTGATGCGGTCGAATTCCTCGGGGCTGATGACGCCTTCGTCCCGGAGCCTGATGAACTCCTCCAGTTCCTCCCGGAGGCGTTCCGGCGGCAGCCAGGCGTGGGGGTCGGCGGCCTCGGCCTCCAGGGTGAGAGGGCCGGCCAGGGCCAGGGGCTGGGGCCGCCCCGCGGGGAGGCTGGCCTGGGTCAGGCGGTGGGCCCCGGTGTAGCGCAGGGTGAAAACCCCGTTCATCAGGGAGATTTCCACGTCCTTGCCGCTCTGGGTGGCCTCCCGCATCAGGTCCTGGAAGTCGCCGGTCTGGGCCGCCATCTTGGCCTTGAGTCCCCCAGCGGCGGTAGAGGCGCCAGACGATATAGGCGCACAGCCCGGCAAACCCCGCGAAGATCCAGGCGCTGAAGCCCAGGATGCCGGTGAGCCACACCAGGGCGATGATGAGGACGAAGGGAATGGCGATGAGAAAGATCAGCAGGCTGTAAAAATTGGCCAGATTCCCCAGGGATGAGACCGCGGGGTCCACCGGATCTTTCTTAAAGCGGGAGAAGAATTTGCCCATGTTGTCGTTCCCGAGGCAGGTTGAAGCCGAAGTACTTTAAGGGTACCATTTTTGCGCGAAGTTGCAAGCCCGGGCCGGGGCTCAGCCGCAAGTGGAGTGGGTAGAGGCGGTGTAGCACACCGCCCCTACGAATCGAGTATAACCGCCAGCGTCAAGTGCTGTCAGCTTCACCCGCCTTGAAAAAGGCCTGGAAGGCCTTGAAGGTCATGTACAGGTCGGCCTTGGAGGCCACCTCAAAGGGCGAGTGCATGGAGAGCAAGGGCGTGCCGCAGTCGATGATCTCCATGCCGTACACCGCCAGGTACTTGGCGATGGTGCCGCCGCCGCCTTCGTCCACCTTGCCCAACTGGCCCGCCTGCCAGACGACCCCGTGTTCCTGGAAGATCTTCCGGATCCAGGCCACATACTCGGCATTGGCGTCGCTGGTGGAATACTTGCCGCCGCTGCCGCCGTATTTGTGGAAGCAGACGCCGTAGCCCATCCGGGCGGCGTTGCGCTTTTCGTGCACCTCGGGGAAATCCGGGTCCAGGGCCCCGGTGACGTCGGCCGACAGGGCCTTGCTGGCCATGAGCACCCGGCGCCGGGCCTGGGGGCTTTCTCCCTGGCGTTCCAGGAGGATCTCCACGATCTCGTTCAGGAGGAAGCTCCTGGCCCCGGTGTTGCCTTCGCTGCCGATTTCCTCTTTGTCGTAGAACAGGGCCAGGCAGGTGTGCTCCGGCTCCTGCACGTCCAGGAGGGCGGCCAGGGCGGCGTAGGCGCAGGACCGGTCATCCTGGCCGTAGCCCCCCACCAGGCTGCGGTCCCAGCCCAGGTCCCGGGCGGGCCCGGCCGGCACCACCTCCAGTTCGGCGCTGATCAGGTCCTCCTCCTGGATGCCGTAATGGTCTTCCAGGTATTTCAGGAGGTGGAGCTTGACGCGCTCCTTGGTCTCGGCGTCCCCCAGGGGCAGGGAGCCCACCAGGACATTGAGCTTTTCCCCTTCGAAGGCCTCGGACACCTTCTTGTCCATCGGTCTTGCGGGCCAGGTGGGGCAAGAGGTCCAGCACGGAAAAGACCGGGTCATGGGGGTCCTCGCCGATGGTGAGCTGCACCCGGCTGCCGTCGGCCTTGAGGACCACCCCGTGGATGGCCAGGGGCCGGGCCAGCCACTGGTATTTCTTGATGCCGCCGTAGTAGTGGGTCTTCAAAAAGGCCAGGTCCGTGTCTTCATAGAGGGGGTACTGCTTCAGGTCCAGGCGGGGCGAGTCGATGTGGGAGGCCACCATGCGCAGCCCCTCGGTAAGGGGCCGGCGGCCCTGGACCACCAGGACGATGTTCTTGCCCCGGTAATTATAATAACCCCGGGGCCGGCCTCTGCCGGCAGGTCCAGTCCCAAAGCCAGCGCCTTGGCCTGGCGTTCGATCTCCACCACCGCCTCCCGTTCCGTCTTGGCCCGGTCCAAAAAGTCTTGTAATGGTCGCCGTAGGCGAAGATGGCCGCCCGTTCGGCCTGATCCACCTGGTCCCACACCAGTCTTGGGGGTTACGGCCAGCGGTCCCGCAGTGTTTCAGTTCGTCCTTTCTGCCTGGACATTCCATACTCGGTGATCAACCCGGAGATAACGACCCCAACGCGTGTTGATGCAATTGTACGGGGCGTAGCCTGGGAAGCATGCGAAAACATTATAGGGTACGGAAAACTCTTCTTATTGCGCAGGAATCACTCGTTATCCATGTCGGCGATGATTCACCGTAACGCTTGCTCCCTATTCAGCGGCTACGATTATTGGATATTATAAATATCATGATTCTCGCCAAGAAACAACGGTAGAGACGAAATCCGGCGGGGAGACGGTTGACTTAAGCAGGGAAAGTTAATAAATTTATTAGATGAATCGCCAACGTTGCGAGAGTGGCGGAATTTGGCAGACGCACTGGGTTTAGGGTCCAGCGGGTAAACCGTGGGGGTTCGAGTCCCCCCTCTCGCACACCTGGACGGGGAAGAGTCAGACCGGGGGCATGCCCTCCTGAACGCTTATAAAAATTTAAATTAACGGAAGATTGTGAGCTAAGAAGATGACCGAAAGCGCCTTGAAGGTGGAGATCGAGAATCTCAGCGAAGTCAAACGGAAATTAAAGATCGAGGTCCCCTCCACCGAGGTGACCCAGGAAGTGGACCGGGCCTACCGGGAATTGGGGAAGCAGGCCAAAGTCAAAGGCTTCCGGCCGGGCAAGGTGCCGCGGTCCATCCTCGAGATGTATTACCACAAAGAGATCGACCATGATGTGTCCGAAACCCTGGTGCGCCGCTCCCTGGGAGAGGCCCTGAAGGACAAGGGCCTGGAAGCCATCAACCTGAGCTGGCCGGAGCCCGTGCCGCCGGTGGTGGCCGGGGAGGATTACTGCTACAGCGTGGAGCTGGAGGTCGCCCCGGAGTTTACCGCCGAGGACTACCTGGGCCTGACGCTCGAGGCGCCGGAAGTGGTGGTGACCGACGCCGAGGTGGAGGCCCGCCTGGAGGAGATCCGGCAGGCCAACGCCCTCCTGAAACCCCCGGCGGAAGACCGGGGCGTCAAGGAGGGGGACTTCGTGGTCCTGGACCACCAGGCCCACTTCGCCGGGCAGCCGGTGGAAGGCGGCAAGTCGGAAGGCACCTACGTGGAGGTGGGGAGCGGCAAGTTCAACGCCGAGTTCGAGACGCAACCTCCTGGGCCTCAAGGCCGGAGCCGAAGCCGCGCTTCCCCGTGGCCCTGCCCGATGATTTCGCCAATCCCCTCATCGCCGGCAAGGTCGTCGATTTCGCGGTGAAGGTCCAGGAAGTGAAAGAGAAAGTGGTGCCCGAACTGGACGACACCTTCGCCAAGAACCTGGGGGGCAACTTTCAAACCCTGGCCGACTTGCGCACCGCCGTGCGAGAGGATATTATTAAGGGAAAGGAACGGGAGCGGCAGGCCTACCTGGAAAACCAGGTGTCGGACCGGTTGCTGGCCCGCCATCAATTTGAGGTGCCGCCCTCCCTGATCACCCAGGAACAAGAGAACATGTTGCGGGACCAGATGGACCGCTTCAGCCAGCACGGCATGAACACGGCCGGCATGGACACGGCCAAGATGCTGGAGGTCATGAAACCCATGGCCGAGCGCCGGGTGCGGGTCAGGCTGGTGCTGTCCCGCATCGCCGACCAGGAGAACCTGGCGGTGGACGAAGCCGAAATGGATGCCGCCCTGGCCCGGATCGCGGTCAACAACCGCCGGGACGTGGCCGAGATCAAGAAGTTTTATGAGGAACACGATCTGCTGGGGGCCCTCCGGCGGACGCTTCTGGACGACAAGACCATGAAACTGTTGCTGGATAAAGCCGAGATCACTGCCGCCGCCGCCGAGGCCGCGGAGCCGGCAGGAGGAAAAGGAGTAGAATGCAGTTAATTCCCATGGTAGTGGAGCAGAGCAGCCGGGGAGAGCGGGCTTACGACATCTATTCCCGGCTTCTGAGAGACCGGATCATCTTTTTGGGGACGGCCATCAATGATGATGTCGCCAACCTGGTGATCGCCCAACTGCTGTTTTTGGAGGCAGAGGATCCCGACAAGGAAATCAACTTTTACATCAACTCCCCCGGCGGTCTGGTGACCTCCGGGATGGCCATATACGACACCATGCAGTACATCAAGAGCCCGGTGGCCACCCTGTGCATGGGCCAGGGGGCGTCCATGGCGGCGCTGCTGTTGGCCGCGGGCGCCAAGGGCAAACGGTTTGCCCTGCCCCACGCCCGGATCTTGATTCACCAACCCCTGGGCGGCTTTCAGGGCCAGGCCACGGACGTGGACATCCAGGCCCGGGAGATCTTGCGCCTCCGGGAAGAGTTGAACGAGATCATGGCCAAACACACCGGCCAATCCATGGAACGCATCAATCACGATACGGAGCGGGATTTTTATATGTCCGGCCAGCAGGCCAAGGAATACGGCCTGGTTGACGACGTCATCACCCACCGGGAACCGGGGATGCTCTTTCCCGCCCGGCATCAGGAGTAAGCGCCTGATCAGACGCTGAAGAAAAAGCCGCCCGGTGCCGATGTAATCAGGCAAGGCATGAACGGCGGCGACGAAGCAGACCAGCCAAACCCTCGAACCGCTTCTTTTTCGGGGTTTGGGGAGGAAAATCGTATATGAGTAAACGCGGTACCGACAAGAGTGCCGACCTGTTGTGTTCTTTTTGCGGCAAAAGCCAGGGCGAAGTGAAGAAGCTCATCGCCGGCCCCGGCGTCTATATCTGCGATGAATGCATCGAACTGTGCAACGACATCATCGCCGAAGAGTACGAGAAGGACGAAGCCAAACACGCCCGGCTGTCGATTCCCGAGCCGGCGAGCATCAAGAAACAGATCGACGAGTACGTCATCGGCCAGGAACGGGCCAAGAAGATCCTGTCGGTGGCGGTCTATAATCACTATAAGCGCATCAATGCCGGGGTGGACCTGGACGGGGTGGAGCTCCAGAAGAGCAACATCCTGCTGGTCGGCCCCACCGGCTCCGGCAAGACCCTGCTGGCCCAGACCCTGGCCCGCATCTTGAACGTGCCCTTCACCATCGCCGACGCCACCACCCTGACCGAGGCCGGCTACGTGGGCGAGGATGTGGAAAACATCATCCTCAACCTGCTCCAGGTCGGCGGACTACGATGTGGAAAAGGCCTCCCGGGGCATCGTCTACATCGACGAAGTGGACAAGATCGCCCGCAAGACCGACAGCCCCTCCATCACCCGGGACGTCTCCGGGGAAGGGGTGCAGCAGGCCCTGCTCAAGATCATCGAGGGCACCATGGCGTCGGTGCCTCCCAAAGGCGGCCGCAAGCACCCCCAGCAGGAGTTCATCAAGGTGGACACCACCAACATCCTGTTCATCTGCGGCGGCGCCTTCAACGGCCTGGAGGACATCATCGGGGCCCGCATCGGCCGCAAGTCCATGGGGTTCGGGGCCGACATCCAGAGCCGGAACCAGCGTCCCCTGGGGGAAACTCTGGTCCAGGTGCAGCCCCAGGATCTGCTGAAGTTCGGGCTTATCCCTGAGTTCGTGGGGCGCCTGCCGGTGATCGCCACCCTGGATGAACTGAATGAAGACGCCCTGATGCGCATCCTCAAGGAACCCAAGAACGCCCTGGTGAAGCAGTATCAGAAGCTCCTGGAACTGGACCGGGTCGACCTGAAATTCACCGACGGCGCCCTGGAGGCGGTGGCCAAGGAGGCCCTGAAGCGCAAGTCCGGGGCCCGGGGGCTGCGAGCCATCCTGGAACGGGCCATGTTGGATTTGATGTATGAACTGCCCTCCCTGAAAGACGTGCAGGAATGCCTGATCAACGAGGACTTCATTATCAAACATGCCGCGCCGATTTTCACCTACCGGACCGCGGAGGACGTTGCCTGGGATAAGCCCGGGATGGCGGTGCAACAATGATCTTCCGATTACCCAAAAACCGCGGCGACAGGTGAGGGGGACAAGCGCAATCTGCTCACCGTGCCCATGCTGCCCCTGCGGGATATCGTCATCTTCCCCCACATGGTGGTGCCGCTGTTTATCGGGCGGGAACGCTCCATCCATGCCCTGGAATATGCCATGGGGCAGGAAAAATATATCCTGCTGTGCACCCAGAAGGACCCGCGCAAGGACGAACCCCGGGAGAGCGAGATTCACCGGTTGGGCACCCTGGCGGCCATCCTCCAGCTCCTGCGGCTGCCCGACGGCACCGTCAAGGTGCTGGTGGAAGGCAAGAGCCGGGCCATCGCCCGCCAGTTTCTGCCCAATCCCAGTTCTTCCTGGTGGAGGCCGAGGAACTCCTGGAGTCCTGGGAGGTCAATCCCGAGACCGAGGCGCTGCGCCGCACCGCCATCGCCGGGTTCGAGACCTATGCCAAGCTGAACAAAAAGGTCCCCCAGGAAGCCTTGCAGAGCCTGGTCGGGGTGGATGACCCGGGCCGCCTGGCCGACACCATCGCCGGCCATCTGTCCATCAAGGCGGATGAAAAGCAGGGCCTGCTGGAAACCCTGGATGCCTCCCGCCGCCTGGAACAGGTGCTGGGCTATGTCAACCGGGAAAATGAAATCCTCCAGATCGAATCCCGCATCAAGAACCGGGTCAAGAAGCAGATGGAAAAGACCCAGCGGGAATACTATCTCAACGAGCAGATGCGGGCCATCCAGAAGGAGATGGGGGAAAAGGAGGATTTCAAGGGCGAGATCCAGGAACTGGAACGGCAGCATCCGCCGGAAGAAGATGAGCGCCGAGGCCACCGCCAAGGTGAAGCACGAGCTGAAGAAACTGAAGCTCATGAGCCCCATGTCGGCGGAAGCCACGGTCGTCCGGAACTACATCGACTGGCTGCTGTCCCTGCCCTGGCATGAAAAGACCAAAGATAAGCACAGACCTGGAAGAGGCCGAACGCATCCTCGATGAAGACCACTATGGCCTGGAAAAGCCCAAGGAGCGCATCCTGGAATACCTGGCGGTCCAGAGCCTGGTGAAAAAGATGAAAGGCCCCATCCTCTGTCTGGTGGGGCCCCCGGGCGTGGGCAAAACCTCCCTGGCCAAGTCGGTGGCCCGGGCCATGGGACGGAATTTCGTGCGCCTGTCCCTGGGGGGGTGCGGGATGAAGCCGAGATCCGCGGCCACCGGCGCACCTATATCGGCGCGCTGCCCGGCAAGATCATCCAGTCGCTCAAAAAGGCCAAGACCAACAACCCGGTCTTCTGCCTGGATGAAGTGGACAAGATGAGCACGGATTTCCGGGGCGATCCCTCCGCGGCGCTGCTGGAGGTCCTGGACCCGGAACAGAACTTCGCCTTTAACGACCATTACCTGGACGTGGACTATGATCTGTCCGAAGTCATGTTCATCACCACGGCCAACACTCTCTACTCCATCCCGCCGCCGCTCCAGGACCGGATGGAGATCATCCGGCTGCCGGGCTATACCGAAGTGGAGAAGCTCCACATCGCCGAGCAGTTCTTGATCCCCAAGCAGTGC
Organism: uncultured beta proteobacterium; assembly: GCA_963791595.1. Lineage (GTDB taxonomy): Bacteria > Pseudomonadota > Gammaproteobacteria > Burkholderiales > Burkholderiaceae_C > JAEMQF01. Next base: position 18,453 of record CAWBTF010000016.1, on the reverse strand, counting down.
ATCGCCAACGGCCTGACCAAGGAGAACATCCAGTTCTCCGAAAACGCCATTCTCACCATCATCCGGCAGTATACCCGGGAGGCCGGGGTGCGCAACCTGGAGCGGGAGATCGCCTCCATCTGCCGGAAGGTGGCCCGGGAAGTGGTCGGCCAAGGGCAAGAGACCATCAGGTCAAGGTCAGCAGCCAGATCGGTGCCCAAATACCTGGGGGTGCCCAAGTTCCGCTTCGGCCGCACCGAAGAAGCCGACGAAGTCGGGCTCACCACCGGGCTGGCCTGGACCGAATTCGGCGGCGAACTCCTCCACACCGAAGTGGTGGTCATGCCCGGGCCGGGGCAAGCTCACTGATCACCGGCAAACTGGGGGAAGTCATGCAGGAGTCGGCCCAGGCGGCCTTGAGCTATGTGCGTTCCAAGGCCGAGACGCCTGGGGCTGCCGCCGGATTTCTACCGCAAGATCGACATCCACGTCCACGTGCCGGAAGGCGCCATCCCCAAGGATGGGCCGTCCGCCGGGATCACCATCGCCACCTGCATCGTCTCGGCCCTGCTGAAGATTCCGGTGCAACGGGACGTGGCCATGACCGGGGAGATCACCCTGCGGGGCCGGGTGCTGCCCATCGGCGGCCTGAAGGAAAAGATCATTGCGGCCCACCGCCACCAGATCAAGACGGTGCTCATCCCCCGGGACAACGAAAAGGATATCAAAGAGATCCCGGCCCGGATCCTCAAGGCGGTGGAACTGGTGCCCGTGGACCACATGGACGAGGTCCTGAAGACGGCCCTGGTGCTGGACGATCCGGACAGCCTGTTCAAGCCGGTGCCGCCGCCGGTGGCCCCGGAGGCGGTCTATGTACCGGCCGAACCGCCCGGCGCCGAGATCCAGGCCGCATTAGATAATCAAGGGGAAAAGGCGTCAGGGCGAAAAGGTAAAATGCATCTGGCCTTACCCTATCCTCGAGAAATTGGATGGCCTGGCGCAGTGCTGTAGGTGCGCTCTGCGCACCATTTCTCCTCATAGCGTCAAAAGAAAGCGGAACGACCGATTGGGCTCACCGATAGCTGCCTGGAAGGTCATATACCCCTTGACAGCGGGGCCTCCATAAGCGAATATTACCGGGGCGGGCGGATAGCTCAGCTGGGAGAGCATCGGCCTTACAAGCCGGGGGTCACAGGTTCGAGCCCTGTTCCGCCTACCAGTTTTTGGTTCAAGGTTCAAGGTTCAAAGTTCAAGGTTTGGTTCCAAAGTTTTTGCAGCCATTAACTTTGAACTTTCAACCTTGAACCTTGAACTAAGTCATCCGGGGGCGTAGTTCAGTTGGTTAGAACGCCGGCCTGTCACGCCGGAGGTCGCGAGTTCGAGTCTCGTCGTCCCCGCCAATGAAATCAAGGGGTTAGGTCAAATGGCCTAACCCCTCTTTTTTGGTTTCCAACCTTATTTCCAACCCGGCTACACCTGGGGGTTGTCATACCGGTTGGCGCTCAACCGGATAACCATGGATTCCCAGAGAGTTCATGGATTGTGACATTAGGAGGCTCCGGGCCGCTGAGACGCGCCCTACCAGTTGGTCCGCAGGCGGTATTTCTCGATCTTGTGGCTCAGGGTCTTGCGGTTGATCCCCAGGATGCGGGCGGCTTCCTGGCGCCGGCCCTTGGTGCGGCGCAGGATGAATTGAATGTAGCGTTTTTCCAACTCCTCCAGGGAGTAGTTTTCATCGGAGAAGGCCTGGAACTCACCCTGACGCTGGGAAATGAAGCTGGGCAAATGTTCCGGCTGGATGATGGCCCCATCTTCCAGGATCACGATGCGTTCAATGGTGTGCTCCAGTTCCCGGACATTGCCCGGCCAGCCATAGTCACTGAGCAATTTCATGGCCTGGCTGGAGATCCCGGTAACCTCCCGGTGGCCTTTCTGGCTGTACTTGCGGAGAAAGTGATCCACCAGCAGGGCGATGTCCCCGGTGCGCTCCCGCAGGGGGGGTAAATGGATGGGAATGACGCTGAGCCGGTAGTAGAGGTCCTCCCGGAAGGTGCCCGCCTTGATGGCTTCGTTCAGGTCGCGGTTGGACGAGGCGATGATGCGGATATCCAGTTTAATGCGTTTCTGGCTCCCCACCTGCATGAACTCCCGCTCCTGGATCACCCGGAGGAGCTTGGCCTGGATATTCAGGCTCAGGTTGCTGATCTCGTCGAAGAAAAAGGTCCCGTGGTTGGCCAGTTCGAAGAGCCCGTGCTTGGTCTGCAGGGCCCCGGTGAAAGAGCCCTTGACGTGACCGAAGAGCTCGCTTTCCAACAAGGTCTCCACCAGGGCGGAGCAGTCCACCGGGACGAATTCCTGGTCCCGGCCCGGGGGCTGAGCAGGTGGATGGCCCGGGCCACCAGCTCTTTGCCGGTGCCGGACTCCCCGGTGAGCAGGACGGTGCTGTCGCTGGGCGCGGCCCGCTTGATCTTGTCGAAAACCCGCCGCATGGCGGGACTCTGGCCCAGAATAAAATCCAGGCCCAGGCCGCCGGCTGCTTCCGGTTCAGGCGCGGCCCGCCGGCTTTTCTGGGTGAGGTGATCCCGGGCCTTCTGCACCACCGCTTCCAGTTCCTCGATCCGGAAGGGCTTCACCAGGTAGTCCAGGGCCCCGAGCTTGATGCACTCCACCGCGCCCGGCAATGGTGGGGTAACCGGTGATCATGATGACTTCGGTGTCCGGAAAATCCTGACGGAGGTGTTTCAGCAACTGCACCCCGTCCATGTCCGGCAGCTTGATGTCCAAAAGGACGACGGCAAACGGCTGCCGGGCCAGATGGGCCAGCGCCTGGGCGGCATCGGCGGCCGTGGCCACCGCCAGATCCTGCTGGGACAAAACCTGGGCGATGCCGGTGCGCACCGCGGCTTCATCATCCACCACCAGGATCTGCCGGTTGACCTCACTCTCCTGCATCCACACCCTTTGCCGCACCCGACCGTAGGCAGTTTGACCCGGAAGGTGGTGCCCGCCCCGACTTCGCTGTCCACGTCCACCGACCCCCGGTGGGCCTCGATGAGCCCTTTGACCAGCGCCAGGCCCAAGCCGGTGCCGATCACCTGCCGGGTCTTGGGGCTCTTGACCCGGTAGAACTTGTCAAAAATTTTGGGGATCTCCTCCGCCTCAATGCCGATGCCCTGGTCCTGCACCACGACTTCCAGGTAGTCCCCGCGGGAGATGGCGGCAATCCTGACTTCGCCCCCATCCGGAGAGTAATTGATGGCATTGCTCACCAGGTTGCCGAAGACTTCCTCCATGCTGCGGCGGTCGGCCTGGATGAGAGGCAGTCCGTCGGGGACCGCCAGCTTCAGGGTGACCTGCTGGCTGGCGGCCCTGCTCCCGCAAGAGTTCCACCAGCTCGCTGCAGGATTTCCCGCAAATCCAGGGGCACCTGCTCCAGTTGCCCGTAACCCGCTTCCATCTTGGCCACGTCCAACAGGTCGTTGATCAGGTCGAGCAAACCCTGGATCTTGGCATGGGCCCGGGTGAGCAGCTCCCGCTGCTTTTGCGGTCAGCTCCCCGGCCAAACCGTCCAGGATCACGGCATGCTGCTGCTTGATGGCGGCCAGGGGGGACCGGAGTTCATGGGACACCATGCGCACGAAATCGTTCTTCATTTCATCCAGTTCTTTGAAGTGGGTGACGTCGTGAAATACGGTGACCGTGCCCAGCACCTGGCTGTCCGGCCCGGAAAACGGGGCCGACAGGGCCCGCAGGTGAATGCGGTTTTGGCAGAGCTCCTGGGCGATGAACCTGCGCCTCACTCGGGTTGCCGCCCGCCAACAGGGACTCGATGGCCTCCTGAAAGTCGCGGTCGTCGACATAGGCCTGCAGGGGTCCGGGGTGGGGCGGCGGCGCCTGACACGCCCAGGAGCTGCATGAGGGTGGAGTTGCACAGCACCACCTCGCCCTCCCGGTTGGTCACCAGCACCCCGTCGGCCATGCAGTTGACGATGGTGTGCATCCGGCTCTGCTCCATGGCCAGGTTGTAGAGGTTCCGGGCCTGCTCCTCCTGGAGTTGCCGGGTCTGCTGCTCCAGGAGCTGCTTCTCCAGGGCCCGTTTGACCACCAGGCACAGGTGGTCGATGCTGAAGGGCTTGGTGACGAAGTCATAGGCCCCCTTTTTCATGCACTCCACCGCGTCGGCCACGGTGCCCAGGCCGGTCATGATGATCACCGGGATGTCCGGGGTAGAGGACGGAGGTCTGCTCCAGGACCTCCAGGGCCCCCATCACCGGCATCTTCAGGTCGCAGAGGACCACGTTGACCGGCTCGGCGGCCAGTTGGTCCAGGGCCTCCTGGCCGTTGGCGGCCGTGGTCACCCGGTAGCCCTCGCTGCCCAGCACCCGGCTGCACCCGAGCCGCAGCACCTCTTCGTCGTCCACCACCAATATCGTGTATTGCTCGTCCATAGTCGTAACCTAATGGCCGCTCAGCCGCTCAGCATATCCGGAGCCGGCCCCGGCAGGACAGTCATGAGTATCATTGCTCAGGCGCCTCCTTGCTCGAGCGGCCTCGGACTGACTTCGGTATCGACGCTCATTCTTCGAAGCCATCTCAGCCGCCGGCCTTCTGGTCCCGGGCCTCCAGGGGCAGCCTGATGGTGAACGTGGTCCCGCCTCCCCGGGGGCTGTCGGCGGTCAATCGTGCCGCCGTGCCGCTGAATCACCCCGTAAACGATGGACAGCCCCAGGCCCGTGCCTTTGCCCGGGGGTTTGGTGGTAAAAAAGGGTTCGAAGATCTTGTCCCGGATCTCCGGGGGAATCCCGCAGCCGGTGTCGGTAAAGGTCAAAATGATCCCGTCTCCCTGGGGCATGGGCCGGCTGGCGATGGTGATCTGCCCCTGCCCGTTCATGGCGTCCGCGGCGTTGAGGAGCAGGTTGGTAAAGACCTGCTGCAACTGGCCCGGGTCCCCGACGATCTGAGGCAGAAACGGGTCCAGTTCCCGGATGACCTTGATGTTGTGGAAAAAGGCCTGGTGGCTGATGAGCTCCACGCAGCGGTGGATGATGTCGTTGACGTCAAAGAGTTTTTGCTCCCCCAGGGACTGGCGGCTGAAGTCCAGCAGCCGGTGCACGATCTGCTGGCAGCGCATCGTCTGGTTGATGATCACCTCGATATTTTCCCGGTGGGCGGCATCGGCCGCCAGGTCCCGCTGCAAGAGTTCGGCGTAGATCAGGATGCCGGCCAGGGGGTTGTTGATTTCATGGGCCACCCCGGCGGACATCCTCCCCAGGGAGGCGATCTTGTCGCTGTGCACCAGTTGCGCCTGGGCCGCCTCCAATTCCTGGTGGACTTTGAGGATTTCCCGCAGGTCCGAAAAAATGCCCACGCTGCCGACCTCTTGCGCCCCGCTCCCGGATAATGGTGGCGGAAAAGTTGACCGGCACCTCTTCGCCATTTTTATTGATAAAGGTCATCCGGGTGGTATTCAACTTGTCCGGCGGCCCGTATTCATCGCTGCGCATCCGCCGCATCATCTCGCGCGGCCAACTCCGACCGGATAGAACCGGCGGAAATTCTCCGCATTGCCGATCATCTCTTCGGCCGTGTAGCCCAGAATCCGTTCCGCCCCCTCGTTGAAGATCAGGGGCACCCCCTTGGTGTCCACCACCACGATGCCGTCCACCGAGTTCTGGATGATGTTGGTGAAAAAGGCGTTGGTCTTCTGGAGTTCCCGTTCGATGAGAATGCGGCTGGTGAGGTCCCGCAGGTACAGGCAGGTGATGATCTTATCCCCCAGGCGGGAGACCGCCATGCAGGTTTCGAAGACCCGGGGGACGTGGGCCTCGTTATCGGTTTTGTCCAGGATGCTGCAGAACTGGGTCTCCTGCTGCAGATCCTCCTGGTCCACCAGGCTGGCCAGTTCCTGGGCCATGTGGAGATGCTGGGGGGTGAGCACTTCTCCCAGGTGCATGCCGATGAGCTCGGCTCCTGGGGATATCCAGGATTTCCGCCATCCGGGTGTTGGCAAAGATGATGCGCTGGTTCTCATCCGCCATCAGCAGTGCCTTCCCGGGTCAACTCGGTGAGGAGATCGATCTTCTGTTCCGCTTCCACCACGGGGGTGATATCCCGCACGGCCTCGAAGCCGCCGATGACCCGGCCCTCGGGGTCGGTGATGATGGAGGCGGAGACCGTCACCGGAACCTCCCGGCCGTTGCGGGTCCGCACCACCCGCCGCACCCCGGAGATGGGCTTTTTGTGGTCCATGACCTGCTTGAGGACGCAATCGCAGGTATAGCACTGGACGGTATTCAGCAACTCCCCGCAGGTCATCCGGCCCACCACCTCGCTGCGGGTGTAACCGGTGAGCTTCTCCATGCGCTCGTTGATGTGGGTGACCACCAGAAACGGGTCCACCATGAAGAAGGGCATGGGGAAATTTTCCAGGATGCTGGAGAGGGTGGCCATCTGCTGCTGCCATCACCGGGTGGGCCAGCAAATCGGCGTGCTCCCGGATGAGGATGAAACAGCCGGCCTTCCGGTTATCGGCGCCCCGGATGGGAGTGGCGGTGAGGGTGAGGGGAGCGCCGGTGGGCCAGCGCGCCTTCAGCAGGACGGGGACTTCCTTGAAGCTCTCGCCCAGCTTGGGGCACGCGCGTCAACCGGGACGCACCCTGCCGTCCCCGGTCAAGGCGGGGAATTTCCGCACAGATGGGGCACGGGTCCCCCGGACGCAGGGTCTCGCCAAAGAGTTTCTGGGCGGCGCAGTTGAGAAAGACCACCTCCCGGTCGCGGTTGGTGACCACCACCGGATCGGGGAACTCCGCCAGGAGCGGACCCAGGAACTCCACCGGCACGGCGGCGGCCCCGGTCAACGCCGGCGGCGCCTCGGGTCGGCTCGGAGGGGCGTCATGCTCTGATTTCATGGCCCGTTCCTTCCCGCCGGCATGGAGCGAGAGTATCGTCCCAAGCTCCTACTGAAGTCAAAGTCAGGCAGTTCATGAATTCGGTAGCAAGGCATCTGCCTGTGCGACCTAGTGCCCGGCTCAGTGGCGCTAGGACCGACCTACAAGACTTTAAGAACACAGCTCACCTCAGCCCCTCGCCGCGGCCGGGGCGCATTCCACCGGGGCCGCAAAGGTGTTCCCCAGGATGACCTGGGCCGCGGCCAGTTCGTGCTGGCGAATGATCAGCGAGATGGACGAGATGGTGCAGCTCAGGGCCAGCAGGGTGATATGGGCCTGCGCCAGGGCCGCCACCAGGGTGTGGGCGATGCCGTAGCGGTCGCCGAAATGGGGGCCGTGGAGAAAAATCCCCGCCACCGGGGTGAGGCGCATGGGCCGGAGATCCGGCAGGTGGCTTTTCAAAATCCGCCGGACTTCGCTGCCCTGGTCTCCCCGCCGGGTTGGCGCCGGGCGGTGTGAAAACGACAGGATGAATTCCTTGCCCCCGAGTCCCGGCAGGGCCACCAGAAACGGGATGGCCAGGCCCAGTTCGCCCATCTCCATCAGGGCGTCGGCAAAGCCTGCCAGGATGTCGGCGGTGGCGATGCTCATGCCCCAGAGGTCCAGGTCCGGCTGGGGGATAATCCAATAGACCTTGTTGACCTTCTCCTGGTAGGTGGCCACCACCTTCTCCAGGTATTCCTTGGGCGGGGCCTGGGCCGAAAAAAATTCCTGGGGGGAGGCGAAGCCCGGGAAGATGAAATGCTCGAACAACTGCTCCACCGCGGGCTTGATGCGGCGGGACGACAGCACCGCGGAGATGGCGGAGGGGGAACTGGCCAGGCCGTGGATCACCACCCGGGCCCGGGCCAGGCTCCGGATGAAGGTGCCGATGACTTCGGGGCGCTTGTCGTGGGGGTAAACGGCCAGGATCGAGGTGCCCGGCTGCAAGTGCCAGCGAGCCGCCGGGGTCGGCCTGGGATCTGCAGCAGGGTTAAGGCGGCTTCCCCGTTGTGGCTGGCGGTGCACAGCACCTCGCGATCGCCGGCCACGTGGGTCAAAAAGGTCAGGTTGATGCGTTGTCTGGGCCAGGGGCGCACACACCGAAGGCGCCCAGGCGGTTCTCCTCCAACGGGGAGGAGGACACCACGCAGGCGCCCTCCTCCAGGACTTTAAGGCCACCTATCCTGATCCGGTCGAATTTTTCCAAAGTTCGTCGGAGTCATGCCTTGAAATGGTTAAAGTAATCTTTGCACCGCTTCCACCAGAGTGGCGGCATCCACGGGTTTGGGAATAAAGTCTTCGGCCTCCACGCTCATCCCCTCGGCATGGCTGTAGCTGGTGGTGGGCACGGCCTCGCCCACCGCGGTGAGCAGGATGACGGGGATTTCCTGGGTCCACTTGTTGGATTTCAATTCCTTGCAGAGCTGGTAGCCGTTCTTTCTGGGCATCATCACGTCCAGAATCAATACGTCCGGACGGCGCTTCTTGATGGCTTCCTCGCCTTCGATCCCGTCGTAGGCCTTCCCCACCTCATAGCCCTTGGACTTTCCAGCATCATGGATACGGTTTCCACCAGATCCGGATCGTCGTCAACGATCAGTATGTACTTTGCAGACATGAGACCTCCCCTTTCATGATGATCGTATCTGCCATTATGAACTCAAAATGGATAAATTACAAGGCTCATGAGGCCTCTTGTGGATTTGGCGAATTTTTCTGGCTCTCCCCGGTCTTAGCGCCAACTGGGGTCTGGGATAGAGGCCGCCCCGTTCCACGATTTCCGGGACCTTCTCTTCCCATTCGATGGCCATGATGTGGAAGCCCCGGACGCCTTCCACTTCTTTCAGTTCCTCGATCTGCTCCACGGCCAGGTTGATGCCTTCTTCGGCCTGCTTTTCCTTGGGGACGCCGCCCATGCGCTTGACGATGTCGTCGGGCACGTCCATGCCCGGCACCCGTTTTTGCATGTACTTGGCCATGCCCACGTTTTTCATGGGGGTGATCCCCGCCAGGATGGCCACTTTTTCATGCAGACCCCGGTCCACCATCATTTTCATGAACTCTTTGAACTTGTCCATGTTGTAGATGCACTGGGTCTGGATGAACTGCACCCCGGCCGCCACTTTCTTGGCCAGCCGGGACACCCGCATGGCCACGTTGGGCCCGGCGAAGGGGTTGGCCGCGGCGCCGATGAACATCTGGGGCCGCACCTCAAATTCGAAGCCGCCCAGGAGCTTGCCCTCATCCCGCATCATCTTCACGGTCTGGATGAGCTGGATGGAATCCAGGTCAAAGACGTTGGCGCACTTGGGGTGGTCCCCGAAGTGCTGGTGGTCGCCGGTGAGGCAGAGGATGTTGTTGATCCCGAAGGACGCGGCCCCCAGGATATCGCTCTGGAGGGCGATGCGGTTCCGGTCCCGGGTCACCATCTGCAAGACACGGCTCCAGCCCCATGAGCTTGAGGCGGATGCAGGCAGGCCAGGCTGCACGACCCGGCAGACCGACGTCTGGTTGTCGGTGACGTTGATGGCGTCCACGTAATCCTTGATCAGGTTGCGCCTTGTGCTCGATCACGGCGCCATCGGCGCTCCGGGGCGGACCGACCTCGGAGGTGACCGCAAAGTGGCCCGAGGCGATCATCTTCTGCAGTTTGCTGGGAGTCGTCGACGCTCATATCCGTAAATCCTCTCTGACGATCTTGCGCGGTCCGCCGTCCCGGGAAGTGGTCCAGTCTTTGGGATCCACGGGTTTCTCAAAGCGGTCCAGCTGCCCCAGGGTTTTCAGCCGTTCGTAGATCAGCTCCCAGCCGCAGGGGATATCCTTGTTGATTTCGCACTTGCCCTTGTCGGAGCCGCCGCAGGGGCCGTTGAGCATGCGCTTGGAACAGCGGGCGATGGGGCAGATGCCGCCGGTCTCGGCCAGGATGCAGCGGCCGCAGGCCTGGCAGCGCTCGGAATAGAGCCCCCGCTCCTCGTTGACCCCCATGAAACAGGTGTCCACCCCGGGGTAGACGATCTTGTTGTTGTACATCTCCGCCAGGTACTGGACCCCGAGCCGCAGGCCAGGGAGACCACGGCGTCGTAGCCGTCCATCTTGTCGGAGAGTTGCGCCAGGTACTCCTTTTCGCACTGGCGGGTCAGGCTGGTTTCGTCAACCTGGGCCTGCTTGCCGGCCTGGGTGAAGTAGAGCCTCAGGGCCGAGGCCAGCACCTTGGCTTCTTTCAAGCCGCCGGCTTCGCACACGGTGACGCAGCCGTCGCAGCCGGCAATCAGCACTTTGGTGAAGTCCTTGACCTGGTCGAGGATTTCTTCCAACGGTTTGGGCACTGCCTTTATCATGTGGTTACCTCCGCAATGGGCCTGGTGGCCTTTCCTGTCGCAACTCTGATGGGACTGGGACCCAGTTCCATCACTTTTTCGGTCATCTCCCGGACGATCTCGGCGAACCGCCCTCCCATGCCGGAAGACAGGTTGTACATCGCCACCCGTTCGCCGCCGACGCCGACTTTGTCCAGGATCTCCTTGACCCGGTTGACCCGTTTCTTGGCGTAGAGATTGCCGGCGCTATAGTGGCAGTCCCCCTCCATGCAGCCCACCACGATGACCCCGTCGGCCCCGTACTCAAAGGCCATCAGCAGGTGCATGATGTCCACCTTGCCGGTGCAGGGGACCTCGATGATCCGCACGTTGGGCGGGTACTGCAATCGCATCGAACCTGCCAGGTCCGCGGCGGAATACGCTCAGTAGTGGCAGCAAAACCCGACAATCTTCGGCTCAAACGGTTCCATCATCGGACTCCTCAGTATAAGGTTTTGATCTTGGCGCTGATCTGGTCGTCTTCATAATGGGCCACCTGGATCACCTTGGCCGGACATTCCGAGGCGCAGGTGCCGCAGCCCTGGCACAGGGCCTCGTTGATCTCCGAGACGTTGTCCCGGTTGATCTGCGGGCACGCCGTAGGGGCAGGTCCGGACGCACACCAGGCAGGCGGCGCAGCGGTCCGGCTCCACGTGGGCGGTGACCCCGCTGATGGTCTGGTTGACGTCCGCCAGGAACGCCCCGGCCCGGGCGGCCGCGGCCATGGCCTGGGCGATGCTCTCGCTGATGAGCTTGGGCGAATGGGCCATGCCGCAGAGGAAGATGCCTTCCGAGGCAAAATCCACCGGCCGCAGCTTGGCGTGGGCCTCGATGAAAAACCCGCCGGCGTTCCGGGGGATTTTCAGGAGCGAGGCCAATTCCTCGGTATCGTTGGCCCGGGCCCCGGCGCTCAACACCACCGCGTCCACGGCCATGCTGACGGGGCGGTCCAGCACGTGGTCCACGAAGGTGACGCTCAACTGGCCGTCGTCGTTGTCGACCTGGGGCAGACTGTCCGGGTCGAACCGGGAGAAGAGCACCCCCTTGTCCCGGGCCTCCCGGTAGTAGTCCTCCAGGAACCCGTAGGTGCGCATATCCCGGTAGAGGATCACCACGTCCATGTCGGGGTTGAGCTCCTTGAGCTGCAGGGCGTACTTCACCGCGCCCTGGCAGCAGATGCGGCTGCAGTTGGGGTTCTCCTCATTCCGGGAGCCCACGCACTGGATCATGACCACCCGGTCCCACTTGGCGGCCTCCGCCTGGCGTCTTATGGAGAAAATCGCCCAGCTCCAGCTGGGTCATCACCCGCTCGTGTTCCCCGTAGAGAAATTCCTTGGGGTGGTACTCGTGGGCGCCGGTGGCCACCACGGTGATCCCGTGGTCGATTTTCCGCTCGTACATGCCGGGCCCCACCAACACTTCCGTGGTGAAGTTGCCTTTGTAGCCGCTGAAGCCCACCACCAGGGCCCCGGTGAGCACCTGGATCTTGTCGTGGGCCTTGACCCGCTCGATGAGCCCGTCCAGGTAGGCCTGGACGTCCAGGCCCTCGATGGTGTGGTGGACCCGGCGGGCCATGCCGCCCAGCTGCGGCTTCCTTCTCCAGGAGGATGGTCTCAAATCCCTGGTCCGCCCAGGTTCAGGGCGGCGTTCAGGCCGGCGATGCCGCCGCCGATGACCAGGGCCCGCTGGTTGATGGTCAGGGGCTTCTCCATCAGCGGCTTGAGCAGGGAGGCCCGGGCCACCGCCATGCGCACCAGGTCCTTGGCCTTGTCCGTGGCCTTGTCGCGGCTCCTTCATGTGCACCCAGGAATCCTGGTTGCGGATGTTGGCCATCTCGAAGAGGTACTTGTTCAAGCCGGCGTCGATCAAGGTCTCCCGGAACAGGGGCTCGTGGGTGATGGGGGTGCAGGCCGCCACCACCACCCGGTTGAGGTTGTGTTCCTCGATGATCTCGGGTCATACTGACCTGGGTGTCCTGGGAGCAGGTGAACAGGTTGTCTTCCACGTAGACCACGTTGGGCAGCGTCTTGGCGTATTCCGACAGCGCCGGCACGTCGACGATGCCGCCGATGTTGATGCCGCAGTTGCAGACGAACACCCCGATGCGGGGGGCGTCTTCCGGTTTGATGTCCTTGGGTGCGGGCGCCTGCCGGGTCTTGGTCTCGGTCCAGCGGACGTCCCCCAGGGAGGCGCTCACCGCCCCGGCCGCGGCGGAGGCCTGCATGACCGACTCGGGAATGTCCTTGGGACCCTGCATGGCCCCGCAGACATAGATGCCCGGCCGGGAGGCGGCCACCGGCGCGAAGGGCGAGGTGGCCACAAAATCGTGGCGCGTTGGTGTCCACCCCCAGGGTCTGCGGCCAGCTCCCGGGCGGCCTGGCTCACCTCCATGCCCACGGACAGGACCACCATGTCGAAGGCTTCGGTCTTCTCGTCGCCGCTTTCGTCCGCATACCGGATGCTGCAGATCGCCGTCCGGCAGCGGGATCGATGCTGTGGATGCGGGAGCGGATGAAGCGCACCCCGTGTTCGTCTTTGGCGCGGTTGTAGTAGTGTTCGAAGTCCTTGCCGAAGGTCCGCATGTCCATGAAGAAGATGGCGGCGTCCAGCGGATAGGGCGCGTGCTCCTTGGCGATCACCGCCTCCTTGATGGCGTACATGCAGCAGACCGAGGAGCAGTAGGTGTGGTACTTCACGTCCCGGGAGCCCACGCACTGGAGCCAGGCGATCTTCTTGGGCTCCTTGTGGTCCGAGGGCCTGCACCAGGTGGCCGCCGAAGGGCCCGGAGGCGGAGAGAATCCGCTCGAACTCCAGGGAGGTGACCACGTTGGGATAACTGGCGTAATGGTAGGTCTCGCACTTGCCGGGATCGAAGGTCTGGAAGCCCGGGGACAGGATCACGGCCCCGACCTTGCACCTCTTTGGTTTCGGGCTTCATGGCTGTGGTCGATGGCCCCGGCCTGGCAGGCGACGACGCACTGCATGCACTCGGAGCAGACCCCGCAGTTGAGGCATCGCGCCGCCTCCCGCTGGGCCTGTTCCTCGGTGTAACCCTGGGCAATTTCATCAAAGCAGGCGCAGGTGTGCTCCGGCGGCAGGGCGGCCATCACTTCCCGGGGCTGGCCTTCCTCGTCTTTGGGAATCTCGGCCCAGCGTTTGTGGGCCTCCTCGCCTTCGGTGCGGCCCTCCACCATGTCCACGCCCCGGAGATAGCGGTCGATGGACTCCGCGGCTTCGATGCCGCCGCCCACCGCCTCGATGGCGATCCAGGGGCCGGTGTGCACATCGCCGGCGGCAAAGACCCCGGGCCGGGAGGTCTCGTAGGTCACTTCATTCACTTCGATGGTGCCCCAGCGGGACAGCTTGACGCCGCAGGCCGCCAAAGGCCCCTGGGCCGCTTCCTGGCCGATGGCCGGCACGATCATGTCCACCGGCAGCTCGAACTCGGCGCCTTCGATGGGCACCGGCTTGCGCCGGCCCGGAGGCGTCGGGTTCGCCCAGCTCCATCTTCTGGCAGATGAGGCCCGTGACCTTGCCGTCTTCGCCGGTCACCGTTCTCAGGGGCGCGGCCAGGTAGACGATCTCCACCCCCTCGCAGGTGGCCTGTTCGACTTCATGGGCAAAGGCGGGCATCTCTTCCCGGGACCGGCGGTAGACGATGGTCACCTCGGAGCCCAGCCGCCGGGCGGTGCAGGCCACGTCGATGGCCACGTTGCCGCCGCCGATGACCGCCAGCCGTTTGCCCACCGTCAGGGGTTCTCCCAGGTTGCGCCCGGCGCAGGAATTCCACGCCCTGGATAACGCCCTCGGCGTCCTCCCCGGGAATCCCCAGGGGCTTGCCCACATGGCAGCCGATCCCCAGAAACACGGCCTTATAGCCTTCGTCCAAGAGCCCATCCAGGGTGAAATCCCGGCCCAGGGCGGTGTTGGTCTTCAGTTCCACCCCCAGGCGCAGGATGTTGTCGATTTCCCGGTCCAGGATGTCCTTGGGCAGGCGGTAGTCGGGGATGCCCACCCGCAGCATGCCGCCGGCCTTGGGCAGGGCCTCGAAGATGGTGGGCCGGTAGCCCTTCAGCGCCAGGTGATAGGCGCAGGCCAACCCCGCCGGGCCGGAGCCGATGATGGCGACCTTGTCGCTTTTGGCCTCCACCAGGGGCGGGGAGATGGCTGCTCAGGTCCACCTGGTCCGCGGCAAACCGCTTCAGATTGCAGATGGCCACGGGCTCGTCCATTTCGGCGCGCCGGCACTTGGCTCTCGCAGGGATGCGGGCAGACCCGGCCCAGGACCCCGGGCAGCGGCAGCCGCTCCATGATGAGCTTCACGGCTTCCTCGTATTTGCCCAGCTTGATGAGCTGGACATAGCCCTGGACGTTGATCTCCGCCGGACAGGTCAGGGTGCAGGGGGCCCGGTCCAGCTTCTTGATGCCGAAGGCCGCGGGGATCGCCTGGGGATAGAGGCGATAGGCCGCCTTCCAGTCGGCCAGGCCGGCGTTAAAGGCGTCCGACATGGTCACCGGGCAGACGTTGGCGCACTCGCCGCAGCCGGTGCACTTGGCCGGATCGACGTAGCGGGGCTGTTTCTTCAGGGTGACCCTGAGGTTCCCCGGCTCCCCGTCAATCGCCGCCACATCGGTGAGGGTGTGGATCTCGATGTTCAGATGCCGGCCGCACTCCACCAGCTTGGGGGAGATAATGCACATGGAGCAGTCGTTGGTGGGGAAGGTCTTGTCCAACTGGGCCATGACCCCGCCGATGGCCGGCTTGGTTTCCACCAGATGGACATAGAAGCCCGAGTTGGCCAGATCCAGGGCCGCCTGGATGCCGGCGACGCCGCCGCCCACCACCATCACCGCGCCCACGTTGCCGGAACGCTGGGCTGATTCCTGAGCCGTCACGTCTTTTTCTTGGGGCATAATTCTATCCCTTATAACCCTGATAAAATTCTCTGGAGTCCGCTATAAACCGGCCGCCGCCAGGATCGACGGTAGTTTGTCCTCCCACCCGATGGTGGAGACGAGCACTCCCGGGAATCCCTGCTTTTTCACGGCAGCCACGAATTCCGAGGCGATCTGCACACACTCCCGCACCCGGTCGGAGCTTTTCTGAATCCGGGTGACGAAAACTTCCGGGATTTTCATCTCCATGTGGGCGTTGATGTAGCGGGCCATGCCCACACTCTTCAAGAGCATCACCGTGGGAATGATGGCCGCCTGGCGCTTGCCCACCTGATGCCGGAATTTCTCCAGGGCTTCCACGTCGAAAACCGGCTGGGTGGTGAAAAACCGGGCCCCGGCGGCAATCTTTTTGTCCAGGTCCGCCAGTTCCTGCTTCAGGGCTCCGGCATCGCTGGTCACCTTGACGGTGGCGCCCACCAGGAATTGCGGCGCCCCTTTGAGATCCACCCCGGCCAGGTCCCGGCCGGTCTGCAAGGTCTGGATGGCGGCCAGCAGCTCCAGGAGATCGAGGTCGTTAACCGCCTTGGCCTGATGATGGTCGCCGTGGGTGATCTCGTCGCCGGTCACCGCCATGACATTGGGCACCCCCAGGGCCTGCGCCGCCAACAGGTCGCCTTGCAGCGCCAGGCGGTTGCGGTCCCGGCAGCACACCTGCATCACCGTTTCCAGTCCCTTGGTTTGCAACAGGAGCGCGCCGCCCAGAGAACTCAACCGCATCACGGCGTTGTTCATCTCCGGGACCACAAAGGCGTCCACCATGCGCTTGACGCCGGTGGCGGCTGGCCACCATGTCGGAAACATCCGTGCCTTTGGGCGGCTCCATCTCCGCCAGAATGACGAATTCGCCGGAAGTCAATTTCTCTTGTAATGGCATCGCGGTCCCTCTCTGAGATTATTGGGATGATCGCACCATGGCGTTCGAGATGGCTAAGATCAGGTCATCCGGGCCAAAGGAGTTCACATGATAGTAAAAAATCCCCTGTTGCCGGATGCGGCTTTCCTGTTCCGGATTGTTTTCATCGGCAGTAATGATGATGGGCAGCTTGCGGTCCAGTCCCTTGATGATGGAGATGGCCTCGTAACCCATATCTTCCGGCAGGCGGACATCCATGACCAGCACATTGATCTTTTCACTCTGCAGGGTCATGAGCAGGTCTTTGATGTTGTCCACGGCCTTGAGCCGGTGTCCCTGTTCGGTGATCCAGAAATCCAGATTCTGCGACAAGGCCCCGCCGCGTTCTGCGATCAACAGTGTGCCACCCTTTTCCTTCATCATCGGCGTCCCGGATTTCCCGAACCGAGTTACTGCCACTGTGATGATTGGTGATTGGTTCTCATTTCAGTAATGCAAGGCCTATGCCCTGAAGCCGGGCGGAGGAAACCCCGCGCCCAGGCTCATCCTTGGGAAAATAAGTTCAAGCTGTCAGTGGAGACCGCGGGGGGTTTTGGGGCAGAGAAAATAAGGCTATTTACATATCTTATTGATATTGCAGCTATTTAATAGATATGGGTAAAATTGCCACATTTGTTACCATATTGCCACGCGGGTCAGGAGGCCTATGCCCAGGTTTGGTTTCCGGGCCAGGCGCCCAGCCGGCGCCGCAGCCGCTAAACGAGATAGCTTATAGGTAAACGGGGCCTTTGGTGTTCCCCGGCGCCGCCGGCGCCGGGGAACACCGGTTATGGAAAATAAATCTTTTTCCCTGTCTCCCGAAACGGCGCCAATGGCATCATAGCCTTGAAATAACTCGCTATTGCCCTTCTCACCGGCACACCTTACGAATTCGCTGGTTTTTCATAAACCTGCCAGATTTTTTGACAACCCGCTAGATTATTTGCCACCGGCCAGGCGCTCGCCATCATCTGACGCCGAGTAACTCGCTACGCCCTCATCATCGGTCAGTCCAACGACCGGGCTTTCGCCTCGAGCCGGCCAGATTTTGTGCCAACCGCGTAGATTATCACGAGTCCACCTCGGTAGCAGGTGACGCGGGCGCACCCAACTAAATTTTGCGTTCTGGTCAAAACAGGAATAGGGAAAGGCAGGCTGCCGCGACGACGATCCAGAGGAGGTTCACCTTGAAGACGATCAGGGCTAAACTCGCCGCGGCCATGAGGGCCAGGGATTTAAGATCGGTGAGGGTAACCACTCCCATCTGTAGCGTCACCAGAACCAGCATCCCCACCAGGGCGGCCAGGATGCCCTGGATCACCGGGCGCATCAACTTTGCCTCTTTAATCCGCTGGTAGAACGGGGTCAGGAAGATGATGATCAAGATGGGGGGCAAAAAGATCGAAACGGTGGCGACGATTGCCCCCAGGAGCCCCTTCACCCAGTAGCCCACGAAAGTGGCGGTGATGATAATCGGTCCAGGGGTGACAAACCCCAGGAGGATGCCGTCCAGGAACTGCTGGAGGGTGAGCCATCCCAGGCGGTCCACCAGGTCCCACTGCAAGATGGGGATCATGGCATAGCCGCCGCCGAAGGCGACCAGGGCGATCTTGAAAAATGTGGAGGCCATCAGACCCAGCTTGGGGTCCAGGCGCCATAATCCCCCTACCAGAACTGCCAGCACCAGTAAAGTGAGAGCTAAATGGGTGAGGATCGTGCCTGCGGGCAGCTTTTGGCCAGGCATTGGCTCTAGGGGAGAAACCTGATCCGCAAGCAGCCTCAGGCTGAGGATCAACCTCAAAAGGCCTGCCGCCACAAAGACTAAGATATAATTCGCCTGGAACCACAGGGCCAACAGGGCCAGCAGGGCGATGCCCACGTCAAGCCAGTGCTTTCTGACATTCCGGCCCAGGTGCCACACGGCCTGAAGCAGCAGGGCAATGACCACCACGCCCAGACCCCGGGAGACCGATTTGACCCAGGCAATATTCCCATAAGTAAAATAAAGCGCCGACAGGCCCAGCATCAAGACAAAGGCGGGGAGAATGAAACCCGCGGCTGCCGCCAAAGCCCCGGGGGTTCTCCTGAGACGGTAGCCCACATAGGTGGCCAACTGCACTACCGTAGCCCCGGGCACCATCTGGCACAGGGCCAACCCGTCCAGAAACTCTTTCTGGTTAAGCCAGCCCTTTTCCTTTACGACCCGCTGCCGGATCGGCTCCACCATGGCTAAGCCGCCATAGGCGGTAACCCCCAAATGCAGGAAGGCTTTGATTATTTCCCCAACCGAGGGAGATACGCCGATTTCTCTCATCCTTTCCGTTTCAACCCTGTCGCTGAA
>CAWBTF010000015.1:0-147726 GCA_963791595.1 uncultured beta proteobacterium | reverse complement strand
GCGCTTGCATTGCAATACCCAGGCATGCCTCCCGCAGGTTGTCTGCTCTGTGACTGACCGGCGCGCGACCGGCGGTCAGGCGATGCCCGCAAACCAGAGCACCGACAAGGACGCCGCTGCCGCCACCAGGACCGCCGCCACCAATGACAGCGCGGCCGTGAGCTCGGTTTCGCGCGTCTGCACCTGCAGGCGCGAGCCGAGGTCCTGGTAGACGCTGCGCAGCATCTCGGCCGTGCCGGCATGGTGGTACTCGCCGCCGGTCAGGCGCGCCACCTCGCGCAGCGTCGGTTCGTCCAGCTTCAGGTAGATGGCCATGCCCTCGTCCGCGCCGGCATGGCCGTCGGGGGTGCCCAGGCCCACCACGTAGATGCGCACGCCCCGGTCGGCGGCCATCTTCGCGGCTTGCAGGGTGTCGATGCCGGTGGTGCGGCGGCCGTCGCTCAGCAGGATGATCGCAGCGGCATCGTAGGAGCCCGGCGCCACGGGGGTGATCTGCTTGGGCGGCGCCTTTGCGTTCTCGTCCCGGCTGCGCGCCTTGGGCCTGGGGCCGAAGGTCATGCCTTCCAGGTCGATGCCGTGGTCCGGAAACAGCTCCGACAGGCACATCACGATGGCGTTGCCCACGGCCGTGCCGATCTGCATCTGGAAGGCGTCGATGGCGCTGACGAGCGCGGCGCGGTCCAGCGTCGCCTGCTGGGCCACCTGGGTGCTGCCGGCGAAGGTGACGAGGCCGACGTCGATGTTTCTGGGCAGTTCGCGCAGGAACATCTTGGCCGCCTCCTGCGCGGCCTCCAGGCGGCTCGGCTTGACGTCGGTCACGCGCATGCTGCGCGACACGTCCATCGCGAGCATGATCGTCGTCCTGGCCCACGGCAGCGTCACCGCCGCCGTGGGGCGCGCCAGCGCCAACACCAGCAGCGAACACGCCAGCAGGAGCAGGGCGGGTGGCACGTGCCGCCGCCACTGGCGGCCCGACGCTGCGCGAACCATGCCCAGTTGGCTGTAGCGCAGCGCCGCCTTGCCGCGCCGGCGCAGCAGCCAGAGGTAAAGCACCGGCAGCAGGGGCAGCGCCAGCATCAACCACAGCGACTGAGGCCACAGGAAGTTCATGCCGGGGTGCTCGCGAGGTGCCCTTCAGTCGAGCTTGAGCACCACTGCCTTGGTCTGCAAGTACTCCTGCATGTGCTCCTGGCCCGATTCGCGGCCGAAGCCGCTCATCTTGTAGCCGCCGAACGGAATCGCCGGGTCCATCACCTGGTAGCAGTTGGCCCACACCGTGCCGGTGCGCAGGCCCTTCGCGACGCGGTGGATCGTGTTCACGTTCTTGCTCCACACGCCGCTGCCCAGGCCGTAGCTCGAATCGTTGGCGCGTGGGATCACTTCTTCCAGCGTGTCGAACGGCAGCGCCGAGATCACGGGCCCGAAGATTTCTTCGCGCGCGATGCGCATGTCGTCGCGCACGTCGGCGAACACGGTCGGTGCGACGTAATAGCCGCGCGCCAGGTCGCCGGTGGTGAGGCGTTCGCCCGCCGGACGAGCGTGCGTGCGCCCTGCTCCTTGCCGAGCGCCAGGTAGCCGGTCACGCGGTCCAGCTGTTCGGCGCTGACCACCGGGCCGAGCTGAGTTTCGCGATTCAGCGGGTCGCCCACGCGCAAGGTCTTGGCATAGGCCGCGACGCGCTGCACGAACTCTTCGTAGATGGGGCGCTGCACGAACAGCCGCGTGCCGGCCGAGCAGATCTGCCCCGAGTTCTGGAACACGCCCATGGCGGCGCCGGGAATCGCGGCTTCGAGGTCGGCGTCGGCGAACACGATGTCGGGCGACTTGCCGCCGAGCTCCATCGACATGCGCTTCATGTTGCCGGCCGCGGCGCGAACGATCTTCTGGCCGACCTCGGTGCTGCCGGTGAACGCGATCTTGTCGACGCCCGGGTGCGCGGCGAGCGCCGCGCCGGCGTCGCCGAAGCCCGCGACCACGTTCACCACGCCGGCCGGGATGCCCGCTTCCATGCACAGCTCGGCCAGCCGCAACGGCGACAGCGGCGCCTGCTCGGCCGGTTTGAGCACCACGGTGCAGCCCGACGCGAGCACCGGGCAGAGCTTCCAGATCGCCAGACCGATCGGGCCATTCCATGGGTTGATCGCGCCCACCACGCCGACCGGTTCCTTCAGCGTGTAGCAGAAGATGTCGCCGGCGGCCGAATTGGGAATCGTGTCGCCCTGGATCGTCGTCGCCAGCCCCGCGTAATAGCGCAGCAGGCCGATCGCGCGGCGCCGGCCGAGCAGCGTGCGCGAAATCGGCCCGCCCATGTCGAGCGTGTCGATCAGCGCGAGTTCGTCGTAATGCTGGTCCACCAGCTCGGCCAGGCGCAGCATCACCTGCTGCCGGTCGAAGGGCTTGAAGCGGCTCCACTCGCCCTCGAACGCGCGACGCGCCGCGGCGACGGCGAGGTCGATGTCTTCAGCGCCGGCCTGTGCCACCTTTGCAAGCACCTCGCCGGTGGAGGGGTTGATGCTGTCGAAGCTCTTGCCCGAGAGCGCCGGCCGCGCGCGGCCGTCGATGAACAGGCCCTTGAGCGTGCCGTCGAGGAATGCGGGATGCATGCGTTGCGGAGCGTTCATGGCGGGCCTCGAGTTCGCGCGTTGGGACGGGTCAGTCTAGGGCAAGGCCAGGGCAAGGTCGCTTGGGGTCGGCGGCGAGCCTGCTTGGCCTTGCCAAGGCCGCGTTGCGAATGGCCTGAGTGTGCGGGATGCACGGATCGACGCTGTCTGAGCCCGGCGTGTGCCCGGGCGTCGCTAACATGCCCAGCGCCGTTGCTGAAGGGTGCGAATTGCACAAAACTGTATGCCGAAGGGTTCGAGCATGAAGCGTTTTTCCAAGGATCGCGCCAGGGCGGTCCAACACATTCTTGCAGTGGTCCTGGTCGGGTTGATGACCGCGCCACCTGCCTTCGCGGCCGCCGTCAAGGTCGGCCTGAGCGTGCCGCTCACGGGCGTGCAAGCGGGGGTGGGCAAAGAGGCCGAGTCGGTGTGGCGCGCCTTCGCGAAACACGCGAATGCGAAGCAGATGCTCGGCGGCCACACTCTGGAAGTGCTGGTGCTCGACGATTCGTTCGACCCCGACAAGAGCCGCGCCAACGCTGAGCAGTTCGCGAAGCAAGGGGTGGCGGTGATGGCGGGCACCGCGGGCATCCCCAACGTGCTGGCGATGCAGAAAGTCTTGGAGGGCAACAAAGTTGCCCTGCTCGGGCCGGGCAGCGGTTCGCTCGCGTTGCGCGGCAAGTCGCCTGCCGTGTTCCACGTCAAGGCCTCGTTCGGTGCCGAGGTGGACAAGATGGCGCAACTGCTGGGCACGATGTCGATGAAGAAGGTCGCCTTGATCACCGACGATGCCGGCGACCGCCAGGCGCTCGTCGAGCGCTTTGCTGCCGCACTGCAACGCACGAGCGGCGATGCGAGCAAGCTCGCGCACACCGCGGTCGTCGCGCAGATGGGCGGCAAGCCGAAGGAGGCCGTGGCGCAGACCATGGCGGCGCAACCGGACGCGGTTTACGTGATGACGATTCCGGGCCTGGCCGGCGGCGTGCTGAAGGAGCTGCGGGCACAGGGTTTTCGCGGCTTCGTCTCGACGTGGTCGGTCGCCGCGACGGATACCGTGACCACCGCGCTGGGCAGCTCGGGAACCGGCATCATCTTCGGCACGGTGGTCCCGTCTCCGGCATCCGAGCTGCCGGGCATCCGCGCGAAATTCCGAGCGTTCGCGAAAGAGCAAGACATCAAACCGACGTACCGGGCGATGGAGATCTACGTCACCGGGCGCATCCTCGCCGAAGCGCTGGCGCGCGGCGATGCTGCACCGGTGACCGGCGCGAAAGTCTGGGCCGCCCTGGAAGGGCTGCGCGACGCCAACATCGACGGCTGGCGCGTGCACTACTCGGCGACCGACCGCGAAGGCAGCACGTTCGTCGACACGATGATGCTGCTCGAGAACGGCAAGTTTCGCTGAGGCCGCAAGCCGCCGCGCCGGCACCGCCGGTGCGCTCAAACGCGCGGGTGAAGAATGAAATCGGCGGCGCGCTCGCCGATCATCATCGCCGGCGCGCTCGTGTTGCCGCCGATCAGGTTGGGCATGATCGACGCGTCGGCGACGCGCAGGCCTTCGATGCCGTGCACACGCAGCCGCGCGTCGACGACCGCCAGCGCATCGGAGGCCGGGCCCATCTTGCACGTGCCCACCGGGTGGTAGGTGGTCGCGGCGCTGGCGCGGATGTAGGCCTCGAGCGCGGTGTCGCCGGCAACCGCCGCGCCGGGCAGCAGCTCGGCGCCGGACATGCGCTGCAGCGCGGGCATGGCGATGATGCGGCGCGCTTCGCGCAGCGCGCGCATCAGCGTCAGCACGTCGGCGCGGTCTTCCAGAAAGTTCGGCCGCATGACCGGGCGCGCCGTGGGGTCGCTCGAGGCCAGCTCGACATGGCCGCGCGTCGCCGCGCGCAGCACCGCCATGTGCAGAAAGTAGCCGTGCTTGCGCGGCAGCGTGCGCGGGTTGTCCTTCATGCCGACCATGAAGGTGTATTGCACGTCGGGCCGGTCCAGCCCAGGCATCGAGCGGATGAAGCCGCCCGCTTCCGCCGCGTTGGAGGCGAGCATGCCGCGCCGTCCGAACAGATAAAGCAAGGGCGCCAGTGCGACGCGCCCCGCTGTGCGCCACGACAGCGCGTACGACTCGGCACTCGGGTTGCGCATTCCGATCGACACGGTCGGGTGGTCTTGCAGGTTCGCGCCCACACCCGGCAACTCGTGCTTCAGCGCGACGCCGTGGCGCTGCAGTTGCGCTGCCGGGCCGATGCCCGACAACATCAACAGCTGCGGTGAATTGACGGTACCTGCTGCGAGAACCACTTCGCTCGCAGCGTTGAGTTTCAGCCGTTGGCCCTGGTGGCGCACGTTCACGCCGGTCGCGCGCAGGCCTTGCAGCGTCGATCGACTCAACCAGCGCCTCGGTGAACAGCGACAGGTTGGGGCGGTGCAAGACAGGATGCAGAAACGCGCGCGAACTGCTCCAGCGCACGCCGTCCTTTCGGTTCAAGTCGTACAGGCCAAAGCCGTCTTGGGCCACGCCGTTGAAGTCGTCATTGCGGGCGTGGCCGGCCTGCACCGCGGCGTCGACAAAGCCCTGCGCCAAAGGGTTCGCCTCGGCCAGGCGCTGCACGTCGAGCTCGCCGCCGGCCCCATGAAACTGCGACGCGCCGCCGGCGTAGTTCTCGTGCTGCTTGTAGACCGGCAGCACGTCGTCGAAGCTCCAACCCGGGTTGCCGAGCGCGGCCCATTCGTCGTAGTCGAGCCGGTGGCCGCGGATGTAGACGGTGCCGTTCACCGAGGTGCTGCCGCCGACCAGCTTGCCGCGCGGGCAGGCAATGGTGCGCCGGTTCACGCCCGGTCCGCCGCTGAACTGGTGCTCCCAGTTGTAGCGAGCATGCGGCAGCAGAAAGATGTTGCCGATGGGCAGCCGGGTCTTGACGTTGAGCGGGAACTGCCGGTCCGACGGCCCGGCCTCGACGAGCGCGACGCGGCACGCCGGGTCGGCCGACAGCCGGTTCGCGAGCACGCAGCCGGCGGCGCCGGCGCCGACGATCACGAAGTCGAACTCCCTTGCCGAACCGTTCACGTCTGCGCCCCAGGTTCGCTCATGTCGTTGATGTCATTCACGCAGACGCGGCCGTCGACGATCTGCACCGGCCAGCTCTTCAAAGGCTCGGTGCAAGGCATCGCGCACGCCTGGCCGTTGCGAACGTCGAAGCGGCCGTTGTGCCAGGCACACTCGACAAAGTGGCCGTCGACGCTGCCGTCTTCCGACAACGAAGCCGCACCGTGAGTGCAAGTGTCGTCGGTCGCATAGATCGTGCCGCCGATGTTGAACAGCGCGAGCTTGTGGCCGCTTGGCAGAACCGCTTGGCGGATCGCGCCTTCCCATACATCGTCCACGCTGCACAAGGCGATTGTGGTTGTCACTTCAACTGCTCCACCGCGCTTCGCGCAACCCGCGACGCATGAAACCCCGATGCATCTTGAAGGGCTGCTTCCGGCCCGTTGCTGACGTTCGTTGCTGCGTGCATGCCAGCTCCGGTGCGAGCTCAGCCGACTGGGGTTGTGCGCGCAATCCCAGCCCGCCAGCGACCGTGCCCCAGGGCGGCGGCGGCGCCCCCGTTCTCCGGCCCACGCTCGCGGGGCAGCACCGAGGTCCGCAACGGACAGCCGCGTCATCACCGACCAAACGCGGCACGAGCCAGGACACCGCGAATGGGGCCTGCGCCCGGGGGCACCACCACCGCCCTGCGCAACGATCGTTGGCGCGGCACCACGAGGTGCACCACCGGCGGTGCCGGGGCAGGTGGCTCGGGGTGCGGGCGCAGGTCCCATTCGCGGTGTCCTGGACCGTCGCGCGCTTGGACGGCGTTGATGGCACAGCGCGCCGTGGGCCACATCGGGTGCCCCGCGAGCGTGGGCCGGAGAACGTACCCCGGGCCACCTGCCCTCGCCCAGGAGCTGGCGTGCGCGCAGCGGCGAACGTCAGCAATGGGCCGAATGCAGTTAGTGCTGCGCTGAAGAATTGACGCAAGTCGGCGCAGACGTGGTTCATCCCGGCGTGCCCTTTTGTGTCAGCGTCCAGGCGACGTCGCAGGGCAGTGCCCGGCGGGGGCTCATCCTGGGGCGGTCGGCGCTGCGCGCTGCGGCTGATACCGGGCGCATCACCCCTGCGCCACCTCGATCACGCCACACTTGCCGAACATCGGATCGGGCACCGCACCCCAGGTGTCGAGCGACTCAGGCACCGGCTCCAGCATGCGCGGCTCGCGCGCGCCGACTTCGGGAAACTCTTCCATGCCGAAGGAGTATTCGACCGTCATTCCGTCACCACATGCCCCAGCCGCGCGATCTTTGTCACCGTGGGCACGTAGGGCTTGGCCATCACGGTCGCGTCACAGGATGATGCTCACGCGGCCGTGCGGGCGCAGGCCGTCGAGGTCGAGTTCGCAGCGCTTTTCGCGAATGCGCAGTTGGCCATCGATGCGCTTCAGGCGGTACAGCAGCCGGCCCATGTAGGTGTCGGTGATTCCGCCCTTGGTGCGGAACGTGACGAAGGCTGCGCTCACGGGAGTCTCGCCGTTCAGCGCCGCGCCGACCCGAACGTTGCTCACCAGGTGCCGGGTGCGCGAACGCGGGTACTCGGAGTGCGCCGACTTCTTCATCAGCCGCACGATGCGCTGGTTCAGGCGCTCGCGGTCGTCGGCGATGTAGAAGAGGGCTCGCGCCGGGTCGGCGCCCGGCGGCAGATCGGTGCTCGGCACGAGGTACGACGCGTCGTCGGTGTAGAGCGCGAGCCACTGCTCGAGCTTCCACTGGTCCAGCAGATCGGCTTCCTCGAACAACAGGTCTTCGGCTTCGGCGCGGGTGATGATTGAGCTCATTGCCGTCTCCTCACTGCGCCGCGTTCAACAGTTCGTTCCAGCGCGTCCAGAACACGCGCATCTGCAATTCGTCGTCGTATTGCGGTTCGGGGTTGCCCATGCCCTTGGAGATGTCGCTCCACCCGGCGCTGCCCGCATTCGCGAAGCCGTTCTGGCACGACTGCAGCGCCTCCACGTCGTCGGGTGTCGCAAAGCCGCCGGGGCCGAGGAACTCGAGGAAGTTGTAGAGGCGATACTTGCGCGCCCAGTCCGACTCCTCCACCGGCGCGAGCGCCCAGCCGTTGACCGTCATCTGCCCGGGTGCGGTGGGGTAGAAGGTGCGGACCGTGATCGCCATGATGTCGTTGATCACGAGGTTCGGAAAGATCAGCAGGTTGCGGTTGCGCGTCGCGATGCGCTTGGCCTTCTCTTCGCCGACACGCGCGACGAGCTTGGCGTAGATGCTCTCCATCTCGTGTTTGCCCTGCTCGCCGAACATCGGCACCCACTGCGCGATCGGCCGGCCCCACGGCGCCTGGTATTCGAGCACCGCGTGGCCGTTGCCCAGGCTGTAGCTGCGCCCGGCCAGCGGCAGCGGCACCAGGCCGCCGGTCACGTTCTTCAGGTAGTCGAGGTAGCTCGCGTGCGTGGTGTTCGCGTGGTAGCCGTCGACGCTGTTCTCGGCGAGCAGTTTCCAGTTGGCGCGGATCGCGTACTCCTGCGCGCCTTCCACGACCGCCATGCCCGATTCGCTGTGGCTCGCGATCAGTTCCAGATAGTCCTTCGCGCCGGCCAGGTAGTCGGTGAGGGCAATGATGTCGGGCTTGAAGCTGATGAAACAAAAGCCCGCGTGGCGCTCGAAGCGCGGCACCGGCGTCATGTTCGTCACGCCGCTCGCGCGGTGCCCGTCGGTGTAGCGCTCTTCGCCGGGCTGGCCCTTGAGCTTGCCGTCGCAGCCGAACACCCAGCCGTGATAGAAACACTGGAACACCTTGGCATTACCTTTCGCTTCGCGGCAAACCGTCGCGCCGCGGTGCGGGCAGGTGTTGAGCAGCGCGTGCAACTGGCCTTGGGCGTCGCGCGTGAACAGGATGTTGCGCCGCGCGACGGTTCGCGTGACGAAGTCGCCCGGCTTCGCGAGCTCCGATTCATGGCCGAGGTAGAGCCAGCATGTGTCGAACACGGCTGCGTATTCGCGCTCCATGATGCCGCCGTCGGTGAACGCGCGGCGCGACACCTGGAACAGGCCGCGCCCTTCATCCACGCGCAACAGCGAGTTCGTGGGACCCTGGATGACGCTGCTCGCGGCGTGTGGCATGACCGGTCTCCTGGTGGGTGATTCGAGGGCTGCTCGGTCAATCGGATCGACAGATCCGGACCGCGTCATTCTGAGATCGTACACATGCGAACGGAAACAGGGAAAACCTTGATTCCTCGCGGTCCGCTGCCCGCGGTTCGGATCAATCTTGCCCGATGGTTTCTTGCGAAAACCGGCGGTCCGTGCAAGCCCAGCCCCCCAGCGACTGCGCCCCAGGGCGATGGCGGCGCCCCCGTTCTCCGGTCCACGCTCGCGGGGCACCACCGAGGCCCACTACGCTCAGCCGCGTCATCATTGTCCAAGCGCACGAAGAGCCAGGACACCGCGAATGGGACCTGCGCCCGGGGGCACCACCACCGCCCTGCTACCACCCATGGTGACGGGCGATGCGCAGGGGTGCCGCCCAGTGGCCGGGGCAGGTGGCTCGGGGTACGGGCGCAGGCCCCATTCGCGGTGTCCTGGCTCCTCGCGAGCTTGGCTGGTGTTGATGGAATTGCGCGCCGTGGACCACCTCCGGTGCCCCGCGAGCGTGGGCCGGAGAACGTACCCCGGGCCACCTGCCCTCGCGCAGTCGATGTCGTGCACGCAGCGGCGAACGTCAGCAATGGGCCGAACGCAGCCTTCACAGGCTCCGCTCGTTGGCCAGGTCATGTTTGCTGGAGGACGGCGGCGAGCCAGGTCTTGGCCGCAGTCTCATCTCGGTCCCGCGACGACGCCGCGATCGTGCAGCTTTCCGTAGGCGGCCGAGTCGATGTGAAGCAGCTCGCTCAGCACCTGCTCGGTGTGTTCGCCCAGGCGTGGCGCGGGCCGCGGCGGGAGCCGTGGCAGCGCGGAAAAGTCGAGCGGGATGCCCGGCATCAGCAAGTTGCCGACACCTGGCTGCTCGACGTTGCGAAACATCGGGTTCGCTTCGGAGCACGCAGGATCGTCGCGCACCAGTTGCCCCACGCTTTGGTAGCGGTCCCAGCACACGCGCGTGCTTGTCGAAGGCTGCCGCCACCTCGGCCAGCGTGCGCGCGCGCACCCACGCGCCGACCAGGTCTGCGAGCTCGGCGCGCGCGTGAAAGCGGTTGCCTTCGCGATCGAGGTCCAGCCCCAGCTTCGCGCCGAGTTCGGCGAAGGCCTGCGTCAATCCCGTCGCTTCGCCGATCGCGCGCCACTGCTTGAGCGTCAGGCCGACGATCATCACGCGCTGCGCATCCGCAGTGACGAAGTCGCGCCCGAACGCGCCGAACAGTTCATTGCCGTGGCGGCCACGTTCCTGGCCGAGCTGGGCCTCGGCGATGTAACCCAGGTGCCCCATCACCGCGAGTGCCACGTCTTCGAGCGCGAGCTTCACATGCTGGCCTTCGCCGCTGCGACTGCGGTGGCGCTCGGCGGCGAGCAGGCCGAGCGCGACCATCTGCCCGGTGATCAGGTCCCACGCCGGCAGCACGTGGTTCACCACCTCGCCCTGCGCTGCGCTGCCGGTGATCGCGGGAAAGCCCATGCGCGCGTTCACCGTGTAGTCGACGGCCGAACCGCCGTGCCTGTCGCCCATCAAGGTGAGCTGGATCAGGTCGGAGCGGCGCGCGCGCAGCGTCTCGTGCGCGAGCCAGCCGCGCGGCGGGAAGTTGGTGAGGAACAGGCCCGCGTCTTTGCCCTCGGCGCAGACGATCGCGGTGGCGAGCTCGCGCCCCTCGGGCGACGCGAGGTCGAGCGCGACCGAGCGCTTGTGCTTGTTCATCCCGCACCAGAACAGGCTCACGTCGTCCGGCGTGACCGGCCAGCGCTTGTGATCCAGCCCGCCGTGCAGCGGGTCGATGCGGATCACGTCGGCGCCGAGTTGCGCGAGCGTCATGCCGCCCAGCGGCGCGGCGACGAAGGCGCTGGCCTCCACCAGGCGCAGACCGCTCAGGATGGGAGTTGGGTTCATGAGGCCGGCTTGGCTTGCAAGGCCGATTCGAGAATGCCGCGCGCGATCACTTTCAGCGCCAGCGTTTCCTCGGCGCCTTCGAAGATCGACAGCACGCGTGCGTCGACGAAATAGCGGCTCACCGGCGTTTCTTCGGCGTAACCCATGCCGCCGTGCAGTTGCTGCGCTTCGCGCGAAATCCATTCGGCCGAGCGGCACGCGAGCAGCTTCACGAGGCTGGCTTCGACTCGGCCGGCGCTGCCACTCGCGCCCGCATTTCCGCTGCCGTCGTGCAAGCTTCGCGCGACCGCATAACTCAACTGCCGGCACGCCGCCAGCCGCGCGGCCATGCGCGCCAGCTTGGCCAGAGTGAGCGGATAGCTGTCGAGCGTGGCGCCGAACACCTTGCGCTGCGCCGTGTATTCGAGCGCCGCTTTGAACGCGGCCCACATCACACCGCAGGCGCGCGCGGCGGTCTGCAAGCGCCCGCCCATCATGCCGGTCATCGTGTAGTAGAAGCCTTGGCCGAGGCCGGCGCGTTCGCCGATCACGTGCGAATCGGGGACGAAGAAGTCGTCGAAACTCAGGTCGAACGAATGCATGCCGCGGTAGCCGATGGTCGGGATCGCCCGGCCCGTCAGCAGACCCGCCTTCGCGCGGCCGGTGTTCGAAATGGCTCGCGTCGCTCGACGGCTTTTCGACGAGCAGCAGGCTCAGGCCCCGGTGCCCGGCGCTGCGATCGGGGTCGGTGCGCGCCACCACCATCAGCACACCCGCCTTGCCGGCAAAGGTGCACCAGGTCTTCGCGCCGCTCAGACGCCAGCCGCCCGGCGTGGGCGCGGCCTTGAGCGCGAGCGCGCCGACATCGGAGCCGACATCGGGTTCCGTCATCGCGATCGCGCACAACACTTCGCCCGACGCCAGCCGCGGCAGCCAGTGCGCGCGCTGCGCTTCGGTGCCGCCGGCGAGCAGCGCGCGGCTCAGGATTTCGGGGCGGGTGATCAGGCTGCCCGCCGCGCCGAGCGAGGCTTCCGACAGCGCCTCGGTCACCACCAGCATCAGCAGCGCGGCGTCGGCGTCGGGGCTTGTGTCATCCCCCGCGCTGCCGCCGTAGCGCTCGGGGATCGACAGGCCGAACACGCCCATCTCGCGCAGAGGTTGCAGCAGCGATTCGGGAACCGTGAGGTCGTCGCGGTGGATCTGCGCGGCCATGGGTGCGACGAGCTCGGCGCCGAAGCGCCGAAAGCTGTCGCGTGCGAGCGAGAGGGGTTCGCTTTGCTCGATGGCCGCGATGCGCGCGATGTCGCCCCCGGCGGCGATGACCGCTCGGCCGGCAGCGGCCAGCGCCGTGGCGCCACCGCCCACACGGCGCAGTTCGGCAAAGGCAGGCGAAGCGCGCAGCGCATGCAAGGCCGCCGAATCGACCCCGTGTTCGAGGAAGATGGCTTCCAGCCGTGGCAGGCTGGCGTTGGCCGCATCGGCGCAGAACACATTCGCGAGCTGGCGGTCGGGTGCATTGGCGGGCAGGGCGGCGGCCTGTTCCAGCAGCGTGCGCGCAGCGAGCAAATCGGCGTTGACCCAGGCCAGTTCGAAGCAATCGATTTGCTGCGCATCGAGCCGGCGCGCATCGAGCTTGCCGTTGACCGCGCAGGCATCGACCAGCGCGCGGCTCGCCGCGTCGAAAGCGCCGTCAAGCTCGTCGAGAACGGCCAGCGCCGCGGCGTGCGTCATGGTTTGCGGTTCGCGACTCGCGCGAAGTCCGGCGCGCGTTTTTCCTGGAACGCTGCGTAGCCTTCGCGGAAATCGTCGCTCGTCATGCAGACGGCCTGGTCTTGCACTTCGCGCGCCAGCTCTTCGGCCAGGCTCGCCGATGGCGAGTGAAGGCGCGCCTTCATTCGCGCGAAGGCGTCCAGCGGCAGCGCGGCGAGTGCCTGCGCCTGCTCGACAGCGTGCGCCATCACGTCGGCGTCGGGCACCAGCGCGTCGGCCAGACCGAAGCGCTGCGCTTCTTCACCGCCCACCGCGACGCCGGCACACAGGATGCGGCTTGCCACGCCGACGCCGACGCGGCGCGGCAACGTCAGCATCTGGCCCCAGTCGGGCGTGAGGCCGAGCTTGAGAAACGGAAACAGCAGCTTCGTCCCCGGCCCGACGACGATACGGTCGCCCAGCAGCGCGAGACCCACCGCGGCGCCGGCGCCGAAGCCTTCAATTGCGCTGACCACCGGAAAGCGCAGCCCCGCGACGAGCTGACACAGCCGCTGCACCTGCTGCATGCGCTCGCGCGCCTGCGCTTCGCTCAGGCCCACCATGCTCGGCAGGTCGCCGCCCGCGGAAAACGTTCCGCCCACGCCGCCGAAGACAAGCGCGCGCGCGTGGCTTTCATCGGCGAGCACCTGCAATGCGTCGGACAAAGCCTGGCGCACCGACTGGTCGATCGCGTTGCGTTTGTTCGCACGGTTGATGCGCAGCCGCGCCACCGCGGGCGCGGGCCAGTCGAGCAGCACGGCTTGCGGGTCGCCCAATGCACTCGCCTCGGTCACTTCGCTCACCCCAAGCCGACGATCGACACCGAACACACATTCTGCGAAGGCTGTCCGCCCAGGTTGTGCGTCAGGCCGATCGTGGGTTGCTTCAGTTGCCGCGCCCCTGCGCGGCCCTGCAATTGCAGCACCATCTCGTAGAGCATGCGGATGCCGCTCGCGCCGATCGGGTGGCCGAAGCATTTCAACCCGCCGTCGATCTGGCACGGGATCTTGCCGTCGGCGTCGAACATGCCGTCGAGCACGTCGTGCACTGCGCCGCCGTCGTCGGACAAGCCCAGGTCCTCCATCGTCACGAGTTCGGTGATCGAAAAACAGTCGTGCACCTCGGTCATGCTGATCTGCTCGCGCGGGCGCGTGATGCCGGCCTCGGCATACGCGCGTTTCGCGGCGATGCGTGCCGTGTGCACGTAACTGCCGTCCCACTCGCTGCCGTGCATTTCCCAGCCGTTGGACACCGCGACCTGCAGCGCCTTGAAGGTGACGATGTCGCGCTTGCCCATCGCCCGGGCGATCTCGGGCCTTGTCACGATCACCGCCGCCGCGCCGTCGGAGACGCCGGCGCAGTCGTACAGGCCGAGCGGCTCGGCGATGATCGGCGCCTTCAGCACCTGCTCCTCGGTGACGGGCGACTGGAAATGCGCCTTCGGGTTCTTCGCGCCGTTCGCGTGGCTCTTCACCGAGACCCGAGCGATCGCGCGCTTCAGCAGTTTCGCGTCGACGCCGTGTTTCGCGCGGTACGCGCTCGCGAGCTGCGCGAAGTTGGCCGGCGCCACCGCGTTCGGGTACCACTGCGGGATGTAGGTGCCGATCGTCGCGGTGGGCAGACCGCCGTAACCGGCGTCCTTGAGTTTTTCCACGCCGAGCGCGAGCGCGATGTCGCACGCACCGGCCGCGACCGCGTAGACCGCGGCGCGCACCGCTTCCGAGCCGCCGGCGCAGAAGTTCTCGACGCGCGTGACGCCGATGTTGGGCAGCCGCAGTGCGATGCTCATCGGCGTGCCGCCGCGGCCCGTGCCCACGTCGTCGATGTGGGTGCTGAACCAGGCGGCGTCGAGCTGTTCGGGCACGATGCCGGCGTCCTGCATCGCCTCGGTGTACGCCTCGACCATCAGGTCTTCCGGGCTCGCGTCCCAGCGCTCGCCGAACTTGCTGCAACCCACGCCGAGGATCGCGACCTTGTCCTTGATGCCTGTGGCCATGTCATGCCTCCTTGGTCGAGGGGATCGTGGAGCCGCCACGCACCGGCGTGGCTTTCCAGAAGTACCGCGTGAAGTCCCGCCGGTCGTCGATGTCCTTGATGCGAAACACCATCTCGAGCTCGGTGCCCACGTCCACGTCGCCCGGCGCGACGTCGGTGAACTCCATCAGGATGCGCCCGCCGCCGTCGAAGTCGACCTGACCATAACAGTGCGGCGGCGCGCGGTGGAACGACAGGTACTCCGCGCTCCAGCTCAGCACGCGTGCACGGCGCTCGGCCAGCTTGTACGGGCGCTGCGTGTCCAGGCGCGCGTGGCCGGGGTCGTAGCTCATTCGCGACGGCGGGAAGTGCACGCTGCCGGTGACTTCGCAGCGCCCCGCCACCATGCCGAGCAAGGCCGCGCGATGGCGCCACAGCGTGGTCAGCGCGGTCTTGCGGTCTTGTTCGCCGCGCATGCCGCGCTCCAGATTCGAGTTGCTCGCAGAACGACAGGAACTTGGTGTAGTTGGCCTCTTCCTTGCCGCGCGCGAGCCATTGCGCCACGCCCTTGGCGGGACGAAAGCGCAGCAACGCGTTCGTGGTGCGCAGCACGATGGCCTGCGCGCCGCTGCCGAACTGCGCGAGCAGCACCACTTGCCCGGGCTGCGCGCGTTCGAGCACGAGCGAAAGCAGCAGCAACGCGTGCGCGGCGCCGGTGTCGCCCACGCTCTCGGCCAGGTTGTCGACGACGGCTTCGGCGCGCACGCCGCAGGCCTTGGCGATCTGCCGGTCCATCTTCGCGAACGTGCTCGGGAAGATGAAGTGATCGACCTGCGCCGCGCTCACTCCCGCCTGCGCGAGCGCCTGCGCGACGACCGGCGGCACGAGCTTGGCGATGCCTTCGTCGCGAACCCAGCGCTCTTCCCAGTGGTAGTCGATGTCCTGCCCGCTCTGGCGAAAGTGGTCGACGAAGTCGGCCGAGTGCACGCTGCTGCCGAGCACCTGCGCGAGCACGTCGTCGCCCTCGCCGAGCAACAGCGCGGCGGCGCCGTCGCCCTGGTCGAGCTCCTGCGGGCTCGCCGCGCGCGCCAGGCGCCGATCGGTCGCGATCACGAGCTGGTGGCCTTTGCCGGCGCGCACCGCGTCGAGCGCCTGCTCGAAAGCGCTGAGCGCCGCGCGCTGCGAGCCGCCGGTGTCTTGCGTGGCGATGCTGCTGTCGAGCGTGAGTACCTCGCCGACGATCGCCGCGTTCAGGCGTTCGGCGAAGGGCAGCGTGTTCGACGCGAGCACCACGCCGCGCACGTGGCTGCGGTCATCGGCCGGGCCGAGGCAATCGCGCGCAGCGGCGACGGCAAACGTGAGGCTGTCTTCGTCGAAGTTCGCCATCGAGCGCGTGCCGCGACCCTTGCCCACGAGGTGCGGCGCGTACCAGGCGTTCGCGTCCACGACCGCGCGCCGGCTCAGGCGCAGGCGGGGGATGTAGCCGCCGTAGCCGAGGATTCCGATCATCGCCTGGGACCTTTCTTCAATATTGCAGGGGGCCTGCGCAAGGGGCGAGATTGTCCATCAGCGCGCGCAGCGACAAGGCGATTATTCGCCCAGCATCTGTGCGCATGGGGCACACGCAGCACGGGTTGCCCCGAGGCTGAGGCGCAGCTCTTTCGAACTACGATGCCGTTCATGCCGCCGGACACCCCCGACAAGCCAACGCCCGCCCGGCGCTTTGCCGGCCAGACCGTGGTGGTGACCGGCGCGGCGCGCGGCATCGGCCTTGCGATTGCGCAGGCCTTCGCATCTGAAGGTGCGTCGCTCGCGCTGGCCGATACCGACGCGCCCACCCTGCAGCGCGAAGCGGCGCAGCTTCGAGAACGCTTCGGCGTGCGCACCCTCGCGGTGGCGGGTGACCTGGCACAGGAAGCGGGCGCCGCGGCGCTGCTCGCGCAAACCGAAGCAGCCTTCGGCGACGCGGGCGTGCTGATCAACAACGCCGGCGGCGGCGTGATCCTGCCGTTCCTGAGCCACACGCCCGACACGCTGCGCACCACGATCGACCGCAACCTGTGGACCACACTGTGGTGCACGCGCGCCTTTCTGCCGGGCATGCTGCGGCGAAAGTTCGGCCGCGTCGTGAACCTCGGCGCCGACTCGGTGCGCAACGGCCTGCCCGACCACGCCGCGTACAACGCCGCGAAGGGGGGAGTGCACGGCCTCACGACCGGACTCGCGCGCGAGTTCGCCAAGTCAGGCATCACCGTCAACACGGTCGCGCCCTGCGCGGTGAACAGCGAGCAGC
Organism: uncultured beta proteobacterium; assembly: GCA_963791595.1. Lineage (GTDB taxonomy): Bacteria > Pseudomonadota > Gammaproteobacteria > Burkholderiales > Burkholderiaceae_C > JAEMQF01. The sequence continues at coordinate 131,054 of CAWBTF010000015.1, read as the reverse complement.
TCGCCGCCTTCGTTCGCGACAAGCCCGAGGTCGCGGCGCGCTTCCTGAGCGTGATTCCGATGGGCCGCGCGGCTGAACTGTCAGAGGTGGCGTCGATGGTGCTCTATCTCGCCTCAAACGAGGCGGCGTTCGTCACCGGCCAGGTGATCAGCGTGAACGGTGGGAGCACGATGCTGTGAGCGAAACAAAGTACGAGGAATTGATCGACGTGCACACCCACGTCGTGCCGGAGCAGTTTCCGCCTTACGTCGGGCGGCACCTGAACGCGCCCTGGCCGTCGATGATGCAGGCGCAGCCTTGCCACAAGCACGTGATGATCTCGGGCGCGAACTTCCGCACCGTCACGCACCAGTGCTGGGATTGCTCCGTGCGCGTCGCCGACATGGACCGGCTGCGCGTCACGCGCCATGTGCTCTCGCCGATGCCCGAGCTGCTGTCGTACTGGATGCAGCCGGAGGACGGCGCGGCGATGTGCCGGTTTCTGAACGACACGATCGCTGGCATGGTGGCGACCGCGCCCACACGCTTTGTCGGGTTAGGCGCCGTGCCCTTGCAAGACCTGCCGCGCGCGATCGACGAGCTTCGGCACTGCGTGGAGCAGCTCGGTTTGGCGGGGGTGGAGATCGGCACACATGTGGGCGGCGCGGTGGTCGGCGACGCACGCTGGCTGCCGTTCTTCGAAGCCGCTGCCGACCTCGGCGCGGCGATCTTCGTGCACCCGTTGCGCCCGGTGGGGATGGACCGGCTCGTCGGCCCTGTGGGTTTGGAGCAGGTGCTAGCGTTTCCGGGCGAGACGGGTCTGGCCGCGGCGTCGATGATCACCGGCGGCACGCTGGCTCGCGTGCCGAAATTGCGCATCGCATTCAGCCACGGCGGCGGGTCGTTCAGCATGCTGCTGCCCAGACTGCGCCACGCCTGGGCACAGCTGCCGCAGATTCGCGACTCGCTGCACGGCGACCCGCTGGCCGCCGCGCGCACGATGTACTTCGACGACCTGGTCTACGACGCGGCGACGATCCACCGCTTGATCGATCGTATTCGGCGCGAGCCAGGTGATGGCGGGCTCGGACTACCCGTTCAACATCATGGACCAGGACCCTGCGGCGCGCGCCGAGTCGTTGAAGCTCACGCACGAACAACTGACGGGCCTGCGCGCCGGCAACGCGAAACGCTGGCTCGACTGGACCGACGCGGCGCGCCCCTGATTTCTTCGATGACCCTCACCTCGGCACACGCCGGGCTCCCCTGCGCTGAAAGAACAATTCCCATGACGACCCCCACCTTGCGCGACGTGCGCCTCGAAGACAAGTACACCGACACGCGCGACACCGTGCTCATCGACGGCAACCAGGCACTGGCGCGCGCGCTGCTGTTGCAGCACGAGCTCGACGCGCGCGCCGGGCTGAACACGGCAGGCTACGTGTCAGGCTACCGCGGCTCGCCGGTCGGCGGGTTGGACCAGACACTCTGGGCGGCGGCGAAGGAATTGAAGCGCAGCGCGGTCACGTTCGCGCCCGGAGTCAACGAAGACCTCGCCGCCACCGCGATCTGGGGCACGCAGCAGCTCGCCGTGATGGGCGATGCGAACGTCGACGGCGTCTATGCCATGTGGTACGGCAAGGGCCCGGGGGTGGACCGCTCCGGCGACCCGTTCAAACACGGCAACTACTCGGGCACGCACCCGAACGGCGGCGTGCTCGTGGTGGCGGGTGACGACCACCCGGGCAAGAGTTCGACGATCGCGCACCACAGCCAGCAGGCGCTCGCGGTGCATTCGATCCCGACGCTGTACCCGGCCGACGTGAGCGAATTCGTTCAGCTGGCGCTGCTCGGCTGGGCGATGAGCCGCTACAGCGGCTGCTGGGTCGGCTTCAAGGTCGTCAACGAGACGATCGAGCAGACCATGACGTCGGCCTTCGACATCGATTCGTTCAACGTGATTCGCCCCGACGCGCCGCTGCCACCCGAGGGCGTGCACTTCCGCGGCGTCTACGCCCCCGCGCAGGAAGAGGCGATCCTGCGCCGCTTCAAGCTGCCGCTGGTGCAGCGCTTCGCGCGCGCGAACCGCATCGACCGCGTGATGTTCGGGCCGGCAGGCGCGCGCTTTGGCATCGTCGCCGCCGGCAAGGCGTGGCACGACGTGCGACTGGCGCTGCGCGCGCTCGGCATCGACGACGCGCGCGCCGCGGCGTTGGGCGTCGCGGTCTACAAGGTCGCGCTGCTGTGGCCGCTCGAGCCCGAAGGCCTGAGCGAGTTCGCGCAAGAGCAAGCAGGAGCTGTTCTTCGTCGAGGAGAAGAGCGCCTTCGTCGAGGCACAGGCGGCGTCGGTGCTGTACAACCTGCCGATCCGCCCGCGCATCACCGGCAAGACCGATGGCGCCGGCACGGCGCTGCTCGCGAGCGACCTGCCGTTCGAGGCGCTCGACCTGGTGCAGGCCATCGCCGCGCGGCTGCGCGCGAACGGCGTGTGGGACGATGCGCTGCAGTCGAAGCTTGACGTGGTGTCATCGATGCGCCGCGTCTTGACCTCGGTGGTGTCACCCACCGACGTGAAGCGCGTGCCGTACTTTTGCTCGGGTTGCCCGCACAACACGTCGACCAAGATTCCCGAAGGCAGCAAGGCCCTGGCCGGCATCGGCTGCAGCGGCATCGCGGTGTGGGCGCGGCCGGGAACGGCGATCCCCACGCAAATGGGCGGCGAAGGCGCCAACTGGGTCGGCCTGCACCGCTACACGAACCGCAAGCACGTGTTCCAGAACCTGGGCGACGGCACCTACTACCATTCGGGGCTGGTGGCGATCCGCGCCGCGGTGGCGAGCGGTGCGAACATCACCTACAAGATCCTCTACAACGACGCGGTCGCGATGACCGGCGGCCAGCCGGTCGACGGCCCGATCTCGGTGAGCGCGATCGCGCACCAAGTGCGCCACGAAGGCGTGAAGACGATCGTGCTGGTGAGCGACGACCCGTCGCGCCACGACCCGGCCACGCTGCCGTCGGACGTTCGCATCGAACACCGCGACAGGTTGGATGCCGTGCAGCGCGAACTGCGCGAGCTGCCCGGCTGCACCGTGTTGCTCTACGAACAGACCTGCGCGGCCGAAAAACGCCGGCGCCGCAAGCGCGGCGAGTTCCCCGACCCCGACAAGCGCCTGTTCATCGTCGACTCGGTGTGCGAAGGCTGCGGCGACTGTTCGGTGCAGTCTACCTGCGTCAGCGTCGAGCCGAAGGAAACGCTGCTGGGCCGCAAGCGCAAGATCAACCAGAGCAGCTGCAACAAGGACTATTCCTGCGTGAAGGGCTTCTGTCCGAGCTTCGTCACTCTGGTCGGCGCCAAGCCGAAGAAGGCGGCCGCGATGGCCTCGCCCGACGCGCTGTTCGCCGCACTGCCCGCGCCGCAGATCGAGGCGCTGGGCGAACAGAGTTTCGGCGTGATGATCCCCGGCGTGGGCGGCACCGGCGTGATCACGGTCGGCGCCGTGCTCGCGATGGCGGCGCACCTGGAAGGGCGCGCGGCGTCGACGTACGACATGACCGGCCTGTCGCAGAAGAACGGCGCGGTCTATAGCCATTTGCAGATCGCGAACCGCGTCGATCAACTGCGCGCGAATCGGCTGGGCCTGGGCGACGCCGCGCTCGTGCTCGGCTTCGACATGATCGCCGCGCTCGGCGACGATGGTTTTCGGGCGATCGATCCGGACCGCACGCGTTTCCTCGGCAACCACCGCGTGCTGCCTACGGCGGCGTTGCCGATGGGCATCGACTCCAAGCTCGACTTCGGACTGCTTGCGCGCAAGGTGTCGGAGAAGCTGCCGGCCGAGCGCGTGAGGTATGTCGACGCGACCGGCCTCGCAACCGCGCTGCTCGGCGACGCGATCGCGACCAACTTCTTCATGGTCGGCGTGGCGCTGCAACTCGGCTGGCTGCCGCTGTCGGTGGCGGCGGTGCAGCGCGCGATCGAGCTCAACGGCGTGCAGGTGGCGCTCAACCAGCGCGCCTTGCAGTTCGGCAGGCTGTGGGCGCATGACGCGGGGGCTATCGAGAAACTGCTCGGTGCGGCGCAACCCGCCGCGCTCGAGGTCGCCGCCGAAACCCTGGATGAAACGATTGCACGGCGCGCGCAACTGCTCACCGACTATCAAGACGCCGCCTACGCGGCGCGCTACCGCGCGCTGGTAGACAGGGTGCGCGCGGCCGAGCGGCGGGTGAGCGGCACCGAGGGGCCCCTCAGCCTGAGCGTCGCGCGCCAATTCGCAAAGCTGATGGCGTACAAGGATGAATACGAAGTCGCGCGCCTGTACAGCGCGCCCGAGTTCCGGCGCCAGCTCGAAGCCGAATTCGACGGCGTGAAGGAGATCCGCTTCAACCTCGCGCCACCGCTGTTCGCACGGCGCGACCCGGCCACCGGCCACCTGCTCAAGGGCGAGTACGGCGCGTGGATGCTGACCGCGATGAAGTGGCTCGCGAAAGCGCGCAAGTTTCGCGGCAGCGCATTCGATCCCTTCGGCCGCACCGCGGAGCGGCGCATGGAGCGTGCACTGGTCGGACAGTACGAGCAGCGCATCGAGTCATTGCTGGTGGCGCTGAACTCGGATTCACTGGCGTTGGCAGCGCAGATCGCTGACGTGCCGGAACAGATTCGCGGCTTCGGCCATGTGAAAGAGGCGAGCGTGAAGCAGGCGCTGTTGCGTTGGGCAGAGCTCGACGCGCAGTGGCAGTCGCAGGCGAAACCGCTGGCGCGGGCGGCTTGACGGGCTGGCTTGCTTCGGAGAGGCTCGACTTCGGGTTGGGCAAAGGTTCGCACCCGAGCACCGAGCGACGGGCAGACGGCCCGGGGTGCGTTCTCCGGCCCACGCTCGCGGGGTACCGGCCGTGGTCAGGACGAGTTCATGCGTCAACATGACTGGTACCCGGGATGCGTTTGCGGGCCACCGCTGGTCGCCGATTTTCAACGCGAGATTGCGAGGTGGAATGATGAAAACCGTGACGCTTGAAGTTCGCCCGTCGGAGGACAGCATGGCTGAATTCGTGCAGGCGTGGAAGTCCGGCAAACCTCAGCGCTCGGCGCGAATCGGCTTTGCGACACCCGAACTTCTGTGGAAGGTGCTCTCAGCCAAGCGATGGGAACTGCTGAAAGCTCTTTGCGGTGCCGGCCCGGTGTCCATCCGCGAAGCGGCGCGTCGCGTTCAGAGAGACGTGAAGGCCGTTCACGGCGACGTCACGGCCCTTCTGGCTGCCGGCGTGCTCAATCGCACTGAGGCTGGCAGCATCGAATTTCCCTATGTCGCGGTGAAGGTTGAGTTCCTGCTCAAGGCCGCCTAGCCGGTCCCGCGCGCCCTCGCGGGGGACTTGTTCAGCGTTGCCTCAGGCCTCATTCGCGATGCGACGTTTTGTTCTGCTGTGAGTAGAGACCCAGTGTTTAAGGGCCTCGTCCATGCGGCTCTGCCAGCCGGCTCCACCGGCCTTGAAGAAGGCGAGTACTTCCGGGCTGTAGCGCACGCTGACCAGCTGCTTCGTAGGGGCCACTTGTGGGCCGCGCTGGCCAGGTTTGCGCTTGGCCTCAAGGGCCTTGCGCACGGCTTGATAGCCACCGCCATTGACCACGACTCCTGTGCCCCACTTTGCCTCTTCTCGGGCGGTCAACGGCCTGTCCTTGCCGGGCGCCTGCGCAATTGCCGCCTCGACTTCGGCTCGGCTAGTGGGAAACTTCTTGGAAGAACCTGTTGGCTTCATATTTCTCGGCCTCTCGAAGGCTGATGACGTGGAAGTCGTCGTCGCGCTCCGTATAGGTCATGTGCATCACTCGACCGTGGAGCCATCCAATCGCGCATAGACGAAGCTGACCGTAGGCGAGACGTCTGTCCTCGTAGACCCAGACTGGACCATCGAAGATGCGCTCGCAGCCTGGGAAATCGTAGCCGTGCTTGCGAACGTTCTCGCGTCGCTTCGCTTCGTCCCACGTCGGCATGCACGCATTGTAGCTACGAAAAGCGACTGGCGCTCCTGTTGCTCACATGTTGCTGGCGCCGCACCGGGCGGTGGTGGTGCCCGCGCGCGTGGGCCGGAGAACGGGGGGCGCCGCCAGCGCCCTGCCGTCCGGGCGCCCGCATGTCGGCCCTTCGCGAACAACCGGCGTCACGCGAGCGAACGAGTCGGCGCTGAATCGGTGGAACGGAAAAGCAGACGCGATTAAAACGCCGCAATCACCCCATCGCTGCGCGGATCGGCCGCGCCCAACAGCAAACCATCCAACTGGCGCACGATCGCCCCCGCGTGGCCCATCGTGTCGCTGTAATCGGTGAGCACTTCAATCTCGTGGCCGGCGGCCGCCAAGTCCTTGAGTGTCTTCGGGTCGGTGCGCCGCTCGAACTTGAGCGTCGTCGTCTCGGTGCCCCAGGTCTTGCCGAGCAGCCAGCGCGGAGCGCTGACCGCTGATTGCAGCGTTCGGCCGTAGAACGCGTAGCGGCTGAACAGCGCGGCCTGGCTTTGCGGCTGGCCGTCGCCACCCATCGTGCCGTAGACCATCTGGCGGCCATCAGCGAAGCGCGCGTGCGCCGGGTTCAGCGTATGGAACGGCTTCTTGTGCGGCGCCAGCGCGAGCTGCGACTTCGGGTCGAGCGAAAAACTCGATCCGCGGTTCTGCCAGACGATGCCGGTGTCGGACAGCACCACGCCCGAGCCGAACTCCCAGAACACGCTCTGGATGTAGCTGACCATGCGGCCTTCGCTGTCGGCCGTGCCCATCCAGATCGTGTCGCCCGGCACGGCGGGCTCGGGCCAGGGAAGGGCCTTTTGCATGTCGACCGCCTGCGCGCATTGCTCGATGAACTCGTCGCTCAGAAACTGCCGCGGCGAGACGCCGTGCGCCGCCATCGTCGACGGGTCGGCGAGATGGCGGTTGCGCACCATGAAGGCCTGCTTGGTCGCCTCGACCATCGCGTGGTGGTAGGCGTAGCCCAGTTCGCTGCGAATGCCGTGGCGCGCGCGCAGCTTGTCGAAGATCGCCAGAATCATCAGCGACGACATGCCTTGCGTGGGCGGCGCGGTGTTGTAGAGCGTGGCGCCGGAAATCTTCAGCGACAGCGGCTCGACCGTCGTCGCCAGGTGCGCCGCCAGGTCGCCGTGGCGCAGCGGCCCGCCCAGGCGCTCGTGTTCGGCGGCGATCTGGGTCGCGACGACGCCGCGGTAAAAGTCGCCCAGGCCATGCTCGGCAAGCGTCTGCAAGGTGTCGGCCAGGGCCGGGTACTTGCGCAAGGTGTTGACCGCGGGCACCTGCTCGCCGTCGAGGAATTGCGCGGCGAAGCCCGGCTGCTGGGCGAGCTCGGGCAGGAACTTGGTGGTGAAGTTGACCTGGCTTTGCGTGACGGGCGCACCGTGCTTCGCGTACCAAACGGCGTCTTGCAGCAGACGCGACACGGGCAGTTGTCCACCCAGCGCGCAGCGAGTGCACGAGCGCCTCGTGCCAGCCCGACACCGCGCCGGCCACCGTGTTCGCGGCGATCGGCCCGCGCGGGGGAATCGCTTTCAGGCCGCGGCGTGCGTAGAAATCGATCGTCGCCAGCGCGGCGGCACGGCCGCACGCGTCGATCGCCAGCGGCTCGCGGCCCGGCTCGGAGATGATCCAGAAACCGTCGCCGCCGATCGAGTTCATGTGCGGGTAGACGACGGCGATCGTCGCCGCGGCAGCGACCATCGCCTCGATCGCGTTGCCGCCTTCGCGCAGCACCGACAGCGCGCTGTTCGCCGCCAGGTGGTGCGGCGCGGTCACCATGCCGCGTGGGGAAGTCAGGGTCTGGCGCATCGGCTCAATCTTTCAGGAATTTGGCGGCGATCGCGCGGCACGCCGCCACAAATGCCTGCATCGGCACGCGCACGATGCCCGCGCCGATCTGGCCCGACGCCCGCCTCCTTGTGCGCGATGCCGGTCGTGACGACGGGGCGGATGCCGGTGTCGACGACCAGGCGCACGTCGATGCCGCAGGGCGCGCCGGCGAAGTCGAGCGCCGGCAGGCTCAGACCCGGGTTGCGGGTGACGCAGATTTCCACCATCTCGCGGCTGTAGCGCACCGCGTCGCCCACCGTGCCGCCGGCGAGCAGCGTGAGCGCGGGCGACGCGGCGAACGAGCAGCCGCCGAAGCCGGCGGTTTCGGTGATCGCGCTGTCGCCGATGTCGGGGCAGGCGTCTTCCTGCTTGAAGCCGGGGAAGAACAGGCCTTGCGGCAGATCGGACTTCGCGGTGAACCACTGGTCGCCCATGCCGCTCACGCGCAGCCCGGTTTCGGTGCCGTTGCGCGCGGTGGCGGTGACGACGGTGCTGAACGGGATGCCGTGCGCGGCGTCCATGATCGCCTTGCACGAGACCATCGAGTAGTTCAGGAAGAACTGCGAGGTCTTCGCGATGAAGTCGAGCGTCTGGTGCACGTGGTCCGCGGACAGGGCATGGCTGTCGCGGCTCACCGCGGCGAGCGGCACGGCCAGGGCCATGAACAGCAGCGATGTGGACGCGGCGTTGCGGCTGTGCACCTCGTCGCCCATCAGCAGCGCCTGCGACTGGATCGCTTTCAGGTCGATGCCGCCGCATCCGTCGTACGCTTGGCGCACTGCGGCTTTCAGCACCGGCGCGAGCACCGACTCGAACCATTTCAGGCGCTGCAACACGTCGGGCCCGTTCGCGCCGAAGCGCAGGCAGCGGCCGATGCCTTCGTTGATGTTGGTGTACGCCAGGTTGCCGTGCGTCGCGTCGCGCACCTGGATCAGCGGCATCGAGGCGCTGATGATGCCCGTCATCGGCCCCACGGCATGGAAGTCGTGGCACTGCGCGAATTCGACTTCGCCGCGTTCCAGCATGCGCTGCGCCGCCTGCGGCGTGTCGGCCCAGCCTTCGTAGAGCACTGCGCCGACCATCGCGCCGTGCATCGGTCCGCACATCTCGCTCCACGCCACCGGCGGGCCGGCGTGCAGCAGCAGCCGTGTGCCTTTCATTTCGGGCCAGACAGAGTCGGCGCGCAGTGCGATGTCTTCCCACATCGGGCGTGAGGCGATGATGCGCTGCGTGGCCTGCGCGTTCGCGGCTTCGATGCGGGCGTCGCCCATCAGCCGGGCAAGTTGCCAGGCGAGTTCCGGGTCGGCGTCTCCCGGCGGATGCCAGGGCAGATGCGTCAGCGTGCCGCCGCTTGCGGTGACGCTTGCGTTCAGGCCGTCGATTCCGATGTTCAGCACGCCAGGGGTACGGTTGAGCAAGGCGTTGGGGGCTGGGGTCATGAGCTTGTGTCGATGTCGTCGTCGGGTGTCGTCAACAGCGCGAGCAGCACGCCGGCCAGGATGTCGGCGCCCGACGATGCGCCGATGTACAGCAGCGAGCGTGCGGCATGCACGATCTCCGGCGCCGCGTTGCGTTGCAGCGCGGCGACCAGTTCATGCGCGGCGCGGTAGCTGCTGCCTTCGATCAGGTCGTCGAGCAGGGCGGCGCTGATCACGTTTGTCGCGGTGGCCGCTGCCGTGCGGATGCGGGAGAGCACCTCGGGAAGCTGCTCGTGCCAGGCTTGGCGCGGTGCGTGCCCGAGCGCGAAGCAGATGCCGCCCAGAAAGTCGTCACCGCTGGGCGTCAGGCCTTCGCCCAGGCCGAGCACTCGCAATGCCGCAGACTCGAAGTCGCGCAGGTGGTTGCGTTCGAGCGCGCTGCGCACGGCATCGAAACGCGGCGCAGCGCGGTTCAGCGGAAACGGCAGCGTCTGCCCTGTGAGCCACAGCAGCAGCCCCTTCGGGGGCAGCGTGTCGAGCAGCGCCAGACATTGGCGCGCGCCGGCCCGCAGGCTCGCAGCATCGCACGCCAGCGGCTTCGCGTGCCAGGGCCTGCGCGCGTTGCGCGGATGGTCGGTGCGCGCCTGCTCGCCCGCCCACACGACCCGGCCGTGCAGCATGGCGTAGCCGGTGGCCTCGAAGCCGGCGATTCTCTGCAAGGGCAAGGGTACCGCGCTCACGTTGGCCGGGCGCCCAGCGTGATGTGCGTGCCGGCGCGCCCCATCAGCGCATCGAACGCTTTTTCCAGCGACGTGATGATCACCACGCCGTCGTGGTTCGCCTGCGGCGACTCTTCCAGGTACAGCATCGCCGCTTCGATCTTCGGCCCCATGCTGCCGGCCGGGAACTGGCCGGCAGCGGCGTGCTCGCGTGCCTCGGCCAAACTCATGTGGTTGAGCCAGCGCTGCGTGGGTTTGCCGAAATCGAGCGCGACGCGCTCCACGCCGGTGAGCATGATCAGCGCGTCGGCGTGCAGGTGCGCGGCGAGCATCGCGCTCGTCAGGTCTTTGTCGATCACCGCGGCCACGCCGTTCCAGTGCCCGTCCGCACCCAGCACCACCGGAATGCCGCCGCCGCCGCACGCCACCGGGATCACGCCGGCATCGAGCAGAGCGTCCACCGATTTCAGGTCGAGGATCTTGCGCGGCTTCGGGCTGGGAACGATGCGCCGCCAGCCGCGGCCCGAGTCTTCGGCGAAGGTCCAGCCGGTGCTCGCGGCGAGCTGTTTGGCGTCGGCCTCGGTATAGAACTTGCCCACCGGCTTGGTGGGATTGCGGAACGCCGGGTCGTCTTCGTTCACCTCGACCTCGGTGACGACGCACGAGACGATGATGTCCAGGCCGTTGTCGACCAGCACGTTCGCGAAACTCTGCTGCAGCATGTAGCCCATGCCGCCCTGCGAATGCGCGACGCACACGTCCATCGGCATCGGCGGCAATTCGTCGGCGGTGCGCGCCATGCGGTACAGGATGTTGCCGACGACCGGGCCGTTGCCGTGCGTCAGCACGAGCTGCCAGCCGGCGCGGATGATCTCGACGAAGTGTTGGCACACGCCACGCATCAGCGCGAGCTGTTCGGGCGCCGTGCCCTTGATCGTCGGCGGGTAGGCCGCGTTGCCGCCGAGCGCGACGACGACTCTTCGGCGGCGCGGCGCTGTGGCCGAGGGCTGGGCGGCTGTGGTGCTCACTGCACCCATTCTCCCGCAAGCCAGGCCGCGTTCGCGCTGTTGCCCGTGAGCACCATGCCCACTGCGCGCAGCGTCGCTTCCTGTTTGGCGAGGACCTGCGGGTCAGCCTCGGTGCCGCAGACGAACCCGATCACGGCGAGTTCGCGCCCGGCCTTGGCGGCGCTGCGCTTGGCCTGCGCGACGGCGATCGCCAGTTCGCCGGCCGGGTCGGGGTGCGCACCCCAGCCGAGCACGACGTCGAGCACGATCACGCGCACCGTCGGATCGGCCGCTTCCTGCAACAGGCGTTCGATGCGCGCTGTCTGGTCGATCATCGGGTGCGGGCGGCCGACGGTGAACGCGTCGTCGCCGAGGTCGAGCGCGGTGTGGCCGATGCTGGCCTTGCGCGCATCGGGCAGCGCCAGTGCCGCCTTGAGCGGGACGTTGGATCGAACTTCGAGCCAGGACTTCGCCCAGACGATCTGCGCTTCGTACGCGAACGTGCCGCCGGAATACAGCGCGCGCAGGTACTTCTGCGACGCAGCGAACGCGGGTTTCCGCGGGATCGCGTAGTGATGCGCCGCCAGATGTTCGATGCCCGCGAGCTCGACCGCCGCCGCGGCGCAATCGACCAGCGTCTGCACCGTGCGGATCGTGTGGCGCTGATCGGCAGGGATTTCAAGCGCGCTGCCCAGGAACAGCACGACGGCGGGTTTGTGCGCCGCTTGCAATGCGGCGAGCACCTTCTTTGTGACCTCGGGCGCGGGCGGTTTGGAGACGATGGCGATGACCTTCGTTTGTGGATCGTTCGCGAGCAACTCGATGCCTTGCAGCATCGTCACCGCGCCGACTTTCGCGTTCACGTCGCGCCCGCCGGTGCCGATGGCGTGGCTCACGCCGCCGCCCATGCGGTGGATCTGCGTCGTCACTTCCTGCAAGCCGGTGCCCGAGGCGGCGACCAGACCGATGGCACCGCGCCGCACGTTGTTCGCAAAGCCGAGCGGCACGCCGCCGACGATGGCGGTGCCGCAGTCCGGGCCCATCACGAGCACGCCGCGCTTCAATGCCTCTTGCTTGATGGCGACCTCCTGCTCGAGCGGAACGTTGTCGCTGAACATGAACACGTTCAGCCCCAGCTTCACGGCTTTCAGCGCTTCGGCGCCGGCGTAGGGGCCGGGTACTGAGATTTGCGCGATGTTCGCGCCCGTGATCGCACTCCTCTGCGAGCCATTGAGCGCCGCGAGCCCCATGCGCAGCGTGCGCGGTGCGACATGCTCGCTGCCCGCCGGGCCCGAGACATTCTCAGCCGCCCCCGACAGCTGCGCCCGGCATTCGGTTTCAGCGGCCTCGCAGGCAGAACGCGTCCGCGCCTGCAACGCGACCATGATGTCGCTCGGGCCGGCGCGGCCGAGCACGTCGCTCAGCAGGCCGGCTTCGCCCAGGATCTCCTTGTTCGCCGGCGTGCCCATCTGCAGCGTCGCGGTCACGACGTCGGGCAGGGCGAGCAGGCGCTGCGCGACGCGCATCAGTGCCACCGAATCCTTGTAGACGTTGGCTTGGATGAAGGCGAGGGTGTGCAAGCGCGGGTTATCTTTCACTTTGGCTATCATGGATTCGATGCAGAACATCCAGCTCCCGCCATTGTCACCCCTGGCCGACCCGGCGAGCGCGTTCAGCGAGCTGAACCCCGCGCCGCGCCTGCTGATGGGCCCGGGCCCGATCAACGCCGACCCGCGCGTGCTGAAGGCGATGTCGTCGCAGCTGCTGGGCCAGTTCGACCCGCAGTTTCGCCGCCTGATGCGCGAAACGATGGCGCTGTACCGGGCGTTTTTCGAAACCCAGAATGACTGGACGCTGGTGCTCGACGGCACAGCGCGCTCGGCGATCGAGATGGTGATGGTCTCGGCCATCGAGCCGGGCGACAAGGTGCTGGTCGCGAGTTTCGGCCGCTTCGGCCAGTTGCTCACCGAAATCGCGCAGCGCTGCGGCGCCGACGTGCAGGTGGTGCAGGCCGAATGGGGCACGGTGTTCGACCTGGCGCGGATCGAAGCGGCGCTCAAGGCGTTCTCGCCGAAACTTGTCGCGATCTGCCAGGGCGACACGTCGACGACGATGCTCCAGCCGCTGCAAGGCCTGGGCGAGCTGTGCCACCGCTACGGCGCGATGCTGCAGGTCGACGCCACGGCGTCATGCGGCGGCACGCCGCTGCCGGTGGATGCGTGGGGCCTTGACGCGGTGACGGCAGGTTTGCAGAAGTGCCTGGCGGGGCCTTCGGGCGCGTCGCCGATCACGCTGTCGGATCAGATCGCGAAGACGATCTACCGGCGCCGGCACATCGAAGCAGGGCTGCGCCCGGCCGGTTACGTGGACGGCGAGGGGGCGCGCATCGCGTCGAACTACATGGACCTGGCGATGGTGATGGACTACTGGAGCGACGCCGGCCTGAACCACCACACCGAGGCGACGACGATGCTCTACGGCGCGCGCGAATGTGCCCGCATCTTCGTGCAGGAGGGCCTGGCCAACGCCTACGCGCGCCACGCCGCGGCGTCGCGCGCGGTGGTCGCGGGCGTGCAGGGCATGAACCTGAAGCTCGTACGGCGACACCGCGAACAAGATGCCCAACGTGACTGGCGTCTATGTGCCCGACGGCATCAACGGCGACAAGCTGCGCGCTGCCCTGTTGAACGATTTCAACATCGAGATCGGCACCAGCTTCGGCCCGTTGCACGGCAAGGTCTGGCGCATCGGCGCGATGGGCTACAACGCGCGGCCCGATGCGGTGCTGCACACGCTCGCCGCGCTCGAAGTGGTGCTCGCGGCGGAGGGCCACAGGTTCACCCGGGGGGCTGGGGTGGATGCGGCTTATGCGGCGTACAAGGGCTGATTGCTGGTCGCTTTCGCTGAGCTGATCTGTCCTTGTTCCGGGAGGCGCGCATGCGTCCGCGCGGCAGGGCGGTGGCGGCGCCCCCGTTCTCCGGCCCACGCTCGCGGGGTACCACCGAGCAACATCACGGCCATTCTTGTCATCACCGCCAGTGCCCCGGCTGCGCTTGGGGGCCACCGCGAATGGGGCCTCCGCCCGGGGGCACCACCACCGCCCTGTTGCTCGGTAGATTGCGCGGCACCTCTTTGCCCGTCACCTGAGGTGGCGGGGCAGGTGGCTCGGGGTGCGTTCGCAGGCCCCATTCGCGGTGTCCTGGACGCTCGTGGGAAAAGGCCGGTGTTGACGCATGGACGGTCGTACACCACGGCTGGTACCCCGCGAGCGTGGGCCGGAGAACGCATCCCGGGCCGCCTGCCCGCGCTCGGAGGTAGGGCGCGGGGTCAACGCACTGCGGCACGAATCATGTCGGCGGCCTTTTCGGCAATCATGATCGTCGGCGCGTTGGTGTTGCCGCCCACGATGTCGGGCATGATCGACGCGTCGATGACTCTCAAGCCTTGCATGCCGTGCACGCGCAGTTCAGCGTCGACCACATCCATCGGCCCCTTGCCCATGCGGCATGTGCCCACCGGGTGGTAGATCGTGTCGGCATGGTTGCGGATGAACTGTTCGATCTGCGGGTCGCTCTGCGCCTGCGCCGACGCCGGCAGTTCCTTGCCGCGGTGGGCGGCGAGTGCGGGTTGCGCGAGGATGTGGCGCATCAGCTTGAAGCCGCGCACGAGCCTCGCCATGTCGTCCGGATCGGCCAAGAAGTTCGGGTCGATCGCCGGTGCGGCCAACGGGTCGGCACTGGTCAACGTGAGCCTGCCGCGGCTGCGCGGCCGCAGCAGACACACGTGGCACGAATAGCCGTGGCCGAACACCGTCTTGCGGCCATGGTCGACGAGTTTGCCGATCACGAAGTGCAGTTGCAGGTCGGGGATTTGTTCTTCGGGCCGGCTCTTGATGAAGCCGCCGGCTTCGGCGAAATTGGTGGTCAGCATGCCGCTGCGTTGCGATCGCCACTCGAAGATGCCTTTGATGGCGTTGACCGCGCCGGTAAAAGAGATGCCGAACAGATCGGTCAGGTGCGACGCATTCACGACCTGGATCACGTCCGGATGATCGTGCAGGTTTGCGCCGACTCCCGGCAGGTCGTGGTGCGTCGGCAGGCCCAGGCGCTGCAGCTCGCTGCCCGGGCCGATGCCCGACAGCAGCAACACCTGCGGCGATTGCACGGCACCGGCACTGACCAGCACTTCGCGGCGCGCGTCGATGCCGCTTTGTTTGTCCACCCTGGCGGTACTCGACGCCGACCGCACGTTTGCCGTCGAGCACGATGCGCGTCACATGCACCCCCGTATGCAGGGTGAGATTCGGGCGATTCAGGTCCGGCGTGACATAGGCCTTGGCCGCGCTGAAGCGCTCGCCGTTGCGGTGCGTCACCTGGTACATACCGACGCCTTCCTGTTCGGCGCCGTTGAAGTCGTGATTGCGGCGTTGGCCCGCCTGTTCGGCGGCTTGGATGAAGACCTGGCTGAAGCGGTTCGGGCTGCGCAGGTCCATCACGTTCAGCGGCCCGCCGCTGCCGTGAAAGGCGTCGGCGCCACGTTCGTTGTGTTCGGCGCGTTTGAAGTAGGGCAGCACGTCGTCATACGCCCAGCCCGGATTGCCTTGCGTGGCCCAGCCGTCGTAATCGCTTCTGTGGCCGCGTGCGTAGACCATCGCGTTGATCGAACTCGAGCCGCCGAGTACCTTGCCGCGCGGCTGGTAGCCGCGCCGGCCGTTCAGCCCGGGTTGCGGCACGGTGTCGAACTTCCAGTTCGCCTGGCCGTTTTGCGCGAGCAGCGCCAACCCCGCCGGGCAATGGATCAGCACGCTCTTGTCGGGCGGGCCGGCCTCCAGCAGCGCAACGCTGAGGTTCGGGTCTTCGCTCAGCCTGCCGGCGAGCACGCAACCCGCCGAACCGCCGCCGATGATGATGTAGTCGAACATGGACCTCGCCCGCCAAAATCCGCCGCGATGCGGCGCCTGCGGCGGATTGTTGCGGAGGCGCGCGCTCGAAAGTCGATGCGGCGCACTAATTCGAGGGTGCGAACTTGGCAGCGATCAAGCCGCGGCCGAGTCGTGGTCGCGACTCGCGATCAGGCAGGTGATCGCGCCGCGCTCAAACCGCGACCGGTGCCTTGATCGCCGGGTGGTGCTCGTAGCCGACGAATTCGAAGTCTTCGAGCGTGTAGTCGAAGATCGACTCCGGCCGGCGCCGCATCGCGAGGGTGGGGTAAGCGAACGGCTGGCGCGAGAGCTGCAATTCGACCTGCTCGATGTGGTTGTCGTAGATGTGGCAATCGCCGCCGGTCCAGATGAACTCGCCGACCTGTAGATCGCATTGCTGGGCGAGCATGTGGGTCAGCAACGCATAACTCGCGATGTTGAACGGCACGCCCAGAAAGATATCGGCGCTGCGCTGGTACAGCTGGCAGGAGAGCTTGCCCTGCGCCACGTAGAACTGGAAGAACGCGTGGCACGGCAGCAGCGCCATCTTCGGCAGCTCGGCGACGTTCCAGGCGCTGACGATGATGCGGCGTGAATCGGGATTGGTCTTGAGCTGCTTCACCACGTCGGCGATCTGGTCGATGTGGCCGCCATCAGGCGTGGGCCAGCTGCGCCACTGCACGCCGTACACCGGGCCCAGGTCGCCGTCGGGCTTGGCCCATTCGTTCCAGATCGTCACGCCGCGTTCCTGCAGCCAGCGCGCGTTGCTGTCGCCGCGCAGGAACCACAGCAGCTCGAGCACGATCGACTTGAGGTGCACCTTCTTCGTCGTCACCAGCGGGAAGCCTTCGTTCAGGTCGAAGCGCATCTGGTGCCCGAACACGCTGCGCGTGCCGGTGCCGGTGCGGTCGCCCTTGGCGACACCGTGCTCGTAGACGTGGCGCATCAGGCTTTCGTACTGGCTGCGAACGGGGCGGTTCATGTGCGGCAATGCTGGCGAAAAAGAGGCGCGATTATCGGTGCAGCGCGGCGGCCACTGGCGCGGCCGTCGCCGAGGTTTCGCTCGGGCCAGGCGAGGGGTTGATGGCATCGGTGCTGAACTGCATCGCCGCCAGCCGTGCATACAAGCCGCCACGCGCGACGAGCTCACGGTGCTTGCCGCTGTCGACAATCTCGCCCGCCTCCAGCACGACGATGCGATCGGCGCGCTGCACGGTCGCCAGCCGGTGCGCGATGACGAGCGTGGTGCGGTCCTTCATCGCCGCCTCCAGCGCAGCCTGCACCGCGCGTTCGCTCTCGGCGTCGAGTGCACTCGTCGCTTCGTCGAGCAACAGCAGCGGCGGGTTTTTCAGGATCGCGCGCGCGATCGAGATGCGTTGGCGCTGCCCGCCCGACAGGCGCACACCGCGCTCGCCCAGGAACGTGTGGTAGCCCTCGGGCAGCGCGCTGATGAAGTCGTGCGCATGCGCGGCCTTGGCGGCTTCGATCACCTGCGCGTCGCTGGCGTGCGGCGCGCCGTAGCGGATGTTTTCCATCGCGTTGGCGGAGAACACGACGCTGTCTTGCGGAACGATTGCGATGCGCTCGCGCAGCGCTTCCAGCGCTACCGAGCGCAGCGGCACGCCGTCGATCGAGATTTCCCCGGAGCTCACGTCGTAAAAGCGCAGCAGCAACTGGAACACGGTGCTCTTGCCGGCGCCGCTCGGGCCGACGAGTGCGACCGTTTCGCCTGACTTCACGTCGAGCGAAAAGTGCGCCAGCGCGGCGCTCTGTGGGCGTGACGGATAGCGAAAACTCACGTCGCGAAAGGCCAGCGCCGAGCCACCCACCGCTGAGGGCAGCGCCACGGGCTGCGCGGGAGAGGCGATCTGCGAGCGCGTCGCCAGCAGCTCCATCAGGCGCTCGGTCGCGCCCGCGGCGCGCAGCAAGTCGCCGTAGACCTCGGCGAGCACGGCGACGCTGCCCACCAGGATGATCACGTAGACGACGGTCTGGCCCAGGTGCCCGGCGCTGAGTCTGCCTTGCATCACCGCTTGCGTGCCCTGGTACAGGCCCCAAAGCAGCGCGCCGAAAGTGGCGGTGATGATGAAGGCGACGAGGAACGAGCGCATGCGCGTGCGCCGCACCGCGGTGGCGAAGGCGTTCGCGGTGGACTGCGTCGAAGCGCTGCGCTTCGCGTGCCTCCTGCACGTAGCTTTGCACGACAGGAATCGCGTTCAACACCTCGGCGGCGATCGCGCTCGAGTCGGCCACACGGTCCTGGCTCGCGCGCGAGAGCTTGCGCACGCGCCGCCCGAACGCGAGCGACGGCAGCACGACGAGCACCAGAATCCCCAGCACCTGCATCATCACGAGCGGGTTGGTGACGATCAGCATCAACATCGCGCCGATTCCCATCACGGTGTTGCGCAGGCCCATCGACAGGCTGGAGCCGACGACGGTCTGCACCAGCGTTGTGTCGGTCGTCAGGCGCGACAGCACCTCGCCGGTTTGCGTGGTCTCGAAGAACTCCGGGCTCTGCCGTACCACATGCGCGTAGACGTCGTTGCGCAGGTCGGCAGTGACGCGTTCGCCGAGCCAGGTGACCATGTAAAAGCGCAACGCCGAGAACAAGCCGAGCGCCGCGCCCACGGCGAACAGCGCGAAGAAATGGCCGCGCAGCGCCATCACGCGGCTCCCCGGATCGCTGGCGACGAAGCCTTCGTCGATCAGCGACTTCAACGCGAGTGGAAAGATCAGCGTGCTGACCGCGGCAAGCACGAGGAACGCAATCGCCAGCGCGATGCGCCCGCGGTAGCGGTGCAGGTAGGGCGTGAGGCCGCTCAGCGAGCGAATGTTTTTCGAAGGCGCGGCGGCGGTCATGGGCGAAGTCTAGGGGCGATTCAGAGAGCTTCGTTGAGAGCCGCTGAATGCCCCGCGGTTTGCCGGCGAGCGGTCTTGAAGCGCGCCTGAACAGGGAGTGGACGCCTCATCCAAGTTGCGTTCGTTCGCACAAGAATGGGGGTCCACGTTCGGCCCAAAGTGACTGTTCGCCGCTGCGCGCACGCCGGCTCCAGCGCGAGGGCAGGTGGCCCGGGGTACGTTCTCCGGCCCACGCTCGCGGGGCACCGGATGTGGTCCACGGCGCGCAATTCCATCAACGCCAGCCAAGCACACCAAGAGCCAGGACACCGCGAATGGGTCCTGCGCCCGTACCCCGAGCCACCCGCCCTGGGCCACGGGGTGGCACCCCTGCGCATCGCCCGCCACCATGGTTGCAGCAGGGCGGTGGTGGTGCCCCCGGGCGCAGGTCCCATTCGCGGTGTCCTGGCTCCTCGTGTGCTTGGACGATGATGACGCGGCCGGCCGTCGTGGGCCTCGGTGGTGCTCCGCGAGCGTGGGCCGGAGAACGGGGGCGCCGCCACCGCCCTGGGGCGCAGTCGCTGGGGGGCTGGGCTTGCGCGGACAGACAGGATTCGCTCGAAGCCCCGGGCCACCTGCCCCCGCGCTGGAACTGGCATGCCCGCAGCGGTGAACGCTAGTCAAGGGCCGAATGCCACCGAAAGATGCGATGCCGCTGAACGCGAATGCGCCTCACAGGCGCAGCGCCGCTGCGTATCCCGTCATCTCCAGGTAACCCAGGCCGATGCGCCGCCCGCTCGCATCGAGCAATTCGCTCAGGCCTTCCCAATAGATGGCGCCGGTGCTGGCGCGGCTGTCGAGTTCCTGGTCGTCGAGCAGCGCGCGCACTTCGAAGCGGCCGCTCGATGTTTCGACCGCCCAATGCACGGGGTAGCTTGCGGCCGAATGCGGGCTGGTCCACTCGCGTTTCGGCGTGAACTTGACGCTTTCGGCCGTCTCGATCTTCGCGGCCCCTCCTGGTGCGCGAAAGCTGCCGCCGGCGTAGAGTGCGCTGCCGTCGGCACGGCGCAGGCGAAACGCCGTCAACGCCGAGCCGTCGTGCAGGTTCATGCCGATCCAGTCCCAGCCGACGGCTTGTGCATCGAGCAGCGCGTCGCTCCACTCATGGTCGAGCCAGGCGCGGCCTTGCACGGCGAGCTCGCGCGAGTCGAGCTGCAAGCGGCCTTCGACCGTGAGCTGCGGCTGGCTGTAGTACAGGCTCGCCTGTTCGGGACGCGGGCCCTTGCGCGACCAGCCCTGGTTGCCTTGCAGGAGCACGGCTTGCGTCGTGGTGCAGCTCAATTGCAATGCGAAGCCGGCCGCGGCGCTGTGCACGCGCGCGTCATAGCGGTTGGCACGCTCCGAGTCGCTGCGCACCAGGCTCCAGTCGCGCAAGTTGAGCTTTGTGTCGCTCGTGCTGAACTCGGCGATCGCGAAGCCGGTGCGTGCGATGCGCTGGTCGTGGCGCATGCGCTGGTTGGCGAGATCGGTCAGCGCGACATGCGCGAACAGCAGTTGGCTCGCGGCAAAGCGGCTCGGGTGGGCAGGATCGACCGGTGTGCGTGACCGGAAGAACGTGACTTGGAAACCGAACCGCGGCTGCGCCGATTCCTCGGCGGGCGCAGGCCCGGCCGAGTCACGCAGGTGCCCCGTGAGGTACCACCATTCGATGCGCTGCTGCGGGTGTGCGCCGAAGTCGGCGGGAAACAGCAAGCCGCGCGGCGACAAGTTCGCGGCGTTCAGCGCGCCGGTGCCGAACCCGGCGCCCAGGGAAAGCAAGAGGCTGCGGCGCTGCATGATGCGAGCATCGCACAGCACAAGAGTCGGACGACCCGGGGTTGAGCGTGCCCCAGGCAGGCCCCCAGCTTGCTCTTTAAGCCTTGCCTTCCGAGTCGGCCAAGGCGCGCATGAAATCGCTGACGCTGCCTTCGCTGACCGTGAGCCTGGAGTCGGTGAGAAACGACGAGGGGCCGGCGTTCTTCGTGGCCGCTTCGCTCTTTTCCAGCTTCGTTTGCGCGACGACGATGCGTGAGCGCAGGTCGGCCAGGCCGGCGCCCACAGGCTCGGTCAACACTTCCTCGAGTTGTTGCGAGGCGCGCGCCAGCACGCGCTCGGGCACCGACTCGAACGCGGCAAGGCCGCGCGTCTTCAAGCCGTGCTCGAGGCTCGCCAGATGGGGCATCACCTGGCGCGAACCTCTGGAGCGGTCGAGCAGTTCCGTCAATTCGCTTCGCATGCGCAACAGCGAATGTTGCGCCGCCTCGATGGCCTGCGCCTTGCGCAACGCGGCCGCCGGGTCGTCGACAACGACGCGGACCTTGCCGTCGTCGCTGCGCTCAATCTTGAGCGGCTTCGTGAAGATGCTCAGCGACCCCCACACCGACTCCAGCACGGTCGTGGCGGGCTCGTTTCGATCTTCCTGCGAAGGCTGTGTCGGCTTGCTCATGCCATGGCTCCCTGCTGTTCGTCCGCGAGCCGAGTATGGCGTTGAGCGGCACGCTCCAGCTGAACATGGCGCTGCCCGAGCGTTGCAGGCGTGCGAGACGCCACGCCGGTTGCCGCGTGTTACCTGAAGCTGCGATGGGCGCAGTCGCGCCAGGAACTCAGAACTTGCGCTCGGCGGCCTCGACGACGCGCATGAAGTCGGAAACGCTCGATTCGCTGACCTGAAGTTTTTCGTCAGTGAGAAAGTCCGATGGGCGGGCTGGCCGAACGATCGCGACCCGGGCTTCTTCATGCGCCGAGAGTGCCTTGGACAGGCGTGAGCGCAGGTCGGCCAGACCCTCGCTCACCGGATCGGGCAAAACGCTTTGAAGTTGCGTCGCGGCGCGCTTCAGAACCCGCTGCGGCAAGGTGTCGAAAGCGGCCAAGCCCTGCATCTTGAGCGCATGCTCAACTCCGGCCAGGTGCGGCAGCACTTCGCGTGAACCGCGGGTGCGGCCGAACAGCTCCTTCAATGCATCGCGCATGCCCTGCGCCGCATCGGCGCCTGGTTTTTCTGGGTTGGCTTTGGTCATGGCAGTCCCCGGGGTCCTCGACCAACCGAATATCGGCAGAACCTGGCCCGACTGAAGGCCGATTACCTTGCCCCCGCCGTGAACGGCGCCGCGAAAAGCGTGGCGTACGCCGCGCGTTGCGTCCGAGTCTGGCGCTGCCCGCGCCCCAGACCGTCAGGACCGGCCGCGCCGCGCACTTCGTTCACCCGTCCTGCTTCACGAGCAGCGCCAAGTTCGATCCGGCGCTGGCGCGCGCGGCAACCCAGGCTGTCAACCCGGAACAGGCGATCGTCCCCAGGATCAGCACCGCGAGCCGCGGCCAGGGCACGGCCAGATCCATGGTCCAGTGAAAGCTCTGTGGGTTCACGACCTTGACCAGAATCAAGCTCACGCCCAGGCCGAGCAACGTGCCGAGCAGCGCCGCGGCGCTCGACCAGAGTGCCCCCTCCAGGGCCACCAGGCGCAGCACCTGCGCGCGCGTCAGCCCCAGGTGCATCAAGGCGCCGAACTCCTTGCGCCGCGCCAGCACCTGCGCCGCGAAATTGGCGGCGATGCCGAACAGGCCGATGCCGACCGCCACGCCCTGCAGCCAGTAGGTGACGGCGAAACTGCGGTCGAAGATGCGCAGCGACGTCGCGCGCAGTTCGCCGGTCGAGGCGAATTCGAGCGCGGTGCCGGCGGCTGTGGTGGCCCTCGTGCCCGTGCCCACGCCCGTGCCGCGAGTCTCGGTCGCGCCGAGGGCGCCGATCGCGCCCAACACCTGCGCCTGCGCGTCGCCGAGCGCCGTGCCCGGCGCGAGCCACAGCGCCAGGTCGTTGATGCGCGTATCGCCGGTGGCCGCCTGGTAGTCGGCGGCGTCGAGCGCCACCGCGCCGTGCTGGCGCGCGTAGTCGCGCCACACGCCGCGCACGTGGGCGGGCCGGGTGCGGCCGTCGGGCAGCGGCAGCTCGAAGCGGGCGCCGGCATTCGCGCCATACAGGCTCGCGAAGGCCTCGCTGACGTAGACGTTGAGCAGACCCGCAACGCCCGGGCGCACCTCGCCCACCAGCGGCAGGCTGGTGGCCGCGTCGCCCAAAGGGCGCGCCAGTACGCTCACGCTGGGACGCGCCGGGTCGAACTGTGCTTGGTAAACACGCTGGCCGACCACACGCTCGATCGACGCCAGCCCCCGCACCGCCTGCAGCATCTCGGCGCTCAGGTACAGCGTGTCGGCGCCGGCGCTGCCACTCGCGGCGCGCGCGTAGAGGTCGGCGGGCAAGACCTGGTCGAGCCACGCCATGACCGAGCCGCGAAAGCTGCCGACCATCACCGTCAACGCGACCGCCAAGGCCAGGCTGGCGACGATGCCGGCGACCGCAGTCGTCGCCTGGTCGCGCTGCTGCCGGGTGCGCTCCAGCGCCAGCAGCATCAGCGGCCCGCGCGGCGCCGCGGCCGCACGCAGCAGCAGCTCGACCGCGGTCGGGACCACCGCGATTCCGCCGATCAGCAGCAACGCCACCGCCAGATACGCGGCCAACGGCAGGCCGAACCACGGCGGCGCGAGCAGCAGCGCTGCCGCGCCGAGCATCGCGCCCGCAGCCCAACGCGCCGATGAGTGGACACTTCGCGTCACGACCAGCCCTTTGAGGGCCTGCGCCGGCGCGATGCGTTGCGCCGCACGTGCTGGAAACCAGCCGCCGGCCAGCGCCGCGGCGACGCCGAGCAGGGCGTAGACCGGCGCCGCGGTGGAACCCGCGTGAAGCTGCGGCGTGACGCCGGGAAAGTAGCCGCCGCCCAGATCCCCGGCGAGCAAGCGCAGCGCAAGCGCGGCCAAGCCGAAGCCGAGCGCAATTCCGACCACGCTGCCGGCGACGCCGAGGACAGTCGACTCGGCCAGCACCAGGTGCAGCCGTTCGCGCGCTCCCATGCCGAGCACGCCCAGCAGCGCGAGCTGGGGCGTGCGCTGCGCGACCGACAGCGACAGGATGGAATAGACGAGGAAGGCCCCGGTGAACAGCGCCACCAGCGACAGCACCGTCAAGTTCACGCGGTAGGCGCGCGACAGATTCGAGACGCGATGCGCGGCTTCGTCCGGCGCGGCGGCGCGCAGCGAGTTCGGCAGTGCCAGTTCGCGCAGCACCGCGTCCATCTGCGCGCCAGGCGCGAGGCGCACGTCGATGCGGCTGATTCGACCGAGCATGCCGAATGCGGCTTGCGCGCCGGCGATGTCGAGCACCGCGAGCGGTGGCCCCGGCGCCGCGACGCTGCCTTGCACGTCGAGCTGCACCGTGCCCGCGCCGCTGCCGAACGCCAGCGCGCCTGACGACCCGAGCTTCAAGGTCGCCGCGGCATTCAAGAAGACTGCGGCTGGGTCGAGCAGCGCCAAGCGGTCGGCCGCCATGGCCGCGGCGCTGGGCCGTGGCAGGAGTTGCGGCGACACGGCAGCCGCGACCAGCGCGTCCAACCCGATCACGCGCAGCGCGGTTCGGCGCCCGTCGGTGCCCAGCGCGTAGGTCTCGATCTCGAGCACCGGGCTCGCGACGGCCACGCCGGGGTGCGCCGCGACGCGGGCGTAGACGCCCTCGTCGAAACCGCCGCCGAAACTTCGGTGCGCTTCGCGCAGTTCGAAATCGGGCTGGCCGTTGACGCTGCGCACCGCGGCGCTGAACTCACCGAGCGCCGACTGGTTGATCAAGTGCACGGCGAACGCCAGCGCGACGCCGAGCACGACGGCAAACCACGCCGCCAGGTGGCGCCAGGCGTGGTGCCGAACCTCGGGCCAGGACAGTTCGATCAGCCAGCGCGCCAGCATGTCAATCGCGCGGCCGCAAGCCGCTCGTCCCGAGCACCAGCACCCGGTCCGCAAACGCGGCGGCAGCCGGTGAATGCGTGACCAGCACACACGCCGCGCCGCCCCGGTGCACCTGCTCGCGAAACGTTTCGAGCACCCGCTGCGCGGTGGTCGGGTCGAGGTTGCCGGTGGGTTCGTCCGCCAGGATCAGTTTCGGCGAGTGCGCCAGCGCACGCGCGATCGCGACGCGCTGCAATTCGCCGCCCGACAGCGTTTGCGGCAACCGCGCGCCCAGCCCCTGCAGCCCGACAGCGCCGAGCAGGTGCTCGATGCGTTGCGGCTCGTCGCGGCCGAGCAGCAGCAGCGGCAGCGCGACGTTGCGCTCCACGCTCAGGTAAGGCAGCACGTGGAACGCCTGGAACACGAAGCCCAGCAGGCGGCGCCGCAGCAGCGCTTGCTCGATCTCGGGCAATTGATGCATCGCCTGGCCGTCGATGTGCACCGCGCCGGCGTCGATGCTGTCCAGGCCCGCGATGCAATTGAGCAGCGTCGATTTGCCGACGCCGGATTCACCGACGATCGCGACGAACTCGCCGGCAGCGACGTCCAGGTCGACGCCAGTGAATACGAGGCTCGCCGCGTAACGCTTGGCCAGCCCGTGAACGCTCAGTACGGGCTGGGAGGGCGCGGCGGGCGGCGCGGGACGCGGCGAATCCATCGCCGCGATTGAACCATGCGCCGGCGCATGGGCCGGGCGTGGCTTTCAGAAGGGGCGGTTCAGCGCTGCGCAGTGCTGGCGCGCAGGGTCGAGCTCAGTCCGC
This sequence comes from uncultured beta proteobacterium, assembly GCA_963791595.1. Lineage (GTDB taxonomy): Bacteria > Pseudomonadota > Gammaproteobacteria > Burkholderiales > Burkholderiaceae_C > JAEMQF01. The sequence goes on along the minus strand of CAWBTF010000015.1, from coordinate 105,700 downwards.
TTTGCGGCGGCGTGCGTAAACGCCAATACCGAGCAGGCCGAGCGCCATCATCGCGTAGGTTGAAGGCTCGGGAATCGGCGTGCAGTAGTCGTAGTCCTTCCAGCCATAGTCGTGCTTGCCGTAGTTCGCCACGCCGTACTCCCAACTGCCGCTGTGCTGCGTGTCGAGCTTCGGCGCCGAGTGAGAGTGCCAATCGTGCTGATCGTCCGAAAAATTGAACCACTGGAGTGACGGCGGTTTCGCGCCCAATTCGGCGAAGGACTGGGAGACCTCATCCGCGGACGCCGCCGTGGCCATCAGCCCTGCGCAAATGGCGAGCAGTGATTTGGAGTGTGCGCGCATGATTCCCCCTTCGAAGCTCGCAACGGACCAGGCTCCGCTTCGCTTCTGTATGTGCCAAGAGTAACGACTTGGCGAGGGTCAATCCACCCTTGAACGAGGGGGTCAGCTCGGTTCAGGCGCTCGCTGAGTGGTCGAGCAACACGCGCGCGGCGGCGATCGTTTGCTGCAACGCATCGGGCGCGTCGCAGGCGATGCCGATGCGCCCCGGCATCGCGCGCAGCCAGGTCAACTGGCGTTTCGCGAGCTGGCGCGTCGCGGCGATCGCGCGTTCGGGGAGCATTGCAAGCTCGTCGCGCTCCAGCGCTTCCCACGTCTGCCGGTAGCCGACGCAGCGCATCGCCGGCGTGGCAGCGTGCAGGTCGCCGCGCGCGCGCAGGCCACGAACTTCGTCGACCAGGCCGGCCGCCAGCATGTCGCGAAAACGCTCGGCGATGCGCGCGTGCAGCCACGCCCGATCGCGTGGCTCGAGCGCGATCAGCGGCGCGGCAAACGGGGGCTGGGTGGAGTTGCCGTGCAGCGCCGACAGCGGCCTGCCGCTGAGGTGAAACACCTCGAGCGCGCGCTGGATGCGCTGCGCATCGCCCGGCGCAAGGCGCGCCGCGGTGGCGGGGTCGATGCGCGCGAGTTCGGCGTGCAGCGCCGGCCAGCCTTGCGCCGCCGCCTGCGCATCGAGCCGGGCGCGCAGGGCAGGGTCGGCGCCGGGCAGAGCGTCCAGGCCATGCAGCAGCGCCTTGAAGTAGAGCATCGTGCCGCCGACGAGCAGCGCGATCCGGCCACGAGCGTTGATGTCGGCGATGGCGCGCCGCGCATCGGCGACGAAGCGCGCCGCCGAGTAGCTCTGGCTCGGGTCGATGATGTCGATCAGGTGGTGCGGCACCGCGGCGCGCTGCCCGGCGCTCGGCTTGGCAGTGCCGATGTCCATGCTGCGGTACACCTGGGCCGAGTCGACGCTGACGATCTCCACCGGTTGTTCCAAAGCACCGGCCAGGGCCAGCGCGATCGCGCTCTTGCCCGACGCCGTGGGCCCCGCGAGGCAGATGACGCGGCTGCCCATGTCAAGCCGGCTGAATCCGGGTGCTGCGCAGCGGTTCGCCGTGGCGCTGCACGGCCGTCCACGCGACCCATGCGACGCTGATCCCGAACCCACCCAAACCGAGCGTCAATGGGAACACCGTGCCGGTCAGCGTGTGCCCGAGCAGCAGGCCGACGAGAAACGCCACCAGCATCATCAGAAAGCCCGAGACCGACGCCGCGGTGCCGGCTTTCTCTGGGAAAGGTCCGATCGCGCCGGCCTGTCCGCAGGGCTGGTGAATGCCGTGGCCGACCATGAACAGCCAGCTCGGGGCGACCAGGGTCCACACCGACACTTCGTGCGCACCGGCCAGCGACAGCGCGGCGGTGAGCAAGCCGCCGCTCGCACTGAGCGCGCCGCCGATGGCCACCGTGGGGCGCAAACCGCGGCGCGCCAGCAAGCGCCGGCACAGCAATGTGCCAGCCACGTAGAACAGCGAATTCGCCGCCAGGATGGCGCCGCACGCCAGGCGCGAAACGCCGAGCACGCCGATGTAGACGAACGAACTCGCGGCGAGCAGCGTGAACAGGCCACCGTAGGTCATGCACAGCAAGGCGGTGTAGGCGCGAAACGTCGGATCCGCGACGATTGCCCACCAGTTGCGCAGCAGCGGTGTCAGCTGGGTGGCGCGCGGGTTGCGTTCGGGAACGGTTTCCGTGAATCGCAGCGCGATGAATGCCAGGCTGCCCGCGCCGAACAGCGCAGGCACAAGCAGCGCGACATGCCAATCGGCGAAGTGCACGATCGCGCCGCCGAGCAGTGGCGAGGCAAACGCGATCAGACCCAGACCGCCCAAGCCGCGCGCCAGCACGCGGGCGCCCTGCTGCGGCGGGTACAGGTCGCGCACGATCGAGCGCCCGCAGGTCACCGCGGCGGCCATGGCCGCGCCTTGCGCCGCACGCCAGACGATCAACCACCCGATGCTCGGTGCCAGCGCGGCCAGCAAGCTCGCGAGTGTGTAGAGAGCCATTCCGATCAGCAGCACCGGGCGCCGGCCGAAGCGGTCCGCCAGCGGACCGCAGATCAGTTGCACGACGCCGAAGGCGATGATCAGGGCCGACAGCGTCAACTGGGTCGCCGCGACGCTCGCCGCCAGGTCTTGCTGCAAGTTGGGCAGCGCCGGAAGGTAGAGGTCGGTCGTGATCGGCTGGATGCCGAGCAACAGCACCAGCGCGGTGACGACGGTCGTGGGTGTCATCGCGCTTGGAACTTTGCGGACGTCGGGCTTCTCCGCAGGCGTTGGGCTCATCGCCAGAGCCTTGCGTGGACCATTGGCACCAGGTCTACTCGAACATCTCGTCAGCGGCGAGGTAGCGCCATTGGCCGACCGGCAAGTCACCGAGCACGACCTTGCCGATGCGCACGCGCTTCAAGCCCAGCACGCGCAGGCCCACGGCCTCGCACATGCGGCGGATCTGCCGCTTCTTGCCCTGCTGCAGCACGAAGCGCAGCTGGTCCTCGTTCAGCCACTCCACGCGCGCCGGGCGCAGCGCTTCGCCGTCGAGCGACAGGCCGTGGCGCAGGCGCTCGAGCGTGGTGGGCGGTATCGCGCCGGGTTCGATGGGCTGAACGCGCACCAGGTACTCCTTTTCGATGCTGCCGCCTTCGCCGACCAACTGCTTGGCCAGCCGTCCGTCTTGCGTCAGCACCAGCAGGCCGACCGAATCGATGTCCAGCCGCCCAGCGGGCACGAGGTGGCGCACATGCTCGTGCTTGAACTGCAGCGTGTTTTGGTCGTCGCGCCAGCGGTTTTGCGGCGTCACCAGCACGAGCGCGGGCTGGTAGCCGTCTTCGGCCTGCCCGCTCACGTAGCCGATCGGCTTGTTGACGAGCACGGTGACGCGGCGTGCCTGCTCGCCTTTCGCGCGCGAGTCGAGCGTGACGGTCTGGCCCGGCATCACGCGCGAGCCGAGTTCGTTGACGACGTGGCCGTCGACGCGCACCCAACCCCGGGCGATCCATTCGTCGGCCTCGCGCCTGGAGGCCAGGCCGAGCTCGCTCATGCGCTTGGACAGGCGCATCGAGCCTGGGGCATGGTTCGACGCGGCTGCGTCTTCCGGGGTCGGCGCGGGAGCGTCGCGGCGCGTGGGCCGAGGCGGGGCCGCGCCTCGGCCTGGCGGTACTGGTGCCGTGCCGCGCAAAGGGGGCGCCGGCGCGCTTGCGCGCACGGGGGGCAGCGGCGCCGCACTTCGAACCGGGCGCACAGGTTCCACGCTGCGAGCAGGCTGCACTGGCTGCGCGGGCGTTGCGCTGGGCCGAGGTGGCATCGGGCGAGGCGGGGCCGTGCCTCGGCCTGAACCCCCCGCGCTGCCACGAACCGGCGCGCGCTTACGCGCAGCCGAGCCGGGTGGCTCCGGACGCGGTGCGCCGGCTTTCAACTTCAAGGTGACCATGGGGCGCGTTAAGTGCGCAATCCGAACAGCTCGCGCAGGGCTTCGCGGTAGAGGTGCTGGCCTTTGCCGTTGGTGTTGTAGTGCGTGCCGCCTTCGACGAGAACGAAGCGCTTCGGCTCGGGCGCCCGCTCGAACAGCGCGCGCCCGAGCGCGGGGCGCACCAGCGAATCTTCGGCGCCGTGCACCACGAGCATGGGCATTCGCACGCGGTTCACTTTGCCGGCGGAGTCGAAGCGCTGCGTGATCAGCGGCGTGATCGGCAGCCAGCCCCAGCGCATCGACTGGAACACATCGGGGATTGAGGTGAACGTGCCTTCCACGATCAGGCCTTTCGAGTTGTCGACCTCGGTCGCAAGCTGCACCGCGATCGCGCCGCCGAGCGAGTGGCCGAAGATGTAGCGGTCGCGGCTCGGGTATTCGCGCGCCAGCCAGTTCCAGGCGGCGCGCGCGTCTTCATAGACCAGCGCTTCCGAGGGCAGTTCGTCGCTGCTCTTGCCGAAGCCGCGGTAGTCGACCGCGAGCACGCTGAAACCGAGCTGCTGCATCTGGCGGATGCGAAACGCGCTGCCTGCCACGTTGCGCCGCGCGCCGTGCAGGTAGAGCAACAGCGGCGCGCGCGCATCCTCGGCGGCGTACCAGAGCGCATGCAGCTTCACCAGCGTGCCACTGCCGGCGGACTGGTGCTCGATCCAGACGTCTTCCATGCCGAGCGTCTGCGTCTCGGACCAGGGCTGCGCCTGCGAGGGCATGAAGATCCACTTGCGCTGCTGGATCTCGAGGCTTTGGCAGCCGGCGAGCAGGGCGAACAGGCAGGCACTCGCCACCCACCAGGGCCAGACGCGGCGCGGCGACGCGGGGTTCAAGTTCATGTGTCTTCGCTCCTGTTGCGACGTGCTGGGCGGTGGCTACTGGCCACGCCAAAACATCCGGTCCAGCTCTTTGATGCCGATCTGGCGCCAGGTGGGCCGGCCGTGGTTGCACTGGTCGGCGCGTTCCGTGCGTTCCATGTCGCGCAGCAAGGCGTTCATTTCTTCCAGCGTCAACTTGCGGTTCGCGCGCACGGCACCGTGGCACGCCATCGTCGACAAGATCCGGTCGCGCGCGCGCTGCACGACGTGGCTGGCATCGAACTGCGCGAGCTCGGCGAGCACGCTGCGCACCAATTCGACCACGTTGCCGCCGCTCAGCGCCCCGGGCTGCGAGCGCACCGCCAGCGTGGTCGCGCTCAGGGGCGCGACGTCCAGGCCGAGTTGCAGCAGTTCCTGCGCTTGCGCCTCGACCGTCGCGATCTCTTGCGCGGTAGCCGAGAACGTGACTGGGATCAGCAAAGGCTGCGCCTCGATCGGCGCCGCAGCGCCGTTCGCCTTGAGCTGTTCGTAGACGATGCGCTCGTGCGCCGCGTGCATGTCGACGATCACCAGGCCCTGCGCGTTCTCGGCGAGCACGTAGATGCCGGCGAGTTGGGCGATCGCTTTGCCGAGTGGCCAGGAGTGTGGCTGGTCGTTGGCAGGAAGTGCTTGCGTTGGACGCGCTTCGGTGGACAAGGTGTCGCCGCGCAACGGCTGCGCCGGCTCGGCGAGGTTGACGTGCCACGCGGCGCGCGGTTCGGCGACGTGCAGCGCCGCGAGTTGCTGCAAGGCGAGCGACGCCTGCGCGGGCGTCGCGCCCCACGCAGCGCCGGGGCTTGGCCCGCCGCCCACGCCCGCGGTATCGCCCGCGCCGGTCTGCGCAGGCAAAGAGCCAGCCCGCGACGCAGCCAACGCGCTGCTCACCGCGCTGCGCACCGCGTGGTGCACCTCGCGCGAATCGCGAAAACGCACTTCCACCTTGGTCGGGTGCACGTTCACGTCGACCCGTTCCGGCGCGATCGAGATGAACAGCACATACGCCGGCTGGCGCGCGCCGTGCAGCACGTCTTCATAGGCGGAACGTACCGCGTGGGCGATCAACCGGTCGCGCACATAGCGGCCATTCACGTACACGTACTGCTGGTCGGCGCGCGCGCGTGCGGCTTCCGGCAGGCCGGCAAAGCCGCCGACGCTGAGCGCACCGGTGTGCAGCGCGAGCGGCACGCTCTGCGCGATGAAGTCCGTGCCCAACACGTCGAGCACACGTTGCCGAGCCGCGGCGCGACGCCACTGGAACACGGCCTTGCCGTCGTGCCAAGTTGAAAAGTCGACATCCGGGCGCGCCAGCGCGTGGCGCCGCACGGCTTCGATGCAATGCGCGAGCTCGGTCGCATCCGTCTTCAGGAACTTGCGCCGCGCCGGCGTGCTGAAGAACAGTTCGCGCACCTCGACGGTGGTGCCGGTGGCGCGCGCCGCCGCCTGCAGCTCGCCGCTGCGCGCATCTAACCGATGCGCATGCTCGGCGTTCGGCGTGCGACTCGTCAACTGCACCTCGGCGACGGAACTGATGGCAGCCAGCGCCTCGCCGCGAAAACCCATCGTCGCTACTGCTTCCAAATCGGTCAGCGAGGCGATCTTGCTCGTCGCGTGGCGCCGCAGCGCGAGCGCGAGTTCGCCCGGCTCGATGCCCTCGCCGTCGTCTTCGACGATCGTCGAGCGCACACCGCCGCCGATCAGCTTGACGCGGATGTCGCTCGCCCCGGCGTCGAGCGCGTTGTCGACCAGCTCGCGCACCACCGAGGCCGGCCGCTCCACCACTTCGCCCGCGGCGATCTGGCTCACGAGCTCGTCGTCGAGTTCGCGGATCGGCTGGCGCGCGCGGGGCTCAGGGTCGCGGTTCATGCGCCGATTGTAGGAAGTTGGGCAATTTCAGCCGATTGCAGAGGGACAGCGCCGCTGAAAGCACATGGATAATCGCCCGCCCATGGATGCACTCGCCCTCTTGCTCGACTTCGTGCTGCGCATCGACGTGCACCTCGCCACCTTTGTGCAGACCTATGGCCAGTGGGTCTACGCGCTGCTGTTCGCGATCGTGTTCGTCGAGACCGGGCTCGTGATCATGCCGTTCCTGCCCGGCGATTCGCTCATGTTCGTCGTGGGAACGATGTGCGGCGCCGGGCTGATGGACTTGCCGCTGTCGTTCGTCTTGCTCACCGCGGCAGCGATCCTGGGCGACCAGACGAATTATTCGATCGGGCGCTATTTCGGCCCGAAAGTGTTTCAGTGGGAGAACTCGCGCTGGTTCAACAAACACGCGTTCGACCAGGCCCACGCGTTCTACGAGAAGTACGGCGGCATCACGATCGTGCTGGCGCGCTTCCTGCCGTTCATTCGCACCTTCGCTCCCTTCGTCGCCGGCGTCGCCGAGATGACGCGCAGCAAGTTCACGGCGTACAACATCGGCGGCGCTGTCGCCTGGGTCGGCAGCTTGACGCTGGCCGGCTACCTGTTCGGCAACATCCCGTGGGTAAAGCAGAACCTGGAGAAGATCATTTGGGCGGCGATCATCGTGCCGGGCTTGCTGGTGATGATTGGCGCGTGGCGCGCGAGGAGCAAGCCGGCGGCTTGAGCCGGGCGAATCGCGCCCCCGGTGGCGCGGCAGGCAAAGACTGTGTATATTCACAGTATGCCGCAGCCCGCCCCGAAGACGATTCCGATCCGCGCGCTCGGCCCCGGCCCGGCTTCATTCAAGGGTCGCGGCACGGCCTGGGTGATTCCGCACCGCTTCAACCGCGACACGAGCGAGACCTTTGACGACGGCTGGGGCACGCTCGAGCAGCACGCGCAGGAAGAACATGTTCCGCAGCGCACCCAGATCATCGAGGAGCGCGCGAAAGCGATTCTCGCGAGCAACGACTCGCCCGACATCGGATTCGACCTGTCGATCAACCCGTACCGGGGCTGCGAACACGGCTGCGTGTACTGCTTTGCGCGGCCGACGCACAGCTACCTGAATCTGTCGCCGGGCCTGGACTTCGAAACACGCATCATCGCCAAGGTGAACGCGGCGCAGCGCCTGCGCGAGGCGTTCGCGAGCCGCGCTTACGAGCCGGCAATGCTCAATCTGGGTTCGGCGACGGATGCCTACCAGCCGGTGGAGCGCAGCCTGCGAATCACGCGCGGCATTGTTGAAGTGCTGTCCGAATGCAGCCATGCGTTTTCGCTCGTCACCAAGTCGGCAGGCGTGGAGCGCGACCTGGACCTGTTGGCACCGATGGCGGCGCGCGGGCTGGTGGCCGCGTATGTCTCGATCACGACGCTCGACCCCGAACTTGCGCGCATCCTGGAGCCGCGCGCGGCGTCACCGCAGCGCCGGCTGCGAACCATCGAGACGCTGGTTCAGGCGGGCGTGCCGGTGGGGGTGAGCGTGTCGCCGGTGATTCCCTTTATCAACGAACCTGAGATCGAACGCATTCTCGAAGCCGCCGCACAGGCCGGCGCGAGCCGCGCGTTCAGCATCGTGTTGCGCCTACCGTGGGAGGTGAACCCGATCTTCCAGCAGTGGTTGGAAACGCACTTCCCGCAACGCGCGGCGCGTGTGATGGCGCGCGTGCGCGAGATGCGCGGCGGGCGCGACTACGACGCGCGCTTCGGTTCGCGCATGGTGGGGCACGGTGTGTGGGCGAGCCTGCTGCGGCAGCGCTTCGAGAAGGCCGCGGCGCGGCTCGGAATGAACCGCGAGCGCGTGCCGCTGGACTTGTCGCAGTTTCGCAAGCCGCTGCTCGGGCCGCCGAGCCCGCAGGGCGAATTGTCGACAAGCCCGCAGCGCGATCTCTTCGCCTGAGCGCTGAAGCCGGGCAGGCGTCAGCGCGCGCGGCAGGGCGCGTAGGCGTCGAGTTCGCGCCGGTACTCCGCGGCGGCAATCCCGAGGCCACCGAGCACGGTGTGGAACAGGTGGTCGTGCGACAAGGGCTCGGCGCGGCGCGCGAGCAGGCATTGCCAGTTCAGGTTCTGCGCCGCCCGCGCCCCTGCGGAAAACCAGGCGATCCAGGGCACATGGGTCTGTTCGCGCGGCGCGAGCGCGTACGGCAGGCCGTGCAGATACAGGTTGTTCTCCCCCAACGACTCGCCGTGGTCGGACACATAGAGCATCTCGGAGTCGAACTGCGCCGGTCGCACTTGCAGCCACGCAATCAGCGACGCGAGCACATGGTCGGTGTAGGCGATCGAGTTGTCGTAGGCGTTGCCGAGCGACTCTCCGGCGCACTGCTGGAGCACGTTGGTCGTGCACTCGGGCTGGAAGGGCTTGCGCTGCGGCGGCGAGCGTTTGTAGTACGCCGGGCCGTGGCTGCCCATCTGGTGCAGCACAAGCAAGACGCCGCGCGCGCGCTGCTCGGCGGGCATGGCTTGCAGGCGTGCATCCAGGCCGTGCAACAGCGCTTCGTCGAGACACTCGCCGTCGTCGCACAGCTCGGCCGGCAGCGGTGGCGCGCCAGCCGCGGCCTGGTGGGCGAAGACATCGGGAACGCGATCGCACAGGCCCTTGCAACCGGCCTGGTTGTCGAGCCACAGCACAGCCATGCCGGCGCGCTGCACCAGGTCGAGCAGGTTCTCGCTGTCGTGCTTGCGTGCGTCGAACCCTTGACGTCCGAGATGCGAGAACATGCACGGCAGCGACGCCGCGGTGCTGGTTCCGCACGAGCTGGCGTTGCTGAAGCTCAGCACTTCTTGGCGCGCGAGTTCGGGATTCGTGGGGCGCGCGTAGCCGTTCAATGAAAAACGATCGGCGCGCGCCGTTTCGCCGATCACCAGCACGAACAGCGGCGTACGCCCGTTGCGCGGCAAGATCCGCGCGTCAAGGCCGATCGGCAGCGGCGGCCCCGCGGGGCGCGCATTCGCCTGGAAGCCGAGCACGCCCAGGCCATAGAACGAGTTCAGAGGGTTGATCAGAAAGCGCAACGACTTGTGGTTGCGCATCGTCGCCGACAGGTCGGCGAACGTGGCCAGCATGAGCAGCGCGGTCGCAACGATCGAGACCAAGAAGACGACGACGTTGCGCCACAGCTGCGACGGGATTCCGATGCGCTTCATCGGCAACCACCACATCGCCAGTATCGGCGCGCCGGCCAGGATCAGCAGGCTTGCAGCCAGGCGCCAACTCAGCAGGTCGCTGGCTTCGGAGACGTTGGTCTGCAACACGTTGGTCAACATCGCCGAATCGATGACGACGCCATAGGTGCCCATGAAGTGGGCGCCGAGCGCCGCGGAGATCAGGAACAAGCCGATGGCGGGCTTGACGCTGCGCGCGAATGCCGCCAGCGCCAGCAGCGCGAGCAGCAGCAACGCCAGCATCAGAGCAAAGCAGGCGATGAACCATGCGCCGCGCAGCGTTGCCATTTCGGGCAGACGCAACAGAGCTTGCCACAGCGGCCAGTTCGCCAGCGTCGCGATCCACAGGCTGGCCGCGCCGGCGAGCAACAGCGGGTTGATGCCGCTCGGCTCAGCCCGCAAGTTCGGCAAGGGTGTGGGATTGCGCATGGGCCGAATCGTCGGCTCGGCGGGAGCGGGAGCAGGCTACTTGAAGATCCCCTTGACGCGGTCGGTCCACGACTTCGACGTCGGCGAGTGGCGTTCGCCGCCCTTGCGAAACGAGTCGTCGAGTTCTTTCAGCAGCTTGCGCTGGTGCTCGGTCAACTTGATCGGCGTCTCCACGCTCACGTGGCAGTACAGGTCGCCTGGGTAGCTCGAACGCACGCCGCGGATGCCCTTGCCGCGCAGGCGGAAGGTCTTGCCGTGCTGCGTGCCTTCGGGCAGTTCGATCTCGGCGCTGCCGCCCAGCGTGGGCACTTCGATCTTGCCGCCCAGCGCCGCCGCGGTCAGCGGTACCGGCACGGTGCAATGCAGGTCGTCGCCGTCGCGCTCGAAGATGTCGTGCTGCTTGATGCGGATCTCGATGTACAGGTCGCCCGGCGGCCCGCCGTTCATTCCCGGCTCGCCGTTGCCGCTGGAGCGGATGCGCATGCCCTCGTTGATGCCCACCGGAATCTTCACTTCCAGCGTCTTCGTCTTCTTCACCTTGCCTTGGCCGTTGCAGGTGGTGCAGGGCTCGGGAATGATCTTGCCCGTGCCGTGGCAATGCGGGCAGGTCTGCTGGATGCTGAAGAAGCCCTGGCGCATGTGCACCGTGCCGGCGCCGCCGCAGGTGCTGCAGCCGCGTGGGCTGGTGCCCGGCTTGGCGCCGCTGCCGTGGCAGGTTTCGCACGCCTCGTAGGAAGGAATGCGGATCTGCGATTCCTTGCCGTTGGCGGCTTCTTCTAACGTGATCTCCATCGCGTAGTTGAGATCGGCGCCGCGAAACACCTGCTGGCCGCCGGCACCGCGGCGCTGCCCGCCGCCGCCGGCGCCGAAGATGTCGCCGAAGATGTCGCCGAAGGCCTCGGCAAAACCGCCGAAGCCTTCCTGCCCGGGCCCGGGGCGGCCGCCCATGTTGGGGTCGACGCCGGCGTGGCCGTATTGGTCGTAGGCGGCGCGCTTTTGCGCGTCGGACAGCATTTCGTAGGCTTCCTTCGCCTCCTTGAAGTGCTCCTCGGACTTCTTCGCGCCGTCACCCTGGTTGCGGTCCGGGTGATGCTTCATGGCCAGCTTGCGGTAGGCCTTCTTGATGTCCTCGTCGCTCGCGTTCTTCGGGACGCCGAGCACTTCGTAGTAATCGCGTTTGGCCATCAATTCACCTGTTGCATCGCCATTCATCGCTCAGGCCGCGTTCGCACCGGTAGCCGCCGTGCGAACACGCCCTCGCGCAAAGCAAACCGCCGCATCGTCGGCGCAGACCTTGTCTGACGCTTCGAATGCGGCGCGCTCGGGCCGGGGACCACCCGACCTGCTGGGTCACTTACTTCTTGTCTTTGACTTCCTTGAAGTCGGCATCCACCACGTTTTCGTCGGCCGGCTTCGCGCCACCCTGCGCGCCCTCGGCCGCCCCCGGCGCGGCACCGGCGCCCGCGGCTCCGGCCGCAGCCTGGCTCTCGGCGTAGACCTTTTCGCCGAGCTTCTGGCTCGCCGCCATCAGCGCCTCCGTCTTCGCTTCGATCGCTGCCTTGTCGTCGCCCTTCAGCGCCTCTTCCGCTTCTTTCAGCGCGGCCTCGATCTTCTCTTTCTCGGGCGCGTCGAGCTTGGCTCCGTGCTCGGCCAGGCTCTTCTTCACGCTGTGCACCATCGCGTCGGCCGAGTTGCGCGCCTGAATCAGCTCGAGCTTCTTGCGGTCCTCGGCGGCGTTGAGTTCGGCGTCTTTCACCATCGCCTGGATCTCGGTTTCCGTCAGACCCGAGTTCGCCTTGATCGTGATCTTGTTTTCCTTGCCCGTGGCCTTGTCTTTCGCGCCGACGTGCAGGATGCCGTTCGCGTCGATGTCGAACGTGACCTCGATCTGCGGCATGCCGCGCGGCGAGGGCGGAATGCCTTCCAGGTTGAATTCGCCCAGGCTCTTGTTGCCCGAGGCCATGTCGCGCTCGCCCTGGTACACCTTGATCGTCACCGCGGGCTGGTTGTCATCGGCCGTGGAGAAGGTCTGCGCGAACTTGGTCGGGATCGTCGTGTTCTTCTTGATCATCTTCGTCATCACGCCGCCGAGCGTTTCAATGCCCAGGCTGAGCGGCGTCACGTCGAGCAGCAGCACGTCCTTGCGGTCGCCGGCGAGCACCTGGCCTTGGATGGCCGCGCCCACGGCCACCGCTTCGTCGGGGTTCACGTCCTTGCGCGGCTCGCGACCGAAGAACTCCTTGACCTTGTCCTGCACCTTGGGCATGCGCGTCATGCCGCCGACCAGGATCACGTCGTCGATCGCGCTGACCGCGAGTCCCGAATCCTTGATCGCGGTTCGGCACGGTGCCATCGTGCGCTCGATCAGGTCGTCGACCAGCGATTCGAGCTTGGCGCGCGAGAGCTTGATGTTCAGGTGCTTCGGCCCGGACGCATCGGCCGTCACGTAGGGCAGGTTGATGTCGGTCTGCGCGCCGCTGGAGAGTTCGATCTTCGCCTTCTCCGCCGCCTCTTTCAGGCGCTGCAACGCGAGCACGTCCTTGCCCAGGTCGACGCCTTGTTCTTTCTTGAACTCGGCAATGATGTAGTCGATGATGCGCTGGTCGAAGTCTTCGCCGCCCAAGAACGTGTCGCCGTTGGTCGACAGCACTTCGAACTGCTTCTCGCCTTCGACATCGGCGATCTCGATGATCGAGATGTCGAACGTGCCGCCGCCCAGGTCATAAACGGCGATCTTGCGGTCGCCCTTTTCCTTCTTGTCCAGGCCGAACGCGAGCGCCGCCGCGGTGGGCTCGTTGATGATGCGCTTCACGTCCAGGCCGGCAATGCGGCCAGCGTCCTTGGTCGCCTGGCGCTGCGCGTCGTTGAAGTAGGCCGGCACCGTGATCACGGCTTCCGTGACGGCCTCACCCAGGTAGTCTTCGGCCGTCTTCTTCATCTTGCGCAGCACTTCGGCGCTGACCTGGGGCGGCGCGAGTTTGTTGTTGCGCACCTGAACCCAGGCGTCGCCGTTGTCGGCGGCCGTGATCTTGTAGGGCATCAGGTCGATGTCTTTCTGCACTTCCTTCTCGGTGAACTTGCGGCCGATCAGGCGTTTCACCGCGTACAGCGTGTTCTTCGGATTCGTCACCGCCTGGCGTTTCGCCGAGGCGCCGACCAGGATTTCGCCGTCTTCCTGGTACGCGATGATCGACGGCGTGGTGCGCGCACCCTCGCTGTTCTCAATCACCTTGGTGGTGTTGCCCTCCATGATGGCGACGCACGAGTTGGTGGTGCCGAGGTCGATGCCGATGATCTTTGCCATGCTGAATGCTCCTGAATGCGGATTGCGGTTGTACTTGAGTTGTGGGTGAAGGGCGCCTTTTCAAGCGGCGCGGACCCTGTCAGGTCATGGGTTCGCGGACGCCGCCACGGTGACGAGCGCCGGGCGCAAGGTGCGCTCGGCGATCGAGTAGCCCTTTTGCAGCACCGCGACCACGGTGTTGGGCTCCTGCGCCGCCGGGACGACGCTGATCGCCTGGTGCTGGTGCGGGTCGAAGCGGGCGCCGGCCTGCGGATTGATCTCGATCACCTTGTTGCGCTCGAGTGCCCCGCCCAGCTGGCGCAAGGTGGCGTTCACGCCTTCGAGCAACTGTTCGAGCCGCGCATCCTTGATCGCAAGCGTCGCCTCGAGGCTGTCCTTGACCGGGAGCAGGCTCTCGGCGAACGAATCCACGGCGAATTTGCGCGCCTTGCTCACTTCTTCTTCGGCGCGGCGGCGCGTGTTCTCGGCTTCGGCCTTGGCGCGCAGGTAGGCGTCTGACACCTCGGCGTGGCGCGCCTGGAGGTCGGCGAGTTGCTGCTCGATGCTCGGCTGGGGGCTGCGATCGGCGTCTGCTGCACCGGCAGCATCGCCTGTGGCCTGGCCGTTGGGGGGAGAAGATGGATTTTCTTGCATGGTCACATTGGCTGGCACAGCGGTCGATCTGGAGCCGGAGGCCGAGATTTCAAGGGCAATTTGAGGAAACCCGCGATTGTGAGGGACGCGCGGGCGTGAAATCCTGCGCTGGACACCACGCGACCCATGAACCGGCAGCTCGATTCAAGCGGCCGCAGCGGATCCGGCTTTGCCGGTTCGCCAGCGGCGCCCCCTTTGAGGGGGTGCGCCGAAGGCGCTACGGGGGTGGTTCACTTCAAGCCTTCGTCAGTGGCGCTCCAGCGGTTCCATTGCGCGAGCTTGCGGCGGTCGCGTTTGGTCGGGCGGCCCTGTTCCAGCGTCTGCCCGGGCTCGACGCCGGAGCGGCGCTGCTCGGTCAGCTCGGCACGTTTGGCCAGGCTTTGCGGCGTTTGCTCGTACAAGGCCTGTGCCACCGGTGCCGGGCCGCGAATCTGGCTCAGGCCCTTGACGACGATCTGCAGCGGCATTTGCCCCTGGGTCAGCGCGATCGTGTCGCCGATGCGCACCTCGCGCGAGGCTTTCGCGGCCTGCTCGTTGACCAGCACATGCCCTTTGCCGATCTGCTCGGCCGCCAGGCTGCGCGTCTTGAACAGGCGTGCTGCCCAGAGCCATTTGTCGAGCCTGATCCGATGCGATTCGTCATCCATGGGGCGCGACACTAGCATTTATCCCAATGCGAAGGCGCCCCCCGCAACCGGATTGGGGGGAACAATGCGGTCACGCAGCAAAAGCTGGGCAGACGAGCAGAACTGCTGCGGCCCCATCACCAGGAGGACTCCCATGCGTCGCGATACTTTTCTGAAGACCTTGACTGCTCTGGCCGCGGCCGGCGCGTTGCCGCTGCCGGCCGGCGCAGCAGCCAATTTGAAGATGATGATCCCGGCCAACCCCGGCGGCGGCTGGGACTCGACGGGCCGAGCCCTGGGCAAAGCCCTGCAGGAAAGCGGCGCCGCCGACTCGGTGAGCTTCGAGAACAAGGGCGGCGCGGCCGGGGCGATCGGCCTGGCGCAGTTCGTCAACGCAGCGAAGGGTGACCCGAACGCGCTGATGGTGATGGGCGCGGTGATGCTCGGCGGCATCATCACCTCCAAACCGCCGGTCACGGTGACGCAGGCGACCGCGCTGGCGCGCTTGACGAGCGAGTACAACGTATTCGTGCTGCCGGCGAGTTCGCCCCTGAAGAACATGCGCGACGTGGTCGAACAACTGAAGAAGGACCCCGGCAGCGTGAAATGGGGCGGCGGTTCGCGCGGCTCCACCGAACACATCGCCGCGGCGATGATCGCGCGCGAGGTCGGCGTCGATCCGGCGAAGATCAATTACGTCGCGTTCCGAGGCGGCGGCGAGGCGACTGCGGCGATCCTCGGCGGCAACGTGACCGTGGGCGGCAGCGGCTACAGCGAGTTTGCCGAGTACATCACCACCGGCAAGATGCTGCCGATCGGCGTGACGTCGGAGAAGCGCCTGAAAGGCATCAACGTGCCGACCCTGAAGGAGCAGGGCATCAACGTCGTGATCGGCAACTGGCGCGGCGTATACGGCGCGCCGGGCATCAGCGCCGAACAGCGCAAGGCCTTGACCGAGCTGATCGTGAAGGCGACGAAGTCCAAGGCCTGGGCCGAGGCGCTGGAGAAAAACGGCTGGACGCCTGCGCTGATGACGGGCATGGAATTCGAGAAGTTCGTCGACGACGAGTTTGCGAGTCTGCGTGCGGTGATGGTCAAGTCGGGAATGATCGGATGAAGGGGCCGGCGACCCACGCCCTCGTCGGCGTGGGCGTGCTGGGGCTGGGGGTGGTGTTCGTCGGCGGCGCGGCGTCGATCCGCTCGGAGGCCGGCTACTCAGGCGTCGGCCCGAACTTTCTGCCGTGGGTTGTCGGCGTGTCGCTGCTGCTGTGTGGAGCGGCGCTGCTCGCGCAGGCTTGGCGCGGCGGCTTCGACGATGTGGATGAAGCCGCCACACCGCGCGCAGACTGGCTTGGCTTCGCGTGGGTGTCGGCCGGCGTGCTCGCCACGGCGGCGCTGATCACGACGCTGGGGTTCATTCTGAGCTGCACGCTGTGCTTCGTGCTCGCAGTGCGCGGCTTCAAGAGCGCCCAGGGCCGGCCTGACCTCTCGCCGCGCGCGTGGGTGATCGACGCGGCGATCGGCGCGGCGATCGCCGCACCGGTGTTCTGGATGTTCACGAAGCTGCTCGCGATCAACCTGCCGGGCCTCACGTCCAGCGGCTGGCTCTGATGGACATCTGGAGCCTGCTGCTGCAAGGCTTCGCCACGGCGGGAACGCCGGTGAACCTGCTGTGGGCGCTGCTCGGCTGCACGGTGGGCACGGCGATCGGCGTGCTGCCGGGCATCGGGCCGGCGACGGCGGTGGCGATGCTGCTGCCGATCACGCTGAAAGTGGACCCGACGGCGTCGATGATCTTCTTCGCCGGCATCTACTACGGGGCGATGTATGGCGGCTCGACGACGTCGATCCTGCTCAACACGCCGGGCGAAGCGGGCTCGATGGTCACGGCGATGGAGGGCAACAAGATGGCGAAGAACGGCCGCGCCGGCGCCGCACTCGCCACTGCCGCCATCGGCTCGTTCGTGGCCGGAACCATCGCCACCGTGCTCGTGACGCTGTTCGCGCCGCTGGTGGCGACGCACGCCGTGAAGCTCGGGCCGCCGGAGTACTTCATGCTGATGGTGCTGGCGTTTTGCACCGTCAGCGCGGTGCTGGGCAAGAGCACGCTGCGCGGCTTGACGGCGCTGTTCGTCGGGCTGGGGATGGGGTTGGTGGGCATCGACCAGATCACCGCGCAGGCGCGCTACACGGCGGGTGTGTCCGAACTGATGGATGGGCTCGAAGTGGTACTGATTGCGGTGGGCCTGTTCGCAGTGGGCGAGTCGCTCTACGCCGTGTTGTACGAAGGCCGCGTGGTCGAGACGCAAAACCGAATGAGCAAGGTGCACATGACGCGCGGCGAATGGCGCCGCTCGTGGCCGGCGTGGCTGCGCGGCACGGCGATCGGCTTTCCGTTCGGCACGATTCCGGCCGGCGGCAGCGAGATCCCGACCTTCCTGAGCTACGCCACCGAGAAGAAGCTCTCGCCACACCAGCAGGAGTTCGCAACCACGGGTGCCATCGAAGGCGTGGCCGGGCCCGAAGCGGCGAACAACGCCGCCGTCACGGCGACGCTGATTCCCTTGCTGACGCTGGGTATCCCGACCTCGAACACGACGGCGATTCTGCTCGGCGCATTCCAGAACTACGGCATTCAGCCTGGGCCGCAACTGTTCGACAAGAACGCGGCGCTGGTGTGGGCGCTGATCGCGTCGCTCTACATCGGCAACGTAATGCTGCTGATCCTGAACCTGCCGCTGGTGGGCCTGTGGGTGAAACTGCTGAAGATTCCGAAGCCTTACCTCTATGCCGGCATTCTGATCTTCGCGACGGTCGGCGTTTACGGCATGCGCCAGTCGGCGTTCGACCTGGTGTTGCTCTACGCGATCGGCTTGCTCGGCGTGGCGATGCGGCGCTTCGACTTTCCCACTGCGCCGGTGGTCGTCGGCGCGATCCTCGGGCCGCTGGCCGAAGCGCAGATGCGCAATGCCTTGTCGATCGGCGAGGGCAAGTGGAGCGTGTTCATCGAGCGGCCGATGTCGGCGGCGCTGCTCGTCGTGATCGTCGGCCTGCTGGTGCTGCCGCGGATTTTGCGGCGCCGGTCAAGTCGCTCAGCTTGATGCACCCATCGACAGCGCGCGGGCGCGCTGCGCGGCGAGTCCGGTGGGGTCGGCCTTGGACGCGGTGTCCCAGCCCTGCAGGTGGCGAATCGCCAGTTGCGCGAGCGCCGCAATCCAGTCGTGCCGCGCGTTCAGGCAAGGCAGGTAGTTGAACTCCTTGCCGCCCGCGCGCAGGAACGCGTCGCGCACTTCGACGGCAATTTCTTCAAGCGTTTCCAGGCAATCGGCGGCAAAGCCCGGGCAGATGACGTCGACGCGTTTCACCCCGCTGCGCGCCAGTTCGATCAGCGTCGGCTCGGTGTAGGGCTGCAACCACTGGGCCTTGCCGAAGCGGCTTTGGAACGTCAAGACCCATTGCTCGTCGCGCAGGCCCAGGCGCTGCGCCAGCAGCCGCGCCGTCTTCTGGCACTCGCAGTGGTACGGGTCGCCCAGCAGCAGCGTGCGTTTGGGAACGCCGTGAAAACTCATCACCAGCTTGTCGGGGCGGCCATGCGATTGCCAATGTTCGTTGACGCTGCCGGCCAGCGCGTCGATGTAGCCGGCGTCGTCGTGATAGCGGTTCACGATGCGCAGCTCGGGTACGCTGCGAATACGCCGGGCCCAGGCGCCGAGCGCGTCGATCACGCTGCCGGTCGTCGGCCCCGAATACTGCGGGTACAGCGGAAACACCAGAATGCGCGTGATGCGCTGCGCCTTGAGTTCATCCAGCACCTGGGCCATCGCCGGTTTGCCGTAGCGCATCGCGAAGCGCACCGTCACGTCGTGGCCGCGCTCGCCGAGGTAGCCGTGCAGCATTTTTGCCTGCTTGTCAGTCCAGGTGAGGAGCGGCGAGCCTTCGGGTGTCCAGATGCTCGCGTACTTGCGCGCCGACTTCGCCGGGCGCACGCGCAAGATGATGCCGTGCAGGATCGGCCACCAGGCGATTCTCGGAATTTCGACGACGCGCGGGTCGCTCAGGAACTCGGCGAGGTAGCGCCGCAGCGCCGTCGGCGTGGGCGCGTCGGGGGTGCCGAGGTTGCACAGCAGGACCGCAGTGCGCGGGGCGGTGCCGTGGGCGAATTCAGGCTCGCGCGCGAAGCTCATGACCGGGGTATCCCGGGCCTAGAGCCCGAGAAATCTCCGTCTCGAGCGTGCCGAGCTGGGGTCGAGGAGTGCTGCCAAAGGCGGGGACGGCGAGCACCGCAGGCCCAAGCTTGGCAGGCGCAGCCGAAAAGTTCTCATGCTCTTCAGTCGTCGCTGAACTCGCTCACCACCTGGGGCTGGGTGTCGCCGAACTTCATGATCTCGAACCGCACACTGGGGCTCGAAGGTTCGAGCGGCGGCGAGCCCAACCCGACCAGGCCGCTGCCGTGCAGCGTGCAGGTGCCGCGGCGCAGGCTGATGATCTCGGGGTCGTTGTCGAAGCGAACGTAGGTGCCGTTGTAACTGAGGTCGGTGAGCTGGAACGTGCCGCCATGCCAGTCGATGCGGGCGTGCGAACGCGACACGCGGGTGTCGTCGATGCAGTAAGCGGCTTGTGGGCTGCGCCCCAGCACGACCGGCAGGTTTGCGCCGGTGTAGACGCGGTTCAGGTCGAGCCAGACCAGGCGAATCCCTTCGGGCTCGGGCACGACCGCCATGTCGCCGAAAGCAGTGGTCGCGGTGTCGCCGAACTTGCGCGAGGTTTCCAGCAGGTGCACATGCACCGGTTCGGCGCGGCCGCGAAGCTGCATCTTGTCGAGGCTGCGAAAGCGCTTGCGTGTGCCTTCATCCAGGCTGGCGACGACGTTCACGGTGACCAGGGTCTCGTTGTCTCCCGCATGGTCGAGCAGGCGTGCCGAAACGTTGACCGCGTCGCCGAACAGGTCACCGGCCATCTCGACCACTTCGCCATGCGCCAATGCCACCTGCAGCTTGAGCGGCGACAGGTTCGGTGACGCGGCGCTGGCCGGACCGAGGCGCTCGAGCGCCTCGTGCATTTCGTCGGCCGCGGCGACAGCGCTCGAGCTGCGCGCAAACACGGCCATCAGGCCGTCACCCAGCGTCTTCACGACGCGGCCGTCGCAACTGCGAACGATGCCGCCGAGCAAGGCCACGCTTTGCGTGACGACGGCGCTGGCCTCGGCATTGCCCAGGGTTTCGTACAAGGACGTGCTGCCGCGCAGATCGGCGAACAGAATCGTGCCTTCGACGATCTGGGTCATGCTCGCTGCAGGGGTTGCATTGCGCCGGGATTATGGCGCAGGCGGCGGCCCCGCCCTGCTACAGATTGTCCAGGTGGGTCCGCAATTTGTGCCTGCGGCGCAAGCCGCGTGGCGCTTGCTGCGCAACCGCCACCGCCTGCGGCGGCAACGTCCCCAGCCAATCTTCGACGCCTATGGTGTCAAAGATTGTCCAGGTACGTCCGCAGCTTATCCGAGCGACTCGGGTGTTTGAGTTTGCGGATCGCTTTCGCTTCGATCTGGCGAATGCGCTCGCGCGTCACGTCGAACTGCTTGCCCACTTCCTCGAGCGTGTGGTCGGTGCTCATCTCGATGCCGAAGCGCATGCGCAGCACCTTGGCCTCGCGCGGCGTGAGCGAATCGAGGATGTCCTTCACCACGTCGCGCAGGCCCGCCTGCATCGCGGCTTCGATCGGCGCCGTGTTGTTCGTGTCCTCGATGAAGTCGCCCAGGTGCGAGTCGTCGTCGTCGCCGATCGGCGTCTCCATCGAGATCGGCTCCTTCGCGATCTTCATGATCTTGCGGATCTTGTCTTCCGGGATCTCCATCTTCTCGGCCAGTGTGGGCGCGTCGGGCTCGAAGCCGAATTCCTGCAAGTGCTGGCGGCTCAAGCGGTTCATCTTGTTGATGGTTTCGATCATGTGCACCGGAATGCGGATCGTGCGCGCCTGGTCGGCGATGGAGCGCGTGATCGCCTGCCGAATCCACCACGTGGCGTAGGTCGAGAACTTGTAGCCGCGCCGGTATTCGAACTTGTCCACCGCCTTCATCAGGCCGATGTTGCCTTCTTGAATCAGGTCGAGGAACTGCAGGCCGCGGTTGGTGTACTTCTTCGCGATCGAGATCACCAGGCGCAAGTTGGCCTCGATCATTTCCTTCTTCGCGTCGCGCGAGGACTTCTCGCCCTCGTTCATGCGCTTGTTGATCTTCTTCAAATCCTCCAGCGGCACGACGGCGCGCGCCTGTTGGTCGGTGAGCTTCTTCTGCAGTTCCTGAACGGCAGGCAGGTTGCGCGCGAGCACGACGCTGTAGGACTTGGCGGCGGCGATTTCCTTCTCTGCCCACTTCAGATTCAGCGAGTTGGGCGGGAAGTTCTTGATGAAGTATTCCTGAGGCATGCCGCACTTGTCGACCAGGATCTTGCGCAGCTCGCGCTCGTAGCGGCGCACGTCGTCGACCTGCGAACGAAGGATCGCGCACAGCTTCTCGATCGTCTTGACGGTGAACCGGATCGTCATCAGCTCGGTGCTGATGGCCATTTGCGCCTTGTTGTACGGCGCCGATTGGTAGCCGTCTTTCTCGAACGCACGGTGCATCTTCTCGAAGCTGGCGCGCAGACTGTCGAACTTGACCAGCGCCGAGGCCTTCATTTCCTCGAGCTTCTTCGTCAGCGCCTTGCTGCCGCCCTGGCCGTCGTCGTCGTCTTCGTCGAAGAAGTCGACGTCTTCCTCGGCCACGTAGTCGTCGGCCTCGTCTTCCGAGACGAAACCGTCCACCACCTCGGAAATCTTCATGTCGCCCGTGGCGATGCGGTCGGCGTACGACAGCAGCTCGGCGATCGTCGTCGGCGACGCGCTGATGGCGAGCATCATCGCCTGCAGGCCGCCTTCGATGCGCTTGGCGATCTCGATCTCGCCCTCGCGCGTGAGCAGCTCCACCGTGCCCATCTCGCGCATGTACATGCGCACCGGGTCGGTGGTGCGGCCGAATTCGGAGTCCACGGTGGACAGCGCCGCTTCTGCCGCCTCTTCAGCCTCTTCTTCCGTCGCCGTGGTCGTGCCGCCGCCGGCGATGAGCAGCGTGGCCGCGTCGGGAGCTTGCTCGTAGACGGCGATGCCCATGTCGTTGAGCATCGAGACAATGGCCTCGAGGATTTCGTTGTCGACGAGCTTTTCAGGCAGGTGGTCGTTGATTTCCTGGTGCGTGAGGAAGCCGCGCGTCTTCCCCATCTTGATCAGGATCTTCAGCTCCTGCCGGCGCTTCGCGACCTCTTCCTCGGTGAGCGCGGTTTCGTCCAGGCCGAACTCGCGCATCAGCGCGCGCTCCTTGGCGCGCGACACCTTCATGCGCAGCGGCTTGGCCTTCGCCCCGGCGTCGACGACGGGTTCGCCTTCGAGATCGGCTTCGAGATCGGACAGGTCGATCTCGCTGTCTTCACCTGGCTTGGCTTTCGCGTCCGGCTTGGCCTTGCCGCTCGGGGCCTTGCCCTTGGCCGCGGGCGGCGGCGCCTTGGGGTTCGGCTTGGGCGGTGCTTTCGGCTGTGCCTTCGCCTGTGCGCTCGATTGCGGTTTCGCACCCGGCTTCACGGGTTTCGCAGCCGCATTGCCGGCTTTGCCACTCTTCGCGGCTTGCGCCGCTTTAGCTGCCTTGGGAGGCTCGGCCGCCTTGCCCGCCTTGGGGGCTTTTGCCGCTTTGGCCGCCGACGTGGCGGTTGGTTTGGTGACCTTTGCCGGAGCGCTCTTCTTGGCAGACATGCAATTCCTCGAAATTTTCAGGGCGGGCTACCCGAGAGACCGGGCCGCGATTGGCGCACAGTCGGGCTTCGAATGCATCGAAGCCGATGCCGGCGCAGCCACGTTGACCGCGCCGATGTTGGCCATCGGTACCGGCCGCGATTTCAATTTCGCGGTATCGGTGAGTGGTGACTTGTGCGCTGGAACCCGCCATTGGGTTCAGCGTGTGGCGGTGTGGCCGGAAATACGGAAACGGTGGATTTTATCGTGCAATCCGGCGACATTGCTCAACCGCCCGATGCGGCCGCCGCGAACTGGGCCTTGAGGTGAGCGCGCACGCCCATCAATTGCCGGCCTCGGTCTTGCGCGTCACTGGAGAGCGGGCCGGACTCGAAGAGTTGCTTGAGCTCTTCTTCCACCGCTTGCAGGCGCATGCGGTCGATCACCAGGCGCAACTCGCGCGCGAAATCGAGCCCTGCGTCCGGCTCCTGGAACGCTTCGATCCGTGCCAGCACCTCGTGTGGGTTGCCCGCAGCGACGCCACTTCGCAGCTCTTGCAGGTACGCGGCGCTCGCCAGCGGTCCGTGGTCGAGCATGATCTGCTCGAACGCGCCGAACAACGGGCCATAAGGCGGTGCCTGGCTCGCGAACATGTCGTGAACCTGGCTGTCGAGTTCGGTCCAAAGCTCGCAGCGGTGCAGCAACAGCCAGAGCGCGCGGTCCAGCAAGGTCGGCGTGCCTCGGCTCAGGCGTTTGCTCATGGTTCGCGGCGGGCGAATCGGCGCGCTGCCGGTGGCAGCGGCACGTTGCGCTCCCGCGCCCTGCCACAGACCGATCAGTTCTGCCGTCTCCAGACGAGCGCTGGCCGCCAGCTCGCCCAACATCTGCAGCTTCAGCGCGCCCTCGGGCAATGCCGACCAGTAGGGCCTCGCATTGGTCAACAGGCGTGCCCGGCCCTCGGCGGTGTCGAGATCGCAGCCGGCCGACGCGGCGTCGATCATCTGCCGCGACAACGGCACTGCCTGCGCGACGCTGGTTTCGAACGCGGCGGCGCCGAACTCGCGCACAAAACTGTCGGGGTCGTGCTCGGTGGGCAGGAACAGGAACTTGATGCTGCGTGCCTCGGTGGCGTGTGGCAGGCAGGCTTCCATCGCGCGCAACGCGGCGCGGCGCCCGGCGGCATCACCATCAAAGCTGAACACGACCGACTCGGTGAAGCGGAACAGTTTCTGCACATGCTCCGGTGTGCACGCCGTGCCGAGAGTGGCGACGGCGTTCGCGAAACCCATCTGCGCCAGTGCCACCACATCCATGTAGCCTTCGACGACGAGCCCGTAGCCGCGCGCGCGCATCGCGGCGCGGGCCTCGAACAGCCCATACAGCTCGCGCCCTTTGCTGAACAGCGGCGTTTCCGGCGAGTTGAGGTACTTCGGTTCGCCGCGGTCGAGCACGCGCCCGCCGAAACCGATCACCTCTCCCTGAACCGAGCGGATCGGAAACATGATCCGGTCGCGAAAGCGGTCATAACGTTTGCGTTCGGTCCCCTCGCTCGGGTCGGAGGGCTGCGCGATGACCATGCCGCCTTCTTCGAGCAAGGGATCGTCATATTCCGCAAAGGCGTTCGCGAGGCTGCGCCAGCCATCGGGTGCATAGCCCAATCCGAACTGCGCCGCCACTTCGCCGGTGAGGCCGCGCCGCTTGAGATAGTCGATCGCGCGAGGGTTGCCTTTGAGTTGGGCGCGGTAGAACTCGGCCGCTTGACTCAATGCGCCCGACAGCGTCTGCCGGTGTTTCTTCGCTGCCACGGCGCGGTCGCGGTCGCCGGGCGATGTGGGATCGTCGGGAATCTTCATTCCCAGTTGCTGCGCCAGGTCTTCTACCGCCTCGCGAAAGCTCGCGCCGCTGTGTTCCGTGAGAAAGCGGATCGCGTCGCCGCTCGCTCCGCAGCCGAAGCAGTGATAGAACTGCTTGCTCGGGCTGACCGTGAAACTGGGCGATTTCTCGGCGTGAAATGGGCACAGGCCCGACAGGTTGGCGCCGGTCTTCTTCAATTGCACGTGGCGGCCCACCACCTCGACGATGTCGATGCGCGACAGCAGGTCTTGCAGGAACGAAGGGGGGATCATCGACGGGCTTCGCGGGAATCTCGGATGCCGGCATGGTGCCGGCGCCGCTTCGCAACTCTAGTCGATGAGCGGCGCGGCGAGCGTGGAGATACCGCTGAAAGAGTGGACCCAGGCTTCCACCTGATCGCCAGGCATCGGCAATGCGATGCCGTTGCCCTGGCCGATGTCGCAGCCGATTTCGATCAGGCGCTGCGCCTGCTCCAGCGTGTCCACGCCTTCGGCGACGACGCTGCAGCCGAAGGTCTGCGACAGGCCGATCACGCCTTCGACGATGGCCAGGTCGTGCCGGTCGTTGAGCATGTTGATGACGAAGGAACGATCGATCTTGAGCATGTCGATCGGCAGGCGCTTCAGGTAGGTCAAGGTCGAATAGCCGGTGCCGAAGTCGTCGAGCGCAAAGCGCACACCCAAGGCCCGGCACTCCTCCATCAGGTCGCAGGTGAAGTTCATGTCGGCCAGCGCCGTCGTCTCGAGGATTTCCAGCACCAGCCGGTCGGCGATCGGCGTGCGCTGCTGCGCCAGCAGCTCCGCGAGGTGCCGCGCGAACGTCGGTTCTTGAAGATGGCGCGCCGACACGTTGACGCTCACCGTCAAGTCCAGCCCCATGCGCTGCCACTGCGCGAGTTGCTCGATGCCGCGTTGCAATACCCAGTTGCCCACGCTCACCGCCAAGTCGGTGTGTTCGATCAGCGGCAGGAACTGGCCGGGCAACAGCAGGCCCTGCTCCGGGTGGTTCCAGCGCAGCAAGGCCTCGACGCCGATGACGCGGCCGTCGCGCATGTCGACCTTGGGCTGGAAGTGCAGGCAAAGCTCGTCGTGTTCGAGTGCGTCCTGCACCCGGCCCAACGCGACGAAACGGGCTTCGGTGCGCCGGTCGTGTTCAGCGTCGAAGAACTGGTAGCCGTTGCGCCCGGCCTGCTTGGCGCCATACATCGCGTGGTCGGCATGGCGCAGCAGAGTTTCTGCGTCTGCCTGGTCGAGCGGGTAGATGGTCGCGCCGATGCTGGCAGTGATGTACACCGGCGCCTCGCTCACGTCGAGTGCGAACGGCAGGTGCACCTGGCGCAGCATGCGCTCCACCGCCTGCCGGCTCTCCTCGGTCGTCGCGGTGCGCAGCAGCAGCACGAATTCGTCGCCGCCGATGCGCGCGACAAGGTCGTCGCCACTGGCGCGCGTGCGCAGCGATCGCCGCAGCCGCTCGGCCAGCTTGATCAGGAGTTGATCGCCGGCGTGGTGGCCGAACTGATCGTTGACGGGTTTGAAGTAATCGAGATCGAGGAAACACACCGTGAGCAAGGTGCCGTCGCGCTCCGCGGTGGCGAGCGATTCCATCAGGATCTGCGTCAACCTGACTCGATTGGGCAGGCCCGTCAACTCGTCGAAATGCGCCTGGCGGCGCAGTTGTTCGATCTGCAGGCGCGCCTGGGTGATGTCGGAAATGGCCAGCACATGGTTCTGCACATCGCCGGCCTGATTGCGCACGACGGACGCCGCCACCTGCAACATGCAAGGCTCGCCGTTGCGCCGGCGGTGGGAGATCTCGCCACGCCAGGCTCCGGCGGCTTCCAGGCTGGCGCGCATCGTCATGTGCTGCTCGGCCTCGAGCGCGCCGTGATATGCGAGCTTCAACATGCTCGGCACCGTGCCCAAGGTTTCCTCGCGCGTGTGGCCGGTGATCTCGCAGTAGGCTGAATTCACGTCGATGACGCGGTGCGCCGCGTCGGTCACGATCAAACCTTCCTGGAGGCTTTGGAACAAGCTCCTGGCAAGGTTTTGCTGTTCGATGGCGGCCTGGGTTTCGCTCAGATCTCGGGCCGTGCAAAGCACTTCGGATGTCTGGCCGAACCAGCGAGCCGTGACGGTTGCGCTCAGCTCGATGGGCACCCAGCGGCCGCTGCGGTGCAGCATTCGGCATTCGCAGCGGCTCGAGGTGACTTGCGCCGCCGGGAGCGCTTCCAAGCTGTGTCGAGTGCCGGGAAGGTCTTGCGGATGAATCAGGCCCCAGAACGATTCAATCGTTCCGCTGAAACCGTCGGCGTCCAACCCCAGCATCTGCCGCCAACGGTCGGACAGGTCGATGCGGGCCCTGCGCGGTGCCCAAAAAGCATGGCCGAGCCCCGACGCTTCGAGTGCGCGCTGCCAGCCGCGGTGCCGGAGTCTGTGCCGAAGCGCCCGCCACGCTCGGGCCGCGAAGCTCACGCCTGTGGCGGTGCGCGCCCAACTTGGCACCCCGGGGGAGCCGTCGGACAGCGCGGTGGGGCGAGACAAACGGGCATCGGCCAAGGGGGACACGGGAGTTTCGGGCACCGAATTCGACTGTACGAGAAATCGGCCCGGCGCCGGAACTTCAGCCGAGCGAGATCGGTGTGCTCCCCCGTGATCGAGGGGTTGGCCGAAGTCAGCCCAGGTCAAGCCTCGTCAAACCGCAAACTCGTCGATTTTTCTCCCGGACGCCAGCGCTGCCTTCAACCAGTTCGGGCGCAGCCCGCGGCCGCTCCAGGTGTCGCCGGTGGCGGCATTGCGGTACTTCACGGCGACCTTTCCACCAGACCTGGCCCCAGCCTTTGCCACGCCCTTTGCGGAGCCTTTCGAACCGAGATCCGCGACCGACAAGCCGTATTCGGCCATCAAGGCCCGAATTTGTGCGACGGCTTCCGAGCGCGCCTGCTTCTTGGTGTTTTCAATTTCCCGGTCGAGGGCTTCTCTTTGGGAAATGAGGTCCTTCAACGATGGCATGGGGTGTTTCCTTGGGTGACGCTTTGAAAAACTCGAACGGCGAGCCCGTCGGCTGGTGCCGATTATATTCAGCGCCGGTGTTGCACGCAATTCAAATGATTCGGATAGCGCCCGCCAGGAAACTCATTTGTAGCCCACTCGGTCAAGCATCCGTTGGACTTTGACTTGATTCATGCCAACGATTGAAACCGGAATCCGATCCGCCTTGAACGAACCAAACGATGCAAGCGCCGGATTCGAGGTCTTGATATTGGCCACCGGCCACTCGTTATTGCCGTCCGCGAAGTAGGCCTGAGCGCTATCGCCGGCCAGGTACTCGAGGAACTTGAGCGCGGCGTCGCGGTGCGGCGCGAACTTCGCGATCGCGGCGCCGGCGATATTCACATGGGTGCCCCATGAAAATTGATTCGGAAAGCTCACGCCAACCTGCTCGATCACGGCTCGGTCCGCTGCTTTCTCGGAACGCATCAGCCGCGCGAGATAGTAGGTATTGCTGAGCGCAATTTGGCATTCACCGCTGGCGACCGCCTTGATTTGGTCCGTATCGCCACCTTTTGGGTCGCGCGCCATGTTGGCCACCAAACCCTTGAGCCAAGTCTCCGTCGCAGCGGGTCCGAGTTGCTCTAAAACCGCGCCGAACAACGAAAGGTTGTAGGGATGCGAGCCTGAGCGCGTGCAGACCCTGCCCTTGTTTCGTGGGTCGGCGAGTTTCTCGTAGGTGTCGACATCGCCCGCGGTGACGGTTTTTTTGTTGTACACGATGACGCGTGCGCGGGTTGAAAGCCCGAACCATTGGGAACCTTCGCCAGAGTCCTTGCCGCGAAGCTGTGCGGGTATACGGGATTCCAGCTTGGCGGAACGTACCGGCTGGAACAAGCCGTCGACTTCGGCGCGCCAAAGCCGGGCGGCGTCGACCAGCAGGATCACGTCCGCAGGGCTGGCGCTTCCTTCGCTCCGCAATCGGGCGAGGATGCCCGCGTCGTCAGCGTCGACGCGGTTGATTCGAATCCCGGTCGCTCGGCTGAAGTCGCTGTAAAGGGCTTCGTCGGTCTGGTAGTGGCGCGCCGAATAGAGGTTCAGCTCCTGGGCGCCGGCCGGCGCCCAGGCCAGCGCGCACAGCGCGACGAACAACGAAACGACGCCTTGGCGAACGCTTGTCTGGTGCATGAGGGTCCTTCCGGTGGATCGCAATGCCCGGAAGTCTAACCATAAATGCGAATAATTCTCAATACCGAATTTCCGAGCCAGTGTTGGCCGGCCCGCTTCATGGCGCTTTGCTGGCCCCCGGCACACGCAGCGGTGAGGCCACCTCGGTGACATGCACGGTTAGGAGCTCGGTGGCACGTAGCCCATCGGCTTGTCCGCCCCTTCCGAGAACAGGAACAGCTCCATTTGGCGTGCCAAGTACTGGCGCGCGCGCTGGTCGGCCAGGTTCAGCCGGTTCTCGTTGACGAGCATCGTCTGGTGGCGCAACCAGAGCTGCCAAGCCTCTTTGCTGACTTCGTTGTAGATGCGCTTGCCGAGTTCGCCCGGGTAGGGGGCGAAGTCCAATCCTTCGGCTTCTTTCTTCAGATGGGCGCATTGAATGACGCGGGCCATGGCCGTTCTCCTGTGGTGATCGTGTTGCATACGCAGCGACCCGGCCGACGCCGAGACCTGCATGTGGCTGGGGCGGTCTCAGTCCAGTTGTTTCTTCAGCACCTGGGAGCGCCGGTCCCAGTTGTACTTGCGTTTGCGCGCCTCGGGCAACCAGTCCGGGTCGACCTGGGCAAAGCCGCGCTTGATGAACCAGTGCATGGTGCGTGTGCTCAGCACGAAGATCGAGTTCAACCCCATCGCCTTGGCGCGCTGCTCCACACGCTTCAGGATGCGCTCGCCGTCGCCCTGGCCCTGAACGTCGGGTGATACCGTCAGTGCCGCCATTTCGGCGGTGTTCGCCTCGGGGTAAGGGTAGAGCGCGGCGCAGCCGAAGATCACGCCGTCGTGCTCGATCACGGTGTAGTGGCCGATGTCGCGTTCGATCTCGGTGCGGTCTCGCTTGACCAGGGTGCCGTCGCGCTCGAACGGCTCGATCAACTGCAGGATGCCGCCGATGTCGTCGGCGGTCGCCTCGCGCAGGCTCTCGAGCTTTTCGTCGACGACCATCGTGCCGATGCCGTCGTGCGTGAACACCTCCATCAGAATCGACCCGTCCACCGCGAACGGCAGGATGTGCGATCGCTCCACACCGCCGCGGCACGCCTTGACGCAGTGCTGCAGGTAGAACGCCGTATCGGTCGGCTTCAATGGCGGGGGCAGACTGGCGAGCAGGCGCTCGGCGTCGGCCAATGCGAGTTCGGTGTCGATGCGGCTCGCCGGGTCGTTCTGGTCTTCGCGGATGCCTTCCTGCTCGGTGACGAACAGCAACTTGTCGGCGCGCAGCGCGATGGCCGTGCTCGTCGCGACGTCTTCCATCGACAGGTTGAACGCCTCGCCGGTCGGCGAAAAACCGAACGGCGACAGCAACACCATCGCGCCGATGTCCATCGCGCGCCTGATCGCCCCGCCGTCAACGCGCCGCACGACGCCGCTGTGCATGAAGTTCACGCCGTCGACGATGCCCACCGGCTGCGCCGTCAGGAAATTGCCCGACACCACGCGCACCGTGGCGTTGGCCATCGGCGTGTTCGGCAGGCCTTGCGAAAACGCCGCTTCGATCTCAAAGCGCAATTGACCGGCTGCCTCCTGGGCGCTGTCCAGCGCCACGGCGTCGGTGATACGCCGCCCCAGATGGAAGCGCGACTCGTGGCCCTTGCTCTTGAGTTGCTCATTCACCTGCGGCCGAAAGCCGTGCACGAGCACGAGCTTGATGCCCATCGCCCAAAGTATGGCCAAGTCCTGCGCGAAGGGGTTGAGCCGGCCCGCGGCAATCAGTTCGCCGGCCACGGCGACGACAAAGGTCTTGCCTCGATACGCATGAATGTGCGGCGCCACGGTGCGAAACCACGGCACGAAGGTATGAGGGAAGACCAGGTTCATCGGTTGTCTCGCGAAACGGCCTCGATTCTGCCCCAGCGATACAGCACGAAGCGACATCCACCGCCGCATGGCCCGTGTTGCATCGGATCGTCGTCGACTGCGTCCCCGATAATCCGCGCCTCGTGACCCCACCGCCGACAGCCAAGACCCGCGCGCCGCGCCCAGCCCCCGCCACCGCGACACCCCGCGCCGCGCCTCGGCCCGCGCCTCGCTCCGCACCCGCCGGCCCGAGCGACACCACGATCCGCCCGCTGCCGAGAATCACCTTCCCCGAGTCGCTGCCGGTCTCAGGCAGGCGCGATCAAATTGCCCGCGCGATCACCGACCACCAGGTGGTCATCGTCTGCGGCGAAACCGGCTCGGGCAAGACCACTCAGTTGCCGAAGATCGCGCTCAGCCTCGGGCGCGGCATCGGCGCGGGCGGCAAGGGCCTGATCGGCCACACCCAGCCGCGGCGCATTGCCGCGTCGAGCGTGGCCAAGCGCATCGCGCAGGAACTGGATTCGCCGCTGGGCGAAGTGGTCGGCTTCAAGGTGCGCTTTCAAGACCGATTCCAGAGCGGCGCGTCGATCAAGTTGATGACCGACGGCATCCTGCTCGCCGAAACGCAGAGCGACCCGTGGCTCCGCCGCTACGACACACTGATCATCGACGAGGCGCACGAGCGCAGCCTGAACATCGACTTTCTGCTCGGCTACCTGCGGCGCATCCTGCCGCAGCGGCCCGACCTGAAGGTGATCGTCACCTCGGCGACGATCGATGCCGAGCGATTCGCCCGCCACTTCGCCGGCCCGGATGGGCCGGCGCCGGTGATCCAGGTGTCGGGCCGAATGTTTCCGGTGGAGCAGCGCTGGCGGCCGTATCAAGAGAGCCGCAACTACGACCTGAACGACGCGATCGCTGACGCGGTGGATGAACTCTGGCGCGATGGCCCGGGCGACGTGCTCGTGTTCCTGCCCGGCGAGCGCGAAATCCGCGACGCCACGGAGCGCCTGCGTGGCCACCACCCGCCGGGCGTGGACGTGGTGCCGCTGTTCGCGCGCCTGAGCCAGGCCGAGCAAGACCGCGTCTTCGAGCCGCACGGCGCGCCGCGCATCGTGCTTGCGACGAACGTCGCCGAAACCTCGCTCACCGTGCCCGGCATTCGCTATGTCGTCGACGCCGGCCTGGCGCGCGTGAAGCGCTACAGCTTTCGCAACAAGATCGAGCAGCTGCTGATCGAGCCGATCAGCCAGGCCGCGGCAAACCAGCGCGCCGGGCGCTGCGGGCGCGTCAGCGACGGCATCTGCATTCGCCTGTACGACGAAGCCGAATTCGCCTCGCGCCCACCTTTCACCGACCCGGAAATCCTGCGCTCGTCGCTCGCCGGCGTGATTCTGCGGATGAAGGCGTTGAAGCTCGGCGACGTGGAGGAGTTCCCGTTCCTGGAAGCGCCGCCGCGCCGCGCGATCGCCGACGGCTACCAGTTGCTCGCCGAGCTCGGCGCGGCGGACGAGGCGAATGAACTCACGCCCACCGGCTGGGAGCTGACCAAGCTGCCGCTCGACCCGCGCGTCGGCCGCATGCTGCTCGAAGCGCGGCAGCGCAACGCGCTCAGCGAAGTGCTGGTGCTCGCCAGCGCGTTCAGCGTGCAAGACGTGCGCGACCGCCCGCTGGAACAGCAGCAGGCGGCCGACAACGCGCACAAGAAATTCGACGATGAACGCAGCGAGTTCCTCGGGGACCTGAAGTTGTGGAACTGGCTCGAATCGAGCCGGGGCGGACACAGCGCAGGGCCCCATCCAAGCGACGCGCAGCGAGGCGGCGCGGTCGATGCGGGCGCGAGCCCGAAGTTGTCTGCCCGCAAGCAAGAGCAGTTGCTGCGCGAAAACTTCCTGTCGCCGCGCCGCGTGCGCGAGTGGCGCGACTTGTATTCGCAACTGCACACCGTGGTGGCGGAGCAGGGCTGGCGCCTGAACCAGACCCCCGCGACCTACGAGCAATTGCACCTGTCGATGCTGGCCGGGCTGCTCGGCAACATCGGCTGCAAGAGTGACGACGACGAGTGGTATCTCGGCGCACGCGGCATCCGCTTTTACCGCCACCCGGGGGCGAACCTGTCGAAGAAGCCGGGCAAGTGGATCGTCGCGGCGGAGCTGGTCGAGACCAGCCGACTCTATGGGCGCGGCATCGCGGCGATCGAACCGCAGTGGCTGCCGGGCATCGCGGCGCATGTGCTGAAGAAGCAATTGCTCGAACCGCATTGGGAAAAGAAGGCGGCCGAGGTGGTCGCGCTGGAGCGGGCCACGCTCTACGGCATCGTCGTCTACCACAACCGGCGCGTCAATTTCGGCGCCGTCGATCCGGTCGCGGCGCGCGAAATCTTCATTCGCGAGGCGCTGGTCGCGGGCGAGTGGGAGACGCGGCTGCCGTTCATCGCGGCGAACCGCAAGCTGATCGCGCAGGTGCAGGAGCTCGAGCACAAGGCGCGGCGCCAGGACGTGCTGGTCGATGATGAGCTGATCCACGCGTTCTACGACCGGCAACTGCCGGCCGACGTGCACAGCGGCGCATCGCTGGAGCGTTGGTACCGGCAGGAGTCGAAGGCCAATCCCGCGCTGTTGCTGTTGACGCGCGACGAGCTGATGCGCCACGAGGCCGCTGGCATCACCAGCAGCGCCTACCCACGCACGGTTCGGCTGGGCGGGATCGACTGTGCGGCAAGCTACCTGCACGACCCCGGCGACGCCAAGGACGGGCTCACCGTCACCGTGCCGATTTACTGCCTGAACCAGGTCAACGAAGAACGTTGCGAGTGGCTCGTTCCCGGCATGCTGGCCGACAAGGTGCTGGCGCTGTTGAAGACGTTGCCGCAGCGCCCGCGCTCAAGGCTGATGCCGCTGGCCGACAGCGTGGCCGAGTTCGTCGCGAAAGTGCCGTTCGAGCAAGGCAGCCTGCTCGACGCCTTGCTCGCCGAGGTGCGCGCGCGCACCCAG
This sequence comes from uncultured beta proteobacterium, assembly GCA_963791595.1. Taxonomy (GTDB): domain Bacteria; phylum Pseudomonadota; class Gammaproteobacteria; order Burkholderiales; family Burkholderiaceae_C; genus JAEMQF01. Next base: position 72,334 of record CAWBTF010000015.1, on the reverse strand, counting down.
CTCGATGTGCGTCGCAGCGACTTCAAGCTGGAGCAACTCGCGCCGCACCTGTCGATGAACTTTCGAGTGGATGACGAGCACGGGCGCCAGCTCGGGGCGGGGCGCAACCTCGCGGCGCTGAAGGCCGAGCTCGGAGGGCAAGCGCGCTCGGCGTTTCAGGCGCTCGCGGTGCTGAAGGCGCCTGGGGCAGCGGCGCCGAGTCAGGCGCAGCCGGCGGGCCAGGGGCGCTCGGCCGCGGGCGCGCAGGTGGCGGCGCCGGCGAATGCAACCGAGCCGCAACCGGCGCCTGCCGTGCCGGCGGCGCCGCCTGCCCGCTACGTCGATTGGAGCTTCGGCAGCCTGCCCGAGCTGATGGAAATCAGGCGCGGCGGCCAGGTGCTGATCGGCTTTCCGGCGTTGATCGACAAACGCTCGCACGTCGAAGTCGAGGTGTTCGACGAGCCTGGCCTCGCGTCCGCCCAGCACCGTGCGGGGCTGCGCCGCCTGGTCATGCTGCGCTTAAGCGACGCGCTGAAATACCTGGGCAAGAACATCCCCGACTTCCAGCGCATGGCGGCTGCCTACCTGAGCCTCGGCGGCGCCGAGGAGTTGCGCGAACAGATCATCGAAGCGGCGCTGGACCGCGCGTTCCTTGCCGAGCCCTGGCCAACGCAGGCGCAGGAATTCAATCGCCGCCTGGACGAAGGGCGCGCCCGGCTCAATCTGATCGCCGGCGAAGTGGCGCGCGCGTGTTCAGCGGTGCTCACCGAATACGCTGCCGCCGCGCGCAAGCTGCGCGATGCGCGGCCCGCGAAGGCCGCAGCCGACGACATCACGGCGCAGCTCGCCCGCCTGGTCGGCAGGCGCTTCATCGCGAACACGCCGTGGGCGCAGCTCGGTCACTTGCCGCGCTACCTGAAAGCGTTGGTGCTCAGGTTGGAGAAGATGCGCACTGACCCGCAGCGCGACGCCCGTCTGATGGCGGAAATTCAACCGCTGGAGTCGGCCTACCTGCGACTGGTCGCGCAGCGCAAGGGCAAACCCGATCCGCGTCTCGATGAATTCCGTTGGCTGATTGAAGAGCTGCGGGTCGGTCTGTTTGCGCAGGAATTGCGCACCGCGCAGCCCGTCAGCGTGAAGCGCTTAGAGCGGATCTGGGCGCAACTGGCACAGTAGCGTGCCCGCCGCCGCGACGCGCCCCACACCTCCCACCCATGGCCACCTCGAGTCTGCTCGCGCTCATCGACGACATCGCGACCGTGCTCGACGACGTGGCGATTCTGACCAAGCTTGCCGCGAAGAAGACCGCCGGCGTGCTGGGCGACGACCTGGCGCTGAACGCGCAGCAGGTGGCGGGTGTTGCCGCCGACCGCGAACTGCCGGTCGTCTGGGCCGTCGCCAAGGGCAGTGCCTTGAACAAGCTGATCCTGGTTCCGGCGGCGCTCGCGATCAGCGCCTTCGCGCCTTGGGCGGTGACGCCCTTGCTGATGCTGGGCGGCCTGTTCCTGTGTTTCGAGGGCTTCGAGAAGCTCGCGCACCGCTGGCTGCACCGTGCGCAGGACGACGCCGTGGAGCACCGCGAACTGCTCGCCGCGCTGAGCGACCCGCAGGTCGACCTGGTGGCCTTCGAGGCGCAGAAGATCAAGGGCGCGATTCGAACCGACCTCGTGCTGTCGGCGGAAATCGTTGCGATCACGCTCGGCGCCGTGGCCGGCGCGCCGTTCCTGACGCGGCTCGGCGTGCTGAGCGCCGTTGCCGTGCTCATGACGGTGGGCGTATACGGTTTCGTCGCGGGAATCGTCAAGCTCGACGACCTTGGTCTTCACCTCAACCGCGCCGCGGGCGATGCTGCATCGGCGCGAGTGCGACGAGTGTTCGGGGCCGGTATCCTGCGCGCGGCGCCATGGCTGATGAAGTTTCTGTCGATCGCCGGAACCGCAGCGATGTTCCTGGTGGGCGGCGGCATCCTGATGCATGGCCTGCCGGCGCTGCATCACGCGTTGCTGCTGGTCGTTCCCGTCGGGGCCTCGTCAGGCGTTGTGCAGGGCTTGATTCAAACGCTGCTGCCGCTGGTGTTCGACGCGTTGCTGGGTCTGCTCGCCGGCGCGCTGACGCTGGGCGTCGTGGCTGGGTTCAGGAAGGCGAAATTGCGCGTGCGTCGATGATGGGTGGCGCCATCGCTGCGGCGTTCGATCCGGCCGTGCGACGCGCGATGCGCGGCGAGCCGGGCCGCGTGTCAGTGCGAATAGGTGCGCTGCACCGCGGGCATCGACAACTCGCGTCCCACCACGGCGCGCGCGTAGAGATAGTTGACGCGTGCCCGGTCGCTCAGCGAGTCCATGTTCACTTGGCCCGAGACGTCGCAAGGAAACGAGTACGCGCGGCCTTCGTCGAACAGAGACTTGAAGCGAAGTTCGTACGCGGTGGCGTTGGCAGAGTTCGAATCATGCATGGTGTTCGGCTCCGAAAAATTGCGTGTTGCGTGCTTCCTTGTCGGTGACTTTAGGTGCGGGCCATCGGGCAAACCATGCCGCAGTTGCGGGGGGCGGGTGCCGATGAGTGTGACGGTGTCGACGATTCTTCGGCTAGCGGGTAGAGTCATATCGACCGATAAGAGAGTGGACTTGCGGGGCAATCCCCGATCGACTGGACCCGAATGATGGAAAAGTTCTCAGCCGCGCTGCTTCTTGCCGTGTGCCTGATCATGCTGCTGCGACTCGTGATGGGTGCGCAGCGGCGCCGCGGGTTCGACGCCTGGGCCATCCGGACCTGGGAGTCGCTGCGCGGCATGTCGCTGCAACTCTGGCGCTGGCGTTCGAACCGGCGCAAGGCGGAACAGGTCGCGCAAGAGGCGATCTGCCGTGCCAGCGCCGACGTTCGGCGCGACGGCAATGTCTACCGCCCCGACTCGTTTCGGCGCCCCCGCAAACCGCACTGAACCATGACAGAGACCGTTGCAGCGCCGGTGACCTGAGGCCGGTGCCCTGAGAATCGACGACATGGAAGCCTTTGGCATCCCCGTGAAAACCCAACTCGGCGTCGACGAATTGCGCGGTCGCTCGCGCAGCCTTGGCCAGAGACACCGCACCGTGTTGTTGCTGATCGACGGGCGCCGCAGCGTCGGCGAGGTGTTGAATCTGGCCCAGCAAGCCGGCGCACAGCCCAGCCACTTCGAAGACCTGCTGAAGCTGGGAATGGCGGAATTGCCGCCGAGCGAGGTGTCTACGCCTGCGCCGCCGCCCGAACGGCGGCCTCGAGCGCAGCCGCGGGCGCCAGCCGGGGCCCCTTCGAAATTCGGATCGAGCTTCGGATCGTTAGCCGAGTCGGAGACCGGGCCCGGGCTCGAGCCCGAGCTCGAGTCGCAATCGGCGCGCCACGCCTTCGACGTGCCAATCGCCCCTTTGGAGGACGAACCCAATTTTCCCGAGGTGGAGATGGACCCGTCACCGGTGGCGCCGGCCGAGAAAAAAGCGCAGATCCGGCAGGTGCCTCCCGCGAATCAGCCACCGGCCCGGAGCGCTGGCGTCCCGTCCCCGTCCCCGGCCCGACCGCCGGTCGCCTCCCGACAACCACCCCTGGTCGCGCCGGCGCCATCGGCCACGGCCTCGCGTCACGCACCACTGCCGAAAACGGCGGGGCAGTCGTCCGGTCGAGCTGCCGCCCCGCCGCCGAACGTGCCGGCAGCGCCCTTGTCGATTCGCGACGAGGTGCTGGGCATGGCAGCCCCCCCGAAGCTTGGCGCGCCGCAGCCCGATCGACCCGAACAGGAAAAGTTCGATCGGGTTCGCGCGCTGCTGGTCGAGACGCTGAGGATCGATTCGCCCTTGTTCGGTGCGCGTCTGCTGCTCAGATTGCGCGACGCGAAGTCGACCGACGATCTCATCGACCTGGTGTGGATCATCGAGCGCCATCTTGCTGGCACGCGGTATGCGCGCAAGGAGATGGTCAGCCTGCATCAAGCCCGCGAATTGCTGGGCCTGGGCAACACCGTCGTTCCGGACGATTGAGGGCGCCCCAGGCGGCGCCAACGCCGGCCCCCGAGGCGGATGGAGTAGCCCCGTACAGCCAAACCGACTCAGGCGGACCAGGCGGGCGTTGCCTATTGGCGCGACGCCGTCGCCGGTTCAGGGGAGGCGCCCTCGGCGCCGAGAAACAGCGCCGGGTCGACCATCGCCCGATTCAGGCTCACCGACCAGTGCAGGTGCGGCCCCGTGACCCTCCCTGTCGCGCCCACGTCGCCGAGCAAGTCGCCCACCGCCAAGCGGTCTCCCACCTTGACGTGAACCGCGCTGAGATGGCAATACATCGTCAACAGCCCCGATCCATGGTCGAGCCACACCGTGTTGCCATTGAAGAAGTAATCTCCCACGTCGATCACCTGCCCGGCGATGGGCACGACCACCGGGGTTCCGACCGGCGCGGCGATGTCCATGCCGCTGTGCGGGTTGCGCGACTGGCCGTTGAACACGCGGCGCAGGCCGAAGGAACCCGAACGCGGCCCGGCCACCGGCGCGCGCATCAGCAAGTTCTGCGGAATTCGATCGCTGAAGGTGGCGATCGTGATCGCCTGGTGCTCGCGTTCGCGCTCATAGCGCGCCAGGTTTTCCTTGGACAGATTCACCTGCCCCGGTGCCACCTTGAGCTGCTGCTCGGCGTAGGCCATCGGTCGCACCTCGAAGCCGATCTGCCTTGTGGTGCGCAGGCTCGCGTCGCTCACGCTGACGGAGGCCGCGCCCAGTGCGGTGCTGAGAGCCAGCCCCACGACCGCTTGCCAGCCGCTCGGGTTGCCGACCACCAAGGTCGGCAGCTTGCCGTAGGTCACGCTCGGGCGCTGCGGCGCCGCGCCGAGGTCGAGCACGGCCACGCCGCCCGGCACGGGCCGGTTCACGACTTGGCCCATCGCAGGGCCGGCGATCGCCGCCAGACACAGCAATGCGCACGCAGCATTCGCGCCGCGCGGCATGGGTCGGGTAGGGGCACTTCGCATGGGGCGCATTGTGTTCGATCCGGGGATCCGTCCCTGCCCCGCCGGCGCGCAATCCGTGGCGCATTCGAGGGTGGCCGAGCATGAGTGCCGAAGCGCGATAAGAAAGATCCTCTGCGGCTGAGCCGGTGGCTGCTGCCAGTGCGGGCGTTGGCTTACGATGGGCCTCGTGCCAAAGTCGGAGAAGGCGCATGAAGCATTGGATTTCGCTTGGCTTGTGCATCGTGCTCGCGGCGTGCGCGAGCGCGCCCCCGCCGCCCAGGCCCAGCCACCTGCTCGCCGACGAACTCTTCGCGCCGCCTTCGCTGACCATCGATGCGAACGAGGTGTTCGCGCTCAGCGATGCGATGCGCAACTACGTCGCCCGGATGGCGCCGCTGCTGCGCCTGCGCGGCATGCAGCAGGGTCTGGTCGATGCCCTGTACAAGCAGGGTGAGCTGAAGCTCGACTACGACGCGGCGCTGACGCGCAACGCCGCGCAGGCGTTTGATGCGCGCGCCGGCAACTGCCTGTCGCTCGTCATCATGACGGCCGCGTTCGCCAAGCACCTGGGCATGCCGGTGCGCTACCAGAGCGTGCTGATCGAGCCGACCTGGAGCCGCGAGGGCGACCTCTATTTCGCGAGCAACCATGTGAACCTGAGCCTGGCCAAGCGCCCCAGCGACGCGCGCGTCGGCTTCGACGCCAGCCACTTGCTGACGATCGACTTCCTGCCGCCCGAAGACGTGCGCGGCCACCGCACGCGCGAAATCTCCGAGAACACGGTGATCGCGATGTTCATGAACAACCGCGCCGCCGAAGCGCTGGCGCGCGGCCAGCTCGACGACGCCTATGCCTGGGCGCGTGCGGCGGTCGGCCAGGCGCCGGAGTATCTGCGCAGCGTCAACACGCTGGCGGTGATCTACCTGCGCCGCGGTTTGCCGCAGCACGCCGAACGCGCGCTTGCGCATGTGCTGAGCGCCGAACCGCACAACGCCCAGGCGCTGTCGAACCTGAACCACGCGCTGCTGGCCCTTGGCCGGACGTTAGACGCGGCGCGGGTCGCGCAGCAGTTGGCGAGCATCGAGCCGAACCCTCCGTTCCACTTCTACCAGCTCGGCCGCGCAGCACTCGATGCGGGTGACTTGCAGCGCGCGAGCGACTTGTTCGCTCGCGAGATCGAGCGTGACGCCTACCAGCACGAATTCCACTTCTGGCGCGCCGTCGCGCTGTTCGGCCTGGGCCGTTTCGACACGGCCGCGCGCCACATCGCGTTGGCCCAGGAATACAGCCCGACGCGGGTTCTCAGTGAGCGCTACGCGGCGAAGCTGGAGCGCTTGCGCGCCGTTCGAACCGAATAGCGCGAAGGCAGCGAGAGTGCATCAAGCGGCAGCCGCGGATCCGGCTCCGCCGGTCCGCGGGCTGCGCCCCCTTTGAGGGGGAGCGCCGAAGGCGCATCGGGGGTGGTCCAATTTCACCAACCGTCCTTCAGGCCGGTGATCTTGTTGAACACCGGCTTGCCCGGCTCGTGGTCGTGCCGGTCGGCGACGAAGTAGCCATGGCGCTCGAACTGAAAGCGTTCGTCGCGCTGCGCTGAGCCCAGGCTCGGCTCAATCCAGGCCCGAGCCACGCGCAAGCTGTCGCGGTTGAGTGTCTCGAACGGATCGCGCCCGCCGGCGTCGGGCTGCTGGGCGCTGAACAGCGGCTCGAACAGGCGCACTTCAGCCGCCAGCGCGTCGTGCGCGGCGACCCAGGTGATGACCCCTTTGACCTTGATTGCGCTCGCCCCCGGCGTGCCGCTTTTCGTGTCGGCGATCAGATCGGCGTGCACCTGGACCACCTTGCCTGACGCGTCCTTCGTGCAACCGGTGCACTGCACGACATGCCCGTACTTGAGCCTGACCTTGTTGCCGGGGAACAGCCGGAAATAGCCCTTCTCCGGCACTTCCTGAAAATCGTCGCGCTCGATCCACAGCCGCGGCCCGAAGTCGAAGCTGCGCTGGCCGCGCTCGGGCGCGGCCGGGTGCACGGGCGCGTGGCAGGCGTCGCTGGCGGCCGGCCCCATCACGGCGCCCCAATTGCCGATCACGAGCTCCAGCGGGTCGAGCACCGCCATCGCGCGCGCCGCTTTCGGGTCGAGGTCTTCGCGCAGCGCGCCGTCCAGGCTCGCGTAGTCGGTCCAGCCGCCCGATTTGCTGGTGCCCGCACGCTCGCACATCTGGCGGATTGCCTCGGGCGTGTAGCCGCGCCGGCGCAGCCCCACCAGCGTGGGCATGCGCGGGTCGTCCCAACCCGCGACCACGCCTTCGTCGACCAACGCCTTGAGCTTGCGCTTGCTCGTCACGACGCGCGTCACGTTCAGGCGCGCGAATTCATGCTGGTGCGGCAGCTTGAACGGATTCAGCTCGCGTGCATCCAGCGCGTGCTGCAGCAGCGGCGTGAACTGTTCGGGGTACTTCTTCAGCAGCGCGAAGAAGGCGGGCAGGTCGTGCAGCACCGCGTCGGGCCGGTGCTCCCAGCGGCTGAACATGGCGCGCATCTGCGCTTCCGCGCCGCTGGCGAACAGTTTCGCCGCGTGGTTGTGGCAGTGCAGCGCGAATTCCTTGCCGGCTTCGACGCCTTCGGCCTCGATGCGCTCGATCAGGCCCTTGGCGTGTTCGAACTGCGGGGTTCGCAGGATCGGCACGATGCGTTCGAGCACCCAGTCGTAAAACGGCCGCTGGTCCTCGAACTCGAGGGTGCAGATGCTGTGCGTGATGCCTTCCAGCGCGTCTTCGATCGGGTGCGCGTACGAGTACATCGGGTAGATGCACCAGGCGTCGCCGGTGTTGTGGTGCGTCGCGCGCTTGATGCGGTACAGCGTCGGGTCGCGCAGGTTGATGTTGGCGCTCGCCATGTCGATCTTCGCGCGCAACACGGCGGCGCCGTCGGGCAGCTCGCCGGCGCGCATCGCGCGCAGCTTCGAGAGGTTCTCTTGCGGCGTGCGGCCGCGAAACGGGCTGGCCACGCCGGCGCGACCGAAGTCGCCCCGGCTGTCGCGCATCTGCTCGGGCGTCTGCTCGTCCACGTAGGCGTGGCCGGTCTGCACCAGGAACTCGGCGGCGCGGTACATGAAATCGAAATAGTCGCTGGCGTGGAACAGATGGCTCACGCCGCCCACGTTCCAGTCGAAGCCGAGCCAGCGCACCGCGTCCAGGATCGCGTCGACGAACTCCTGTTCTTCCTTCTCCGGGTTGGTGTCGTCGAAGCGCATGTGGCACACGCCGCCGTAGTCGCGCGCCAGACCGAAGTTCACGCAGATGCTTTTTGCGTGGCCAATGTGCAGATAGCCGTTGGGCTCGGGCGGAAAGCGCGTGCGGATGCGCGCCGGGTCGCGTGGGCCAGCGGCGTGGTGCGTCGCGTCGCCGGGGGTGCCGGCGAAATGGCGGCCCGAGTAGGTGCCCTGCGCCAGATCGCGCTCGATGATCTGGCGCAGGAAATTGCTGGGCTTGGTGACTTCGGCGCTGGTCGGCATGGAGGGTCGGCGAATCGGATCGGCGTGGCGGCGAGGGCGATTCTAGGAGGCTGCTTCCCGGTTCGATGTGCGGAGCGCGGTCTGGTGCGCGGTCGGATGGCCTGCGGAGCTGCACTGACTGGCGATTGCTCTGCTCGATAATCGGGCCAGCATGCACCTCGACGTCTCCCAGGCCCGCCGACTGCGTGCTTCGTGTTCCCTGGCTCTGGCGCTCGTCGCGCTGGCGCCGCTGCGAGTGGCGTCGCAAGCGGCGCCACCCTCGGAAACGCCAGCTGCAGCACCGTCGGCCGCGCCCGCGGCCTCAGCCCCAACGGCCGCGCCCAGCGCGCCTGCCAAGTCGTCAACCCAGCTCGATCCGGTCGACGTGCGCGGCACGAACCTGAACGACACCCAGTTGCGGCGCCAGTCGACCGCGGCGAAGATCACGATCGGCCGCGACGAAATCGAGCGCTTCGGCGACAGCACGGTGGGCGACCTGCTGAAACGCCTGCCGGGCGTGACGCTGCAAGGCCGCCCCGGTCGCGGCGGCAACGTGCGCATGCGCGGCCTGGGCAGCGGCTACACCCAGATCCTGCTCGACGGCGAACGCGTCGCGGCGGGGTTTTCGATCGAGTCGCTGAGCCCGGAGCAGATCGAACGCATCGAAATCCAGCGCGCGCCCACCGCGGAGACCGGCGCGCGTGCGATCGCCGGAACGATCAACATCATCACGCGCGAAGGCTTCAGCAGACGCCTCAACGACTTGCGGCTCGCCTTGGGTGTCGAGAACGACGCACTGCAACCGGGCCTGACCTGGACCCGCAACGATGCGCTCGGCGGCGGACTGCCCTACAACGTGTCGATGACGTTGTTCCAAAGCGACCGGCGCAACGACAGCCGCACCACGATCGAGCGGCGCACGCTCAGCACCGATGCGCTGCTGCTCGACCAGACCGAGCAGAACGTCGAGCGCGAACGGCGCCACGGCGTGAACGCGTCCGCACGCCTGCAATGGCGCGGCGAGTCCGGGCAGACCGCGATGCTGATGCCGATCGTCGTCGACAGCCGTGGCAGCACCCAACGCGACGCGAGTCTGACCCGCGCTTTTGCCGCGCCCGGCGAGGCGGCGCCGGCCTATGAGTCGGCGCACAGCGGTGGTGACGGCGGCTTCAGCCTGTTGCGCCTGAACGGGGTGTGGACCCATCCCCTGGGCGATGGCCAGCGCCTCGAGTGGCGCGGCGGTACCGGGCGCACCCGGTTCTACAGCCGCGGCACGAGGCTCGAGGTCGGTGGCGATGCGCCCGACCGCATCGACGAAGACGTCGACAACACCGAGCGCAGCCTCAGCAGCAGCGCCAAGATGACGCTGCTTCTCGGCGACGGCGAGCACGCGGTGGTGACGGGCGCCGAGATCGAGGCGAACCGGCGTGTCGAAGGCCGCGTGGTGCGAGAGGACAACGGCCCACCGATCCTTCCCGAATTCGGCGAAGACATGACCGCGCGTGTGCGCCGCATGGCCGGGTACGCGCAGGACGAATGGAGCCTGTCGCCGAATTGGTCCGCGCACGGTGGGCTGCGTTGGGAAGGCATCACGACACGCGCCGACGCCGCGCTGGGCGAGCCCGAAATCAGCAACCGCAGCAGCGTCTGGAGCCCCTTGCTGCACCTGCTGTGGAAGCCCGATCCGGCGGGTCGCGACCAACTGCGCGCGAGCCTGACGCGCAGCTACCGCTCGCCGTCGCTGGGCAGCCTGATCGCGCGGCCGCGCAAGAGCCCGCAGAATTCGGCGACGCGCCCGGACCGCGCCGGCAACGCGAACCTGCGCCCCGAACTCGCGACCGGGCTGGACTTGGCGATCGAACACTACCTGCCGGTCAACGGCTTGCTCAGCGCGAACCTGTTCCAGCGCCGCATCTCGGACTACATGCGCAGCGTGACGGTCGGACAGCCCGACGGTTCGCTGCCGAGCGGCATCCGCTACACCGCGAGCACCCAGAACGTCGGCAGCGCACTCACGCGTGGCCTCGAACTCGAAGCCAAGTTTCGCCTGAGTGCGCTGCTCGACGACGCGCCGCAGGTCGACCTGCGCGCCAACGCAAGCGTGTTCCGCTCCAAGGTCGACGGCGTTCCCGGCCCGAACAACCGCATCGACCAGCAACCCGGCTGGACCGCGAACCTCGGCGCCGACTACCGCATTCCCGGCACCCCGGCGACGCTGGGCGCGAGCGTGAACCTGACGCCGCGCTACACGACACGCCTGAGCACCGAAGAGACCGCCGACACCGGCCGCAAAATCGTCGGCGACGCCTTCGTGCTTTGGGTCGTGAACCCGACGCTGCAGGTGCGGCTCACGGCGAGCAACGTCGATCCGCATGTGTACACGACTGGCCGGGTCGTCGACGACCCGCTGCCCGGCGCCGACGCGCGCGAAACCTCGCGCACCGACGCGCCGACCTACTTGAACGTGCAGTTGCGGCTCGAGTTCAAGCTGTAGCCGCGTTGCGCCAGAGCTGGCAGGCTGCGTCGCTCAGGCTCACGGCTGCACCGCGAGCCGCGCCCGAATCGCCTCGATGCGCTGGCGGTTCACGCCGAGGTCCTTGCGGCCCAGGCGCGATGCCGAGCGCAGCTGGATCGCGCCGGCGGCCGGGTCGAACCAGAACTCGGCGTCGTCGACGAAGCGCAGCAGCCGTGTCGTGAACTGGGCGTACAAGTAATCGGGCTCGCTCTTCACGATCTTCGCACCGGGCATGGCTTCGATGATGCGGCGCAAGCGGGCCAAAGTCGCCGCGCCGTCGCCGCGCAGCGCGAACGGCGCGATCTGTGCGTACTCGAGCATCGCATGGCCGGGGTACAGCTTGGCCTGGCTGCTCACGCTGTTCGGCGTGGGCGACGGCGGCTTGAGCCGGCCCTCGCGCACCCCCGGGCTGCCGGGCGGCGAGCCCTGCAGCAGGCCGAACTGGCCCGCCACCACCAACAACACGGCCAGGCAGGCGATCACGCCCATGGCCCACAGCAGAGATTTGATGAGCATGCTCGCGTCCGTTTGCGTAACCCAATTCTCGCCGGGCTCCCGGCCGCGCATTGTGCGCCACGGGCGCCTGGCGATCGGCTCGCTATATTCGGCGTCCCATCGGGGCTTGCGAGGATCCACAGTGTTCATGCCGTTTTCAGTTGAGTCGTCGCCGCAGGGTCGGGTCTGCGAATCGTCACGCCCGAGCCGCCGGGCAGGGGCCCACTCGGTCCCTGGCCTGATCGCCGGTCTGGCCGTGTTGTTGGTGGCGGGCTGTTCAACCCCGCTGCCGCCGTATGTGCCCGGCACGCCTGCCGGCCCATCGGTACCGGCCGGCGCACCCCCGTCGGCAACGCCGGTGGCTGCAGCACCCGGCGCGACCGACAAACCCGGTGCCGTCGTGGCGGCGCCAGGCTCACCGGTATTTCCCGCCGACCCTGCCGTCGACACCCCCCCGCCGTACAACGACGCGGTTGCGGCACGCTTTCCCGAACCCGCAGTGAAGTACCGCACGCCGGCCTTCGAAGCAGGCCGCAGCGCGTGGACGAGCAACGCCGAAATCGCCCTCTGGGTGCGCAGCCTGGTGCGAGACGGCCGCGCGGCGCCGGGCAGCCCCACCGTGCGCTTGCTCAGCGTAGGCCATTCGCAAAGCGGCGTCCCGCTCGATGCCCTGCTGTTCACACGCACTGTGGAAGCGACGCCGGCCGCGCTGCTGCGCGCCGGCCGGCCCACCGTGCTGCTGCTCGGCCAGCAGCATGGGGATGAGCCGGCGGGAGCCGAGGCGCTGCTCGCCATTGCCGATGAGCTTGCGCAGGGCTCGCTGAGCAAGCTGCTCGAACACATCAACGTCGTGCTGTTGCCGCGCGCCAACCCCGACGGTGCGCTGGCCGGCAGCCGCTTCACCGCCGCAGGCATCGACCCGAACCGCGACCATCTGCTGTTGCGCACACCCGAAGCGCAGGCAATGGCGCAGCTCGCGCGTGAATTTCGCCCGACAGTCGTGATCGATTTGCACGAGTACGCGGTGGTCAAGCCTTACCTGGAAAAGTTCGGCACGCTGCAGCGCTTCGACGCGCTTGTTCAATACGCGACTGTTCCGAACCTGCCCGAGTTCGTGACCAAGGCGGCCGAAGAGTGGTTTCGCCGGCCGATGCTGGCCAGCCTCGCTGCGCAGGGCCTGAGCGCGGAGTGGTTCTACACCGCGTCGAACGATCCGAGCGACAAGAAGATGACGATGGGCAGTGTGCAGCCCGACACCGCGCGCAACGCGAGCGGGCTGCGCAACGCCGTCAGCTTCCTGATCGAGACCCGTGGCGTGGGCCTGGGCCGCATGCATTTCGAGCGGCGCGTGCACACCCATGTTGTGGCGATCAAGAGCGTGCTCGCCAGCGCGGCGCAGCGTGCCGCGGACCTGAGCCAATTGCGCAGGTTCGTCGACGCCGAAGTCGCCGCCCTGGCCTGCCAGGGCCAGGCCGTCGTGTCCGCGACCACGACGCCGAGTGAATACACGCTGACGATGCTCGATCCCATCACCGGCGCCGACCGCAAACTCAACGTCGGGTGGGACTCGGGGCTGGTGCTCGAAGTGCGCAAATCGCGCTCGCGCCCGTGCGGCTACTGGCTCGGCGAGGCGCAGATCGACGCCGTGTTGCGCCTGCGCGCCCTGGGCGTGACGGTGCAGCAGGTGCAGCAGAACGGCGTCGTTCGCGGCGAGGTCTACAACGAGACTTCGCGCGAGCTCGCGGCGCCGCGCACGGATCCTCGCAACGGCACGACCGAGACGGTGTTGCGCGTCGAGGTCGATGCCGTCGCCGCGCTGGTCGACGCGGCCGCCGGCAGCTACTACGTGGCACTCGACCAACCGCTGGCGAACCTGGCGCTCGCCGCGCTCGAGCCGGATTCGCCCAGCGGCTACGTCGCGCACCGCGTCGTGCTCGACGTCAAAGGCGTGGCACGCGTGATGGCACGGCCGGCCTGGCGCATGACGGCGCTGCCTTAAAGCTTACTAATCAAGTCGCAGAACCCCTGAATGCCGGGTCGTCACGCCGCGCGCGACAAAGTGCCTTTCATTGGGGGAGGCGTGGCCGAACAATGCACAGCGATGCAAACCGATGAAACGGCACGACCATGCGCCTCCTGATCGTAGAAGACGACGACCTGCTTGGCTCGGCAGTCCAGAAAGGCTTGACCCGTGGCGGCTATGCCGTCGACTGGATCCGCAACGGCGCCGAGCTCGCCCCGGCGATGCGCACCCATCTCTACGAATGCGTGCTGCTCGACCTGGGCCTGCCCGACATCGGCGGTGAAACGCTCCTGAAGACGATCCGGCTGCGCGACCCGGGCGTTTCGGTGATCGTGATGACGGCGCGCGGCGGCATTCAAGACCGCGTCGCGCTGCTCGACATCGGCGCCGACGACTACATGGTCAAGCCGATCGACCTCGAGGAACTGACGGCGCGGCTGCGCGCGGTGCAGCGGCGGCGCCAGAAGTCCAGCGAAGGCGGCGCCGAACTCGAACACGGCGTGCTCAAACTGTTCCCGTCGCGGCGCATGGCCACCTTGCGCGGCGAGACCGTGGCGCTGACGAACAAGGAGTACTGGGTCCTGGAGACGTTTCTGCGAAAAAAGAACCAGATCATTTCGCGGGCCCAGCTCGAAGAGGCACTGTACGGCTGGGGCGAAGAAATCGGCAGCAACGCGGTCGAGGTCTACATCCACTACCTGCGCAAAAAACTCGGCGCGAACGTGATCCAGACGGTGCGCGGCGTTGGCTATCAATTGGGGCCGATGGAGGCGTAGCCGAGGCGGGCGGCCCGGCGCCGCGCTGCGCAATGGCCCCGTCGATCAATACTGCTCGAGCACCTGCACGCCGGGGGCCGCGCTTGCCTTCAGATAACCGATCGCGCCCGGCGTGTCGCGCACGAACGCAAGCACCTCGGCATCGCTGCCCTTCAGCGCAGGCGCGACCAAGCCCTCGCGGAACGACTTGCGCGTCCAGCGCGCCGCGTACTTGCGCTCGTCGGACTGCAGCACCTTGGACAGAAACTCGCCCTGCGCGCTGCTGTTGTCCACCGGCACCAGTTTGATCCGTCCGGAGAACTGCTTCTCACCCAGAAAGACGTCGCGGATCTCATCCGCGTTCAGCGTCACCGAAGGGTGAGCGATGACTTCGCCCGCCCACGCGGCTCGCAATGCGAGCGCGCCGATGGCCAGGACGAGCAGAAGTCTCATCGACGTGTTCGGGTCAGAACGCGATGGAATATTCGACCGCCAGGCGGCGGTACCGGGCGGGGGCCACCGCCGAAGCCGCGCCGGTGTCGTCGACCAGCGTCGCGGCCTTTTCGCGTGTCGCGCTGAATTCGACTTTCAATGCGGCCTTCGGGTCGAGGTCGTAGCGCGCACCGATCGAGCTGCGCGTGTACGAGCGCCCGACGCGCTGGGTCGCGAAAAAGTTGTCCGCGCCGTCGAGCGCGGCGCGCTCATGGCGAAGATAGGGCGTGAGCCCTGCGAAGCTGCGCCCCAGCTGGACGTAGCCGGCCTGGCTGGAACGCGAGGCGCCCGAGGCCAGGTCTGAATTGGCGAAGCGGTAGTACTCGGCCATGACTTCCCACGGCTGAGCGTCGTAACCGAAGTGGCCGCCCCACATGCGAACGCGCGTGCGCGAATGCAGCGCGCCCGAGGCCAGGCGCGTGTCCACCGTCGAGCCAAAGCCATGCACGCCCAGGCTCGCGCCGCGCAGCACCGCGGTCGGCCGCCAGATGAGGTTGAAGCCGAGCAGCTTGCCGGCGTTGTCGTCGCTGAACGCGTTGTAGTCGAGCGTGGCGCGGCGCACCGTCGGGCCGTTGCTCAGGTAGAGGTCGTAGGCGACCTTTCCGGAGTGAATGTCGGTCTTGCCGCTGCCCCACAGTCCGATCGAATGTGTGGGTAGCAGGCCGTCCCGGTCTTCGAAGTCGATGAAGCGCGGCCGGGAGATCGAGGTCTGCAAATTCGCGCCGTGGTGGTAGGCGGTGTTCCACAAGCCGATCGGCGTGTGGAAGCGTCCGGCCCAGACGGTGAGCGCATCGTTCAGCGCATAGCCGACTTGCATGCGCTCGGCTTCGATTTCGCCCGCGCCGTCGGTCCGGTAGTAGAAAGCGATCTCCATCAGCGACCTGACGTGGTTGCCGAACTGCGGCGTCAGGTACAGGTCCAGCGTGCCCACGCCGAAGCCGCGCAATCGCGTCGGGTCTTCGCGGCTCGACCAGCCGGCGCCGGCATCGGCGAAGCCGTGAATCGGCACGCCCGTGTGGCTGACGCTGCGGCTCAACCCGGTCGACATCTGTTCGAGGCTTTCTCGCAGTTGCTCGATCTGCTTCTGGCTCGCATCCAGGCGTTGCTCGAGCGCGCGCAGCTCCTGCACGCTGACCGATGGCCCAGCGGCTTGGGTTGCAGCTTGTGCCCCCGCCGCGATCGGCATCGCCGCCGCCCATCCGGCGGCCAGCACGGCGACGATCAGCGAACGGGGCGACAGGGGGCCGATCATCGTGTGTCCTTCAATCGCGTGGGGTGGAGCGGTGGGATGCGGTGCCCCGATGCTGAACCGAAGCCGGGACCGGCGCGGGCGCGCAAGTCTACGGCGCGGCTTGCGCGCCTCGACCGACGCGCACAGGACAATCCGCAGGCAGCGTGAATATGGCGCGCCCACCCACTTGTGCGCGCCGGCGTTCATGCGAACCGGTTTAGTCTTCGGCCTCGTCGATGCGCGCACTCCGTTTTCCCGTTCTGTTGTGTTCCATCGCGCTCAGCGTGGTGTGCGCCGGCGCGGGCGCGCAAGGCGTATTCGCGGGTTCTGGCCCCTGGCTCGACCACCGCGGCCAGCCGTTCGGCGTCGACACGTTGAGCCGCGCACCCAGCGTCGTCAGCATGTCCTACGGTGCGTGCCGGCGCGTCTGCTCGGCGAGCCTGCGCACGATGGAGCAGCTGCAGGCGTTGGCGGATGCGCGCGGCGTCGCGCTGAACTTCGTCGTGATCGGTCTCGACCCGCAACAGGACCGCCCGGCCGATTGGGCCGCGTACCGGGCCGAGCGTCGCTTGGACCGCGCCAACTGGCAGTTCCTCAGCGGCGGCAAGGCGTCCACGGCACAAATTGCGCAACGCCTGGGGGTTCGCTACTGGCGCTACGGCGAACACATGATGCATGACTTTCGGATCGTGCTGGTGTCGGCACAGGGGCAGATCGTCAGGGAAATGAACCTGCCCGACCAGGACCCGGCAACATTTTTGCCTTGACGCGCGCGTCTCACGCCACGCAACACGATGGAAAGAACTTCGACCTGGTCGCTGCGCGCGCGGCTGTCGCTTATCGCGACGTTCGCATTGCTCGCTTCGCTGCTGTTCGGCGGCGTGGCGATGTACTGGGCGGCGAGCATCGAGGAAGACCAGATTCACGACGCGCGCCTCGAACACCTGGGCTCGACCGTGCTCGCCTTCATCGAGCAGGAGATCGAAGGCCTCGAGACGCCCGGCGCCGCGCCCCGGCCGGCGCTGAAGACGCGGCCGAGCGCGGCGCTGCTGTACCGCTACCAGGTCTGGTCGAAATCGGGTGCGCTGCTGCTGCGCAGCTACGAGGCGCCCGCCGACAAGCCGCTGATCGGCCTGGACATGCTCGGGTTTCACACGCTGCAGATCGATGGCGAGGAGTACCGCGGCTTTGCCGTGCCCACACGCAACAAGCTCTACGTGGTGCAGGTGGTCGAGAACGTCGGCGAACGCTGGGCGCAGACCGCGCTGATTTCGTTCTATTACGTCGGCTTCCTGATGCTGCCGCTCGGTCTGGTGGCGGTCGCGACCTGGCTGATGCTGCGCCGCTCGTTGCACTCGATCGACACGATGGCCGATCAGTTGCGTCACCGCAACCCGCTCGACCTGACCCCCATCCAGGTGCAGGGCCCACCGCGCGAGCTGCTGCCGATCCTGCGCGCCGTGGACCTGCTGTTCGCGCGCGTCGGCCACGCCCTGTCGGTGGAGCGGCGCTTCACTTCGGTCGCGGCGCACGAGATGCGCACGCCGCTCGGTGGGCTGCGCGCACACGCGCAGCTCGCGACCTTCGCCACCTCGCCCGAGGAACTTCAAGACGCACTGAAGTCGCTGATGGTCGGCGCCGACCGGGCCGCGCACCTGATCGACCAGTTGCTGGACCTGGCGCGCATCGAAAGCCTGGGCGGCGAGTCGGGCGCGGCGCACGAAGCCGTTGACCTGGACGAAGTCTGGCAGGGCCTGCTGCACGAGCTCGCGCCGCGCGCAGCGAAGCGCCAGATCGAACTGACGATGGAGTTCAGCGCGCCGGCGGTGAGTGGCCACGCATTCGCGCTGTCGCTGCTGCTGCGCAATCTGGTGGCCAACGCGATCAACTACACGCCCGCGGGCGGCCGAGTGCTGGTGTCCTCGGCATTGCAGGATGCGGGCGGTCAAGTGGTGTGGCTGCGCGTCGACGATTCGGGCCCGGGCATCCCATTGGCCGAACGCGAGCGTGCGTTCGAGCGCTTCAACCGCCTCGGGCAGACGAAGATCGAAGGCGTTGGGCTCGGGCTGTCGATCGTGCTGTCGGTGGTGAAACTGCACGACGCCAGAATCCAGCTGCTCGACTCGCCGCTGGGTGGCCTTCGCGTGCAGGTCGTGCTCGCCACGGCGCCCGCGCGGCAACCGCAACTGCCCGTGCCGCAAGCGACCCCCTGAACGCGGGGGGCCCCCTAGGACTTGGGGTGGCGCGGGCCTGTGTCGTGGCGGCGCGTTAAGTCGGCAATAAGAAGGTAGCGAACCCCCCTAACCGGCGCGGCCCATGTGTAGCAGTCGTCCCCGGCCCATTGTCGGGTCGCGCTCCAACGACTTTTCGACTCTCAAAACCTAACCTTCCGGCATCGGAGCGGCAGTGTCCGCGATGACTGTCAGTCAGGTGCCATGGCCGGTGTCGGCCGGCAACGCACCTGACGTTCAAGGAGGCCCTATGGATTTGAACCAGAGTCAACGAAGCTGGAAAACGTGGAATTCACGCGCAGCAAGCGTGCTGGGCGCGGCCGTGCTGGCGTTGTCGTCCACGCTCGCGCAGGCGATCACGATCAACGTGGTCCGACCCGACGGCACACCGATCGACGTGCCGTTTCGCTGGACCCTGCAGGAAGACAAGACCTGGGACGTGGTTCCCGGCGTGACCGGAACCGCCGCGGTGCCCAACCCGGGAGACACGCTGTCGCTGAAGTTCCACCGCAGCCACATGCCGGTGGTCGAGTCGGGCCAGACCGCGAACCTGAACGGCACGGCGGCCACCGCGACCAACCTGTCGGCCGCCGGGTTCACCGGCAAGCGCTATTTCCTGTCGGTGCTGCCCAACGCCGGTGCCGACGGCGCACCGGCGTTCCAGATGGCCGGCGTGCCGATCCGCCCCAACGCGAACGGCAGCATGCCCACGAACGTGCGCGTGATCGTGAACCCGACGCCGGTGCAGACCGCGCAGGTGTCGGTGCTCGTCTACCACGACAGCAATTCGATCAACAACCAGCCCGACGCGATCGGCACCCAGGAATACGGCCTGTGCGGCTGGGACGTGCACCTGTACGACGCGGGCGGCACCTACGGCGCCTCGGGCGGCCGGATGGGCTTCGACGCCTTCGGCAATCCGCTGGGAACGACCTACCTGCCTAACGGCGACGTCGACCAGATCGGCCAGATCGTGCTCAAGACCGATCCGAACGGTGTATTCCGCATCAAGAACCTGGCGCCCGCCAAGTACACCGTGTTCGTCGTGCCGCCCGCGGAAAAGCCTGCGCAGGCCGACTGCCCACGCTACTACGCAGACGCCGATGGCAATGCGCCGCTCACGCCCTGGCCTGCCGAAGGCGAGCAGTGGCTGCAGACACACACAATCGAAGGCACGCAAGGCATCGACGCCTGGGTCAAGTCCAACGAGCCGACCTACTTCAAGGAATTCGGCCCGCCAGGCCACCACGCGTTCATCGGCTTCGTGCCGAGCTTCAACGCCACCGGCGGTCCGGCAGGCAACGTCGCCACCGGCAAGGTGCTTAACGTGCACATGAGCCGTCCGCCGGATTTCACGTTCCACGACGGAGCGCCGGTCACCGAGTGCCGCGTCGGCCTGAACGAGTCGGCGAGCCTGGCGGTGGGCAACGGCCGCGGCGTGTTTGCCGGCAAGTGCAATCCCGACGGCACGTTCGCGATCCCCGGCCTGAAGCCGAACACGCGCTACCAGCTCGCGGTGTGGGACAAGTCGCTCGGCAACGTGTTCGGCCGCTACGACTTCGTCACCGGCGCGAATGCCTCGGTGAACCTCGGCAATGTGCCGGTGTTCAACTGGTTCGGCAAGCTCACCGGCAAGGTCTGTCATGACCCCGCAGAGACCGGCATTTGCACGCAGGACTCGGTAGGCATTCCCGGCCAGGCCGTGAACATCCGTTTCCGCGACGGCTCGGTCTACCAGTCGGTCGCTACCGACGACGCGGGCGAATACGAGTTCTCGGAGGTCTTCCCGTTCTTCAACTGGATGGTCGCCGAAGTCGACTACCTGCGCTTCAAGGCCACCGGCGTGACGGCGATGGCCGACGCCGGCGGCGCATTGCCGGCGAATCCGGTGTGGCCGAACCGCGGCAGCAGCGCTGCCAGCAGCGTCGCCGAAACCACCACTGGCCCGGCGATCCTGCAAGGCATGCAACTCTTCCTCGGCCAGACCAATGTCATGGACTGGGGCAAGAAGGCCTATGTCGGCACCGAGAACGGCGGCATCAGCGGCAAGATCAACTACTCGAGCACGCGCGCCGAATCGGACCCGCGCTATGCCGGTGCCGAAAACAACGAGCCCGGCATCCCCGGCGTCACGGTGAATCTGTACCGGGCGAGCGCGAGCAACCCGCGCGTTCCGGTGGGTGCAATCATCGCCACCGCGACCTCCGATGCATGGGACGCCGCATTGCCCGCCGGCTGCCAGGGAACGCCTTACGTGAGCCCGGAAGGCGTGGTCACCGACTGCTACGACGGCATGCGCGTCTTCAACCAGGCGCGCGGTGCGGTCTATGACGGCGGCTACGCGTTCGTCGACCTGGCGCCCGGCCACTACATCGTCGAAGTCGTGCCGCCCGTCGGCTACGAAGTGCAGAAGGAAGAAGACAAGAACGTCGACTTCGGCGACTCGATCGTCGTCTCCACACTCGCCTTGCCGCCCGAGTGCGTCGGCGAGCGCCCATCTCCCGTGCCAGCCGAGCTCGACCTGTTCCCCGGCGTTGAAATCCCCGCCGAGTACCGCGACAGCCCGCCGACGATCAGCTACGCCGGCTACACCGGCAAGAAGCGTCCGTACTGCAACCGCAAGGCGGTGGCGCTGAACGCCGGCCTGAACGCGGCGATGGACTTCCACCTGTTCACGAAGACGCCGCTGGCCGGCCACATCGTCGGCATGATCCTGGACGACCTGGCCAACGAATTCAACCCGCAGGCACCGACCTTCGGCGAGAAGTTCGCGCCGCCGTTCATGCCGGTCTCGCTGCGCGACCACACCGGCCGCGAGTTCTCGCGCGTCTACTCGGACCGCTTCGGCACCTACAACGCGCTGGTTCCGTCGACCTTCGCCTTCAACGTGCCGATGCCCTCGGGCATCTCGCCGAACATGGTCTCGGCGTGCCTGAACTCGCCGTTCATGCCGGTGAAGGACCCGAACACCGGCGCCGACGTGCTCGATCCGGTGAGCGGCAAGCCGATGATGCAACCCGACCCGTACTACAACAACAGCTACAGCCAGTTCTGCTACACGTTCCAGTACCTGCCGGGCAAGACCACGTACCTCGACACCCCGGTGCTGCCGATCGCGGCGTTCGCCGGCCCGCAGCAGTTCGCGCTCGATTGCGCGCATCCGGACGCCGTGCCGGCGATCCGCAGCGTCACCGGCGCGAACAACGTCGGCCCCTGGGTCGGGAGCAACCGAACCCTGACGATTCGCTCGATGGGACCGACCCAGGTGCTCAACCCGCTGTACGACGCGAACAACCCCGGCGCCAACGTGCCGCGCACAGTGACCCGCGACCACGGCTTCGGCGCGGTGCGTGGCAACGGCGGCGTGTCGATCAACGGGGTGGCGGTTCCGGCTGCCAACATCACGGGCTGGAACAACGACACGATCACGCTCACCGTGCCGCAGGGCTTCGCGCCGGGCACGCTGCTCGTCACCCGTGACAACGGCAACGTCACGCCGCGCGGCATCACGCTGCACATCGGCGGCCAGAGCCCGACGGTGGTGCGCGCCGGCCAATCGATCCAGGCGGCGATCGACGCCGCGCCTGAAGGCAGGCTGATCACGGTCGAGCCCGGCGTCTACGAAGAAACCGTCATCGTCGACCGGCGCGTGCGCGTGCAAGGCTTCGGCGCCGGTTCGACCTTCATCAACGCCGTCACGCAACCGGCCGAGAAGCTGCGCGCCTGGCGCGTTGCTGTCTGCGACAAGATCGTCGGCCGCGCCGGCGTGCCGCAGAGCCCCGGCGGCGGGAGCGGCGAGCGCTTCCTGCTGCCCGGCCAAGCGCTGCCCACCAGCTACCAGGCGTGCCTGGACGGCGACGCTGCCGACAACGCGCCGCTGCTGTTCGGCGACGCCGAGGCCCCTGGCTTCTTCGTGATGCTCAAGGGCAATGGCAACGCCGACAATCCGCAGCCGCGCCCCACCAACGCCGCGCTGCAAATCGACGGCTTCGGCATCAGCGGCGCCGACCAGGGCGGCGGCATCATCGTCAACGGTTATGCCCGCGGGATCGAGATCTCGAACAACCTGATCACCGGCAACCAGGGCGCGATGGCCGGCGGCATCCGCATCGGCCACCCGGCGTTGACGGCGCTCGAGCTGCCGGTGGGCTCGCGCAACACCGACGTCAACATCCACCACAACGAGGTCGTGCAGAACGGCGACACCGCGGGTGCAGTGGGCGGCGGCGGTGGGGGCCTGGGCGTGTACTTCGGCGCGACCAACTACCGCGTCACGAACAACTTCGTCTGCGGCAACCACTCCACCGGCAATGGCGGCGGCATGGCGCACCTGGGCGTGAGCGACGGCGGCGTGATCGACAACAACAAGTTCTTCTGGAACTCGTCGTTCTACCAGGCCAGCAGCATGCAGGGCGGGGGCCTGTCGGTCGCCGGCCAGAACTCGCAGGCCGCGGCGAACGGCCTGTCCACCGGCTCGGGCAACGTGCGCATCAGCAACAACAGCTTCGTCGGCAACCTGGCGGGCGCGGGCGACGGCGGCGGTATCAGCCTGCTCGGCACCAACGGCAACGAACTCGCGGCCGGCCAACTGGGCACCGCCTACCGCGTCGACATCCTGAATAACGTGATCGTCAACAACGTGGCGGGCGTTGCGGGTGCAGGCATCTCGCTGCGTGACGCGGTCTACACGCGCATCGTCAACAACACGATCGGCCGCAACGACAACACGTCGACCGCGGCGCGCGCCTTCCCGGCGGGCCTGAACCCGTTCCAGAACAACACGGCGAACACCGCGCTGAGCAGTTCGCTCCCGCAGTTCGGCGCCGGTATCGTGGCGTACCCGCACAGCCCGGTGCTGGCGACGCGCCTGGTCGACGCCGAACAATGCACCGGCCGGGCTGCGTGTGTTCGCCAACCCCGAACTGGACAACAACGTCGTCTACCAGAACCGCGTCTTCCACTGGAACCAGCCGGTCGCCGGCTCTCCGGTCGGCGCGGGCCTGGTGCTCGACGGGTTCTCCGATCTGGAAGTGGCCGACGCGAACCTGCCGGTGCTCAACGCCGGGACGTACGTGCCCGCCGCAGGCCAAGCGCGCCTCACGCCGACGAACTCGCTGCTGACCAACCTCACCGGGTACACGGTGGCGGCACCGAACAACAACGTGCAGGGCACGGCCGCAAACGCGCAGTACTTCAACGCCAACACGTTCAACGGCCCGCGCGACTCGGTGCTGTTGCAGGTGGAAGCGTCGGTGCAGGCGACGGCGCTGAGCCCGGCGGTCGCGGCGGCGTTCGACGAAGGCGGCAACTTCATCGACGTGCGCTTCGGCCCGCTGACGCAGAGCAACCCCACCACCGGCGTGCCGTACTTCGACTACCGCATCACGCCGGGCAGCCAGGCGGTGGGCATCGGCCGCAACCGGATCAACAACCCGGCGACCCTGAACACCGATCGCAACGGCGTGACCCGCGGCGCGGGCAACTGGGACGCCGGCGCGTACCGCCGCCCGTGACCGCAGCCGCAAATCACTTGGGAGCAATCACATGAACCGCACTGTAAAACACCTCACCCGCGACTTCACCCGCGCGGCCGTGGCACTGGCGATCGCCACCGCGCTCGGCCAGGCGCAAGCCGGCGTCTACCCGCAATGCCCGCCCGATGGCGACGCCGCCGGCAGCAACGGCAAGGTGTGCAAGCACCTGGCCGGCGGCGACGGCTGGCTGTCTTACGCCGACGGCACGCGCGCCTACATGTTCGGCTTTTCCGACGTGACCGGCGTCGCGAACGACCAGGTGATGACGCGCTCGACCTTCAACGCCAAGCTCGCGGCGCCCACGCTCAGCTTCAAGCAGAACCAGGAAGTGTTCCTCAGCCTGACGAACGTCGGCATGGCGCACCGGCCCGATCTGTTCGACCCGCACTCGATCCACTTCCACGGCTTCCCGCAGGCCGCGCCGATCTTCGACGGCGTGCCCGAGGGTTCGGCCACGGTGAACATGGGTTCGACGATCACCTTCTACTACAAGATCAACGACCCCGGCACCTTCATGTACCACTGCCACGTGGAGGCCACCGAGCACATGCAGATGGGAATGGTGGGCAACCTCTACGTGACGCCGGTGCAGGACGGCACGGTCTACACCGGCGTGCCGGTGGACCGGCCCGACGGCGCTGCCCGAGACGCGCAGCTTCAGCAAGTTCGTCTACAACGACGGCAACGGCGCCACCGGCTACGACGTGCAGGCGGCGCTGCAGCTGACGTCGTTCGACGCGAACTTCCACACGCAGAGCGAAGTCGTTCAGCCGCTGCCGTTCGACACGATGCGCACGACGCACGGCTTCATCAACGGGCGCAACTATCCGGACACGGTGGACGCGCGCACCACCGATTTCCTGCGCACACCGGTCGACCCGGCGGACCCGAGCACGGTGTTGCCCGAGACCTCGCAGCCGATCAGCTCGCTCGTCACCGCGAGCGTCGGCCAGCGCATCCTGCTGCGCCTGAGCAACCTGTCGGTCACCGACTACTTCACCGTCACCGCGATGGGGCTGCCGTTCAAGGTGGTCGGCGCGGGCGCCGCAATCGCGCGCGGCCCGAGCGGCGTGGACCATGCGTTTCGCACCAGCTCGGTCACGCTGGGCGGCGGCGAAGCGGTCGACGTCGTCATCGACACCGCCGGCGTCGCGCCCGGAACCTACGTGCTGTACACGACCAACCTGAACTTCCTGAGCAACGGCGCGGAAGACCAGGGCGGAATCATGACGCACATCGTCATCAATTGATCGCAGCCGTCATCAGGGAGTCTCACATGAAACTGCGCACCCTCACTCAATCGCTGGGCTTGCTGGGCGGATTGACAGCCGGCTTGCTGGCCGGCCCCGCCCACGCCAAGGTGAACGGCGTTCAAGGGCCGAACTTCAACCTCGAGGCCAAGCCGGGCTTCATCAGCGCCGCCGACGGCATCAACCTGTACAACTGGGGCTTCGGCGTCGCGGGCAGCTCGATGCAATACCCGGCGCCGACGCTGATCGTGAACCAGGGCCAACTGGTGACGATCACGCTGACGAACAACCTGCCCACGCGCACGTCAATCGTCTTCCCCGGCCAGAGCGCGGCGACGGCGAGTTGCGCGGTGCCGGCGCACTGTGTCTCGAGTCCCACCGGGCAGATGACCACGGAAGTGGTTCCCGGCGGCACCATCACCTACACCTTCCCCGCCACGAACGCCGGCACCTACACCTACCACAGCGGCACGCAGATGGACGTGCAGCTGGAGATGGGGTTGGCGGGCGCGCTGATCGTTCGCCCCGCCGCGCCGAACCAGGCCTACGACGCGCCTGAATCGTCCTTCTCCGCGGGGCGCGAATACCTGCTGCTGCTGAGCGAGATGGACCCGGCGCGGCACCAGTCGGTGCTCGACCAGGTGGCGGCATTGCCGGCCACGCCGAACCCCGGATGGCGCGTCAACACCAGCACCTGGGGCGCGTACGCACCGCGCTACTGGTTCATCAACGGGCGCAACTCGCCCGACACGCTGGCCGCGGCGTTCGCCCCGGCGCTGCCGAACCAGCCCTACAACGCGCTGGTGCAGATGCACCCCGGCGACAACGTGCTGCTGCGCGTCATCAACATGGGGCGCGACCTGCACCCCTTCCACCACCACGGCAACAACACCTGGACCGTGGCGCGCGACGGGCGCGTGCTGAAGCGCCCGGGCAGCACCAATGCGGACCTGGCGCAAAACGACTTCACGCTGCGCATGGTGCCCGGGCAGACCGTGGACGCGGTCTACCGCTGGTCCGGCGCCGGCCTGAACTGGGACATGTACGGCGCAACGTGCAACCCGGGCCAACCGAAGACGTTGTCGAACTGCATGTACGACACGCCCGGGCCGGGTGTGCCGACGACCCAGCTTGCGAGCGACCGGTACAAGCGCCTGCCGGTGCGACTGCCGGCCGAACTCGAGCTGACCTACGGCGAGATGTACAGCGGCAGCCCCTACCTCGGCGCGCCAGGCGCGCGGCCGGTCGGTGCCGGCCTGGCCAACACCACCGGCGGCTACTTCCACATGATGCACTCGCACAACGAGAAGGAGATCATCAACGATGGCATCTTCCCCGGCGGAATGATGACGATGGTGCTGATCCAGCCGCCGACCGTGCCGATTTCTGAATGACCGCAAGTCAGGGAGCCATGATGAAAAACCAATCCTCTTTCAAGATGCGGCCCCTTGCGGCTGCCGGCGCGGCGCTGCTCGCCCTGCTCGCGGTGCCGGCGCAGGCGGTGACGTACACCGTCATCGCCGAGGCCGTGAACCATCTGATGCCCGACGGCGTCTCCATCGTGCCGATGTGGGGCTACCGCGTCTCGGCGCCGAATGGCGATCTGGCCAGCGCGCAGACCGCGCCGGTCACGTCGCCCGGTGCCGCGCTCGTCGTGCCACCGACCGACAGCACGCTCAGCGTCACCCTACACAACCGCCTGGCCAGCGGCGCGCCGACCTCGTTCGTCGTGCACGGTCTGAACACGGCGATGGCACCGGTGTTCGCCGACGCCGAGGCGCACTGTGCGTGCCGGGCGTCGGCGCGACCGATGCGATCCGCCGTGCCTGCCGGGTGCGCTCGTTCACCGCGGAAGCGGTGGCGAACGGCGCGCCGGTGGTCTATTCCTACGCCAATGTGCGGCCGGGCACGTATCTCTACCAATCGGGAACGCAGCCGCAGATCCAGGTGCAGATGGGCCTGTACGGAATGATGAGCAAGGACGCCGCGGCCGGCGTCGTCTACCCCGGCGTCGCCTACGCCAACCAGAGCCGCGTGATCTTCAGCGAAGTCGACCCCGGCCATGCACGCGGCGGTCGCGGCCGGCACCTTCAGCGGCAGCACGCTCGACTACGACCCGAAGCATTTGCGCACCCACGTCTACGACGCGGCGACCCAACTGCCGGTTCAAGTGGACGCGGGTTCGGTGCCGCAATTCATCGGCACCGCGTCGCCGTACCTGATCCGCATGGCCAACGCCGGCCTGCAGACGCGCGTGCCCACGCTGCGCGACGGCACCTGGGCGCTGCTCGGCGAAGACGCGCAACCCTATCCGTACGCCCGCGAGCAATACAGCGCGCTGCTGCCCGCCGCGAAGACGACCGAAGCCTGGCTCGGTGCGGCGCGCACGACGAGCGTGTTCGACCGGCGCATGGCATTCGCCGACAGCGCCAACGGCGTCGCCGGGCAACTGTTGCAGGTCTCGACGACACCCGTGATTGCGACTGACCTGGCGGCGAACTGCCCCGTCACCGGCACCCAGGGCGTGCTCTGGAGCTGCCTGGCCACGAGCGCCACGCTGGGCGCGACGCTGACCCTGGTCAGCGGCCCGGCGGGGATGACGTCGACCTTGTCGCCCGCCGGCCTGGCGCTGAACTGGACACCGAGCAACGCGCAGGCGCAATCGCCCTCGAACCCGACGCTGACCCACAGCGTCGTGGTGCGGGCGAGCTCGGCGACCAATGTCGCGGCGACCCGCAGCTTCAATGTGGCGGTGGCGAACGTGAACGACGCGCCGGTCGCGGTCGCGAACGCTTACGCCGGCGCGCGTGGGAGCTCGCACGCTCGCTCGCGGCGGCAACGGCGTGCTGGGCAACGACAGCGACATCGACGGCGATGCGCTCAGCGCCAGCGTCGTCACGCCACCGGTGGACGGCACGCTGACGCTCAACGCCGACGGCTCGTTCAGCTACAGCCTGGCCGCCGCCACCGTGGTGCCCCGCGGGCGGCCTGACGCGCAGCTTCACCTACCGCGCGACCGACACGCCCGCGCCCGGCCCAGCGTTGAGCGCCGACGCGACGGTGACGATGACGTTCGCGCCGCTGCCGCCGGTGCTGCAAGCCAACGCCGACGGCCCGTTCACGTTCTACAACACCGTGGCCTACCCGCAGCAATTCTTTGCGGTGCTCGCCAACGACACGTCGAACACGACGCCGGCGTTCCAGCTGAACAGCATCCAGGTCTCGCGCACCGGCACCGGAGCCGGCGCCGACAGCCTGACGCCGACGGCCACGCGCGGTCTGATTCAGACGCCGAACACGGGCCCGAATGCCGGCACCATCCTCTACGAAGCGCCGGACAACGTCAGCGCCACGGTTCCCTTCACCGGCACCGACTTCTTCTTCTACCGGGTGCGCAACAACGCCGGCGTGCTGTCGAACTGGGCGCGGGTTGACGTGACGATGCTGCTGCCGCCTGCGCCGGTGGCGGTGGCCGATGCGTTCACGTACGACAACACCGCGGCTCGTCCGCCGGTGACGATTCCCGTGCTGGGCAACGACACCTCGGCCGCGGGCTTCAACCTGACCACGATCCAGGTGGCGCGCGAGGCGGATGGTGTCGGTGCCACGGCGGGGACGCTGACCGCGACCGCCACGCGTGGCGCCGTGGCCACGCCCAACGGCGGCACGATCACCTACACGGCACCCACCGGTCCCGGTTTCGGCGTGGGCGCGGTGCCCGGCACGGACCACTTCTACTACCGGGTCGCCAATCCGAACGGCACCTACTCGGCCTGGACGCGGGTGGACGTGACGATGAACTGACCTGAACTCCAAGCCCCGATGGCCGGCCTTTGCGCCGGCCATTCCTGCGATTCCCGCGATCTGCATCCGTCTCTCAAAAGGAACCTCCATGCACAGCCCCTTCCGACGTCTTGCCGCGCGACGAGCCGCGGTCCTGATGAGTCTGGCCATCGCCCACTGGGGCGCTGCCGCGCAAGCCGACGCCGGCAAGGCCGCGCCGCTGCCCGCGGCTTCCTCGGCGGCGGCGCCGAGCAGCGTCTGGGTCAGCGAAACCTTCGGCGTCGAAGTTCAGGGCGCACGCCTGTCGGCCTCGGGCTACGTGATCGACTTGCGCTACCGCGTTCTTGACGCAGACAAAGCCCGGCCGCTGCTCGACCGCAAGGTGCTGCCGGTGCTCGTCGATCCGTCCACGGGCGACCGTTTCTACGTTCCGCAACCCCCCGTCGTGGGGGCGCTGCGCCAGACCTCGCGCAACCACGCCGTCGCGGTGGGCAAGACTTACTTCATGATCTTCGCCAACCCCGACCAGCGAATTAAGGCGGGTCAAAAGCTCGCTCTCTACATTGGCGATCAATCCTTCGGCAACCTGCGCATCGAACCTTGAACGCAACGCCCTCACCGATCCGTCGCGCCGCGGCCCTGCTGCTCGGCGCCGCATTCGCCCAGGCTCACGCCGGCGAGCTCGACCCGAGCCTGGCCGCGCTGGCGAACATCGCACCGCGCAGCAGTGCCGCGGTCGTGATCGAGCTCGAGGGTGCGCGTTCGCTCGAAGACTACGCAGCGCAGATCGCGCCTCTTGCGCGCGCCGCGCGGCCGGGCCGCCTGGCGCAGCTGATGCGCCAGGACTACGAAGCCGCCGCCGCGCCGGTGCTCGCCGAGCTGCGCGGCGTGGGCGCCTGGGGCGTGCAGGGGCTGTGGATCTCGCACTCGATCGCCGTGCACGTGGCGCACGGCAAGCTCGCGCAGATCGCCGAGCTGCC
Organism: uncultured beta proteobacterium; assembly: GCA_963791595.1. Classification (GTDB taxonomy): domain Bacteria; phylum Pseudomonadota; class Gammaproteobacteria; order Burkholderiales; family Burkholderiaceae_C; genus JAEMQF01. Next base: position 42,610 of record CAWBTF010000015.1, on the reverse strand, counting down.
GAGCGTGAAGCGCATCGACTCCGACGCCAGCCTGCGCTCGGCCGCGCCGCGCCAGGTGCCTTCGTCCGGCGCCATGGCGCGCCGTGGCAACGCCGACCAGGCACCGGCTTCCGGCGCGAGCGCGAACAAGGCGCCCGCGCCCAGCGCGCCGCTGCCCGCTGCCGACGATTCGCTGGAGGCGCTGCGCACCGGGCGCGCGCTGCAACTGCCGCCGCACTTCCTGTCGCTCGACGTGCTCAGCGCGTGGCAGCGCGGCTTTGCCGGCCAGGGCGTCACGGTCGCGGTGGTCGACAGCGGCGTCGACCTGCGCACCCACGCGATCGCTGCACGCTACCGCGCAGGTGCAGCGGACTGGTTCGACCCCTACGCGCAGCGCGCCGCGCCGAGCGACGCCACCGGCCACGGCACGCTCGTCGCCGGCCTGCTGGTGGGCGGCCTGGTCGACGACACGCCGATCGGCGTGGCGCCGCGCGCGATGTGGATCGCGGCGCGCCTGTTCGACGACGAAGGCAAGGGCCGCGCGTCGGCGGTGCAGCGCATCTACCAATGGGTGCTCGACCCCGACGGCGACCCGGCCACGCCCGACGCGCCCGACATCGTCAACAACTCCTGGGGCCTGCCGCAATCGGCCGGCCGCTGCGACCTGAGCTTCGCGCGCGCGCTGGCCGCGCTGCAAGCGGCCGACATTCACGTCGTGTTCGCCGCCGGCAACGACGGCCCCGCGCCCGACACGAGCATGAGCCCGGCCAACAACCCCGGCGTGCTCTCGGTGGGCGCGCTCGATGCCGAGCGCAGCGTCGCGCAACGCAGCAGCCGCGGTCCCTCGGGCTGCGGCGGCGGCGCATTCCCGTCGCTGCACGCGCCGGGCGTGAACCTGCCGGCGCTGGACCGCATCGCGGCGGCCACCGGCAGCGCGGCAGTCGCCGACGGCACTTCGTTCGCTGCCGCCGCGGTGTCGGGCGCGCTCGCGGTGCTGCGCAGCGCGGCGCCGCAGTCGAGCCGTGCCGAGATCGAAACGCTGCTGCTGACGCACACGCTGCGCGACGCCAGCGCGGCCGATCCTTCCGTTCGCTCGCCGAGCCTGCGCAACTCGCTCGCGGCGCTGGGCGCCGCGCCTGGCGCGGCGTCGCCGCCTGTGCCCGCGGCGCTGCGCTGGAGCCCGAGCGTCGAGGCCGGGCAGCCGATCGCGATTTCACCCGATGCGCTGGCCAGCGTACTGCCCTGGTCGTTGCGAGCTGCGGCAGTCGAACTCGTGGCGCCGCCCGCCAGCGGCCGCGTCGAGTCTCAGGTGAGCGCCTTCGCGCGCCTGTTCGGCGCCGACCCGGCGTGGCTCTACACGCCCGAGGCCTCGCACATGGCGCCGTTGCGCCTGAACGTCCGCACCGATGACGGCCGCGTGTTGCTGGTCGAACTGGCGCCACGCACCGCGCAGGCGAGCGACGCGCGCGCCGCGCCGCAGCGCCGGTCGGTGCAGACCGCGGCGAACCGCAGCGTCGAGGTCGCGCTCGGCGACGCGCTGCGCGGCGCGCAGGCGCTGCGCCTGACGACGCCGTTGCGCGGCGGCCGGGTGAAAGACCTGGGCGACGGGCGCATCGAATACACGCCGCCGAAGAACTTCGTCGGCACCGATCAGTTCACGGTGGCGATGGCCGGCGCCGGCAGCGGCATGACCACGGTGCTGGTGCAGGTGTTGCCGCAATGACGCCGACCCGCCGCAACGCGCTCGGCGCGCTGCTCGCGCTGTCCGGGGCCGCCTGGGTTTCGCGGGCGGTGGCTGCGGGCCCCGCCGCCACCGCCGCTGCGCCGGCCGAGCCCGCGCCGCACGCCGTGCCTTTGCGCATCCTGGTGCGGCGCGACCTCGTGGCCCCCGACATCGCGCTGCTCGGCATGAACCGAAAGCCGTCGACGCTGCGCCAGGAGCTCGACAGCGCCGAGCCGGTGATCGTCAACTTCGTGTTCACGACCTGCGCGACGATCTGCTCCACCCAGACCGCGACGCTCGCCGCGCTGCAACGGCAACTCGCGCAAAGCGCGAAGCCGGCGCGCTTCCTGACGTTCACGATCGACCCGGACAACGACACGCCCGAGCAACTGGCCAAGTTCGCGCGCCAGTTCGGCGCAGGCGCGGGCTGGCAGTTCTTCACCGGCAAGTTCGACGACCTGCTGCGCCAGCAACAGGCGTTCGACGTCTACCGCGGCGCCAAGGCCGGCCACCCGCCGGTGGTGATGATGCGCCACGGCCGCGCCGCGCCGTGGGTGCGCATCGAGGGCACTCCGAGCCCGCTGGAGCTGCGCCGCGCGTACGAGCAGTTGCCGCTGTCATGACGGTGCCAGCCGGCTGGCGCGTCGCGCTGATCGCCATCGCGTGCGTCGCCATCGCGCTGTGCGGCATGGCGGCGCGGGCGCAGACCCCGAACCCGGCGCCGCCGGCTGCTGCGGTGCTGAAGCTGGGAGAAGCGATCTACGAAGGCACGCTGCCGGGCTTCGCCAGCCGGGTGCGCGACGCGCGCGATGCCTCGGTGCAACTGCCGGCGCCACAGGCCGCGTGCGTGAGCTGCCACCGGCCGAGCGGCCTGGGCAGCTTCGAGGGCAATCTCGCGGTGCCGCCGATCGCCGGCAGCCTGCTGTTCAGTGCCTTCGACGCGGCCACGACGCACCGCTACGCGTGGACGTCCCAGCTGCGCGTGCGCCCCGCGTACACCGAGGCGAGCCTGCGCGAGATGCTGCGCAGCGGCCACACCCCCGACGGACTGAACGCTCTCGGCGGTGATGCCGCGTTACGACCTGAGCGGGCCCGAAGTGGCGGCGCTCGCGGCGCACCTGAACACCTTGACGGGAAGCCTCGCGCCGGGCGTCACCGAGACCCGCGTCAGGTTCGCGACGATCACTACGCCCGACGTTCCCGCCGCCCAGGTGGCCGAGCTGCTGGCCACGCTGAACCGCTTCGTCGCGCACAAGAACGCGAACACGCGCGGCGAGACCGCGCGGCGCGGCTCGGCGCAGCGCAACGAGCAGTCGATGTACCTGCGCCACCGCCGCTGGGAGCTGCGCCACTGGGCGCTCAGCGGCGCTCCCGAAACCTGGGGCGCGCAATTGCAGCAGCGCTACGCACGCGAGCCGGTGTTCGCGGTGCTGTCGGGCGTGGGCGAGCAGAGCTGGCAGCCGGTGCACGCGTTCTGCGCCGCGCAGCGCGTGCCATGCCTGTTGCCCACCGTCGCGCTGCCGCCGCAGGACGAGAATTTCTACAGCGTCTATCTGAGCCGCGGCCTGATCGGCCAGGCGCAAGCCGCGGCGCGCCATCTGCTCGCGATGCAGCCGCTGCCGGACGAGGTGCTGGTGCTCGCGGGCGAATCGCCCAACGAACAGGAGCAGGCGCGGCAGGTCGCGGCGGCGCTCGCCGACGTCTTTGCCCAGGGCCTGAGCGAAGGGCTGACCGAACGCCGGGTGATGGTGCGGACGGCGACACACTGGCGCGCCGCGGGAGCAGACCGGGTCGCGCTGGTCAGTGCCTTGCCCGACGACCAGATTGCGAAGCGCCGCGAAGGGCGGGACACCGAGCCCCCACCCGCGGCGGTGTTCGTGCTGACCGGCATGGCGCCGATTGCCGCGCTCGATTCCGCCGACCCCAGCGCTGCCGTGCCGGCTGCACCGGCCTGGTGGGTCACCGACCAACTGCACGGCGAGGCGGCGCGGCGCCAGTCGCAGCGCGCCACGGGCTGGTTGCACGCGAACGGTCTGGCGGGCACCGGTGTCGTCGCGCGCAACGCCCTGCTCGCCGCGACGGTGGCGGTGGAGAGCCTGATGCACGCCGACGAAAAATTCTCGCGCGAGTACTGCATCGAAAAACTGGAACACACGCTCGAGAACATGCCCGCGCTGACGGCGTATCCGCGCCTGGCGATCGGGCCGCGCCAGCGCTTCGCAGCGAAACAGGTGATGCTGGTGCCGTTGACCACGGAGCAGGTTGCGCGCCGTGATTGATCGCCATTTGCGTTCGATCGCGTAAGAAGCGGGGCCTGGGTTCGGACCGAAGCTGCTGTTGCTGCAACGCGACTCGAGTGTTGCCTCTGGCGACGAAGGGGGCGTTGAGCACTGACGCGCGAATGTTCACTGCCGTCGCATCGCGATAATTTGCTGTCGCGCCGAATGATCAAGATCGACCCGAAGCGGATTTTTGCGCGGCCCTTCAAGCGACTCAAAGCCGCCGCTTAACGTCCAAGTGGAGCAGGCCAGGCAGTGTTGGTTCGCACTACCGGATTTCGTGGCTTCTATTCGGCCAGCAAAGGTTGCTGCGGCTCCGCGGCTAGACTGATGTGCTCCAGCCTCCAGCGCTTCAACTGCTTGAATTGCTGGTAGGTCAGGACCGACTCCGAAACCGTCTCACAGAATCGCAGTTCGATGTGCTGCCACGTCTTGGTGGGGTCGAAAAGCTTGTCCTTGAATGCCTTCTCGATTGCCTTGGCTGCGGTGTCCGCTGCCTTCTCAGCCGCGTCGAAGTCAGGCTCAGCCGAGTGCAGGATGGTTATGTCGAGGGTGTAGGTGTCGTCGGGGCCGTCGCGGGTAACCTCGGCACCCTCGTCCACATCGAAGAAGACGCCTGCAATCAGCTCACCATGGGGCTTCACCGCCTTGGCGATCTTCTCGTCCAGCTTGAACTCCTTGATCAGGCGGCGCTCGAACTCGTCGGGGAAGGCCGAGCGGCGATAGCGGCTGGCCAACCACATCTGAAAGATGGCGTGGTTCTCTGGTGATAGGTGCGCTTCAGGGCGCGGAATGAAGTCGATCAGTGCGCGTTTGTCGATGGACAGCTTCGCGGTCGCCTCGAACTCTGCCCAAAAGGCAGCAGCGCCCACAAACTCGACATGGAGCTTGCGGGCGTTCTTTGCGTGAGTGCAGTTGCCGTCCTTGTCAGTCACCAGACGGCCAACGACGACCTCGACGACCCGCTCCCGTTCGGGACCTTGCGAAAGGTCGCAGTCGTGGCTGGCAACGATGACGAGAGTCTCGTCAGACGCTACCGCGTGATGAAGCCCCAGGGCTTCAATCGCGTCATTGCCTAGCAGGTGCCCTTGGCGCCATGGGGTGTCACGATTCCACTCCGCCACGTCTCACCTTCAAACATGGTCGTTGGACGCAGGGAGGTCGAAGTCAGCACTCGCGGGCGTCTTCGCCCGACTTGCGAATCGGGCCTTCATGCGTTCGCGTTGCGCTGCCTCGCGTTTGTGAATCTGTACCAGCATCAGGGCAGCATCCCTCGCGGACTCACCTGCCTGCGCAACCTGCATCAACGTCCTGCCATTGGCGAACTTGCGCTTCAGAAGGGTCGCATTAATCCCCACTCCTTCGTGCGCTAGCACGTCAGCAGCTTGCGCGAGGTTCTGCACCTTCGCGGCGTTCTCGTCTGCAACGGGTTCACCATTCAGCCAGTTGTAGACGGACTGTCGTGACACGCCGAACGTCGTCGCGAGGTCGGAGACGGCAGGGTTCAATACCTCGCGGATGCGCGAAAGGCTTTCGCTAGGACTGCGAACCTGCTCGACCTCCCCGCCCTCGATCACGGACACCGTGTGCTGTGCTTGCCGAGCGCTCCGCTGCAGGTGCTCCAGCGAAAGCTCTCCACCAGTGCCGATGGCGGTCAATGCAGCACCCGCAGCAGTCATCCATCCCACCCAGCGAACGAGGGGGGAAGTGACGCCAGTTGCGACCGGCCGGTCGGTAATCCAGCCACCATAGGTCATTGTTGTGCTCATGATGCTCCCTCTTTAGGCCCAAGAGGCCCGGGCATGGTCGGTGACCGTCGCATAGAAGGACTTGACGATTTCATCATGGAGTGCCGTCAGTCGCGCTCCCACCTTCGGCAGTTCGAACACCTCTCGATGGCTGATGGATGCATCAGTATCGACGATTGCATGCAGGCTCTCGCGCTGAGTAAAGCGAGGGTCGATGCCGGGGGCCATGCCCACCAGTTCCATGGGAAGACCAACGTGCCCATGGCGGATGAGGACACGCGACACGAGTTGCCCAGCGGCAGTCGAGACGATGGTTTCGCTAACCGACTGCTGAAGCTGACCTTCTCCTCGTAGCGCAAGTCCCAGCACTTCCCGCACGAGGAATTCCCGTAGCGTTTCGCCGTCCTTCGACGGCTGAACAGCGTCCAAGTACCGCAGCCCGATGCGCTCAACGAAATCGAGACGCAGGGCGTCGTGCAGGATGCCCATCCCCTTCAGGAGCGTCTCGGAGAAGGTTTCGAAGGTGTCGTAGCTGGTGGTCTGGAACGACAGGGCATTCGTCTCCAGCAAGAACAGCGAGCGCCCATCAATGTCGCCGAACAGATAGCGCGACTGCGGCGTCACGGTCGGTGCGGCCATCTGCCCCTCCCCCGTGCCGCCGAAGGGCAATACAAGGCGCTGGACGACTTCCTTCTTGTAGTCTGGAAAGTGTGCCTCGCGCAACTTGGACTGGATGGCGGGGATGTACCCGTCCAAGTCCAGCACCGGGTTGAACTGGACTTGGGCGACGGTGTAGTAGACCGGCGCATTGGTCAACTTCTTCCCCATGGTGTCCTCGGCTACGTACTTGACAAACAGGTTGACACTTTACACCATGATTGACAGTCTCCGCTGTCGGGCGCTGTGTAAAGTTCCGCGCGACTAAATGTGTGCCATGCCGGGAAGCTGCCTGCCACCGCCGTCCAGCGACGTACGCCACTCGCGCCCGATCGTCCGCTGCATCGCGAACCTTCAGTGCGCTGCCTCCACGGTCAGCAATACGGTAGGCCCCAGCGCTCGTGCCAAGCGCAATGATCGTCGCTTCATGTCCGAACGCCACCGGAAGATACGATGCTCCCGAACGCAAATCCGTATGCCGCGCCGCCCCGCGTCACGACGCCTGCGTCGAGACAGCGCTCCATGCCCCCGGGTCAGGTGCGCGCAGCAAGGCCGGGCGCTCGATCAAGCCGAGCTCGATGGCCGTCAACGCCAGCTCCGTCGCGCTGCGCAGGCCGAGCTTGCGCATCAGGCTGGCGCGGTGCTTCTCGATCGTCTTCGGGCTGACGCTCAGGAACTCGGCGGCGGCCCGGTTCGTGCGCCCTTCGGCGACGAGCTGCAGGATGCTGCGTTCGCGCGCCGTGAGCATCTGCAGCGCGGTCGGCTTGTCCGAACCGGCGAGCCGGGGGTTGAGGTAGCTGTCGACGAGCTGGCATGAGACATCCGGGCTCAGGTACTTCTTGCCCAGCATCACGCTGCGCATCGCGATCAGCAGTTCCGCGAACGACGCGTCTTTCAGCACATAGCCGTCGGCGCCGACGCGCAGCGATTCGCGCACATGGTCCTGCGTCTTGGTGCAGGTGAGCATCACGACGCGCACGTGCGGCAGGTGGCGCTTGATGTAGGTCGTGGCCTGGATTCCGTTCATGCCGGGCAACTGGATGTCGAGCAGCGCCAGGCCGGGGCGGTGCTCCAGCGCCAGGCGCGCCGCCTCCCTGCCTTCGCTCGCCTCGGCGACCACGTTGAACTCGGCGTGCTGCGCGAGCATCGAGCGCAGCCCCTGGCGCAGCAGCGTATTGGCATCGGCGAGCAGCAGGTCGGTGGTCATTCGCGGTTCCGGTAGTTTCATTTTGCAGCGCTCGGTGTGGGGGCCATCTCGCCGGGCGCGGGCCGCACGGCCCGGCCCACGGGAATGGGCGTCGGTGGCGTGAACACGAAGGCCCATTCGCGGTAGCTCGCTTTGCCGGCGAAGTTCTGCGCCTCCTGCGTGAACCCGCCCTGTTTCAAAGGCGTGCCCTTGGCCAGGCTGTACACGCCGGCGATGCGTTTGCCGTTCAGCACCGCGCCCCACTGCGGCGCGCCGGTCAAAGGGTCCGGGTACAGGCGCCGCAGGTGGCGCACCGGAATGCTGTAGCGGTCGTCTTGCAGCAGGTCTTGCAGCGTGGCCGGCAGCGCGCGCGGCACGCCTTTCGGCGCGGCGTAGTAGTAGCGCGCGATCGCCATGCGGTACTGCTCGCCGACGAACAGCAACTCCTGCTCCTGCTGGCGCTGGCGCGTCACGGCCCAGACGTCGGTCGCGACCAGCAAGCGCCACGCCCGAGATCGCCATCGCGAGCAACAGCCCGAGCAACAGCACGCCGCGCCCGCGCGCCGCGCGGTGCCCGGCCATGCGATGACTGCGGCGGCCGGCTCGCATCAGCTCTTCGACTCCATCGCAGCGGCCGGCGCCGGAGGCGGGCGCACGTCGTAGACGGCGCCCAGCGTCGTGTCCGGCGGCGGCAGCACGACCCATTCGCTGCTTTCGCTCACCGGGTCGACCGGCAGCGCGCGCAGGTAGCGCTTCTCCACCAGTTCGGCCAGCGCGCCCGGGATAGCGCCCCTGGTCGCCGAAGAACTTGTCGATCGCGTCGCGCAGCGTCGCGATGTTCTGGCGCTGCACGTTGAGGCGCGAGTTGTCGAGCGCGTTGAAGTAGCGCGGCACCGCCAGCGTGAGCAGCAGCGCGATCACCGACATCACGACCACCAGTTCGATCAGCGTGAAGCCGCGGCGCGCCGCTCGGGGGCGAGGCTGGGTGGGCAGGGAGGTGGGCAGGGAGGTGGGCATGATCGGCTACCAGCGCGAGTAAGGGGTTCCGTCGAGCGCGATGCGCGCCGACCTGGAGGCGATGTCGAACACGTCGGCACCGGGCTGCGGGTCGTCGGGCCGGCTCGCGTAAGCGCGCGTCGCCCAGGTCAATGCGGGCGGCGTCAGCGGGTCGGCGTGGAACGGATCGCGCGGCAATTGGCGCAACAGCACCAGGCGCTGCGGCGCCGGCGCGGTGGCACCCGGCGCGGTGCGGGCGTTCGCCACCTCGAGCGGCTGCGTCAGCAGCTCCAGCGACGCCGGGTAGCCCGAGTCGCCCGCGGCCTTGGGCAGCAGGCCGGAGTCGGATGCGGCCTTGTAGGCGTCGAGCGCGGTGCGGATCGTGCGCAGCGCCAGGCGCAGTTCCTGCTCGCGCTGCTTGACGCTGATCACCTCGACCATCGGCGTCGCGGTCAGCGCGACGATGCCCACCAGCACGACGGTGACGAGCAGTTCGATCAGCGTGAAGCCGGCTGATGGAGCCCCTCGTCCAACGAGTACGTTGGCCGATCCCCAAGGACCGGAACGGGCCCCTGCGTGGCCCAGGGGATGCGGGCCGGCGCGGTCCACGAAGTGGGCCGCTTCGTGGCCCACGGAGCGGCCCGGCGCTCGGCCCGCGGAATTTCCGATGGCGATCGAGGTCATTGGGTCACCTTCACGAGGTGCGGGCGCGGCCGCGGCACGCTCAGCAGCTGGCCATCCTCAGCTTTGATGTCGATCTGCGCCGCGACCAGCCGGGTCTGCGCGCGCGCCGTGTTGGCAGCAAAGCTGAGGTTGACGAGCGTGCCGCTGCCCGACAGGAGTTCAGGCTTGCGAAACTTCATCGCAATGTCCAGGCGGCCGGTCGCGGCGTCGGCATTCGGGCTGATGTCTGCTGCGCCGGCCTGTTGGGCCAGGCCGCCCAGATCGGCACCGACGAAGCGCAGCACCAGCGGGTCGTAGCGCACCGTCAGCGGCAGCCCTTTGACTTGCGGCAGGTTGGATGCGTCCAGCGCGATCCGCAAGGTTTCGCCGACCTTCGCGCTCGCCGGGCCGCGCCAGTTCAGTTCCGGGTCGGCAGCGAGGCCCGGCTTCGCCCCGTTGTTGCCTGGCGTGGCAGCGACCTCCGGCGCCGCCTTTGCCGCCAATGCCTGCGCCCGGCCCGGGGTTGGCAAGGCCACCGCAGCCTGCTGCGCTGGCGCAGCCGCCGAACCCTGCTGCGCCGGCACAGCCGGCGCGAGGGCCTGCATCGGCGCGGCCGCTGGCCCCGCATCCGCGAGCACCTCCGGCGTTCCCGGTGCCTGCACCGATTCGCCCGACGGCCGCGGCGGCTTGTCGGTCACCGGTGCGGCGGGCGCCGACGGCGGCGCGGGCTTGAAAATCGCGCCGGGCTTGATCGACGGCGGCACCGGGCCTTGCGGCGGCGGCGCTTCGGGTGCCGGCTTGTCGGTGGGAAGCGGCGTGTTGCTTTCGAGTTGGCGCGGCGCACCGGCGCCGGGCGAGCCCGGCACACCGCTGATGGCGCCGCCGGGAACGGCCGTGGCTCCCGCGCCCGGCGTGGCGGCGGCTGGGCTGGCGCTTGCGGGAGCCGCCGCGGCGGCGCTTCCTCCCGCCGCCGGGCTGACCCCTTCGACCTGCGGCAAGGCGCCGCCGCTGAAGCTCGCACCCTGCGATTGGCCGCGAACGCCGCCCACCGCGTCGAGCTGCAACGCGGTTTCGCGCAGGCTGCTTTCGGTGCCTGAGAAGATGTCGCGCAATGTCGCTTCCAGCACGACCGGCGGGCGCACGATGCGCGGCGTGATCGACAGGACGATCTCCGACTTCGTGTTCGTGCCGCTGTTGTTGCCGAACAGCTTGCCCACCGTGGGCAGGTGGCCCAGACCCGGCAGCTTGGACGAGACGTTGCGCTCCTGGTCGGAGATCAATCCGGCGAGGATCTGCGTCTCGCCGTCGCGCAGCCGCAGCGACGTCTGCGCGTTGCGCGTGCCGATCTGGTACGCAAGCGAGCCGCCGTTGGTCGGGTCGCCGACCTCCTTGACGATGTTGCTGACCTCCAGGTTGATCTTGATGCCCACTTCCGTGGCGCTGTAGATCTGCGGTTCGAACTCGAGCTTCAGGCCGACGTCCTGGTACTGCACCGATCCGGTGACGACCGAGCCGCCGCTTTGCACCGGCGTCACCGAGTTGGTGATGATCGGCACGCGGTCGCCGATCATGATGCGCGCCTTCTCCTTGTGGCGCGCGCGGATGCGCGGGCTGGCGAGCAGGTTCGCGTCGGTGTCTTCGAGCCGCAGGTTCAGGCCGAGCGCGAGCGGCGAGACGAGCAGCTGGTTGCGCGTCAGGTCTTTCAGCGCGCCGATCGTGTTCGCGGAATTGGGCGTGGCGATCTGAATGCCTTCCGGGAACTTGATGCCCAGGTTGCTCAGCCGGTCGTGCGAGACCTCGAGCACTTCCACCTCGAGCATCACCTCGGGTTCGGGAACGTCGTGCGCGGCGATCACCTTGGACGCGACCGCGATCGCGTCGCGCGTGTCGCGCATCACCAGCGTGTTGGTGCGGTCGTCGACCGATACCTCCTTGAGCTTGAGCACGCTCTTCAGCATGCCTTGCAGGTACTTCGCGTCGGCGTTGGCGAGCTGGAAGGTGCGCACATGCAGGTCCTGGTACTCCTTCTGCTTGGCCGCCGTGGCGGGGTAGATGAACAAGGTGTTCGCGTTGAGGGTGCGCTTCTCCAACTGGCTTTGCAGCAGGATCAGATCGACTGTGTCTTCCACCGCCGCGTCCTTCACGAAGATCGTCGTCTTCAGGTCGGCGCGAACGTCGCGGTCCATGATCACGTTCAGGCCGGTGGTGCGCGACAGCGCCTCGAACACCATGCGCAGGTTCGCGTCGCGGAACTGCAGCGTGACGGGCTTGCGCATCACCGATTGCGCGGCCACCGACGCGGCGCGCGCCTGTTGCTGCTTCTCGGCGCGCTCGCGGATTTGCGCGAGCAATGCGTTCGCCTGCTGGTGGCCGGGGTTGTCGGCCAGCACGGCGTTGACACGTTCGCGCGCCACGTCGAGCTTGGACTCGCGCAACAGCACTTCCACCGCGGCCAGCGCCTCGGCGTGGCGCGCATCCTGCTCGACGCCGGCCAGGCCGCGGCGTGCCCGGTCGCTCGCCGGGTCGACTTTCAGCGCCTTGGCGTAGAACTCGGCCGCGGCGTCGAGCTTGGCGGTGCGGCGCGCCTCGTCGGCGCGCTGCAGCAGCTCGCGTGCATACGCCGCTTGATGGGTCAGCAGGTCGAGGCGATAGCGCGAGTTGGTCGGGTCTTCGCGGCTCGCCTGCGCCAGCAGCTCCAAAGCGGCTTCGCGGTCGCCGCTCTCGATCAGGCGCAGCGCCTGCGCGTGCGGGCCCGAGGTGGCGCAGCCCGCGAACAGGCACGCGCCGATGAGCGCGGCCCAGGCGTGGCGCTTCAAGCGCTGCAAGGCCATCACTTGGCCCCTCCGGCGACGGGCAGCGTCTGCCGGGTGGCGAGCGGCAAGTAGGTCATCACGATCTCCTGGGGTGACAGCGTTTCGATTCGATAGGACTTGTTGTCGAGCAGGTCGCCCGCGCCGACGACGAGCAACGTCTCGCCCTTGGCGAGGAAGGCCTGCGGCCGCTGCTCCAAGCCCTTTTCCAGCATGCCGACGAAGACGAACGGCAGCGGCGGCGCCACCGGCGCTGCGGGCGGCGGGGGTGCGGTGGCGACCACCGGTGCGGGCGGCGGTGCAGGAGGCGGCGGCGGTGGTGCGGGCGGCAGCCAGCGGTGCACGGCGAAGGCGCGCGAGCCGGTGGCGAGCAGCGCCTGCGCGCGGTCGGGCGCGGCGCCCGCTGCAGTGGGCACTGCATGCACGACCTCGGATGGCTCGGCCACGGCCCGGGCTTCGCGCGACACCACTTCAATCGTGTCGGCGTCCTGAGCGCGCGCCGACCATTGTTGGGCCGCGATCAACCCGGCGCTGCCGGCGAGCAGCGCGGCGATCAGTTTGAAGGGCGTCGGAAGGGCCATGTCATTCTCCCTTGTAGAGCAGCGTGAAGCGAACCCGGGCGTCGACATCGGTGCTCGCGGCGTCGAGCCGCTCCATGCGCAACTCGTCGAGCACCGCGTGCGGCAGCGCGCGCAGCGCCTCGGCGCTGAATTTTTTCAGCGTCGCGTAGCTGCCGTGCAACGGCAGCGTCACGCTGTACGACTGCACCGGCGCGCGCGGATCGCTGCTGAGCTGATAGTCGCCTTTGGCGAGCGCCAGCTTGTGCGTCTCGGCCAGGCGCAGCAGCGTGCCCATGTCGGCGGCGTTGTCGCGCAGCGCGGGCAACTGGGCGCCGAACTCGGCCAGCGTTCTTGGCGCGCGGCCCGACTGCGCGCTGTCGGGCGAGGCGGAGCGCTGCTGCACGAGCGCCTGGGTGTCGGACTGCGCGCGCTTCAGGCGCTGCGCCAGGGTCTCGGTGTCGGCTTGCAGACCGGGCAATGCAAGCGCGGCCGCGGCTGCGGCGAGCAGCAGCGCGGCGCCGCCCAGGCCCGCCCAGCCGAGCCGGCGCTGCAAACGCAGGCGGACGATGTGAAGGGCGCGCAGCGGCGACGCTCGGGGGCTGAGCTGGCGTTTCATCGTTCGTCCGCCCACAGGGCTTGAATCTGGAACCGCACCGGCGTGCCCGGCGTTTGCAGCTGCACCTGGTGCGTGATCAGCACCACCTGCGCGAGGCGCACGTCGTGTTGCAGCGCCGCCAGGTAGCCGAGCATGGCTTTCGCATCGCGCGCCTCGGCGCCCAGGCGCACGCTGCGGTTCGCGACGCTCGGCTCGATCGACAGCAGCGCCACCGCGTCGGTGGGCGCGCCCTCGAGCGCGGCAAACAGGTCCGCCCATGGCGTGGTCAGACCACGGGTCGCGTCGCGCAGCGCGCGTTCGCGCGCGATTCTCTTCGGGTCTGCGGCTGGCGGGCGCGGCGCGGGTGCAGCGATCGCGGTGCGCTGCTGATCGGCCTGCTTCAGTTCCTGAGCGAGCGCCGCCTGCCGGCGCGCCGCGTCGGCCCAGGGCAGCGCGACGCCGATCAGCGCGGCGCCGCCCAACAGGGCGATCCAGCGCGCGGCGCGCTTCGCAGGCGGCTTCGTGGTTGCGAAGTCGATGTGCAGCTGGGGCGCTTTCATGCCGCGCTCCCTTGCGCCGCAGCGGCTTCGCTGGACAGCAGCGTCCAGCGTTCGAGCGCTTTCGGGCTGACAAGTCGCTCGCTCACCAGCAGGTAGCGGCTGTCGGCGTTGGCGCCGAGCCCGAGGCTTGCCTGAAGCCGGTTCACCTGGGCGTCGAGCGCGGGAATCGATGCGCCCGCGCCCAGGCCGAAGCGCGCGATCGCGGCGATCGCGCCGTCTTGCAGGCACGCCACCGTCGCGCTCGATCCGTTCGCGAGCGCCAGTACAGCGCTGCCGCCGCCGAGTTCGCGGGCATGTCGATTCCATGTGTTGCACAGTTGCGGCGTCGCGCTGCGCAGCGTCACGTCGTGCTCGGCCAGACACTCGCGCAGCATCGCCAGAACATCGCGCGGCAGCGCGCAGATCAGCAGGTGGCGCTCGTCGCGCTGCAGTTGCCAGCGCAGCTCGTGCGCCGCGGCGCCGGCCGCGCCCAGCAGTTCGGTGCTGCACGCCGCGGCGACGGAGTGCAATTGGCGCTCGCCGTGGTCGGCGAACTCGCCGTCCACCACGTCGAGCAGCACCAGCGCATCGGCGAGTTCGGCGTCAGCGCGGGCGCCGCGCAGCATGGTCTGTTCGGCGAGCGTTGCGAGCAACGCGCTCAGACATTTGCCGAGCGCGGCGGCAGACGGCGCTGCGGGCCCGCCGCGTTCGGCCTGCGCCAGAACGCGAGCGCCGCGCATCAGCCGCGCGCGCAGCTGGTGCGGGCCGAGGTGCAGCTGCAGGACCTTGGGCACGACATCAAGCCACATGGGTAACACGGTTCACCTCTTCCAACGTGGTTTGTCCGGACAGCGCGAGGGCCACCGCGGCGTCGCGCAGACTCGTGAATCCCTCGGCGCGCGCCGCCTGGCGCAGTTGCGTCGGTGTCGCGCGCTGCACCAGTTGCTCGCGCAGGTTGTCGCTGATCGCCAGCGTCTCGGCGATCGCCCGGCGGCCCTTGTAGCCGGTGCCGCGGCACTCGGCGCAACCCAGGCCGTGCTTGAACGTCGCGCCCTGCGCTGTCTGCGGGCTGACGCGGCTGCGCCGCAACAGCTCGGCCGGCAACACGGTGGTCTGCTCGCAATGTGTGCAGTTCAATCGCAGCAGGCGCTGCGCGACGATGCCGTTCAGCGCCGCGACCAGGCTGTAGCTGTCCACCCCCATGTTGGCGAAGCGGCCGATCACGTCGAACACGTTGTTCGCGTGGACCGTCGTGAACACCTGGTGCCCGGTGAGCGCGGCCTGGACCGCGATCTGCGCCGTTTCGGCGTCGCGGATTTCGCCGACCATGATCTTGTCCGGGTCGTGGCGCAGGATCGAGCGCAATCCGCGCGCGAAGTTCAGGCCCTTCTTCTCGTTCACCGGGATCTGCAGCACGCCGGGCAACTGGTACTCGATCGGGTCTTCGATCGTGACGATCTTGTCCAGGCCGGTGTTGATTTCCGACAGCGCCGCGTACAGCGTCGTCGTCTTGCCGCTTCCCGTGGGCCCGGTGACGAGCAGCAACCCGTAGGGCATTTGCGCCGTGTCGCGAATGAAATCCAGCACCGCCGGCTCGAAGCGCAGGGTATCGAGCGTCAGCCCTTTCATCTGGCCGATCAACTGCTTGCGGTCGAGCACGCGCAGCACCGCGTCTTCGCCGAACAGATTGGGCATGATCGAGACCCGAAAGTCGATGTCGCGGCCGTCGGCGAGCACCTTGAAGCGGCCGTCCTGCGGGATGCGGCGCTCGGCGATGTCGAGCTCGGCGACCACCTTGATGCGTGAGATCGCCTGGTGCGCGATGTCGATCGAGTCGATCTGCTTGATCACTTGCAGCACGCCGTCGAGCCGGTACTTGATGACCATGCCGGTGGCATGCGTCTCGAGGTGGATGTCGCTCGCACCGGCACGCAGCGCGTCGTGCAGCGTCGAGTCGACGAGCTTCACGACCGGGCTGGCCGCGGCTTCGATGTGGCTGATGGAAATCGCCAGCGCGCTCGCGTCCTGCGGCGCCGCGCCTTCCTGGCGGCCCTGCACGCCGTCCATCGCGCGCAGGCCCTTTTCGGCGACGACCAGCACCGCCTGGATGTCGGCGGCGGCCGCGATGGCGCGCTGCGCGTCGCGCAATGCGGGTTGCGCGTCGAGCCAGCGGCGTTGGCGCGCGTCGGTCGGGTCGGCGAGAACGACGCTGAGCTCACCCTCGGCTTCACCAAAACGCGGCAGGCGCCCGACCAGCAGGCCGCGCTTCTGGCATTCGGCGAACGACAGCAACTGGAAATCGGGTTGCAGGCGGCGCAGCGTGTCGATGTCCCAGGCCGGCAGTCCGAAGTGCGCGCTGGCCTTGGACAGCAGAATTTGCGGCGCGAGGTCGAGCTGCTCGGCGATCCACGCGAGCCGCGAACCTGCCGGCGCGCTGGCGATCGCGTCGCTCACGAGGTGCGCGTCGAAGCTGGCGGACGTTGTCGAGCTGGAGGGCGTCATAGTGAGGGCTTTCAGGGGCCGCGCGGTCATTGCAGACTCGACGCGAGGTCGAAGATCGGCAGGTACATCAGCACGACGATTGCGCCGATCACGAGGCCGATCAGGATCATCAAGGCGGGTTCGAACAGACGGCTCGTCAAGTCGATCGCACGCGCTAGCCCGGCTTCGTGGAACTGGGCGATGCGCTCCAGGATGTCGGCGAGCTTGCCGCTGCGCTCGGCCACCGCGAGCATGCTGCCGGCCACCGGATCCGCGAGTTCCGCGGCGGCCAGCGCGTCGCTGATGCTGCGGCCTTCCTGGATCATCCGCAGCGCCGCTTGCAGGCGCGGCCGGTCGGCGGCGCCGAGCAGGTCGGCACCAAGCGCGAATGCGCGCGGCGCGGCAATGCCGCCGTGCACCAGCATGCCGGTGGTGCGGTAGAGCTGGGCGTGACGGAACTGGCGCACGATCGGGCCGATCGCGGGCAGGCGGTCGACCCACGCCGAGCGTGCGCCGTTGCGGACCAGGTGGCGCGCGGTCAGCCCGGCGATCAGCAACAGCACCGCGGTGCCCAGGGCCAACGGCAGCGGGTGGGCGGCGACCAGTCGGCCCCACGACATCAACAGTTGCGAGCTCCACGGCAATTCGCGCTGCGTGCTTTCCATCAGCGTCGCGAAGCGCGGCACCACCACGCCGAGCAGGAACATCACGACGAGCGTGCCCAGCGCGAGCAGCAGCATCGGGTAGACGCAGGCGCCGAACACCTTGTCGGTGAGCTGGCGCACGTTCAACTGGTGCGCTGCGTAGCGCTGCAACGCGGTGCCCAGGTCACCGGTCTGTTCGCTCGCCGAAACGCTGGCCACGAGCAGCGGCGGAAATTGCTCGGGGTGCTGGCCCAGCGCGGCCGACAGCGCCTGGCCTTCCGAGACATGGCGCTGCACATCGCGCAGCACTTCGCGGCGCTGCACATGGGTTTCGCGTGCCTCCAGCGTGCGCAGCGCTTCGACGATCGACAGCCCGGCGCCGATCAACAGCGCGAGTTCCTGCGCCAGGTTCGCGATGTCGAAACGCGCCGAAGCCTGGCGCGGCGCGCCCGAGCCGAGCCGCCATGGGGCGGTGCCCGGAACGCAGCTCAGCACTTGCAGGCCCTGGTCCGCCAGCGAGGCGGCCGCGGTCGCCGCATCGGCGGCGGCGAACTTCATGGCTTGCACAGCACCCTGGGGCGTGCGCACGACGAGGTCGAAACTGTTCATTGGTGCCCCTCGCCCGACGGGTACGTCGGTCGATCCCCAAGGCCCGGAACGGGCCCCTTCGTGGCCCATGGGATGCGGGCCGGCTTGGGAGCGGCCCGGCGCTCGGCCCGCTGGGTGCGGCGCTTGGCGTGCACGTTCACGGCTTCCACGAAGCCACGTCGGCGGACTCGCCGCTGCCGCCGGGCTGTGCATCCGAGCCGAGCGAGAGCAGATCGAATTCGCCATGGTCGCCGGGCGACTTGTAGACGTAGGGTGTGCCCCAGGGGTCGGGTGGCACAGCGCGCTTCAGATAGGGGCCGGCCCACTTCTCCAGGTTCTGCGGGCGCACCGTGAGCGCGGCCAGCCCTTGCTCGGTGCTGGGGTAGCGGCCGACATCGAGGCGGTACTGGTCCAGCGCCTTTTCCAGCGAATCCATCTGGGCACGCGCTACCTTGGTGTTGGACTTGCCCAACTGGTCGAAGTAGCGCGGCGCCACCAGGCCGGCGAGCAGGCCGATGATGACCATCACGACGAGCAGTTCGAGCAGCGTGAAGCCGAGTTCCGCGCTGCGGGCGCGGGTGTGCGGGCGGATCGACCCGCGAATTCGCTGCGCCACTTCGTGCGCCATTTCGTGCGCCATTGGTTGTTACCCTCCCCGAGGCTCTTGGCGGAGTCGAGGCCTCGACGCGAGACCTCGTTTGCCATGCCGCCATGTTCGGCGGGGGCGCTTATCCACCTCTTAATTCGCGGGTGCTCCCCCATGACCTAGGGGGTGGGTGCGCACTACGCGCGGCGCGTCGCAGACGGCGCTGCCCACGCACTGCAGATAGCCGAGCACGCGCGGCACGTACGCTCGAGTCTCCGGGTAGGGTGGGATGCGACGGCCGGCGTTGTGCACGGCCTGCTCGCCGGCGTTGTAGGCGGCGAGCGTGAGTTCGAGGTCGCCATTGAATTCGGCGAGCAGCCATTTCAAGTAGGACGCACCCGCGCGCACGTTGTCGCGCGGTGCGTAAGCGTCGCGCGCGCCGAAGCGCCTGGCGGTGGCGGGCATCAACTGCATCAGGCCCATCGCACCCCGCGCCGACAGCGCTTTCGGGTCGTAGGCGGACTCGGCGGCGATCACGGCGTGCAGCAAGCCCGGCGCGACATCCATCTCGGCCGCGACCGCGGTGATCAAACGCGCGATCGCGTGCGGCGCCGCGGGCGGGCAGCGCTGCCTGGGCGGCTTCGGCCGCATTCGGGGCCGAAATGAGAACCTGCGGTGTCTGCTCGGTTTGAAAGTTGGACAGCACGATCGCGCCCGTGCTGCCGCCCTGCGCCGGCGGCCCGGCGTAGATCTGCGCGTTGGCCGGCGCCGCGCCCAGGCTGAGCCAGGCGCAGGCCGTCAGGCTCAGGCGGCGCAGCCAAAGCGACCTGCCCACTGCGCTCAGAACGCGCCGGCGTGCGCCTCGAATCCGGCGTCGGCGGTGGGCCGCCGGGCAAAGCTGGGGCGGCGCGCCAGCCCCATGTCGGTGGCCATGAACATCAGCTCGGTCGCGTTGTGCACGCCGAGTTTGCGCATCAGGTTGGCGCGGTGCTTCTCCACCGTTTTCTGGCTCACGCTGAGCTCTCCCGCGGTCGCGCGGTTGGTGCGCCCTTGGGCGATCAATTCGAAAATGCTGCGTTCGCGCGGGGTGAGCCTGGCGAGCAGCGGCGCCACTGAAGCGCTGTCTGAAGGTGCGGGGCGATCGCCGCCGGTCGGCGACGCGAGCGCCGGGCTGAGGTGTTTGTTGCCGGCCGCGACGCTGCGCAGCGCGTGCTGCAAATCTTCGAAGCTCGCGTCCTTCGGCACCACGGCGTCGGCCAAGGCAACGCACGCCGCGGGCGAGGCGCTGTCGGACAGCGCGCCGGTGAGCACCACGATGCCGATGTCGGGATTGCGAAGCCGCAGCGCCGAGACAAGGCCGGCGCACGGCACACCCGGCAGTTGCGAATCGATCAACACGATGTCGGGGCACAGAGACTGTGCGTGTTGCAGGGCCTGCGTGGCGTCGCCTGCCTCGCCGGCCACCTGGAACTCGCCGTCGACAGTGAGCAGCGATCGCAAGCCCTGGCGCACCATGCGGTTGGCGTCGACGATCAGAATGGAGGTGCGCATCGGGCGGGCCTTTGACGGGTGCTTGAGTGGGCTGGGTTTGAAAGTGGCGCGACGCATCGTCTTAACCACGGCCCGAGTGTCCTCAGCGCGCTTAAAAGGCTCTTAAATGGATCGCTGCTCTCCCTAGAGGTAGGGGTGTCTCTCCCTAAGCTTAGGGGTGAAACAGGTGCCTCGCGCGCTCAGCGGCGTCGGCCGCCGCCGCCAAGAATGCTGCCGAGCACGCCGCGGATGATTTCGCGGCCCACGCTTGAGCCGATGCTGCGCACGGCGGAGCGCGCCGCGGCTTCGGCCAAACCTTCGCGCTTGCCGCCGCGCGGGCCGGTGGAGCCGAACAGCACATCCTTCAAACCGCCGAGCATGCCGGAGTCAGCCGGCGCCTGCGTGGCTTGCCCGGCGCGCGGGTTCGTCGGCAGTGTCATGCCCGCGCTCGCCGGCGCGTCCTGGGCGCCGCCCTGTCCTGCGCCAACAGCGCCGCCGGTGCCGGCCGCACCGGGTGCAGAGTTCCCGGCCGTGCCTGCAACGACCCGGCCCTTGAGCCGCTCGTAAGCCGATTCGCGATCAACCGTCTTTTCGTAAACACCCGCGACCAGCGAGCCGGCAATCAGCGCCTTGCGCTGCTCGGGCGTGATCGGCCCGATCTGGCTCCCCGGCGGCAACACGAACACGCGCTCGGTGATGCTCGGCCGGCCCTTCGCATCGAGAAAACTCACGAGCGCTTCGCCCACCGCCAACTCGGTGATCGCGGTTTCCACGTCGAGCTTCGGGTTCGCGCGCATCGTGCTCGCCGCCGATTTCACCGCCTTCTGGTCGCGCGGCGTGAACGCGCGCAGCGCGTGCTGCACGCGGTTGCCGAGTTGCGCGAGCACGGTGTCGGGAATGTCGAGCGGGTTCTGCGTCACGAAGTACACGCCCACGCCCTTGCTGCGCACGAGGCGCACGACGAGTTCGATGCGCTCCACCAGCGCCGCCGGCGCGTCCTTGAACAGCAGGTGGGCTTCGTCGAAGAAGAACACCAGCTTGGGCTGCTCCAGGTCGCCGACTTCGGGCAGATGCTCGAACAGCTCGGACAGCATCCACAGCAGGAAGGTGGCGTACAGGCGCGGGTTGTTCATCAGCTTGTCGGCGGACAAGATGTTGACGATTCCCTTGCCTTGATCGGTCTGCATGAAATCGGCGATGTTCAACATCGGCTCGCCGAAGAACACGTCGCCGCCCTGTTCGCCGATCTGCAGCAGCCCGCGCTGGATCGCACCCACGCTCGCCGCGCTGACGTTGCCGTACTCGGTGGTGAACTGCGAGGCGTTGTCGCCCACGTGCTGCAGCATCGCGCGCAGGTCTCTCAGGTCGAGAAGCAGCAGGCCGTTGTCGTCGGCGATCTTGAACACGAGTTGCAGCACGCCTTGCTGCGTCTCGTTCAGCGCGAGCATTCGCGCGAGCAGCAGCGGGCCCATGTCGCTCACCGTCGCGCGTACCGGATGGCCCTGCGCGCCGAACACGTCCCACATCGTGGCGGGGCAGGCGACCGATGGCGGCGCGTCCAAGCCGCGCTCTTTCAGCACCGCCGCGAGCTTGTCGCCGATGCGCCCGGCTTGGGTGATGCCGGTCAGGTCGCCCTTCACATCGGCCATGAAGACCGGGACGCCGATGCGGCTGAAATTTTCAGCCAGCGTCTGCAGCGTGATCGTCTTGCCGGTGCCCGTGGCGCCGGTGATCAGGCCGTGGCGGTTGGCCAGTGCCGGCAGCATCTGGCACTCGATATTGCCGTGCTTGGCGACGAGAAATGGCTCAGCCATGGGCTTGCTCCTGGGGTGGCACGTAAAATCGCAGTCTATCCAACAACCCAGCAGGGTACCCCGGGTGTTTGCACCGGGCGAACCCGCGCCGCAGGAGAATCGAATGGCCGGCCATTCCAAATGGGCCAATATCCAGCACCGCAAGGGCCGCCAGGACGAAAAGCGCGGCAAGGTCTGGACGCGCATCATCCGCGAAATCGTCGTTGCCGCGCGCCAGGGCGGCGGCGACCTCGGCATGAACCCGCGCCTGAGGCTGGCGGTGGAAAAGGCCAAGGCCGCGAACATGCCGGCCGACACGATCAAGAAGAACATCGACAAGGCCACCGGCGCGCTCGAAGGCGTGAACTACGAAGAGATCCGTTACGAGGGCTACGGCATCGGCGGCGCGGCGGTGATCGTCGACTGCATGACCGACAACCGGGTGCGCACCGTCGCCGAAGTGCGACACGCGTTCAGCAAGTACGGCGGCAACCTCGGCACGGAAGGGTCGGTGGCGTTCCAGTTCAAGCATTGCGGGCAGTTCGTGTTCGCGCCGGGGACCAGTGAAGACAAGGTGATGGAAGTGGCGCTCGATGCCGGTGCCGAAGACGTGGTGACGGGCGACGACGGCGCGGTGGAAGTGCTGTGCGCGCCGCCGGATTTCGAAGCGGTGAAAGCGGCGCTGGAGCGCGCCGGGCTGAAGCCGGAACTTGCCGAGGTGACGATGCGCGCCGAGGCGAATGTCGACCTGTCGGGCGAAGATTCGCAACGCATGCAGAAGCTGCTCGACGTGATCGAAGACCTGGACGACGTGCAGAACGTCTATCACAACGCGGTGCTGGAATGATGACCCCCAGTCGCTGGCCGGGCCACGAGGGGTGCGCCCGGCCTCCTTGAGGCGGCTCGGCGGAGGCCGGATGAAAGTCCTCGTCATCGGCAACGGCGGGCGCGAACACGCGATCGCGTGGAAGCTCGCCCAGTCCAAGCGGGTGCAGATGATCTACGTGGCGCCGGGCAATGGCGGCACCGCGGCGGACGTTCGGCTGCGCAACGTGCCGATCACCGACCTGAACGAACTCGCCACCTTCGCGGTGAGCGAAAAAATCGCGCTCACCGTCGTCGGCCCCGAGGCGCCGCTCGCGGCCGGCGCGGTGGACCTGTTTCGCGAGCGAGGCCTGCGCGTGTTCGGCCCGACGCGCGCCGCGGCACAGCTGGAGAGCTCGAAGGCCTTTGCCAAGGCGTTCATGCAGCGCCACAAGATCCCGACCGCCGCCTTCGAGACCTTTGTCGATGCGGCCAAAGCGCACGCCTATTTGGACACGAAGGGCGCGCCGATCGTCATCAAGGCTGACGGCTTGGCGGCGGGCAAGGGCGTGGTCGTTGCGACCACGCTTGCCGCAGCACACGAGGCGATCGACTGGATGCTGGCCAATGATGCGCAAGGCAACAAGCTCGGCGTGCAGCACAACGCCGGTGTCGACGGCGCGAGCGTGCCGCGCATCGTGATTGAAGAATTCCTCGCCGGCGAAGAAGCAAGCTTCATCGTCGTGTGCGACGGCAAGAACACCGTGCCTCTGGCGACCAGCCAGGACCACAAGCGCCTGGGTGACGGCGACACCGGCCCGAACACCGGTGGCATGGGCGCCTATTCGCCGGCGCCGATCGTCACGCCGAACGTGCATGCGCGTGCGATGCACGAAATCATCATGCCCACGATCGCCGGCATGGCAGCGGAGGGCATCGTCTACACGGGTTTCCTGTACGCGGGCCTGATGATCGACGCCAAGGGCCAGCCGCGCACGGTGGAGTTCAACTGCCGTCTGGGCGACCCGGAAGCGCAGGTGATCCTGATGCGCTTGAAGACCGATCTGCTCGAGGTGCTGCTGCACGCGACCGACGGCACGCTGAACCAGGTGCAGATGCAGTGGGACCGGCGCAGCGCGCTGGGCATCGTGCTCGCCGCCGCTGGCTACCCACTGCAACCGCGCAAGGGCGATGTGATCACCGGCGTGCCGGCCGAAACGCCGGACACGATGGTGTTTCACGCCGGCACCGCGCTGCAGGACAAGAAGCTCTTTGTCAACGGTGGGCGCGTGCTCTGTGCCACTGCGTTGGGCGAGCCGGTGAAAGCCGCGCAGTCGAGCGCGTACCGGCTGGCGGAAGCGGTGCGCTTTGACGGTGCGCAGTTTCGGCGCGACATCGGCCACCGCGCGATCAAGCGATGAATTCGCAAGCGATGAATTCACATTCGGCGCCGCGAAATACTCTGGCGCAGGCCCGCATTGGCTGAAGCGCTGCCGGTTCAGCTCAAAGGCAGCGCCCTGGCTCGCATGGTGTTGCGGCTGGCCGGCTGGCGCGTCTTGTTCAACGGTTTGCCGGCGCGCCAAGGCGTCTTGATCGTCTACCCGCACACCTCGAACTGGGATTTCGTCGTGGGCATCCTCGCCAAGTGGACAGTGGGCATCCAGGTCACGTTCTGGGGCAAGGATTCGCTGTTTCGGGTGCCGCTGTTCGGGCGCTGGCTGCGCTGGCTCGGCGGCGTGCCGGTGGACCGCGGTGCGCCGCGTGGCATCGTCGGCCAGATGGCGCAGGCCTTGATCGACGCGCGCGAGCGCAATCGTTTCCTGTGGCTTGCGCTCGCGCCGGAAGGCACACGCAAGCACGTTGCAGCGTGGCGCTCGGGCTTCTACCATGTCGCGCTCGCCGCGGGTGTACCGCTGGCGCTGGTGTACTTCGACTATGCCGAACGAGAAATCGGCGTGAAGGACTTCTTGATGCTCAGCGGCGACGCGGCGCACGACATGGCGGGTATCGCCGCCGTGCTCGGCGCGCATGTCGGGCGCAACCCGACGCAGGCCGCACCGATACGGTTGGAAGCATGAACGTGCAATCTGTCAGGGAGTACTTTCTGGGTCTGCAAGACTCGATCATCGATGCCTTGCAGCTCGAGGGCGGTGAACCGTTCATCACCGACGCGTGGACGCGCGAGCCCGGCGGCAAACTCGAAGGCGATGGCCGCTCGAGGCTGATCGAAGGCGGTGCGCTGTTCGAGCGTGGCGGCTGCAACTTCTCCCACGTGAAGGGCAAGACGCTGCCGCCTTCAGCCACGCAACACCGGCCGGAACTCGCCGGCGCACCGTTCGAGGCGCTCGGCGTCTCACTCGTTCTCCACCCCTTGAATCCGTACGTGCCCACGGTGCACATGAATGTGCGCATGTTCGCCGCGCTGCCCGCGGCCGCGGCGCCCACCGTCTGGTTCGGCGGTGGCATGGACCTCACGCCCTACTACGGCTTCGAGGAAGACGCGCGCCATTTCCACGCGGTGAACCGCGACGCGCTCGCGCCTTTTGGCGACGACAAGTACCCGCGCTTCAAGAAATGGTGCGACGAGTACTTCTTTCTGAAGCACCGCAACGAGCCGCGCGGCATCGGCGGCGTGTTCTTCGACGACTTCGCCGAACTCGGCTTCGACGCCGGCTTTGCGCTCACGCGCGCGGTCGGCAACGCCTTCCTGAACGCCTACCTGCCGATTCTGCGGCGGCGCCGCGGCACCGCGTATGGCGAGCGCGAGCGCGACTTCCAGGCGTACCGGCGCGGCCGCTACGTCGAGTTCAACCTCGTGTTCGACCGCGGCACGCTGTTCGGCCTGCAATCGGGCGGGCGCACCGAGAGCATTCTGATGTCGATGCCGCCGATCGTGAAGTGGCGCTACCAATGGGCGCCGGCCGCGGGCACGCCGGAAGCGCGCCTGTACAGCGAGTTTCTGCGGCCGCGCGACTGGCTGGGTGAAGCGAGCGGCGGCTCGCGCGACGAGGCTGCCGGTTGAGCCGAATCGGCATCTTCGGCGGCAGCTTCGACCCGGTGCACCACACGCACCTGGCGCTGGCCGACGTGGCCTTGACGCACCTGAAGCTCGACCGGCTGCTCTGGGTGCCGGTGGGCCAGCCCTGGCAGAAATCGCGCCAACTGGTTCGTGCAGCGGACCGCGCGGCGATGGTGCAGCTGGCGATCGCGCACGAGCCGCGGTTTCAACTCGAGAGTTGCGAGCTGCTGCGCACCGGGCCGAGCTACACCGTCGACACGGTGCGCGAGTTGCGCGCGCGAGCGGAGTTCGCCGGAGCCGAGTGGTTCCTCATCATCGGCCAGGACCAGTTTGCGCAGTTCCACACCTGGCATGGTTGGCAAGACTTGGTGCGCGTCGTGACGCTGGCGGTGGCCAATCGCGCGGGTGAAGCACCGCACTCGAACCCGGAAGTCGTGGCGGCCAGCGGTTCCGTGATCGAGCTGCCGCTTACGCCGAGCAACGTGTCGGCGACCGGGGTGCGGCTGCGCATCGCGCTCGGCCAGGACATTTCCGCGATGGTGCCCGGTGCCGTCGCACGTTATATTGAACAACATGGCTTGTACCGAAGCCAACTCAGGAGCTGAATGGACATCCGCAAACTGCAACGCGCCATCGTCGACGGTCTGGAAGACGTGAAGGCCCAGAACGTCGTTGTGTTCAACACCGAACACCTCACCCCCTTGTTCGAGCGCGTCATCGTCGCCTCGGGCGCGAGCAATCGGCAGACCAGAGCCCTGGCCAACAGCGTCCGCGAAAGCGTGAAGAGCCGCGGCATGGACGTGCTGCGTGTCGAGGGCGAAGAAAACGGCGAATGGATCATCGTCGACTGCGGCGCGGCGGTCGTGCACGTGATGCAGCCCGCGATCCGTGACTACTACCACCTGGAAGAGCTGTGGGGCGACAAGCCGGTGCGGATGAAGATCGACCACGCGCCGCTGAAACTCGTGAAAGCCGAGCCGCAACGCGCCGCGCGTGAAGTGTGGGAAGAGGCGCCGGGCAGGGCGACATCGCGCAAGGCTGAGCCGCGCAAGGCGACACCGGGCAGATCTGCGCCGCGCAAGCCGGCCTCAGCGCCTGCCGAGGGTGCACGTCAGCCCTTGGCGCAGGCCGCGCCCGGGCGCAAACGCGCCTTGGCCGGTGGCCCGAAACCCGCGCCGCGCAAGCCCGGCGCCGCGAAACGGCCAGCCAGGGCTGGGGCGAAGGCGCCGATCAAGACGGTCACGAGAGGCGCGCCGAAGAGTGCACCGAAGAGCGCGCCCAAGTCCGGGACCCGCGGTTCGGGCGCGGCAGGCAAGGGCGGCGCGAAGGCCGCAGCGAAAGGCGTGAAGAAGCGTTGACCCTCAGCGTTCGAGCTGAAGCTTCGCCAGACGCATGAAGCTGCTGCTGATCGCCGTGGGCCAGCGCCCGCCGGCCTGGG
This sequence comes from uncultured beta proteobacterium, assembly GCA_963791595.1. Lineage (GTDB taxonomy): Bacteria > Pseudomonadota > Gammaproteobacteria > Burkholderiales > Burkholderiaceae_C > JAEMQF01. The sequence continues at coordinate 15,992 of CAWBTF010000015.1, read as the reverse complement.
CGCAGCTGGCTTATGAAGAATTCGCGAAGCGTTTTCCGCCCGAGTTGCGGCTGGAGCTGAAGGCGGTGAAGGCCGAGCCGCGCGAAGGGCGCGGCAGCGCGCAGATCGTGGCGCTGGAAGCGGCACGCATCGAGGCCGCGTGTCCGAAAGGCGCACGCCGCGTGGTCCTCGACGAACGCGGCGATCGTTTGACCACAGTGCAGCTCGCCGGCCGCCTGCAGGCCTGGGCGCGCGATGCACGCGACGTGGCGCTGCTGGTGGGCGGGCCCGATGGCCTGGACCCCACGCTGAAGGCCAGCGCCGATGAGCGCATTCGCCTGTCCGACCTGACGCTGCCGCACGCTTTCGTGCGCGTGCTGCTCGCCGAGGCGCTGTACCGCGCCTGGACCGTCACGGTGAACCACCCGTACCACCGCGAATAGATCTCACTTGCCGATGCCCGCGCCGTCCACCGATTTCATCTACCTCGCCTCGGCGAGCCCGCGCCGCAGGCAATTGCTGGACCAGCTCGGCGTGCGCCATGAACTGCTGATCGCCGATGCCGATGAAGACGCCGAAGCGCTGGAAGCCACGCGGCCCGGCGAACTGCCCGCGCACTACGTGCAGCGCGTGACGCTGGCCAAGCTGCGCGCCGCGCGCGAGCGCCTGGCGCGGCGCGGCTGGCCGAGCGCGCCGATCCTGTGCGCCGACACGACGGTCGCGCTGGGCCGAAGCATCCTGGGCAAACCGGCCGATGCAGCAGATGCGACCGCGATGCTGTCGCGGCTGGCCGGCCGCGTGCACCGTGTGATCAGCGGCGTGGCCTTGTTCGACGGGCGCCGCGGCACGTCGCGATTGAACATTTCGCGAGTGCGCTTCGCGCCGATTCCGCGCACCGAGATCGACGCCTACGTCGCCAGCGGCGAACCCTTCGGCAAGGCGGGCGCCTACGCGATCCAGAGCGAAGCGGCGCGCTGGATCGAACACATCGACGGCAGCTACTCGGGCATCATGGGTCTGCCGCTGTTCGAGACGGCGCAGCTGTTGAAGGGCCTCGCTCGCCGGCCGACCTCGACGGGGCTGGATCGTCAGGCGCGTTGATTCCGTGACAATCGCCGCATGCAAGACATTCTGATCAACTGGGCACCGCAGGAGACGCGGGTGGCCGTCGTCGAGAACGGCGCAGTGCAGGAGCTGCACGTCGAGCGAACGCTCGAGCGCGGCATGGTGGGCAACATCTACGCCGGTCGCGTGGCGCGCGTATTGCCGGGCATGCAATCGGCCTTCGTCGACATCGGTCTGGACCGCGCGGCGTTCCTGCACGTCGCCGACGTCTACGTGAACGGCACCCACCCGCCGAGCGGCTTCACGTCGACGAGCGGCTTCGCCAGCCTGGGCGGGCGCAACGAGGCACCGGCAGCCACGCCCACGCCGATCGAACGCCTGGTGTTCGAAGGCCAGACGCTGACCGTGCAGGTCATCAAAGACCCGATCGGCAGCAAGGGCGCGCGGCTGTCGACGCAGATTTCGATCGCCGGGCGGCTGCTCGTGTTCCTGCCGCAGGACGACCGCATCGGCATCTCGCAGAAGATCGGCTCGCCCGAGCACCGCGAGCAGCTTCGTGCGCGCATGAGCGTGCTGGCAACGCTGCCGAATCCGAACGGCCAGACGGGAGTGCAGGGCGGCTTCATCCTGCGCACCAACGCCGAAGACGCGAGCGACGCGGAACTCGCCGACGACATCGCCTACCTGCGCCGCACCTGGGCCGCGGTGCGCGAGCGCTCGCTCAAGTCGCCGCCGGGAACGCTGCTGCACCAGGACCTGAGCCTGATCGAGCGCGTGCTGCGCGACCTGGCGCACGACCAGACGCAGGCGATCCGCATCGACTCGAAGATGCAGTTCGACCTGCTGAGCCGATTTGGCGCCGAGTTCACGCCGAGCCAGGTGGCCAAGCTCGAGCACTACAAGGGCGAGCGGCCGATCTTCGACCTGTTCAACATCGACGAAGAAGTTGCGCGCGCGCTGGCGCGGCGTGTCGACCTGAAATCGGGCGGCTACCTGATCATCGACCAGACCGAGGCGTTGACGACGGTGGACGTGAACACCGGCGGCTTCGTCGGCGCGCGCAACTTCGACGACACGATTTTCAAGACGAATCTGGAGGCCGCCCAGGCGATCGCGCGCCAATTGCGGCTGCGCAACCTGGGCGGCATCATCATCATCGACTTCATCGACATGACGCGCGAGGAGCACCAGGCCGCGGTGCTCGCCGAGCTGCGCAAGCAATTGAGCCGCGACCGCACCAAGATCACGGTGAGCGGCTTCACGCAGCTCGGCCTGGTGGAGATGACGAGGAAGCGCACGCGCGAGTCGCTCGCGCACATCCTGTGCGAACCCTGCCCCACCTGCCAGGGCAAAGGCCAGGTGAAGACGGCGCGCAGCGTCTGCTACGACATCCTGCGCGAGATCCTGCGTGAAGCGCGCCAGTTCAATCCGAAGGAGTTTCGCGTGATTGCTTCGGCGGCGGTGGTGGAGATGCTGCTGGATGAGGAGAGCCAGCATCTGGCGGGGCTTTCCGACTTCATCGGCAAGCCGATTTCGCTGCAGGCGGAGGCGTTTGCGACGCCGGAGCAGTACGACATTGTGTTGATGTAGGCCATGCGCAAGTTGCTGATATGGGGCGCGAGTGGCCACGCCAAGGTGGTCGCCGACGCGGTTCGGCTGGAGGGACGATGGCAAATCGCGGGGTTTATCGACGACGTGGCGCCTGCACGTCGCGGCGAGGTGTTCGCCGGCGCCGAGGTGTTGGGCGGTCGCGAAGTGCTGCATGCCGTGGTCGGCGATCCCACCTACGGGTTGTTCCTGGCGTTCGGCAACAACCCTGTTCGGCTCGCCTTGGCTGATGAACTGTGTGCATTCGGCCTGGAGTTCGCCACGATCGTGCACCCCTCATCGACGGTGGCCCCGAGCGCACGCCTGGGCGCGGGTGTCTTTGTCGGGCCCGGCGCCGTGATCAACGCGGACGCATGGGTCGGCGCTCAGGCAATCGTTAACAGCGGCGCCGTCGTGGAACACGATTGCGTCGTCGGCGAGGGGGCGCACATCGGTCCGCGCGCCTGCCTCGGCGGTCTGGCACGTGTGGGGCGCGCCTGCTGGATCGGGGCTGGCGCTGCGCTGCGTGATCGAATCGATGTCGGCGACGGCACAATGGTCGGGCTGGGAGCGGTTGTGGTGTCCACGCTTCCCGGCGGAGTGGTCGCGTACGGCTGTCCCGCGCGTGTGGTCAGAAAGGTCGAAGCTTGAAACACTCCATTGATGAACTCGCCCTGTTCGGTGGCGCGCCGGCCTTTGCCGACAAGCTTCACGTCGGCCGGCCGAACGTCGGCGACCGGGCCTTCTTCATGCAACGCGTCGAACAGATCCTCGACTCGCGTTGGTTCACGAACAACGGGTCTTGTGTCCAGGAACTCGAAGCCCGCCTGGCTGAATACCTGAACGTCAAACACTGTATTGCCGTGTGCAACGCGACGGTCGGACTCGAAACCGCCATCCGTGCGGTCGGCTATTCAGGCGAAGTGATCGTGCCCTCGATGACCTTTGTCGCCACCGCCCACGCGCTGCAGTGGCAGCAGATCACTCCGGTATTCTGCGACGTCGACCCCCGCACACACCTGATCGACCCGCAGTGCATCGAGTCGCGAATCACGCCCCGCACGAGCGGCATACTGGCCGTGCACTTGTGGGGCCGCGCCTGCCCAGTCGAGGCGCTGGAGGAAATCGCATCGCGCAACGGCCTGAAGTTGATGTTCGATGCCGCCCATGCCTTCGGCTGCTCGTACCGTGGCCGCAAGATCGGGGGATTTGGCGCGGCCGAAGTGTTCAGCTTTCATGCGACCAAGTTCTTCAATTCCTTCGAAGGCGGTGCAATCACCACCAACGACGATGACCTGGCCGCGAAGATTCGCCTGATGACCAATTTCGGGTTCGCAGGGTACGACAACGTCGTCTACATCGGCACGAACGGCAAGATGCACGAGGTGTCGGCGGCGATGGGCTTGGCCTCGCTTCGCGCGGTCGACACCTTCATTGCGACGAACCGCGACAACTACGCCTGCTATGAACGACACCTGAAGGGCATTCCCGGACTGCGCCTGCTCGGTTTCGACGATGCAGAAACCAACAACTGGCAGTACGTCGTTGCGCTGTATGACGCGCCCTCTGCCGGAATTTCGCGCGATGCCCTGGTGGATCTGCTGTGGGCCGAGAACGTCATCGCACGGCGCTACTTCTACCCGGGCTGCCATCGCATGGAGCCCTACCGAACTCTGTACCCCGGCGCCGGGATGCACCTGCCGCATACGGAGCGTGTCGTAGGTGAGCTGCTGATTCTGCCCACTGGAACGGCCGTCGGCGCCGCAGAGATCGAGCGCATTTGCGCGTTGCTGCGCCTGGGCATCGTGCACGGCGCGGCGATTCGCGAGCGACAATCGAGGCAGGCCGCGACGGCTTAGCGCGCAGCCTTGCTGATCAGCGTCGTCATTCCGGCCTTCAACCAGGCCGAGTACCTGCGCGAGGCCATCGCCAGCGCGCTCGAACAGACGCACCGCGAAATCGAGGTCATTGTGGTGGACGACGGCTCAACCGACGCCACGCGCGACGTGTGCGCCTCGTTTCGCGACAACCGGGTGAATTGCATCGTTCAGGTCAATGATGGAACGCGCGGCATCGGCGCGCGCAATCGCGCGATGTTGCTCGCGCGCGGCGAGTGGATCGCGCTGCTCGATCAGGACGACCGTTGGGCTCCCACGAAGCTGGAGAAGCAACTGCAGTGCATCGCTGAACACCCGAACGCCGTTGCCGTGTTCTGTGCAGTTCATTTCATCGACGCGACGGGCGTGCGGACCGGTACCCAGGCGGCGTCGGAGCTGCCTGAGGGAGATGTCTTTCACGCCTTGCTCGAGCGGAACCGCTTTTTTGCCGCGTCGGGCATGTTCCGCCGTGCCATGCTGTCGGTCTGCGGGCTTCCAAATGAGTCGACCGGATTGGCCGATTGGGTGCTGTGGCTGTCCATCGCCCGCCACGGGCCTGTTGCGGTCGTGCGCGAGGCGCTCGCCGACTACCGCGAGCACGCGGCCGGGTACCAGATCTCGCTGCTCGCCGCGGATCGATTGCGCTTCGCGACGGACCAGTGGCGCGCGGTCGAGAGTCAGCGCAACCGCCTGCACGAACGATGCGCAGTCTGTTCGCGAATCCACTCCCGCGCGCGGCGTCGCTGCGGCGACTTGTTCTTGCGAGCGGCCCGCGCGGCGCTGCGAAACGGCGACTCGCCCCGGGCCACTCAGGCCTTGCGCATGGCCTGGTTCGCAGCGCCGGCGTGGCTGCTGCGACCCTGGGTTGTGCTGCCCCAAGCGCTGCGGTTGCTCGCCTCCGCGTTGCGAGGCTGGGCTCCTGGCTGACGGCCCGTCGACGATTCAGCGACGCAGCCGGTTCTGAAGACCTTTGAGCCCGGCCCACTCGACTTGCGCGAATTTGCGCCAGCGCCAAGCGATCGGCACGTCGTGCGCGCGCGCCAGGCAGGCGGCACGCGCTGTCGAATCGCGTGCATCGAGAAGACTTCGAAGGTACTGCTGCTTACGCGATTCGCGCGCCAGGACTTCCGTGACTGCGGCCGGGCAATTCCCGACGCGTGCGTCGGCAAGCAACTGTTCGGCCTCAGCGAGGTGGCGCAGATTCTGCATGGCGATCCTGGAGCGCACCGCATCGGCGCTGATGGGCCGCACCTTCGCCGACGTTCCGCCGCGCCGGTAGCGCACCAGTGGATCGCGCAGCGTGGTCGCGCCGCCACAGGCAAGTGCCCGAAACGTCATCACTTGATCTTCGTAGGCGATGCCCGGTCGGAGCGGGCCGAATCGTTGGAACAACCGTCGAGTCCAGGCGTGCCCGGCCCCGACGACGTAGGGCCTGCGCGCGACCCATGCGGAGACGGAATGCCAACTCGATAGTTCGTCGACCCGGATCACGCCGCAATCATTGCCCTGTGCGTCGATGTCAATCAGGTTGCTGGCAATCAGATCGAGCCGACGCTGACTGGCCTCCCATGCCGTGAAGACTGCCTGCGCCCGATGCGGCAGTGACAGATCGTCGCCCGCAGCGACGAGCAGCAGCTCGGTGTCGGAAAGTTCGACCAGTTTGTTCAGATGCGCGCCGATGCCCAGATTGATGGGATTGCGATTCACGCGAACGCGGTGCGGACCTCGGTAAGCAGCCCCCAGTGATGCGAGCAATTCTCCCGTGCCGTCGGTGGATGAATCGTCCGACAGGATGATTTCGATGGCGGGGCCAGTCTGAGCAAGGCAACTCGAGACCGCTTCTTCGATCGTTTCGCGCTGGTTGTAGGCGAGAAGCAGAATGCTCACGCAGGGCGCCACGCTCATCGAAACCCGATCCAAACTCGTCTCGTCGTCGGCGCTGCCGCAGGCGTGCGTCCGGGCAATGAAGTCGATTCCATTCTTGGAGATGCCTAGCGCAGGTCGAGCCCTGCGGCCCCCGCCGATTCCTCGAGCAAAGCGATCCTGCGGCCGATCTGCACATTGGGCGCGTACAGTTGCAAAGAGAGTTCCCGTCCTGCCCGAGCCAGCTTTGCCACACGTGCCGGCTCGTCGAGCAGCCAGCGCATCGCCTGCACTAAGTCTTCGGCCCGCGGGCCGACGATCAGCATCGACTCGCGGTCGACATAGCCCGGGTTCTGCTGCAAGGCATCGGTGGCCATGAGCGCGGCACCGCACAGCGAGGCTTCAACACAGCCCCCCGTTGGGAAACCGTCGAAATTGCCAGGGTGCAGCACGAAGGGCCGGTTCGGCGAAACGACGAGGTCGATGTCGTGCAGGAAGCGCCGCAGTTCAGAGGTTTCGAGCCTGCCGTGAAAGCGGATCGAGAGGTCTCGTTCTCCATCCGACAAGTCCACTGGGCCGAAGCCGCCGACAACATGGAATTTCATGTTCTCGGCGCCGCGGTACTCCCGTGCCAGCGCCATGAACGCCGGAAAGCCCTTGTTCTCGCCGCGGTCCATGTAGCGCTCGGCGACAAAGCAGACATCGAACTTGGGTTTGCCTTCGCCGTAGTAAGGCCCGTGCGATGCTGTTCGATCCTGGAAGTACAACGGATTGACGACAACCCCGGTGATTTCATGAATCGGCACGGTGCGCAGTGCATGGCGAGCCGCGAACGCGCGCACATAGTCTCTCGTGACCGCTTGCGTCACGGTGATGGATTGCAGATTCGGACTGGCCAGGATTCGACTGAGTTTTGCGTCGCTGTCCGCCTCGTTCAGACCAAATCCGCCACCGGGGTACAGCGTGATCGCGAAGGGTAGGTTCGCACGCTGCAGGTCAGGCAGAAAGCGGTCCGCATTGTTCAAGAAGTTCAAGTAGGCAAACCCGGCACTCGCGAGCTCGCTTCGCCGGTAGCGCTGTACCCGCGGCGCGAGCCTCGGGTACAGGGCCGCATAGTGCGCGATCTGCTTGGAGAAATCCGGCAGCGAGGACAGAACGCGCAGCCGAGGGATGGCCTCGAGATAGGCGTTGTATTCGGCGACGCGAAATCCAGTGAGCAGATTGGGGAAGAAGTCGTCGAGGACGAGTACATCGCGCTGCGTTGCCTGCCGCCGAAACGGCCACCGAAGGTACACGTCTCACCCGTGCGCCAGGACCCGCAGCCGCAATCCCAGTGCAAAGGCGGGGTCGCTCGCGCCGGGCTTGCGAAACACAGCGTAGTCGTCGCGTTTGTCTTTGGATACCCGGCGCATCAGAAGCTCTGCCTGGGCTGCCGCCTCCTGCACTGCCGGGTCGACTGAAGGCCAGGACACATCGTCCATCACGAGGAACCCGCCGGGCTGCAGCAGTGGCAAGTAGGCTCGCACGTCGCGCAGAACAGGCTCTGTGTCGTGGTTCCCGTCAATATGGATCAAACCGAATGCGACACCTTGCGCGGCGAACTGTTCTGCTGCTGCCGCCGAGGTCGCTCGCACGATTCGCGTGTGTTGCGACAAACCGAAGTCCAACACTCGGCGCGACACGTCCTGGCAAATCTGGTCGAAGTTGGTTGACTGAACGAAGGCCTTGATCTCGTCGCGCAGTTCGGCGTGATCGCTTTCGTCGGCTTCAGCGGCGGACCAAGGATCCACGCCATAGGCGACGCCCTTGCCGGCAACACGGTGGGCGATGGCCTGAGGGAACAGCGAACGGCCGCGATACACGCCGATGTCCAGGGTCGGCGTCAGCTTGAATCTGCGAATCAGCCATGCCATCACGTAGGCTTTGCGAACGCTGCATCCCCCTCCAAAGTCCATGGGAACTTCGGCCAGTGTGCGCTCGATTTGGGTCAGCAGGTTTTCGCTCATCGGACTATGCTACACGCGGCCAGAGCAGGGGACACGGCGCGAAAGTGTCAACGAAATTCAACCTGGCCATTGCGATGCACCATGTGCAGTGAATAGCCGGTACGTTCGCGCTCCGCCTCGGACCAGCGCCGCGCCTGCCCCTTGCGCGCGAACTTGGCGTTCTGGCGGCCCCACCATCCCAGGCCGATCTTGCTGTAGAAGTAGCGGTGGTCGCCGAACTTCGAGACGCCGAGTTCTTGCTTCATCGCTGTCTGCGTGATCATGCCGAAGTGGTGCAGAAGCGCGTCGCCCACCGTGCCCACCGGAACGCCGTGGCGCTTGCAGCGTGCCAGGAACTCGGCGTCTTCGCGCCCGTACAGCAGGCGGTCGGTGTCGAGGAAGCCGATCTTCTGGAACACCGCGCGGCGCACCGAGAAGCAGACGCCGTGGAACCAGCCGCTGGCGCACGCGTGCCCGCTCATCTTGGCCAGGAACTCCGGCGTGAACTTGTCGAAGTCGTAGTCGAGTCGACCCCTCGACGAGTGCCGGGCTGACCACGTCCAGGCGCATGGCGGTCGCGCAGCGTCGATCTGCGCCTGGATCAAACCGTGAGCGCAGACGATCACGTCGTTGTTGAGCAGCACCACCCATTCGGCTGTCCGCGAGCAGCGCACCTTGCGTCCACGCGCCGCCGCAGCCCAGGTTGACGCGGTTGCGAACCGATGGCAACGTCGGCCGCGCGAGGCCAGCCATTGCGGCGTGGCGTCGCTGCTGCCGTTGTCGATGACCAGCAGGGCGCCGGCGGGCGTGCCGCTGGCCAGCAGGCTGTCCACGCATCGCGCGTGTACTGCAGCTGGTTCAGCACCGGGATGACGACGCGGTACTTCATTCGCGCCTGAGACGCTGTCTTTCGGCGCCCGACCTCTTGTCGGCGGGCAGCGCGGTCCAGCGTGGCCATCGGAAATCGCTCAGCGCTTTGCATCACCTCAACTCCTGAACTGCAAAGCATGCAGCCGAGCATACAAGCCGCCGCGCGCGAGCAGCTGCGTGTGGCTGCCCTGCTCGACGATGCGCCCGCCGTCGAGCGCGACGATGCGGTCGGCGCGTTCGATCGTCGACAGCCGGTGCGCGATGACCAGGCTGGTGCGGCCCTGCATCAAGCGCTCGAGCGCCTGCTGCACGAGGCGTTCCGACTCCGAATCGAGCGCCGATGTGGCTTCGTCGAGGATCAGGATCGGTGCGTCCTTGTACACCGCGCGGGCGATCGCCAGGCGCTGGCGCTGGCCGCCCGAGAGCCGCTCGCCGTTGTGGCCGACGGGCGTGTCGATGCCCTGTGCGAGGGTCTCGACGAAATCGAGCAGGTTCGCCGCGCGCAGCGCGGCGAGCACCTTGTCGCGCTCGGGTGGGTCGCCGAGCGCCACGTTGGCGGCGACGCTGTCGTTGAACAGCACGACGTCCTGGCTCACCAGCGCGAACTGGCGCCGCAGCGCCGTCACGCTCCATTGCGCCAGCGGCACGCCGTCGAGCGTGAGGCTGCCGCTGCTGGGTTCGAGGAAGCGCGGCAACAGGTTCACGAGCGTCGATTTGCCGGCGCCCGAGGGGCCGACCAGCGCCACCGATTCACCCACCGCGAGGCGCAGGTTCACGCCACTCAGCGCCGCGGTTTGCGCGGTCGGGTATTGGAGCGTCACGTCGTCGCAGCTCGAGCTCGCCGCGCGCACGCCCGGGGTCATGGCCGACGTCGCTTTCGCTCGCGGTCTGGTCGATCAAGGCGACGCCGCGCTCGAGCGCGGCAACGCCACGCGTGATCGGTCCGGCCACCTCGGACAAATGTTTCACCGGCGCGACGAGCATCAGCATCGCGGTGACGAACGCAGCGAATTCGCCGACCGAGCCGCCCTGCGATCCGCTTTGCCACAGCGCGAGCACGATCACCGCCGACAGGGCGCACGCCGCGAGCACCTGGGTGATGGGCGTCATCGTCGCCGACGCGACCACCGACTTGATCGCCAGGCGCCGCATGCTTTCGCTCACACCCTCGAAGCGCTGGGCCTGCGAGGCCTGCGCGTTGTGCAGGCGCACGATGCGCCAGGCGAGCACGTTTTCCTCGACCACGTAGGCCAATTGGTCCATCGCTTTCTGGCCCTGCACGACGAGCCGGTGCAGACGCCGGCTCAAGGTGCGCATCACCAGCGCGACGGCCGGGAACAGCACGGCGATGAGGGCGGTGAGTTGCCAGTTCAGCCACAGCAGATACGCCAGCAATGCGACCAGCGTCAGCGAATCGCGCACCAGCGTCAGCAGCGAATGCACCAGCTGGCCGGCACCGCCCTGCACCTCGTAGGTCAGCGTGTTGATCAGGCTCGACGCCGACTGGCGCGTGAAGAGAATCGGCTGCGCGTTCAGCAGCCGCTCGAACATCGCCTTGCGCATCGCCAACGTGCCGCGGTTCGCGACCCACGCCAGTCCGTATTGCGCCGTGAAACCCGCCGCGCCGCGCACCGCGAACAGGCCGATCAGCACCACCGGCACCAGCCAGAGCGGCAGCGCACCGCCCTTGAAACCGGTGTCGAGCAGCGGCTGCATCAGCGCCGGAATCATCGGTTCGGTCGACGCCGCCACGATGGCCGAGAGGATCACCGCGACCACGCCTTTGCGGCTGTTCCGAAAGTAGGGCGCGATTCGCGCCAGGCGTTGGCGCAGCGTCGGGTCGGCGGGCGGCGCGGCTGCGGCCGGGGCGCTCATGCCGGCGGCGCCGGCCGTTGCGGCGGGTGCTCGAGGAACATCAGTTTCAGGTACTTGTAGTAGGTGTACTCGGCGTTGTAGATCGCCAGCATCAAGCCATGCCGGCCGTCGAGCAGCCCCAGGCGCAGGAAGTAGGTGCGGATGAACGCCACCCAGCCGTGCAGCAGGCCTTTCCACACGCCGCCCGTCTTGCCGCGTGAGCGCATGTCGCGTGCATGGCCGGTCGAATACCGGTCGAGCTTTTCCAGCACGTCGTGCAGGTCCGGGTAGCTGAAGTGAACAAGCGGAGATTTCAGCTCGCCGATCGATCCGTCGACCGTCATGTGCGCGTGCAGAAAATGGTCGGTGAAGCCCGACTTCGCGCGCCGCCCCAGACGCAAGGTGTAGTCGGGGCGCCAGCCGCCATGCTGGATGAAGCGGCCGCAGAATTCCGACACGCGCGGGATGCGCCAGCCGTCGTGTGTGCCGCCGCGCACCGCGGCCAGCACTTCGGCGCGCAGCGCGTCGCCGATGCGCTCATCGGCGTCGAGCGACAGCACCCATTCGCCCTTCGCGAGTGCGAAACCGCGCGCCACCTGCGGCCCGTAGCCCGGCCAGTCGGTCTGCACGACTCGTGCGCCCGCCTCCTGCGCCAGACGCACGGTGGCATCGGTGCTGCCCGAGTCGAGCACCAGCACTTCGTCGGCGAACGATGCGCCGGCGATGCACTGCGTGATGTTCCTCTGCTCGTTCTTCGCGACAATGACCACGGTCAGCGAATGCGGGTTCGGCGGCATGGTCAATGGGGAATGCACCTCTATTGCCCTCTATCATTCGCATTGTCGCCGATCCCTCCCGCACCTCCGCGGCGACGCGGCACCGTCGCCGCGCCCCAGCTTCCGTCATGCAAAGAAGAACCCTGATTCGCTGCGCCGCCCACCTGGCCGCCGCGCCCGCGGCACTCGGCGTCGTGAGCGCCGCCCGCGCCCAATTCCGCGTCGAGATTTCCGGCGTCGGCGCCACCCAGGTGCCGATCGCGATCGTGCGCTTTCGCGACGAAGACAAGTCCGGCCAGGCGATCTCGGCGATCGTGCGCGCGGACCTCGAGCGCAGCGGCGCGTTTCGCGGCATCGACACGAATGGCGCGCTCGACGAAACCGCCCGCCCGGTGATGACCGAGTGGCGCAGCCGTGCCGCCGATGCGCTGGTGGCCGGTTCGGTGTCGCGCCTCGCGGACGGGCGCTTCGACGTTCGCTTCAAGCTGTGGGACGTGGTCAAGGGGGCTGAGCTCGGCGGCCAGAGCAACGCTGTCGACGCAGGCGACCTGCGCCTGGCCGCGCACCGCATCGCCGACTACATCTTCGAGAAGTTGACCGGCGAAAAGGGCGTGTTCTCCACGCGCATCGCCTACGTCACCCGCGGCGGCGGGCGCTTCACGCTGCGCGTGGCCGACGCCGACGGCGAAGGCGGCCAGGTGGCGCTGAACAGCGCCGAATCGATCATCTCACCCGCCTGGTCGCCCGACGGGCGGGAACTCGCCTACGTCTCGTTCGAGAGCCAGAAGGCGGTGGTCTATGTGCAAGAAGTTGCTTCCGGCAAGCGCCGGGCGCTGGCCAACTTCCGCGGCTCGAACAGCGCGCCGGCGTGGTCGCCCGACGGGCAGACGCTGGCGGTGACCTTGTCGCGCGACGGCAGTTCGCAGATTTACGTGATGAACCGCGACGGCAACAACCTGCGCCGCCTGACCAACAGCCCGGCGATCGACACTGAACCCGCCTTTGCGCCCGACGCCAAGGGCCTCTATTTCGTGAGCGACCGCGGCGGAACGCCGCAAATCTACCGCACGCTGCTGGGCGGCACGGCGGTCGAGCGCATCACGTTTGCAAGCAGCTACAACATCAGCCCGGCGATCAGCCCCGACGGCCGCACGATGGCCTATATTTCGCGACTGGGCAACGACTTTCGCCTGCACACGCTGGACTTGACGACGAGCGGCGCCCAAGGGGTGCTCTTGACCGACACCACCGACGACGAAAGCCCGAGCTTTTCGCCCAACGGGCGCCTGATCATCTACGCGACGCGATCCCAAGGCCGCGACGTGCTGATGACGACGACGCTGGACGGGAAAATCAAGGCCCGCTTGATCTCCAGCACGGCCGATGTGCGCGAGCCGGTGTGGGGACCGTACGGACGATAGAAAATTCGGCCCACCGAAGGCCGGGCGGCGAGCGGCGTGGCCCATGCATTGACGCTTTGACGAAGACCACCGAAAGGACCCGAACCATGAACCCGATGAAACACACCCTGATCGCGCTGTCCCTGCTCGGCACCCTGTACGGCTGCTCGAGCACGAAGATCGATGCCGACGTTCCCGTCGAGACCCGCCCCACCGCGGCGCCAGTCCGCGCGAGCACCGGCGCAGCGACGGCGCCTCGCAGTCCGGCGCGGCACGACCGGCGGCGTCCTCCACCGGCACGGCGCAGTCGGCCGTCACCCCGGTGGACCTGACCAAGGTGTCGCCGGTGGTGGCGAGCAACCTGCCGCGCGTCGTGTACTTCGACTACGACAGCTACGTCGTCAAAGAGGAATTCCGGCCGGCGATCGAAACCTACGCCAAGTTGCTCAGCACCGACCGCAACAAGAAGATCGCGATCGAAGGCCACACCGACGACCGCGGCGGCCGCGAATACAACCTGGCGCTCGGCCAGAAGCGCGCCGAGGCCGTGGCCAAGGCGCTCGCGCTGCAAGGCGCGCGCGACGCGCAGGTCGACGCGGTGAGCTTCGGCAAGGAGCGGCCCGCCGCGCAGGGCAGTGACGAATCGGCGTGGGCGAAGAACCGGCGCGCCGAACTGACCACGCGTTGAAGGAGGCACCGATGCGCGCTCCCTTCCGCATGCTGAGCGGGTTCACCGCCACCGCGGCCGCGACGGCGCTGGCGTTCGCGGCGCTGCTCGCCGCCGTTCCGGCCCGCGCCGGCCTGTTCGACGACGAAGAGGCGCGCAAGGCGATTCTCGAATTGCGCCAGCGCCTCGATCAGGTCAACGAGCAGAACCGCGCGCGCCAGGTCGAGCAACTCGCGCAGCTGAGCGCGCAGCTCAACTCGCAGCTGAACGCCCAGGTGGCGCAGCAAAACACCCAGCTGACGCTGCTCAACGAGCAGATGGTGCAGATGAAGCGCAGCATGGTCGAGCTGAACAACCTGATCGAGCAGCTGCGCGCCGACAACGCCAAGCTGCGCGGCCAGGACGAACAGCTCGCGCGCGACCTCGCCGAGGTGCAGCGCAAGCAGAAAGACATCGTGCAGACGGTGGACGACCGGGTGCGCAAGCTCGAGCCCATCAAAGTCTCGGTGGACGGCCGGGAGTTCCTCGCCGAGCCCGACGAGAAACGGCTCTACGAAGAGGCGATGGCGGTGTTCCGCAAGGGCGACTTTGAGAAGGCCGCCGGCGCGCTCGCGGCGTTCGAGCGGCGCTACCCGGTGAGCGGGTTTCATGAGTCGACGCTGTTCTGGCTCGGCAACGCGCAGTACGGCAAGCGCGATTACCAGAGCGCGATCAACACATTTCGCCAGCTCGTCACGCTCTCGCCCGAGCACCCGCGCGCGGCCGAGTCTTTGTTGTCGATCGCGAACTGCCAGCTCGAACTGAAAGACCCGGTCCGCGCCCGCATCACGCTCGCCGAACTGGCCAAGTCCTACCCGAACTCCGAGGCGGCGCAGGCCGGCAAGGAACGGTTGGCGTCGATCAAGTCGCCCTGATCGGGCGGTCCGACGCGTTGGTGCCCGACCTGGAGCGCCGCTTCGGTGGCCTGCGCCGCCTTTACGGCGACGCGGGCTACGCGAAGATTCGTGAGGCACGCGTCGCGGTCATCGGTGTCGGCGGCGTCGGCTCGTGGGCCGCGGAAGCGCTCGCGCGCAGCGGCGTCGCGGCGCTCACGCTGATCGACCTGGACCACGTCTCCGAATCCAACATCAACCGTCAGGTGCAGGCCGTCGGCGCCACGCTCGGGCAGGCCAAGGTGCTCGCGCTGCGCGAGCGCATCGCCGACATCCACCCGGGTTGCGCCGTGCACACGATCGAAGAATTCGCCGACGCGCAGAACTGGCCGGCACTGCTGACGCAACCCGTCGACGTGTGGATCGATGCCTGCGACCAACTGCGCGCCAAGGAAGCGATTGCCGTGGCCGCGCTCAGGTCGGGCACGCGCCTCGTGATCTCCGGTGCCGCGGGCGGCAAGCGCCAGGCGCATGCCGTGCATGTGGACGATCTCGCCCGCGTCACGCACGACCCGCTGCTCGCTGCATTGCGCCAGCGCCTGCGCAAGTTCCACGGGGCGGCGCGCGAGGGAACGATGGGCGTGCGCTGCGTCTATTCGCGCGAAGCCGTGCTTCGGCCCGCCGGCGCCCAGCCCGACGCAGGCCTGAACTGCGCCGGTTACGGCTCGAGCGTGATGGTCACGGCCACTTTCGGCATGGTCGCCGCGAACCTCGCGCTAGAATCCCTGCTCGATCCGCCAGAGTCTGAGCGTTTTTGACGGTCAGGCTCTCAAGCCCGGCGGGCGATTGAACGACTTTTATAATTGCAGGCTTGCCGGGTTGTTAGCTCAGTTGGTAGAGCAGTAGACTTTTAATCTATTGGTCGTGGGTTCGAGTCCCGCACAACCCACCATCCACGCCCGCCAGAGACGCGATTCGCTGGTGCGTGGCGGGCGAAACAGAATTCAGGGGCTCTTAGCTCAGTTGGTAGAGCAGCGGACTCTTAATCCGTAGGTCGAGTGTTCGAGTCACTCAGGGCCCACCAGACAAACGGCTCAGGCGATATGTCTGAGCCGTTTGTCTTTGCGAGTCACGGCCGCAGTGCCGGGCGCCTGCGATGCCATTCCGTCTCACGCTGGTACGCGCGTCCCGCGCGTA